>NZ_BBYR01000033.1 GCF_001293525.1 Pseudideonella sakaiensis | reverse complement strand
GAACTTGCCTTTTGCCATTGCTCGCTCCTGGACAAACGAGAGGGAAATTACACAACGGTGAGATTGGTGCCCATGACGCGGATCGAACGCGTGACCTCTCCCTTACCAAGGGAGTGCTCTACCACTGAGCCACATGGGCATCGACCGGAAGGTCGCCACAGGCATGGCCAGGATTGCCTGACCATGCCTGTGAGGACGCGCCACCGAACGATCGGAAACGAAGCCACCTCACCACCGAACAACCACCACACCGCCCGCACCACCCGCCCGCCGCGATGAACGCGACACTGGAGCGGGAGACGGGAATCGAACCCGCGTCATTAGCTTGGAAGGCTAGGGTTCTACCATTGAACTACTCCCGCCCTGGGAGCGGCCGCGGACGGCCCGAACGATCTCTGCGACTGGTGGAGGAGGCTGGATTCGAACCAGCGTAGGCGTAAGCCAACAGATTTACAGTCTGCCCCCTTTAGCCACTCGGGCACCCCTCCTCGCAGAGCCCGACACTATAACACAGCATGGCGGCACGCCGGAAGTGGCCGGGGCCGCGCGGTTCAGAGCGTCCAGTCGATCGGCCGGCCGGCGGCGGCGAGGAAGCCACGCACCTCGCCGAAGTGGCCACAGCCGATGAAGGGCACCGGCGGCCGCCGCGCCGCGAGCGGCGAGGGGTGGTTGGCCTGCCAGACGCGGTGCGGTCCGCCGGCCGGCACCCGTGCGGCCCGCGCCTGGGCATGCTGGCCCCACAGCAGGAAAGCCACCGGCGCGGGCTGGCGCACCACCGCGTCGACCAGCGCATCGGCAAGCACCTCCCAGCCCCAGCGCGCATGGCTGGCCGCCTGGCCCTCCTCCACCGTCAGGCTGGTGTTCAGCAGCAGCACGCCCTGGCGCGCCCAGCGCACCAGGCTGCCGGACGCCGGCAGCGGCTGGCCGAGGTCGCGCTTCAGTTCCTGGAAGATGTTGGCGAGGCTGGGCGGCGGGCGCACGCCGTCCGGCACCGAGAACGCGAGCCCCTCGGCCTGGCCGGGGCCGTGGTAGGGATCCTGGCCGAGGATCACCACGCGCACCGACGCGAGCGGCGTCAGCGCCAGCGCCCGCAGCGGCTGCGGCGGGTAGATGCGTGCGCCCGCGGTGCGTCGGGCGTCGACACGAGCCTGCAGCGCCTGGCCCACGGCGGTGTGGCGGAACGGCTCGGTCACCACACGCCAGTCGTCCGGCACGGCGTCGAAAGCCGCATCCAGCGGACCGTCGAGGGTCGGCGCCGCGGGGAACCAGGTCGCCGGCGAGCCCGCTTCGTCACCCGTCGGGGCGGGGCCCGCGCCCGGGGCCGAGCCGGTCCGCCCCGCGCCCCTCCCCTGCCCGGCGCCGCGGCCCGCGCTCACGCGAACAGCGTGGCCAGCGCCCGGCCCGGGTCCGGCGCGCGCATGAAGGCCTCGCCGACGAGGAAGGCGTTCACGCCGTGCTCGCGCATGCGGCGCACGTCCTCGCGCGCCAGGATGCCGCTTTCGGTGACCAGCAGGCGATCCGGCGGCAGCTCGCGCTGCAGCGCCAGCGTGGTGTCCAGGCTGACCTCGAAGGTCCGCAGGTCGCGGTTGTTCACGCCGACCAGCGGCGTCTTCAGCCGCAGCGCCCGGGCCAGTTCGGCCGCGTCGTGGGACTCGACCAGCACCGCCATGCCCAGCGCCAGCGCCTGCGCCTCCAGGTCCGCCATCAGCGAGGGATCGAGGCAGGCCACGATCAGCAGGATGCAGTCGGCGCCCATCGCCCGGGCCTCGTCGACCTGGTAGGGGTCGACGATGAAGTCCTTGCGCAGCACCGGCAGCGCGCAGGCGGCGCGCGCCTGCACCAGGGCCTCGGCCGAGCCCTGGAAGAAGCGCTCGTCCGTCAGCACGCTCAGGCAGGCCGCGCCGCCGTCGGCATAGGACGCGGCGATCTCGCCCGGCCGGAAGTCCGCGCGCAGCACGCCCTTGCTCGGGCTGGCCTTCTTGACCTCGGCGATCACCGCCGGCGAGCCCGCGTCCACGCGGCGGCGCAGCGCGCCGGCGAAGTCGCGCACCCCGCCCAGCGATTCCGCGTCGCGGCGCAGCGAGGCCGCGTCGCGCCGGCGCCGCGCCGCAGCCACCTCGTCGTGCTTGACCGCGACGATCTTCTGCAGGATGTCACTCATGCCACCGCCCCGTCAGGCCGCCGCCGGCGCCAGCTCGCGCGTGCGCGCGACGAAGGCATCGAGCTTCGCGCGCGCGCGGCCGCTGGCCACCGCGTCGCGTGCCATCGCGATGCCGTCGGCCATGGTGGACGCAACGCCCGCGGCGTAGAGCGCCACGCCGGCATTCAGCAGCACGATGTCGCGCGGCGGGCCGGGTTCGTCGTCCAGCACCGCCAGCAGCATCGCCTTCGACTGCTCCGGCGTCTGTACCCGCAGCGCGCGGTGGCTGGCCATGGTCAGGCCGAAGTCCTCCGGGTGGATCTCGTACTCGCGGATCGCGCCGTCCCTGAACTCGCCGACCAGCGTCGCCGCGCCGAGCGAGACCTCGTCCATGCCATCGCGGCCGTAGACCACCACCGCATGCTCGGCGCCCAGGCGCTGCAGCGCGCGCACCTGGATGCCGACGAGGTCGGGGTGGAAGACGCCCATCAGGATGTTCGGCGCATCCGCCGGATTGGTCAGCGGCCCGAGGATGTTGAAGATCGTGCGCACGCCCAGCTCGCGCCGCACCGGCGCCACGTTCTTCATCGCCGGGTGGTGGTTGGGTGCGAACATGAAGCCGATGCCGGTGTCCGCGATACAGCGGGCGATCGCGGCCGGCGCGAGGTTCAGCGCCACGCCGAGCTGCTCCAGCACGTCGGCGCTGCCCGACTTGCTGGACACGCTGCGGTTGCCGTGCTTGCTGATGCGCGCACCGCAGGCGGCCGCCACGAACATGCTGCAGGTGGAGATGTTGAAGGTGTGGGAGCCGTCGCCGCCGGTGCCGACGATGTCCAGCAGGTGCTGCCGGTCGGCCACCTCGACCTTGGTCGAGAACTCGCGCATCACCTGCGCCGCCGCGGTGATCTCGCCGATGGTCTCCTTCTTCACGCGCAGGCCCACCAGCAGCGCCGCCATCATCACGGGCGACATCTCGCCGCTCATGATGCGGCGCATCAATGCGAGCATCTCGTCGTGGAAGATCTCGCGGTGGTCGATGGTGCGCGTCAGCGCCTCGTTGTCGGTGATCGGCATGGGGGTTCGCAGGCGGGAAGCGTCGGTCGGGTCGGAGAAGGGCGTCAGAGCGTCGCGCGCAGCACGCGCACGGCCGTGTCGATCGCGTCGTCGTCCAGGTCGAGGTGGGTGACCAGCCGCAGGCTGGCGCCGCCGGTGCAGGCCACGCCGGCGGCCGCCAGGCGCGCCACCGCGCCCTCGGCGCGGGCGGCCGGCAGGCGGACGAAGACCATGTTGGTGTGCACGTCCACGCGCACGCCGTCCAGGCCCTGCAGGCCCTCCGCGAGGCGGCGCGCACGGGCGTGGTCGTCGGCCAGCCGGTCGACATGGCGGTCCAGCGCGTGCAGCCCGGCGGCCGCCAGCACGCCGACCTGGCGCAGCCCGCCGCCCAGCATCTTGCGCAGCCGCCGCGCCCGCCCGACGACCTCGGCCGGGCCGCAGAGCACCGAACCCACCGGCGCACCCAGGCCCTTGCTCAGGCAGACGGACACCGTGTCGAAGGGCGCCACCAGCGTGCGCAGCGCCGCCACCACCGGCGCCGACGGCCCGGCCGAGCTGCGCGGCCCGGCGTCGGCGACCTCGGCGGCCTCGGCCGCCGCGTCCACCGCCGCATTGAACAGCCGCGCGCCGTCGAGGTGCGTCGCCAGCCCGTGCTCGCGCGCCAGCGCGCACAGCGCCTCCACGCCCGCCTGCGGCAGCCGCCGCCCGCCCCAGGTGTTCTCCAGCGCGAGCAGCCGCGTGCGGGCGAAATGCGGATCGTCCGGCTTGATCGCCGCGCGCACCTCCTCCAGCGCCGGCAGGCCGTCCGGCCCCTGCGCCAGCGGCTGCGGCTGGATGCTGCCCAGCACCGCCGCACCGCCCGCCTCCCAGCGGTAGCAGTGCGCCATCTGGCCGACCAGGTACTCGTCGCCGCGCTGGCACTGCGCCATCAGTGCGCAGAGGTTGCTCTGCGTGCCGCTGGTGACGAAGAGCGCGTCCTCCTTGCCCAGCAGCGCCGCCAGCCGGCGCTGCAGCAGCCGCACCGTCGGGTCGTCGCCGAACACGTCGTCGCCCACCTCCGCGGCGGCCATCGCCGCGCGCATCGCCGGCGTGGGGCGCGTCACCGTGTCGCTGCGCAGGTCGATCATGCGCGCCAGCTCAGGCATGGGCCGCCACCGCGCGGCGCCCCAGCGCCAGGAAATTTCGCAGCATCGCGTGCCCGTGCTCCGTCAGGATCGACTCCGGGTGGAACTGCACCCCCTCCAGCGGCGTGGCCGTGCCAGCCAGCGCCCGGTGGCGCACCCCCATGATCTCCCCGTCCTCGGAGCGCGAGGTGATCTCCAGCTCGGCCGGCAGCGTGGCGCGCTCGATCACCAGCGAGTGGTAGCGGATCACCGTGAACGGGTCCGGCAAGCCCTGGTACACGCCCTCGCCGTCGTGCGACAGCGTGCTCGTCTTGCCGTGCATCTGCTGCTGGGCTCGCACGATCCGCCCGCCCAGCGCCGCGCCGATGCTCTGGTGCCCCAGGCACACCCCGAGGATCGGCAGCTTCCCGGTGAAGTGCCGGATCGCCTCCACGCAGATCCCCGCCTCCGCCGGCGAACACGGCCCCGGCGACAGCACCAGCTGCTCCGGCCGCAGCGCGGCGATCCCCTCCAGCGTGATCTCGTCGTTGCGGAACACCCGCACCTCCTCGCCCAGCTCGCCGAAGTACTGCACGAGGTTGAAGGTGAAGCTGTCGTAGTTGTCGATCATCAGCAGCATATGCGCTCTAACCCTTTGATTTCATTGGATGTTCCGGGGAGCATCCTGATTCGGTACCCGCTTTGATACCCGCTTTTTGCGACGCTGGCGATGCCGGCGCGCCGTGCTGGGTGGGGACGGAAGGCGCCCGATGAGGGCGCGTAGGGGTGGTCAGGCTGATGGCTTGCGCCAACGCCAACCGGAGCGCGCTGCGGTGATGGGACGGATCGCAGACATAGGTCGGATTATGGCTCGCAACCGCTCAGGTGGCTGAGTCGACGCGGCGGTCGCACGCAGTGCCTCGTCGCGTCTGGCGACCCGGCAACCGAGCGACCGACCGCTGTGTAGAGGCGGGCCGGTCGTCAGAACGGCATCCGAGCCCGGCGAAGCTGAGACGCAGAAGGGCTCTGGATGACGAAATCAATCGCAGCCTGCAGCTTCCTTGGACGCACACCTTGAGCTCGCGCTGCCGCGTCCACTTCGGCAAAGTGGATCTCACTCAACTGCAATCGACGCTGCGAGAGCGCAAGCAAGAACTCGAGGACGCCCTCCCCAGCTTCCTGAGTTGCCCTAGCAAGCGCACGAAGGATCACCGCCTTCATGAAGTCGCTTGCAGCGTGATCGCCACGGTAGTCGAGCTCCGCAGGACTTGCGCAGCGCAACAGCGCCGCCTGCAGCACGCCGTCATTGAAGCGACTGAAGTTTTCGGGATCAAGAACGACATGCCGGAAGCTTTGGGATGCCAGTCGACGCCCCTCGGGGAGCTTGTCATGCTCACGGGCCCTTTGAAGAACGACCGCGATTGTGGCCAACACCTCTGCATGACAAGGCTGCGGTTCGAACTCCTTGGGCCAGTATGCGAAGCCAGCCCGAAGGCGCATCGAATCCGCCACTTGTTCACCGTGAGGAAGAAGCGCCAGTTCACCAATATTGCTGGTCGAACCAAGGATCTGCGCACGTCGCTTCATCAAGCCCGGCAGCTCTCGGGGATCCAGCGAGCTGCCGTAGAAGGCTTCAACTTCAGAGCCGAACGATGCTCCGAGTTGGGTGCCGATCGCGGCTTTGCCGAATCTCGCGATCTCATAGGGAACGCCTTTTGAGTGCCGCAGGTTCAGTTCAAGAGCCATCAGTTCACCTCGCGTCTCTGCCACCTGATACCCAATCAGGTACAGGCGCGGCCCGTCATGCTTATCTCGCAGTGCACGACTGACCTCCAGCATCTGCGAACCCTTACCGACGACCGCTGCGCACACAATCACGCCGGCCCGCTCGCTGAACTTCTTCTCTGACAACCTGCTGGAAGAAACCAGCTCGATTTGAGGTAATCCTAGGCTTTCGGTGCAATAGCGAGTCACCTCTTGCGCGAGCGCTTTGGACAGGGGGTCATCTTGAAATACGACAACTCGGGTCGCGGCCTTGGCAGACTGAAGGAGACGTCGATGAAGCCAATCCGTGAATCGGGTCTGCTTCAACAACTGCATGCCGTCGACAAAAAGCGCGCGCGGCCTGGATCCACTGCGGGCGGGTCGGCGGTAGACATCGAACACCCCCTGACCAGCGAAGGCACAGAACTGCTCCACATCCTCATCACTCCGGTGATAGGCATCCGTGAGCAACACCTTCTTTGGCGGCTCTTGCTCGGGCAGGAACGTTTCACCCTTGATCCGAATGCTGACCAGTGCCGAACCTGAGGCTAATGCAGGCTCAGGTACATCGATCGCAAGTAGCGCCCCGTCCTTGAACTGCTTGGCCGAAGTCAGGGTCAGGATCGTCACCACCTCGTTGACCGCTACCTCCTTCTTGGTCACCCACTGCTCATGGAGCGCCATGGACGTCGATGCGGAAATCAGGCAAAGCGAAGTCCGTTGCAGCGGTTTTCGAACTTCCTCAAAACCACCGTATGAGTGAAAGCTCTCGATGTGAAATGCCTGCTCGAAGCCACACAGGGCGAGCAGTTCGCGCAGGCCATATGCCACTGGCGCTATGGCCATCGTGTCGACGAAGACCGTCTGGAGTTCGGCGAATCCGCCACTGCGGCCGGAGAAGAGTTTGTTGAACAAGGCCAACGCAACGAAGGCAACCACCGCCGACGACTTCAACGCCAAATCTGGCTCGAGGAAGAGTTCGGATCGTGCTCCGGAAGGCTTCTGATAGGCATAACCCGGAGGAGCACGAAGCACGACATCCTTCGGATCGAAAACCGCTCGAAGACCTGACATCAGCCATTGCCGAACGCTCTTCTCGACTACGGCTCTGAACTCTGTTGACCTGCCCCTGAACGCAGAATCCAGCAAGGTCATTCGAGCTTTGCCGGATTGCAGCTCGAAACTCGCGTGGATCAGCGGTATACGAGACTTCAGTCGCTGCTGCGCCACGAGTGCGCTCTCTGTGCGCAACTGCTCCAACAGGTCTGCACCCCCCTCTTCCGCAAGACCTACCACTATGACGGCGTCGGGAAGATGCGGCCCTTTGCACATGGCGAGCATCAACTCATCGAGCGCCCCTCGAAGCATTGGGCCCGGTGGCTTGTAGGCGAAAGCATAGCGATGCTCGGTTCCGTCAAGCGACTGGACCAAGTGTGTGAAACAGAAGAATCCGCTCGGGCCGAACATGGCTACTTCAACCTGAAGCAAATGGAGTAGCCAGTGCCGGCGACCTCGGGCGGCCGCTTCAACTTGGGAAACCGGTTCCTCGGCTCAAACTCCGTCGTGTCCGATCGTGAGAAGTCCTGGTACAGGCTGAGCCTGCCGGTCCGAAGCGTCATGAACGCGTCTAGGCGCTTAAGCGCCATCAGCGCCATGGAGAGGCCTTGCCCTTTGTACTGACTCGCCTTGGTCGTTGCGTGCTTCTCAAAGCAGGTCTGTACGGCGGAAAGTTCCTCGTCGTGGGAAATCTCCGCGTAGCTTCGTCGCCCTTCCTTTTCTGACAACCATCGAAGCCCCAGCCCAGGCCCGGTGTCGAAAACGGAGATCTCAAGCATTTGCATCGAGCCGCCCGGCAGCTTGGTTCCATCCGCGATGCCGTGCCCATTTCCTTTTTCGAGTAGCGCAAGCTTGATTAGATAGGCCTTTAGCGCCGTGTCCTCGCCGGCGTAGTGAACAAGAGACTTTACGTCGGAGACGGGGGTCACGCGAATTGCTACGCCGCGCATCCCAGTTTCAAGTCGCGCTCCCGACTCGTCGAAGGAGCCATGCTCGTCCGCGTTCAGGAACAGCTGATGGATCAGCCCACTCAAGTAGTCGAGTTGACCCTCGTTCAACGCATCATCACGGACGCTGAGGTCCTTGAGGATCCTGGGCAGAAGTACGCGAAAGTCCGTGACCTCGCGCACCTGTCCAGGGCTAGCTCGCGAGTAAAGCGCACTCAAGTACTCGTTCTTAGCCCCGATGAAGCAGCAGAGAGCCGCGCCTTGTCCTCTGAGCGTGTCGCGATAGGCACCGGATTGCATGGAGGCGATTCGTGGGGCGACAACTTCTAGCGCCTTGTACCGGCTGAACGGCTCACCATCGCAATCGATGCGTTCTGCAAAGTAGAGCGCAGCCATACCGGGGAGCGTCGACGCAAACCTTTCGCGGGTGTTCTCCTGGCCTGCAAACGCACCAGGCAATCTCAGCGCGCCCCCGGTCCCCTCAAGCCGTGCCCAAGTTGCAAGCACCTGGACGGATTGAACCGCGCCGCCGAGCCCGCCCCCCCCATCTGAGCTGAATTGGCATCTTCAGCGCTTGGCCAGGGGACTGCCTGACCTGCGCCAGAAAGTCTTCAAGTGGACGTGCGAGGGCGTTTGCCGGAAATTGCAGCACGGGATTCCGATTAGGTCGCGTACAACTGCATCCTACGTGGAGTGTGAGGCGATGCGGAACTGAGCTTGATGTGAGACCACTACGCCCATGCCTCCCCCAGCGCCTTCGCTTGCTGCAGCACCAGCTCCACCGCCGCCTCCTGCTGATCCGGCGGGTACTTGTACTTGCGCAAGATGCGCTTGACCATCAGCCGCAGCTTGGCCTGCACGCTCTCGCGCGCCGACCAGTCCACGCTCAGGTTCTTGCGCAGGTTCTCGGCCAGCTCGTGAGCGATCTTCTTCAGGGTCTCGTCGGTCAGCTCGCGCACGGCCGATTCGTTGTTGGCCAGCGCGTCGTAGAAGCGCACCTCGTCTTCGGTCAGGCCGAGCTGCTCGCCGCGCGCCGCAGCCTCGCGGAACTTCTTGGCCATCTGCACCAGCTCTTCCATCACCTGCGCGGCTTCGATGGACCGGTTCTGGTAGCGCTGCACTACGTCGGTCAACATGTCCGAGAACTTCTTGTTCTGGACCACGTTTCCGGCGAAGCGTGACTTGATCTCGCCTTCGAGCAGCCTCTCCAGCAGTTCGACCGCCAGGTTCCGCTCGGGCAGGTTGCGCACCTCGGCCAGGAAGGCGTCGTCGAGGATGCCGATGTTCGGCTTGTCCAGGCCCACGGCGTCGAAGATGTCGACCACCTCTTCCGACACCACCGCCGAGCTGATGATCTGGCGGATGGCCAGCTCGCGCGCCTCGTCGGTTTTCTTCTTGTGGCTGAGCTCGCGCTTGGTCAGGATCACCTTCACAGCCTGGAAGAAGGCGACCTCCTCTCGCACCGCCTTGGCCTCATCGAGCGTGCAGCACAAAGTGAACGCCTTGCTCATGGCCAGCGCCAGATCAGCGAAGCGCTTCTTGCCGTCCTTGATGCCCAGAATGAAGTTGGCAGCGCCGGCCAGCGTTTTGTGGCCGCCTGTGAGGAACCCGCTGTAGTCGAATCCATGCCCGTTTGTGCCGGCCAGCATGCCGCGCAGCGCGTCCAGCTTCTCGGCCAGAACGCTGTACGCCTCGTGCGCATCTACTGTGGGTCGCCCGCGGCCCTTGCTCGCGGTGTACTCTTTCAGCGCCGACTTCAGCTCGTTGGCGATGCCGATGTAGTCCACCACCAGGCCACCCTGCTTGTCCTTGAACACCCGGTTCACGCGGGCGATGGCCTGCATCAGGTTGTGGCCCTTCATCGGCTTGTCGATGTAGAGCGTGTGCGCGCACGGCGCATCGAAGCCAGTCAGCCACATGTCTCGCACGATCACCATGCGCAGCGGGTCGCCCGGGTTCTTGAAGCGCTTTTCCAGTCGCTTCTTCACCTGCGCGCTGTAGATGTGCGGGCGCAGCAGCGCCTTGTCGCTGGCCGCGCCGGTCATCACGATCTTGATGGCGCCTTGCTCGGGGTCGGCGCTGTGCCAGTCAGGCCGGAGTTTGGTGATCGCGTTGTAGAGGTGGACGCAGATGTCGCGGCTCATGCCCACCACCATGGCCTTGCCGGTCTGGGCCTTGTTGCGCTCCTCGAAGTGCGCCACCAGGTCAGCGGCCACGCTGGCGATGCGGGGCTCGGCGCCGACCACCTTCTCCAGCGCCGCCCAACGGCTCTTGAGCTTGGCCTGCTGGCTCTCTTCCTCGTCCTCGGCCAGCTCGTCCACCTCATCGTCGATGGTGGCCAGCTCGTCCGCCTTAAGCCCTAGTTTGGCCAGCCGGCTCTCGTAGTAGATGGCCACCGTGGCGCCATCTTCCTTCGCCTGCTGCATGTCGTAGACGCTGATGTAGTCGCCGAACACAGCGCGCGTGTCGCGGTCCTCGCCCGACACCGGTGTGCCGGTGAAGGCCACAAACGTGGCGTGGGGCAGCGCATCACGCAGATGCTGGGCGTAGCCGACCTGGTAGCGGTCGACGGTAGGCGCGAATTCGACCTTGTGCGGCGAAGGTTCACCGGTGCCGGTTGTTAGCACCGTCGTCGAAGGTCGCTGCTTCAACGTCTTCAACTTGGCCTCGAAGCCGTACTGCGTGCGGTGCGCCTCGTCGGCGATGACGACGATGTTGTGGCGGTCCGAGAGCAGCGGGAACGCATCTTCGTCCTCGCCCGGCATGAACTTCTGGATCGTGGCGAACACGATGCCGCCGGAAGGGCGGTTGCCCAGCAGCGCGCGCAGCTCCTGCCGCGTGCCGGCCTGCACCGGCCGTTCTCGGAGCAGGTCTTGCGCCAGTGAAAACACGCCGAACAACTGGCCGTCCAGGTCGTTGCGGTCGGTGATGACGACGATGGTCGGGTTCTCCATCGCCGGCTCTTGCATCACCCGCGCTGCGAAGCACGTCATCGTGATGCTCTTGCCGCTGCCCTGGGTGTGCCACACCACACCGCCTTTGCCGCGCACGCTGGGCAGGCCGTCGGGGCGCGACGCCGCGATCACTTGGGCGATGGCCGCGCGCACGGCGTGGAACTGGTGGTAGCCGGCGATTTTCTTGACCAGGCCGCCGTCGTCCTCGAACAGCACGAAGAAGCGTAGGTAGTCCAGCAGGAAGGTCGGCGCCAGCACGCCGCGCACCAGCGTCTGCAGTTCGTTGAACGGCCCCAGCGGGTCAAGCGTGACGCCGTCGATCGTGCGCCAGGCCATGAAGCGCTCGCTGTCCGCCGACAGCGAGCCCAGCAGCGCATCGGTGCCGTCGGAGATCACCAGCACCTCGTTGTACTGGAAGGCGTCTGCGATCTGTTCCTTGTAGGTCTGGATCTGCTGGAAGGCCTTCCACACATCAGCGTTCGCGTCGGCCGGGTTCTTCAGCTCGATCAGCACCAGCGGCAGGCCGTTGACGAACAGGACGATGTCGGGCCGGCGCGTGTGGTGCGGTCCGGTGATGGAGAACTGGTTGACCGCCAGCCACTCGTTGCGCGCCGGCGCGGCCCAATCGACGAGCTTGACGAAATCGCCCCGCGTTTCGCCGTCGCGCTGATACTGCACCGGCACGCCGGTGACCAGCAGCCGATGGAACTGCCGGTTCGCGGCCAGCAGCACGGGCGTGCCGAGGTCGACCACTTGTTTGACCGCATCGTCGCGCGCCGCCTGCGGCACGTTGGGGTTCAGCGCCGCAACGGCCTGCCGCAGCCGCTCGACCAGCAGCACTTGGCGGTAGTCGCTGCGCTCGGGGGTGCTGCCATCAGGCGCCAGCTCAGGGCCATACCGGTGCTGGTAGCCCACGTCGGCCAACCAGCCCAAGGCCTCATGTTCGAGCTGGTCTTCGGTCATGCTGTTGGGGCCTCCGGCGCTTAGCAGGTGCTTAACAAGCTAAGCCGCAAGTCGTTGATTTTTCTTGGCATTTTGCCAACGTCCACCCTGTTCCGGCGATTGCTAAGCCCATGCTATGCCTTCGGCCGAAGGGTGTAGACATGGGTGCTGCCGACCCGCTGCCGGTCCAGAAACCCGTCAGGCTGGCTCCACTTCTTCAGGTAGCGCGACGCTTCCACCTGCGCCGAAGGCGAGTTGCCCAGCCCAAGCAGCTCGCGCAGCTCGGCATTCTCGATGCGTTGATGGTCACGCAGGTACTCGCGCACCATCTCGGCATATCGAATCGGATTCAGCCCCCGGGTTCGGGTGTAGGCAGCCTTACCCTTGAGTTCCTTGGCTACGCCCTTGGCCAGGTGAAAGGTCGCGGCTGCGGTGTGCCCCTTGCGTTCCAGCAGGCCCAGGGGTGGCAGGCACATGGCCTCCAGAATGCGTCGAGACTCGTCCTTGGACAGTTGCAGCACGTTGGCTGCCTGCCCGGCATCGATGAAGTCCTGCCCCAGCAACGCATCGAGCACCAGCAACTGGTCCAGCGCCACCTCGGCGCCCTGCGCGTCCAGCCGGGCGATCAACTTGGCCAGCGCGTCGTGCGCCTCGCGGTTGAACATGCGCAGCGTCACCGAATGGCCATCGGTCGCGTACTCGGGCCGGCGCTTGCCGAACACCAGCGCTGACCGAAAGATGCGCCGCCGGCCGATGCCCGACGATTCAACCAGCCGCAGCTTCACCAAGGCGTTGGCCAGCGTGCGGTTGCGCGGCACCGCCTCGTGCCGCAGGATGTTCTCGGGCGTGATGCCGGCCACGAAGCCACCCGGGCTCGTGACCACCAGCTCCTTGGTCGAATGGCGCACCAGGATCTCGCCGGGGTTCAGGTAGTCGCGGTGCGTCAGCGCGTTCAGCACCGCTTCGCGCACCCCTTCCACCGGGAACTGCGGAATGCGCAGCTTGAACAGGCCGAGCTCGATCTCCTTCTCCGGGTTCAGCGGCCCGGTGAAGATCTGCTCCATGCGCTCCACCGCCTCCAGCAGCGGCAACCGGTCGATGTCGTTGCGCGCCACGCTGGTCTCACCGTCGTGCAGCACGTAGTGAAACTGGGCCTGCGGGCAGCGCTGCGCCAGTACCTCGCGGCGCGCGAACAGCAACATCCCGGCGTGCGTCACCCGGCCATCGCGCATGGCCTCAAGGCCGCTGAGGAACGCCGAATCAGGCAATTCCAACAGGCCCGACGCAGGTGCCTTGCTGCGCAGCACCTGCCGCGCCCGCTCGATCTGCAAGGGGTCCAGGTCTTGCATGGCCAGGCCGTTGGCCGGCGCGCCGCTCCAGTCCACGGCGGCGCTGCGCACCTGGGCACGCTGGAACGTCACCGGGTCCAGTGGCATGCAGTTCTTGCCTACACGCTGCTTGAAGAGGCCCGCTGCCGTGCCGTAGGGCTTGCTGTCGCCTTCGTGCACGCGCACCACGAGCAACTTGCCCGTGCCCTCAGGCACGTCGATCTCGAACACCTCGGCCGCCACGCCCGGCCGCGTGCCGTCGAAGATGCCGCGGCGGAACACATCCAGGTCATGGCCGCGCACACCGTGGATCGCCTGTGCGCGGCCGCGCACCCGGTCGGCCACGCCGAATACCACCACGCCGCCGCGTGCATTGGCAAAACAGGCCGCGTACTCGCAGGCCAGCTTGAGGTCTTCCTTCGGCCCTTGCCAGGGCTTGAAGTCCAGGAACTCGCTTTCGAGGTCGTCGGCGACTTGGCTGTCCAACGCATCGAGCAGGCGCAGCAGATCGACGGCGTGCGGAACGGACATCAGAGCGCTTCCTCGGCTTCGGCCATGGCCTCGGGAAGGCGGAGTTGGCCGGAAATCAGGCGAGGCAACAGCCCATCACGCAACGCTCCAAGGGTTGCAGCCCTCGCATGGTTGCTCGCGATAGCCTGTTGCAACGGATTGACCAGCGCGCCGAAGGCCTCTGCAACTGCCGCTGGCGGCACGGCGAGTCGATAAGTGGCGAGCACATCGTTCTGCACCCGCTGACGTCCACTCGTCCCTGACATGCTGCGCTCGGCAAACTCGCGGAACGGCGCGTGCCTGCACAGCAGATAGGCTAAGTACTCGGGCAGCGGCGCCTTCGGCCGCAGCACAATAAACTCTGTCGATCCCCATCCAACCTCAGCTTCCACGAGGAAATCGACGAACGCGGTCTTGCCGTTCTCTAGGCACGGAGTGATACGCGCCAGCAGGGTGTCACCGTTCCGAAACTTGGTGCCAGACCCAAAAGCCCGGACCGAGATCGAATCGGCGCAGTGGCCCGCGGTCGGCACGCCGGCCATCTCGAGGTACTTCGCCTCCGCACCCTTTCGCAAGCCGCGAGATGGATTGATCTCGAACGCCTCGGCCAACGTCGGCGCTCGCCACCCTCTGGGCACCTGCCCTAGCGATGAATCCTCGAACCCATCCGGAAACAAGGTCGCCGTGGCTTCGTCCATGCCTGACGGGGCGAGGCCTTGGCTCTTGGCGCGAACGGGATCGAAGTCGACGAACCACGACTTGAACAGCGCCTGCGCGATGGCTTCGAGGGTGGCGTTCGTCTCGCGCAGAAGCGCGATGCGGTCGTCCAGGTTGGCCAGCAAGGTAGCCGAGCTACGCTGAAGATCAATGGGCGGCAGCGGAATCTCGACCTTTCGTAGCTCACTCTGCTTGATGCCGAGCACCGTCGTACCTGTTGCTCGCGCCGCAAGTTGGGACTGCACTGCTTCGGTCTGCAGCAGATACCGCAGGAACGTGTTGTTGAGGACTCCGGCTTTTCCTCGCAAGGTCACGACACGCTGGGCCAGCGCAACGCGCTCGCTTCCCAACTGTGCCACCTCCCCAAGAGGTGCCTCGGTCGTCAAGACAACATCACCGGCGCGCGGAATGCCCCGGCGCATCCAGGCATCGTAGGCGTCGACCGCAATGAACTCGGTAGGCGCTTCGATACGTCCGCCTTTGATGACCTTGGCTGTAATGAGCGGGATGCCGAAATCGGTCTTCTCAGGAGTCTTGCCTCTGTAGTCGATCAAGGCGTCGAGGCACTGCTCAAGTGGCAGGACAGGCCACTCAGAACTCATAGCCCAGCCCCCCGAGCTTCTGCCGAATCACCGCATCCAGCTCGGCCCCCTTCGCCATCTGCTCCCCGAGCTGCTCGGTCAAGGCCTGCATCTTGGCCTCGAAGCCCTCGCCATCGTCCTCGACGGCTTCCGCGCCCACGTAACGCCCCGGCGTCAGCACATGCCCGTGCTCGGCAATCTCGGCCAGCCGCACGCTGCGGCAGTAGCCCGGCATATCGGCGTAGTCTCCAGCGCCGGCATCGCCCCGCCAGGCCGCCACCGTGCCCGCAATGCGATCGATGGCTGCATCCGTCAGCTCGCACTGCACCCGGCTGATCATCACCGCCAACTTGCGCGCGTCGATGAACAGCACCTCGCCCGCCCGCGCGCGCTTGCCCTTCGCCAGGAACCACAGGCAGGCCGGAATCTGGGTGTTGAAGAACAGCTGCCCCGGCAGCGCGATCATCACTTCCACCACGTCGGCCTCGACCATCGCGGCGCGGATCTGGCCTTCACTGTTCTGGCTGGAACTCATGCTGCCGTTGGCCAGCACTATGCCGGCGCGTCCACCGGGCTTCAGGTGCCACAGCATGTGCTGCAGCCAGGCGTAGTTGGCGTTGCCGGGCGGCGGGTCGCCGTACTCCCAGCGCGCATCACCGGAAAGATTCGCGTGCCACCAGTCGCTGATGTTGAAGGGCGGGTTGGCAAGGATGAAGTCGGCGCGCAGGTCGGGGAACTGATCGCGCGTGAAGGTGTCGGCAGGCTCGCGGCCCAGGTTGAAGTCGATGCCGCGGATGGCCAGGTTCATGGCCGCCAGGCGCCAGGTGGTGGGGTTGGCCTCCTGACCGAAGATAGCCACGTCGCCGATCTTGCCGCCACGCGCTTCGATGAACTCCTCGCTCTGCACGAACATGCCGCCGCTGCCGCAACACGGGTCGTACACCTTGCCGTGGTGCGGCGCCAGCACAGCCACGAGCGTCTTGACGATGCTGCGCGGCGTGTAGAACTGGCCGCCGCGCTTGCCCTCGGCGCTGGCGAACATCCCGAGGAAGTATTCGTAGACCTGGCCCAGCACGTCGCGCGCCTCGGCGGCCGAGGCACCGAAGCCGATGGTAGACACCAGGTCAACCAGCTCGCCGAGCTTGCCGTCCGGAAGCTGGGCCCGCGCGAAACGCTTGTCGAGGATGCCCTTGAGCTTGGGGTTCTCGGCTTCGATCAACGACAGCGCGTCGTCGATGCGCTTGCCGATGTCGGGCTGCTTGGCGGCGGCGCGTAGCGACTCCCAGCGGGCCGCCTCGGGCACCCAGAAGACATTGGCCTCGCGGTAGTAGTCGCGGTCTTCCAGCTCGGCGGCGGTGTCGTCGGGCGTGGCGCCTTCGAGGTGGTACTCGTCGGCCGGGTCGGCGAAGCGCGCCGTCAGTTCGGTGCGACGGGCCTGGAAGGTGTCGGAGATGTACTTCAGGAAGATCAGGCCCAGCACCAGGTGCTTGTACTCGGCCGCGTCCATGTTGGCGCGCAGCTTGTCGGCGGCGGCCCAGAGGGTCTTCTTGAGGTCGTCGATCATGGACTCGGAGTCAGCCTGCGTTATCGGTTCTTCACTGTCATTCTCGCCGGTGCGAGGCAGAACGACGGCCTGATGCGCAGGCCGCCGCGCCGACCCGGCGGCCCCGGGGCGAGAGAGCGGCGGCCGGAAATGTATCGACGCAATGTCCGCCGAGACATTCCTCGGGCCGGGCCTACTTCACCCGCCGCAGCCTCGGGCGCGGCTGAGCGGCTCGGGCCACCGCCGCCAGAGCCGCGTCGACCTTGGCCCGGACCGACCACCGCCAAAGCATTCGGACGCCGACCACCAGCATCGTGCGCAGCACGACCGCCGGCACGCCCACCAGGAGCCACGGCCATGACAGTAGCGCAAAGCCGGCGACGCAGGCGGCTGTGACGCCTGCGATCCACGCGGCATCACATCGCCGCCACACCAGCGGCGGGTCCGTCCGAAGGAATTTGATCTGGTCCCCGGTGCTGTGATTGAACAGGCCGACCGGAAGGTCGCCGAACAGCAGCGCATCAACATCGTGACCACGGCGGGCCGGCAGGAAGCGTGTGTGCACGACCAGCTTGACGTCCGGGCCGTCGATAGCCTTGATCCAAAGCTCCCGCCGCTCGCGCGCCGGGTACTGCTCGCACCAGCGCATCGGCACGTTGATGAACCGTTGGACTTCGATCAGCTCGCCGCTGACCCATTGGAACGAACGCATGACGAGGCTCCGCGTGAAGACCCGGTCACCGTCCCATGGGATGGCGGCAGTTCAACCCCAAGCAAGCTACAGCGACGAGCTTCGACGCCCGGATGTCACTGCAGTAGCAGTCGAGTGCTACCCGACTGGCATAGCAGTGACACCGCATGGAGGCACGCCGCCACTTGTATCACCGCAGTAGCACTCGGCTGACACCGCGATAGTGCCGTAGCGCTTGAGGGCGAGGCCCAAGACCCGCGCATCGCATACCCGGTTCACCACCAGAGGCCAATCGCACAGTCGTCAACCCCAGGGGCGGCGCGCACCCTGCCGGCATTCCGCAAACAGAGCCGCCTTGCACGTGCCTCACTTGCCCATGCAAGTACCCTCGAATCCGGCCGATTGCGGCGGGCGTCTGCGCCAAGCCCGTTGACGACGCACTCGCCCCGCGCGTCCACTACCGGCTCCCTTGGGCCTCCCTCATGGCCTGCTCCGCTGGAGCGAAGAGGCGTCGCAGTCGTTACCTGCCCTTTGAGGCTTGGCCCTGAGCCAGGCTGGCCGTGACCCCCGAGGTCGCGGACGTTGGTTCCCCTTCGCAGAGCTGATTGCTGCAGCCCACCGGCCACCGCGCCGGGCACTCCTGAAGCGCGCTGCAGACCGTGCCCAAGCCGTGCCGGCACCCGATGCCGTGCACAGCGTCTCGCCATCCGTTCGAGCACCGGCCGCCACTCGTGGGCGGCCCGGCGCGTGGTCGTGCTTGCCCTGATGGGCTCCGCCGCGCGCCGCCCTCGCTCGTGCACCTGACACCGCCCCGGACTCTCGGTGAGGGGCGGACCCATGCAGGTGGATGGCGCTGCGAAAGCGCGAAGACCTGATCCATCGAAGGCAGCAGGCCCGACCTGGCTGTCGATGCCGCCCGCCCCCGAGGCTGGCGCCATCACCCACCCCGTGCGGCGCGGAAACCCGCGCACGGGCCGGATCAACCCGTTCCCATTTTTAAGGATGACCGAGCCAGCCGGCGGCACCGCCGCCAACGCTGGTGAACCCCTGGGTCGGTGCAGCACGCACGTGGCGCGCGCTGCAACGCAAGCACAAGGCCACGGCCGCGCCCGGCGACGGAATCCGCCTGGCAGGCGCTTGCATCGATTCCACCCCTGGCGCGCGCCATGGCGACATGGAAAGGGACGCGCGCCGATGTCGACCCTTCAACCGGAGCTGACCATGCCCCGCCTTTCCATCGATCCGCCTTCATCCCGCCTTCGCCCACCGCCACTGGGCCGCACCGCCCACCAACCGCCGCGCCTGCACGACTGGGCGGGCCTGACCGACGCCGACGTGCTGGCTCGACACCGCCCCGGCCAGGCCGGCGCGCTGCAGGTGCTGGAGGTACTGCTGCGCCTGCACAACCAGCAGCACACGTCGCGACAGAAGACCGTGTCGCACAAGACCCGGAAGGATCGCGCAGACTTCCTGCGGCGCTTCTACGCGGCCCTGCACGACCGCGCCGGCTTCAAGACCCTGCCCGACCCGCGCAACCTGAGGCAGAAGCACATCCGTGCCATGGTGCAGGTATGGCGCGACGACAAACTGAAGCCCGCAACGATCCAGACCTACATGAGCTTTCTGCGCGGCCTAGCGCTGTGGACCGGCAAGCCCGGCTTCGTGCGCGGGCCGGCCTTCTACGGCCTGGAGCTGCACGAGTACCAGCGCCACGAGGTGGCCGAGCACGACAAGAGCTGGTCGGCCCAGGGCTTGGACATCGAGGCGCTGCTGCAGCGGGTGAGCGCGTACGACGCCTACGTGGGCGCGTCGCTGCGCGTGATCCACGCCTTCGGCCTGCGCAAGAAGGAGTCGGTGATGTTGCGGCCGAACGCCCTGGTCGTGCCGTTCGAGGCGACGGGCCTGCCACCCGAAGAGCGCCAGGCCGACTACTACCTGTGGGTGCGCCAGGGCGCGAAGAACGGCCGGCCGCGCTACCTGCCGCTGGACACGCTGCAGCGCCAACAGGCCGTCGCGCACGCGCAGCGCGTGGCGGGCACCGACGTGGAAGCCCACCTGGGCCGGCCCGACCGGTCACTGAAGCAGAACATGCAGCGCTTCGCCTACGTGCTTCGCAAGTTCGGCTTCACCAAGCGCAAGCTGGGCGTGACGGCGCATGGCCTGCGGCACGAGGCGCTGATCGGCGAGTACGTTGTGCGCACTGGGCAGCAGCCGCCGGTGCGAGGTGGCGCCAGCGACGGATCGAACGAGGTGAAGGCCGCGTGCCTGGCTGTCTCGAGGATGGCCGGGCATTCGAGGCCCCGCGCTTCGCGGGCATACCTGGGGGCCATCCTGGGCCGGCCGCGGCGCAAGGCCAGCCAAACCGATGGAGCCGACGCGATGGAAGCGAAGGCTGCGTGAGGTTGGCCGCGGCGGTCAGCCCTTGGCGTTGCGCGCGCTGGGGTTGTCCGCCGCGACGGCATCCAGCCAGTCGCCCCAGGTCTGCATCATCGCGGCGCGTTCGGCCAGGTGGTCGGCGTGGTTGTAGGCGGCGCGCACGCGGTTGCGTTCCACGTGGGCCAACTGCAGCTCGATGAAGTCGGAGCGCAGACCCATCTCGTGCAGCCGTGTTGACGCGGTGGCGCGGAAGTCGTGCGCGGTGACGGTGGCCGACGCGAAGCCCAGGCTCATCAGTGCGTGGTTGACGGTGGTGGCCGACATCACGTCGTGCGGCCGGCGGTGGTTGGGGAACAGCCAGCGTCCGGCGCCAGTGATGCCCTTCAGCTCGGTCAGCAGCGCCACCGCCTGCGTGGACAGCGGCACGATGTGCAGCCG
Organism: Pseudideonella sakaiensis; assembly: GCF_001293525.1. Classification (GTDB taxonomy): domain Bacteria; phylum Pseudomonadota; class Gammaproteobacteria; order Burkholderiales; family Burkholderiaceae_C; genus Ideonella_A; species Ideonella_A sakaiensis. The sequence continues at coordinate 72,570 of NZ_BBYR01000033.1, read as the reverse complement.
GCGCATCTTCATCTTCTCAGGCGGGATGCGCCATTCGGCGGCGGCCAGGTCCACCTCGGTCCACTCGGCCTTGCGCATCTCGATCGTGCGCACGAAGGTCAGCAGCAGCAGGCGCAGCGCGATCACCGTGGTGCGGTGGCCGCCGAAGCCCTGCAGCTTGCGCAGGAAGGCGGCGATCTCGTCGCGATCCATCGGCCGGCTGTGGTTGACCGGCGGGCGGATGACGGCGCCTCGCAGGGCCGAGGCCGGGTCGTGGTCGGCGCGCAGCGTGGCCACGGCATAGCGGAACACCTGCGAGCACCACTGCCGCAGGTTCAGCGCCACCACCTCGGCGCCGCGCTTCGTGGCCCGGTCCAGGATGGCCAGCACGTCGGCCGCGGTGACCGAGCGGATCGGCAGCCGGCCGATGCGCGGGTAGATGTCCTTCTTCATGCCGCGCTCCACCTGCATCAGGTAGTACGGCGCCCAGCGGCTGCGCTTCTTCTCGATCCACTCCTCGGCGATGGCCTTGAAGGTCAGCGCGTTGGCGTTGATCTGCCGCGTGCGTTCGGTCTGCCGCGCATGGGCGGGGTGTCGGCCCTGGCGGATCAGTTCGCGGGCGTCGTCACGCGCCTTGCGCGCATCGGCCAGCGACACCTGCGGGTACTCGCCGATGGCGAACAGGTTCTCGCGCCCGGCGATGCGGTAGCGGTAGCGCCAGAGCTTGGAGCCGCTGGGCTTGACTTCGAGGTACAGGCCGGCGGTGTCGGCGAGCTTGATCGGCTTGTCGGCGGGCTTGGCCTGGCGGATCTTGATGTCGGTGAGGGGCATGGCGCTGAGACGAAGAGTGCGTGCCGACACAGCGTCGGCGCCGCAAACTCAGTCTCTCAGCGCAACCCTCGGCGTCAACGGCACTTCCGAATTTGCTCGCCGCAAGCGCCCGCGATGCTCGGCGATTTGGAAGGAATGAGGCGAAGGGACTGCATGAATTTCATGGCACAACAAGTTCAACCAAGCTCAATAGCTAGCGATCCAGAGCAGCAAGGCAAGTCAACCCGACAAATACTCGAAAACTGCAGCTAAGGCTGCGTTTCGGATCCGCCGCGATCGCTTTTCACCGACGTACGACAGAGTCTGCAGCTTTGTCTCGCTGGCGAGCAACACATCGCCAACGGTCGACAAACCGATTTCACCCAACTTGGTTCGCTGCCACTCAGTAATATCAAGAACGGAAAGCGGCTTGGCGAGTTGCTGCTTCAGTACTGCCGCAACACTCGGCTCCGAGAATGTAGGTACAACTGCAAGCAGACTTTGATACGCCGAGTGATTCGCGCCGAACTCGCTCATCCGCCCAGGTGTCAAATTTCTAGCCACCGTCAGCCCTGTGCTGGTCGGGATGCTTTCCAGCGAAATGAGCGCACCCAAGTTAACTGAGTACCTAGTACCAATCTCGCTCCGCGTGGCGCGAATTCCAACAGCATGCTCCGCAACAATACCGCTGTAGGCGAGCAGCTTCAGGGCCTCCTTGACGGGTTGTGGCGCATCTCGATGAATCCAGAAGAAGCAGGTCGACTTCTGCTCCTTCTCCAAGTACTGATCGTTCTTCTTTTTGAGATCTGGCAGCACAGTGCCTTCGATGAACTGCCGACCCCAATCGATAAGGTGTTGATGTCCGGAGTACTTCTCTGGCAACGTGGAGTGCTCAGACCAAAGGTCATTCCGGTAATACTCGCGCAACACGTCGTTCGTTTGCGCGGCCGTCAGCTTGGGCGCACGGGCGAGTGTCTTCAATAGGACGCGGGGATTACCGCTTGCCGCAAAGGCGATTAGCGCGAAGTTCTTGTCGTGCCTCGCAATATCTTCTAGCAGTGAGCTTTCGGCCTGCTTGATCACAATCTCTCGCATCGTGTCGACATAGTCGACACCCAAAACGTCCCTATCGAAGGACAGCATGGTTGCGTCGTGGGATGGCTGAAAGGTCTCCCCGTAGGAGGTGACACCCGGGTACACCGCCGCCTTACATCCAAGATAGGGCGATCGCAGGTCGCGAAACAGCGTAAAAAACTGGCGCTGTTGCTCGGGGATCAGAATGTGTGCAGCCTCGTCGATTAGGACAACAATGCGAGCAATGGACGCACCTGCACAGATGTCCTCAATAGCATCCCTGAAATCGTCCAACGAGGGCAGCGACGTGACATCGATCGTTGGACTGGCTTCCTTCCATGACTCCTCGTAAGACTTCGCTAGAGCCTCTACAGCGGTAATTCGATCGGCGGTGATTTGAGCCTTGTCGCCGGTCAGTATGCTGATTCCCTTCTCCGAACCGGGGACCAAACCGAGACTATGCAAAGTGCGAGCCGTTCGGGCACAGATTCGCGCGAGCATCCAGTGCTGAAACTGACGCGGGTCAGTTGTGTTGATCAGCGAACTACGATTGAAGCTCACATATACAGGTAGGACCCGATTACTCTCGAACTCCTTCAAGAGTTCAGCCTCGGCGACACGGAGGAGGAAGGACTTACCAACACCTCTGCTGCCAGAAAGCACAACCGGGTTTCTTGCCTTCAGGGCGTTGACGATCTCTCTGTCTCGCTTTGTCTCAACGAAGTACTCAGCTACCTCTTCGGGCTTGATGTCTTCTGTGCGGTAGAAGAAGTCAGCCATTCGCCACCTCAGTTGGTGCACCAAGCATCACTCGGACCCCTGTTGAATGCCCAAGATTGTCAAGAAGCATATGCTCAAGCTGGGCTCTGCTTTCAGCCTTCAGGTCTAAAAGATAGCGCGCCGCAAGAGCAAATGAGACGGATAAGCGAACAACTGAAGCTTTGGCATGCCAGGCGGAGAAGGCCGCCTCGTTGAACATCAGCTGCTCTGGCAGCGATCTGTGCGTGTGGGCATTGCCATGAACATATTCTGAGCACTCGCGATACACCGCGGCGGCTGAAGCGCGATATTGCGATATCTCGTCAACCAAGACCTCTGAGAAAAGGCGAACAAACTGCTTCGAGAAAATCCCATTCTCATTGTCAATCAAGCCTGACCAATTGCTGTCGCGCTGGCCTCTTTGCCATTCTCGGAGTTCGCGCTCATTGGCGGACCACTGGACCGCAGCAAAGCTCAACTCCATAGCTAAGCGGAGCGCTGAGAAGGCCGCGCGATACTGACCTGACGCAAGCGCCAAAAGCCCAAACTGGTACTCACGAGCTGCGGATTGGAGAACCGACACCTCGGGGCGCTCCTTGAGAACCTCCAGCCACAGCGCGAGGTCGCCAGTGAACGCGTGACTCTTGGCCATAGCGTCGGAGCGAACCCCGACGAACGAGTCTTCCAGCACCGTGCCCAGGGCCTGGTGAAGCAGGCGATAGTGATCTCGACACGCACTCAACTCTTGATCCCCCTCGGATGATTCGACTGCACTGCCGCACGAGCCGCTGCGGCAGCCTACACCAGGCAGCATGCGCGCCGTTACGCCGTTGTCAGATCAACAGCATCTCGGACCAATGGTCAAGAGTCGGTCCTGGGGCCTTAAGTGCCACCCGCCAAAACGATACCCGCTTCGATACCCGCTTTTCGCCGGGCTGGAGAGGTCCGCCGTGAGCCGTCAAGAGCCCGAATCGCCAGCGCTGGCGCGGGTTTGCGGGCTGTAGTGGGTGCCGTGAGACCCGCCTGAAGTTGGTCGATCATCAGCAGCATATGCGCTCTAACCCTTTGATTTCATTGGATGTTCCGGGGAGCATCCTGGATTCGGTACCCGCTTGGAACCCGCGTTCGGCGGCGCTGGCGAGGCCGGCGCGGCGTGCTGGGTGGGGACGGAAGGCGCCCTGGCTCGCAGGGAGGGGCGCGTAGGGGTGGTCAGGCTGATGGCTTGCGCCAACGCCAACCGGAGCGCGCTGCGGTGATCGGGCGAATCGCAGACATGGCGTCCATTATGGACGAGCCGCCTAGATCATCCGAACTCAGCCGAGTTCGCGATGCGTCCGTTGCCGTCGAGGAAGGGGGGACAGTCTCGAACTGCCCGTGCACCAGGGCCATGCGGACGAGCGGCGGCAGCGCGGGCGCACGGTCATCGATGAAACCCTCCGCGGACCGGGATCGGCCGACCTGCGAGGTCAGCAGCGCCTCCTTGCGGAGGGCGCTGTGGAGCAGCCAGCCGACAGAGGTCACCAGGCCGGCCAAGCCGGCCAACCGTGCCAGGGCCATCTCGGCGCGGTGGCTCGTGGTGGCGCAGCCCTCAGTCGACATCGGCGGGCCGGCCAGCGGCAGCGCCTGGGCACGAACGCCGGCACCGCCTCGCCCAGCGTGGTGGTGGTGACGACGGAGCCGGTGGTGCGCACGGCGTGGAAGGCGGCTTCAGTGCCGTGGCGACCGATTGATGCGTGCGTTCAGCAAGCCGCCGGCAGATGAAAGACCGCTGGAACAGCGCAACGCCCCACGCCGCGCCAGCGACAGCGCAACCGTCCCGCCAGCCCCTCAGCCCCCGGGCCGCTGCCCCCCGGTGGCCGCCCCGAGCGCCCAGCCCGCGCGCCGATCGAAGAGGTGCTGCGGCCCCAGCGCCGCGCAGCCGTTGACCCCGAGCATCGCCAGGTTGCGGTCGACCTCGGCGCGCAGCAAGTCGATCGCGTGGTCGACGCCGGCCTCGCCGTCCACCGCCGCGGCGAAGTTGAAGGGGCGGCCGACGAAGACGGCGCGCGCGCCGAGGGCCAGGGCCTTCAGCACGTCGGTGCCGCGGCGGACGCCGCTGTCGAGCAGCACGGTCATGTCGCCGGCCTCCTCGGCGATGGCCGGCAGCACGCGCAGCGGCGCGACGGCCCCGTCGAGCTGGCGACCGCCGTGGTTGCTGACGACGATGCCGTCCGCGCCGAGCTGGCGCGCCCGGGCCGCGTCGAGCGGGCTGAGGATGCCCTTGACGACGAGCACGCCGCGCCACTGTCGGCGGATGCCCTCGAGGTGGGACCAGTCGAAGTGGTCGCGCGCGGCGAAGTCGCGCTGCACGCGCGACGACAGGATGGGCGCGCCGCGCTCGGCGAAGGAGTTCTCGAAGTGCGGCATGCCGTGGCGCAGCAGCGTGCGCAGCAGGGTGCCGAACAGCCAGCGCGGGCGCGTCGCGCCGTCCCAGGCGAGGCGCAGGCTGGGGCGCAGCGGCGTCGAGAAGCCCGAGCGCAGGTTGTTCTCGCGGTTGCCGGCGACCGGGATGTCCACGGTGACCACCAGCGTCTGCACGCCGGCCGCAGCCACGCGCTGCAGCAGCGCGTCGATGCGCTCCGGGGTGCCAGGCAGGTAGGCCTGGAACCAGGTGCCGGGCGCCGCCTCCATCACGCTTTCCAGCCGGGTGAGCGAGGAGCCGCTGAGCACGGCGGGAATCCCGGCCCGCGCCGCGGCGCGGGCCAGCACGAGGTCGCCACGGTAGGCGGACAGCGCGGCGATGCCCATCGGGGCGATGCCGAAGGGGCTGCGGTAGGCCGTGCCGAACAGCGTCACGCCCTGCTGGCGCTGCGCCACGTTGCAGAGCACCCGCGGCACCAGCGCCAGTTCCTCGAACGCACGGCGGTTGTCGTCGCGGGCCTGGTTGTCCTCGGCGGCGCCGGCGACGTAGCCGAAGATCGGCCGCGGCAGCACGCGCTTCGCCGCGGCCTCGAAGTCCTCCAGCGCGAGCAGGTCCGCGGTGCGGCCGCGGCGGCGGCCGCCCTGGAAGGCCTGCCAGGCCTGGGCCGTGGGATCCGGCAGGCGCGGGTCGGTGGAAGTGCGGGTGGAGGACACGGCAGGCAGCGTCGGGGGTGGGGCGCGCAGTGTCCGAGATCCGTAGTAGGCGAGAAAGCGAATAATCCGAGACTATTTCATTCGCTAAAAGCAAAGCACTCGGTGACCCTCAAGCAGCTCGAAGCGTTCTACTGGGCCGCCACCTGCGGCAACTTCGCGCTGGCGGCGGAGCGCGTCCACCTGTCCGTATCTTCGCTGTCCAAGCGCATCGCCGAACTCGAGCGCTCGCTCGGCCAGGCGCTGTTCGACCGCGCCGGCCACCGCGCCGCCTTGACCGACGCGGGCCTGCGGCTGCTGCCCCAGGCCGGCGCCTTGCTGCAGCAGGCGGACGGCCTGCGCCAGACGATGGGCCAGGCCCCGGGGCTCGTCGGCCCCTGCCGCCTCGGCGTGGGCGAACTCACCGCGCTGACCTGGCTGCCCGCGCTGGTGAACGCGCTGGCCGAGGCCCACCCGGCGCTCGAGGTCGGCGTGCACGTCGACATCGGCGAAGCCCTGTCCGCACGCCTGGACCGCCACGAACTCGACGTGGCCGTGATCGCCGGCCCGGCCCGCCGGCCCAGCCTCGTCTCCACGCCGCTGACCCAGGCCACCTTCGCGTGGTGCGCCCGGCCCGACCTGGCCGCCCGCCTGGGCGGCACCGTGGACGCGGCAGCGCTGCAGGCGCATCCGCTGGTCGGCCTGCCGGCCGGCTCGGGCATCACGCAGCTCGTCGACGACTGGCTGCGCCGGTCCGGTGCCCAGGCCCCGCGCCGCCTCGACTGCAACCACTGGGGCGCGATCGCCGGGCTGCTGGTCCACCGCGGCGGCATCGGCCTGCTGCCGGTGGCCTGGGCCGCCACGCTCTGCGGCCGCGGCCTGCTGGCGCCGCTCGACAGCCCGGTCCCGCTCGGCGCCCTCGACTACGCGCTGCACTGCCGCCGCGACGACCTGAGGCCGCTCGTCCAGGCCCTGCGCGAGCTCACGGGCCGCGTGGCGGACTTCACGGTGAGCAGCAGCGTGTTCTGAAGTCCGGCTGAACGGAACGAGCCGGTGACCGCGCCCCGCGCGTTCACCGGCCCTCATCACCCGGGCCGGGCCGCTGCGCGGGCGGCAGCCCAGCCGCCGGTCCCGCAGCGTGCCCGCCTTGGGGCGCGGCGATCAGTCCGCCGACCGATCGCGCCGCCCGCGGCGCAGCCACAGGCCGAGCAGCGCACCCGCCAGCAGCAGCAGCAGGCCGGCGTCGCGCTGGCCGTCGACGGTGGTGCAACCGCCGCCGCTGTCGCCCGCGCTGGTGGTGCCGCCGCCGGAGCCGGTGCCGCCCGTGCCACCGCTGCCACCCGTGCCGCCGGTCGAGGTCGCGGCCTTCACGCCGGTGGCGCCGGCCTGCAGCGTGGTGTCGAACTCGTCGACCCGCACCAGGCCCGCGCCGACCGGCCGCACCGGCACCTCGGCGCCGATCGCGAAGATCTGGTTGGGCTGGAAGACGGAGCTGGCCGTCGTGACCGCGCGCACCGAGATCGTGTAGTCGCCCGGCTCGAGCCGGTCGGCCAGGCTGAGCGCGTAGCGGCCATCGTCGGCACGCGTGTCCACGCCCTGGCCGTCGTCGCGCAGCACCAGGTCGCTCAGCACCGGCAGGCCGGTGTCGGCGTTGTAGACGGTGGCGAGCACCTGGGCCTTCGCGATCGGCGCATTGCCGGTCAGCTGGACGCGGATCACCGGGGCGCGGTTGTCCGCCAGCGTGCCGCCCTCGAGGTCGACGATCAGCTCGATCTCGCTTTCGGCCTGCACGTCGAGGCCCACGGGGTTGGCCACCGCGCTGTTGGCGACGATCACCGCGCGCGCCGTGCCGTTGTGCGTGCCCGCCGCGTTGTCGACCTCGATCAGGGCATAGCCGTCGTCCAGGTCCGAGTCCGGCGACAGGGTCTTGAAGGTGCCCGCCGGCGTCACCAGCTCGAAGCTCAGCTTCGCCTTGTCGGCCGGGTCGAAGTACCAGTGGGCCGACACGACGTGGTCGTGCGCGGTGACGGTGAAGGTCTCGACCTTCACGCCCAGCGGCAGGCTCTCGTGCGCGGCCGTCGCCAGCAGCGCGAACACCTCGCCGGAGGCCTCGCGGTCGGCGCGCAGCGCCTCCTTGATGGCCTGCTCGGCATTGCGCGCGTTGCTGGCGCGTCCGCCGCTGGCGGCCGACAGCGTGTCGAGCGTGATGCCGCCGCTCACCGTGCTGGGCGTGCTGCCGACGGGCAGCAGCATGCCGATCGCGTTCACCGCGGTGCGGGCGTCACGCATGCGCGAGCCGAGGTCGGCCGGCACCGTGGTGCCCTGGGCCGTCACCAGCGAGATGCACGCACCATCGACTTCCTGGCGGTTCGCCTCGACCTGTGCCTGTGCCTGGGTGAAGGCGGTGGCCGCATCGAAGCGGCCATCCGCCCGCGTCAGCGCCTGCACCGCGGCCACCATCCGGGCGCGGTCCGTGTCCACCGGGGCGCTCGCCACCAGCGGGCCGGAGCCGGTCGGCGGCGAGGTGATCACCGCCCACTGCGAGCCCGGCGCAGCCAGCTCGAGGATCGCTTCCGCAGCCACCTTCGCCTCCTCGAAGGCCTTCGCCGGCAGCGTGCGGTCGATCACCAGCGCGTGGCGGCTGACGGCCGTCGAGCCGGTGACTGCCAGCGGCGTCTTGCCCAGGCGCGTCTTCACGCCGGCACGCACGCGCTGCGCTTCCCCATCGCCCTCGTCGGGCGGCACCGTCACCGGGGCGGGCGAGTCCACGAAGATCACCTTGAAGTCGGCAAAGGCGGTGCCGGCCGCGCCATCGGCCGCGTCGGCGCCGTTGACGCCGCCCGATGCGGCGAACAGGGCCGCATCGTAGTCCGCGGCCGCGCCGATGCGGTCGGCCGCCGGCACGCTCTGGTCACGGCTCGCATCCGCCGTGCCGCAGGCCGCCGAGACCTTGTCGGCATCGCACAGGACGCCGAAGTAGCGCGTCAGCTGGGCGACCGTGGCCGGCGGCGTGAGGTTGCGGAAGGCCGCGAACCAGGTGCGGTCGCCCTCGTGGAAATCCTTGCCCTCGGCCGGGTCGTTGGCCGGGTTGCGGGTCAGCATCTCCCAGTGCGAGCCGCCGCGCAGGTTGGTGCGGTCGGTGGCGTAGAGGCGGGCCTGGGCGTTGTTGTTGCTCGTGGCGTTGCCGGTGCGGTAGTCCTCGGCCACGGAGAGCCGTGTGAAGCTCTCGTGGTCGTGCATGATGGTGGCGCGGGTGTAGTCGTTGCCGGCCGGGCTGAACGGCGCGCTCGGGTCCTGCGCCTTGCCTTCCTCGCGGTACTCGTCGGCGAAGCCGTAGACGTAGTGGCCCAGCTCGTGGGCGATCACCCGCGCGTAGTTGCGCAAGTTTTCGGCCCGGCCGTCCATCGCCAGGAAGTTGTAGCTGCTGCCCTCGGCCTTCTGCCACTTCGCGGCATTGGCGTAGGAGCGGTCGGCCTTGTTGATGATCTGGATGTCCACGTTGCGGCCGAAGCGGCCGTTCTTGTAGACGTAGATCGTGCCGACCCGGTGGCGGCCCTCGGTCATCAGGAAGACGCTGCGGGCCGTCTCGCGCAGGATCTTGTTGCGCAGCACGTCCTTGGTCAGGCGCACGCCGCCGGTGCCCGCCTGCATCGGCGGCGCAGCGTCGTAGTCCCAGTCGACGTTGGCGGTCAGGTTGATGACATTGGTACCCACCACCCGCGAATTCGGGTGGTTGGCGGCGAGCAGCGGCTGCACCGGCTGCAGGCACAGGGCCAGCGCGGTGAATCCGGCGAGGGAGCGCGTTCGGAGGCTCATGGTGCGACGACGACGACGGTTGAAGTGGGGCCGGGCGGGACCGAGGTGGTCGCCCGTACCAACTCAATCGGATTCGCGGCGCCGAACCGGACACGCCGTCGCAACTCTTCGCCAAAATGCGGGTTAACCCTTAACGCACCCACCGGTTGCGCAAGCAGCGCGCCGCCATGGCATCGCGCGCGCGGGGCACAACGGCTGCGCGCCGCCCTCAGCCGCCGCCCGGCAGCACCTCGCCCCGGCGGTAGTCGCTCGGTGCCACCCCGAGCTGGGCGCGGAACACCCGGCTGAAATGCGCCATGCTCGAAAAACCATGCGCCAGCGCGACGTCGGTGATCGAGCGGCGCTGCTGCGCCGGGTCCTCGAAGGCGAGCCGGCAGGCCTCGATGCGCCGGCGCAGGATGTAGCCGGCCACGCCGTCCGGCTCCTCGCCGAAGGCGTTGTAGAGCTGGCGCCGGCTGCAGTTCAGCGCCAGTGCCAGCGTGTCGACGCTGAGCCGCGGGTCCGCCAGGTGCTCGCCGACGTGGCGCTTGATGCGCTCGCGCAGCGCCTCGCGCTGGGTCACCGCGGTGGCGTGGCCGGCCAGGTCGAGCATCGCCAGGTGCACGAACTGGGTGATCGCGTCGCCCACGCCGCGCGCCGCGGCGTCGCTCATGCCGGGCAGTTCGCGGTAGGCGCTGCGCATGGTCTCCAGCGCCACCCGCGCGATGCCCCCGCTGCCGCCGAGGCGGCGCGCCATCAGCGGGTCCAGCGCGAGGCCGCGCTCCGACAGCCGGTCCTTCGGCAGCATCACGATCAGGTGCTCCACCGGCACCGGGTTGGCCACCGCATAGCTGTCGGTGGTGTCGTAGATGCTCCACTGGTCGGGCGTCACCCAGGCCTCGCGGCCCTTCTGGCCCACGCCGGCGCAGCCCACCCACGGCGCGACGATCTTCAGGTAGCCGACCTCGGCGGCGCGGATCTGCGCCGGGTGGCGGCTGACGTGGTGGCGCTGTGCCTCGAGCCGTGTCAGCACCACGTCACCGGCGTGCACGGTGGTCATCCGGCCCTGGAAATCCAGGTCGCCGTACTGGTGTGACTTCAGGCCGCTGAACAGCCGGTCGATCCACTCGCCCCAGGCGCCGGCGCGGTCGCGCACCGGCAGCTCGTCGGTCGAGACCGTCGAGCTGCGGCGCAGCGGTGGGGCGGGCAGGGGCACGGGCATCGCTCGGTCGGCGTTCGGCGGTCGGCATCCGCCGGTCGGGCGGTCGGTGGTCGGACCTTGGCCGCGCGCGTCGGCAGCCGTCGCGGCGCAGCCTAGTGCGCGCCACCGGCCCGGGCAAGCCCGAGGCCGGGGCCGCTAGGGAAACTCCCAGGCGCGCGTGCACGAATCGGCAAGCCCGGCTGCACGGCTGGGCAAGCAGCCGCGGGCCGCTCTTCCGAGAATCCCGGCGCCGGCTGCTGCCGCCGCCGCCCCGAGGAGACACCGATGACCGCCGACCGCGACCCCCGTGCCCTTCCCACCGCCGACCCGGCCGAGCCCGCCACCGCAGCCTGCGGCCCGGCCACGCCACAGGCCACGCGCCGGCGGGTGCTGCGCATCGCCGGCGCCGCGGCGGCCGCCGCGGCCCTGCCGCTGGCCGTGCGTGCCCAGCCCGCGCCGGTGCGCATCGGCTACGCGATGGCGCGCACCGGCCCGTGGACGACCGGCGCCCAGGTCAGCCAGGAGCCGAACTACCTGCTCTGGGCGGAGCAGCAGAACGCGGCCGGCGGCCTGAACGTGCGCGGTACGAAGCGCCCGATCGAGCTGATCAGCAGCGACGACCAGAGCAACACCGAGACCTGCGTCCGCACCTACGAGAAGCTGATGGGCAGCGACAAGGTCGACCTGGTGCTGCCGCCCTGGGGCAGCAACGCCAACTTCGCGGTGGCCCCGCTGGCCAACCGCTACGGCTACCCCTTCCTCGCCCCCACCGCGCTCAGCCGGCGGCTGGTGGAGATGAAGCTGCCGTACTTCTTCCTGCTGCTGCAGCAGCCGAAGCCGATGATGGACGCGCTGGTCGACATGCTGAAGGCGAACGGCGCCCGCACGCTGGCCGTCGTCTACGTCGACGACCTGTTCGGCCTGGAGAACTACGCCGCGCTGAAGGTGGCCCTGCAGGGCAGCGGGATCTCGATCGTCGAGGACAAGAGCTACCCGCTGGGCGTGAAGGACCTGTCGCCGGTGCTGCGCTCGATGAAGGACCGCAACCCCGACGCCTTCATCGGCCTCACCTACCCGCCCGACACCATCCTGGCGAGCCGCCAGAGCAAGGAGATCGGCTTCAACCCGCGCTTCTTCTACGCGTCGGTCGGCACCGCCTTCCAGCTCTACCGCAACGTGATGCAGGCCGGCGCCGAGGGCGTGCTGGGCATGGGCTCGTGGAACGGCAAGACCAGCCCGGCCGCGAAGGCCTACTTCGACGCGCACGTGAAGAAGTTCGGCGCGCAGAAGGAGCCTGACCGCTGGGCCAGCGGCGCGACCTGGGCCGGCCTGGAGATCCTGACGGCGGCGGTGGCCAAGGTCGGGCTGGACCGCAAGGCGATCCGCGACCACGTGGCCGGCAACGAGCACGCCACCATCCTCGGCAAGATCCGCTTCGCGGGCAGCGAGAACGTCGGCACGCCCGGCACCGTCGGCCAGTGGCAGAAGGGCGAGTTCGAGGTGGTCTGGCCGAAGGCGAACGCGACGGCACCGCTGGTCGCGCAGAAGCCCGCCTGGGCATGACCCTGGGCGCCTGGCTCGAGCTGATCGCCTCCGGCCTGATCACCGGGGGCGTGTACGCGCTCGTCGCGCTGGGGCTGAACCTGCAGTACGGGCTGATGCGCATCCTGAACATCGCCCACGGCGAGTTCCTGATGGTCGGCGCCTTCCTGACCTGGACGGCCACCACGGTGGCCGGCATCCCGCCGCTGCTGATGGTGCCGGTGTCCTTCGTGCTGCTGATGGCCGTGGGCATCGGCGTGCACCGGCTGGTGTTCCGGCGCCTCACGCGCAGCAGCCCGAACGTGGACGTCTTCGAGGCGCGCGGCCTGATGGTCAGCTTCGGCCTGATGTTCCTGGTGCAGAACCTGGCCCAGATGCTGTGGGGCGGCGACCTGCGCGGCTATGACTTCCTGACCGAGCCGGTGGCGATCGGCGGCGCGCAGTTCGCCGCCAACAAGCTGCTGCTGCTCGCGCTGGCCCTGCTGTTCAGCGCGGCGCTGATCGTCACGCTGCGGCGCACGCTTTACGGCAAGGGCGTGCGCGCGCTGATGCAGTCGCCCACCGGCGCGCAGCTGGTGGGCATCGACACCGAGCGGCTGCACCCGGCGATGTTCGGCGTCGGCCTCGGCCTGTCGGGCGTGGCCGGCTGCCTGCTGTCGATGACCTACACCATCTCGCCGAGCATGGGCGAGCCCTACACCGTCACCGCGCTGATCGTGATCACCCTCGGCGGCTTCGGCAGCATGGGCGGCGCGCTGGCCGGCGGGCTGGCGCTCGGCGTGATCGAGGCGCTCGGCATGCACTTCACCAACCCCTCGCTGAAGGCCCTGCTCTCCTACGGCATCTTCATCGCCGTGCTGCTGTGGCGCCCGAACGGTCTCTTCACCCGCCGATGAACGCCCGCCGCGACCTCGTCATCCTGTTCGCGCTGGCCGGCTGGGCGCTGGCCGTGCCGCACTACGGCAGCGACTTCGCCGTGTCGCTCGCCCTCACCTGCCTGATGTACGCCACGCTGGCGTCGAGCTGGAGCCTGTTCTGCGGCAGCACGCGCTACCTGTCGCTGGCCACCTCGGCCTTCTTCGGCCTGGGCGCCTACACGAGTGCCATCGGGCTGGAATCGCTCGGCTGGTGGGCGGCGATCGGCTGCGGCGCCGCGGTGGCCGCGGGCGTCGCGGTGGTGATGGGCGCCGCGGTGCTGCACCTGCGCGGCACCTATTTCGCGGTGCTGACCTTCGGCATGACCGAGCTGATCCGCCACGCGATCACCTACTGGGAGAAGCAGGTGACGGGCACGGTCGGCCGCGTGCTGACCGTGGTGCCCGAGCGCGACACGCTCTACCTCACCGTGCTCGGCCTGGCCGTGCTCGCGCTGGCCACCTCGATCGCGGTGCGGCGCAGCCGCTTCGGCCTCGCGATGCAGGGCATCGGCGCGGACGAGCAGCGCGCGCAGACGCTGGGCGTCGACACCCGGCTGGTGAAGATCGACGGCTTCGCGCTGACCGCCGCCTTCGCCGGCGCGGTCGGCGCCGCAATGAGCGTGCGCTGGACCTACGTCGACCCGGCCACCGTCTTCAACCCCTTCATCGGCTTCCAGACGGTGCTGATCGCGCTGATCGGCGGCGCGGCCACGCTCTGGGGGCCGCTGATCGCCGCGGTCGTCTTCAGCCTGCTGGCCGAGACCCTGCGCCTGCAGCTGCCGCAGCTCTACATGATGGCGCTGGGCCTGCTGCTGATCCTGTCGGTGCTCTACCTGCCCGGCGGCCTGGCCTCGCTGCGGCGCGAGACGCTGCGCCAGTGGGGCGCGGCCTGGCGCGAGGGCTGGCGATCGCGGCGGACGCCGCGCGCCGCACGCAAGGCGGGCGCATGAACGGCCACCCGCTGCTCGAGGCCCGCGGCGTGACGGTGCGCTTCGGCGGCCTGACCGCGGTCGACGGCGTCAGCGCCGCCTTCGCGCCGGGCGAGCTGGTCGGCATCATCGGCCCGAACGGGGCCGGCAAGACCACCTTCTTCAACGCGCTGTCCGGCGTGACCGCACCGAGCGCGGGCGAGCTGTTCGCCGGCGGTCTGCGCCTGACCGGCGCCCGCCCGCACCGCTACGCGCGCCAGGGCATCGCCCGCACCTTCCAGACCCCGCGCGTCTTCGCCGAGCTGCCGGTGGCCGCCAACGTCGACTTCGGCCTGCAGTTCGCCGGCCGCGGCCGCAGCGCCTCGTGGCTGCTGAAGGACGCCGCCAGCATCCTGAACCTGATCGGCCTGGCCGACCAGGCCGCGCTGCCGGCCGCGGCGATCACGCCCAGCCAGCAGCGGCTGCTGGAGATCGGCATGGCGCTGGCGACGCGGCCGCGGCTGCTGCTGCTCGACGAGGTGGCCGCCGGCCTGACCGAAGGCGAGGTCGAGGCCATGGCCCAGCTGATCCGCCGGCTGCGCGACGAGCTGGACCTGACCGTGATCTGGATCGAGCATGCCGTGACCACGCTGCTGCGCCACGTCGAGCGCGTGCTGGTGCTGCACCAGGGCCGCAAGATCGCCGACGGCACGCCGAGCGAGGTGGTGCGCAACCCCGAGGTCGTCGAGGCCTACCTCGGCGACGAGGTCCCGGCGTGAGCGCCGCATCCCGATGAAGAACGAGCTCGAGACGATGCTGGACCGCCGCCTGGCCCACCTGGCGGTGCAGGGCCTGAGCGCCGGCTACGGCGGCTTCCTGGTGCTGCGCGGGCTGTCGCTGGAGGCGCGGCCCGGCCTGACGGTGATCCTCGGCCCGAACGGAGCCGGCAAGACCACGCTGTTGAAGGCCATCGCCGGGCTGCTGCCGCGGCAGGGCACGGTGGCCCTCGACGGCGAAGCGATCCCGCCCGAGGCCCGGCCCTCCGACATCGTGCGCCGCGGCCTCGCGCTGGTGCCCGAGGGGCGCCAGCTATTCCCGCAGATGAGCGTGGCCGAGAACCTCGAGCTCGGCGGCTGGCTGGTGCCGGCGGCCGAGCGGGCGCGCCGCGTCGAGCAGGCCTTCGCCGACTTCCCGCGGCTGCGCGAGCGCGCCAGCCAGCTCGCCGGCACGATGAGCGGCGGCGAGCAGCAGATGGTGGCGGTGGCGCGCGCACTGGTCAGCGGGCCGCGGCTGCTGATGCTCGACGAGCCCTCGCTCGGCCTGGCGCCGAGGATGGTCGACGAACTGCTCGCGATCGCGCGCCGCATCGCCGACGGCGGCACCACCGTGCTGATGGTCGAGCAGAACGTGCGCAAGGCGCTGGCCGTGGCCGACCGCGGCTACGTGCTCGAACGCGGCCGCCTGGTGGCCAGCGGCCCGGCCTCGCTGCTCGCGCGCTCCACCGTGATCCGCCAGGCCTACCTCGGCCAGGGCGCCGCCGCGCCCGCCACCGCCTCGTCCCTTTCGTCCAAGGAGAACCCCGTGTCCGACCTGTCGATGCTGATCAACGGCCTGGCCGTCACCGCCGAGAAGGGCGCCACCTTCGAGCGCCGCAACCCGCTGGACGGCAGCGTCGCCACGCGCGCGCCGGCCGCGACGCCGGCCGATGCGGTGGCCGCCGTCGAGGCCGCTGCCGAGGCGTTCAAGAGCTGGCGCCAGACCGGCCCCGGCGAGCGCCGCGCGCTGCTGCTGAAGGCGGCCGAGGCGCTGGAGGCGAAGACGCCGGCCTTCTGCGCGGCCGTGCCGGCCGAGACCGGCGGCACCGCGATGTGGGCCGGCTTCAACGTGATGCTGGCGGCCGGCATGCTGCGCGAGGCGGCCTCGCTGACCACGCAGATCGGCGGCGAGCTGATCCCCTCCGACGTGCCGGGCTCGCTGGCGATGGGCGTGCGCCAGCCGGCCGGCGTGGTGCTGGGCATCGCGCCCTGGAATGCGCCCATCATCCTCGGCGTGCGCGCGATCGCGACGCCGCTGGCCTGCGGCAACACCGTGGTGCTCAAGGGCAGCGAGAACTGCCCGCGCACCCACCAGCTGATCATCGAGGCGCTGCAGGACGCCGGCTTCCCGCCCGGGGTCGTGAACTACGTGACGAACGCGCCGGCCGATGCCGGTGCGGTGGTCGAGGCGATGGTGGCGCACCCCGCGGTGCGCCGCGTCAACTTCACCGGCAGCACGCGCGTCGGCCGGCTGATCGCGATGACCTGCGCGAAGTACCTCAAGCCGGTGGTGCTCGAGCTCGGCGGCAAGGCCCCGCTGCTGGTGCTGGACGACGCCGACCTGGACGACGCCGTGAGTGCCGCGGCCTTCGGCTGCTTCGCCAACAGCGGGCAGATCTGCATGTCCACCGAGCGCCTGATCGTCGACGAGAAGATCGCCGACGCCTTCGTCGACCGCTTCGTCGCGAAGGCGAGCGCGCTGCCGCTGGGCGACCCGCGGCGGCCGGAGCCGGTGGTGCTGGGCTCGGTGGTCGGCATGGGCACGGTGGAGCACTGCAACGCGCTGGTCGACGACGCGCTCGCCAAGGGCGCGAAGCTGCTGTGCGGCGGCAAGGCGCGCGACACGCTGATGCCGGCCACCGTGCTCGACCGCGTGACGCCGCAGATGCGCATCTACCACGAGGAGACCTTCGGCCCGGTGAAGTGCATCGTGCGCGTGCAGGGCGTGGAGGCGGCGATCGCCTGCGCGAACGACAACGAGTACGGGCTGTCGGCGGCGGTCTTCGGCCGCGACGTCGCGCGGGCGCTCACCGTCGCGCAGCGCATCGACTCCGGCATCTGCCACGTCAACGGGCCGACGGTGCACGACGAGGCGCAGATGCCTTTCGGCGGCGTGAAGGGCTCGGGCCTGGGCCGCTTCGGCGGCAAGGCCGGCATCGCGGAGTTCACCGAGCTGCGCTGGATCACGGTGCAGACGACGCGCCGGCAATATCCGTTTTGACCCCCCCCCGGAGCGGCTGACGCCGCTCCCCCCCAGGGGGGCGCTGCCGATGGACCGGCGGAGCCGGATCCATGGCAGCCGCTTGGTCGACGCGCCCCCGGCGCGTCCCCAGGGCTAGAAGCCCTCTTCGACGAGCTCGGCGGCGCGGATGAGGGCGCGGGCCTTGGCTTCGGTTTCCTTCCATTCCAGCTCGGGGACGGAGTCGGCGACGACGCCGGCGGCGGCCTGGACGTAGAGGGTGCCGTCCTGGACGATGCCGGTGCGGATGGCGATCGCGAGGTCCATGTCGCCGGCGAAGCTGAGGTAGCCGCAGGCGCCGCCGTAGATGCCGCGCTTGACCGGTTCGAGCTCGTCGATGATCTCCATCGCCCGCACCTTGGGCGCGCCGGTCAGCGTGCCGGCGGGGAAGGTGGCGCGCAGCACGTCGAGGTTGGTGGTGCCCGGCTTGAGCAGGCCCTCGACGTTGCTGACGATGTGCATCACGTGCGAGTAGCGCTCGATCACGAAGGCGTCGGTGACCTTGACGCTGCCGGTGACGGCGATGCGCCCGATGTCGTTGCGCGCCAGGTCGATCAGCATCACGTGCTCGGCGCGTTCCTTCGGGTCGGCCGACAGCTCGGCCTCCAGCGCCTTGTCCTGCTCGGGCGTCGCGCCGCGCGGCCGCGTGCCCGCCAGCGGGCGGATGGTGACCTTCTCGCCCTCGGGCGTGTGCTCGTGCCGCACCAGGATCTCGGGCGAGGCGCCGACGATCTGGAACTCGCCCAGGTCGTAGAAGTACATGTAGGGCGAGGGGTTCAGCGAACGCAGCGCGCGGTACAGCGACAGCGGGCTCTCGGTGTAGCGCTTCTTCAGCCGCTGGCCGACCTGCACCTGCATCATGTCGCCGGCGGCGATGTACTCCTTCGCGCGTGCCACCGCGGCCAGGTAGTCGGCCTTCGCGAACTCGCGCTCCACGCCATGCGCCTGGCCGCGCTTCACGGCCGGCGCCGTCACGCTGTACTTCAGCTTGTCGCCCAGCTCGGCCAGCCGCCGCTTCGCGCGGAAATAGGCCTCGGGCTCGCGCGGGTCGGCATAGACGATCAGGTAGAGGCGGCCCGACAGGTTGTCGATCACCGCCAGCTCCTCGCACTGCAGCAGCAGGATGTCCGGCGTGTCCAGGCCGCCGGGCTTCTCGGTCGCCGCGAGCCGCGGCTCGATGCAGCGCACGGCGTCGTAGCCGAAGTAGCCGGCCAGGCCCCCGCAGAAGCGCGGCATGCCGGGGCTCAGCGCCACCTTGAAGCGGCGCTGGTAGTCGGCGATGAAGTCCAGCGGGTTGCCCTCGTGCGTCTCCACCACGGCGCCGTCGGTGACGACCTCGGTGCGCCGGCCACTCGCGCGCAGCAGCGTGCGCGCCGGCAGGCCGATGAAGGAGTAGCGGCCGAAGCGCTCGCCGCCGACGACGGACTCCAGCAGGAAGCTGTTGCGGCCCTGCCCGCCGCCGCCATGGGCCAGCTTGAGGTACAGCGACAGCGGGGTCTCGAGGTCGGCGAAGGCCTCGGCGATGAGCGGGATGTGGTTGTGGCCCTGGACGGCCAGGCTCTTGAACTCGAGTTCGGTGATCACGGTGCGGGGCCCTCCACGGCCCGGGCGCGCTGCGTGGCAGCGCGCGAGGTCTCGTCACGGTGGGCAGGCCACCGGTGGCGCCGGCCGCGGCAGCCCGTGGGCGCCGGCAGCGGCTTCAAGCGTCGGTCAGGGCCGGGCCCGCGGGGCGGGGCGCCCCGCCGTGGGCCTCAGCCGCGCGCAGGCGCACGCCGCCAGGGCCAGGCTCCCCGGTCGGTCGACCTGCAGTGACGCTTGCGGGCGGTGAACATGCCGAAAAGTGTAGCAGGGGCCTGCGGGTGCCTGCCCCCGGCCGGCGCACGCGGTGTGGCCGCGGCGCCCGGCGACACGGGCCGCGGCGGGTCGCGGCGAGCCGCAGCAGGCGCTCTTCAGTCCAGCGGCAGCGCGTCCAGCCGATCAACGGTGCCGTCTGCATCGACCGTCGACACCGGCCGGCCATGGTTGTAGCCGTAGGTGACCAGCCAGACCGGGCAGCCGGCGGCGCGCGCCGCCAGCGCGTCGTTCTCGCTGTCGCCAACCATCAGCGTGCGCGCCGGCTCGGTGCCCAGCGCCCGACAGGTCTCCAGCAGCGGCAGCGGATCCGGCTTCTTGCGCGGGAAGGCATCGCCGCCGAACACGAAGGCGAAGGCATCGGCCAGGCCCTTGGCCTGCAGCAACGGCGCGGCGAAGGCGCCGGGCTTGTTGGTCAGGCAGGCCAGCCGCAACCCGTGGCCGCGCAGCCGCGCCAGGCCCTCCACGACCCCCGGGTAGACCGCGGCCCGCTGCCCGTTGATCGCGAGGTAGTGGCGTTGGTAGGCGGCCAGCGCCACGTCGAAGCGCGCCGCGTCCGCACCCACCTCGGCCAGCGTGCGGCGGATCAGGTTCTCGGAGCCCTTGCCGATGGTCTCGAGCACGAAGCCGCGCGACACGCCGGGCAGCCCGAGTTCGCCCAGCATGCCGCCGAGCGCGAGTTCGAAGTCGCCGACGGTGTCGATCATCGTGCCGTCGAGGTCGACGATGGCGGCCTGCAGGCCGCGTGGCCCGTGCGGGAGCGTGGCCATGGTCAGCGTGCCAGCTCCGCGCGCATCGCGTCGATCACGCGCCGGTAGTCCGGCTGGCCGAAGATCGCGCTGCCGGCGACGAAGGTGTCGGCGCCGGCGTCGGCGATGCGCCGGATGTTGTCGACCTTGACGCCGCCGTCCACCTCGAGGCGGATCTCGCGGCCGGTGGCCGCACGGTGTGCGTCGATGCGCGCGCGCGCCTGCGTCAGCTTGCGCAGCGCCGCGTCGATGAAGCTCTGCCCGCCGAAGCCCGGGTTGACGCTCATGATCAGCACCAGGTCGACCTTGTCGATCACCCAGTCCAGCACGTCCAGCGGCGTGGCCGGGTTGAAGACCAGCCCGGCCTGCCTGCCTTCGCCGCGGATCAGCTGCAGCGTGCGGTCGACATGGGCCGAGGCCTCGGGGTGGAAGCTGACCAGGTCGGCGCCGGCGCGGCAGAAGGCCTGGGCCAGCGCATCGACCGGCTGCACCATCAGGTGCACGTCGATCGGCGCGGGCTGGCCGTCGGGATGCACCGCGTGGCGGCGCAGCGCCTCGCAGACCATCGGGCCGAAGGTCAGGTTGGGCACGTAATGGTTGTCCATCACGTCGAAGTGCACCCAGTCCGCGCCGGCGGCCAGCACGCTGCGCACCTCGTCGCCGAGGCGGGCGAAGTCGGCCGAGAGGATGCTGGGGGCGATGCGGTGGCGCGGGGCCGGCGCGGCGGCGCCGACGGAGGGGGACGGGCTCATGGCGCGGAATTCTAGGCAGCGGCCGCCGGCGCCGGCGCTGCACCCGCTGCGGGCTGCCTAGAATCCGGCCATGGCCCGTCCGGAATTCACCTGCAGCGTCGTCGTGCGCCCCCTGCCCGAGCAGACGGACCCGTCGGTCCCGCACTACGCCTTCGCGTACACGGTGACGATCCGCAACAGCGGCGACGTGACCGCCCAGCTGATCGCCCGGCACTGGGTGATCACCGATGCCAACGAGGCCGTCGAGGAGGTGCGCGGGCTGGCCGTGGTCGGCCACCAGCCGGTGCTGCGCCCGGGCGAGAGCTTCGACTACACCAGCTGGACGCGCATCGCGACGCCGCACGGCACGATGCGCGGCACCTTCTTCTGCATGACCGAGGACGCGCGCCCCTTCGAGGCGCCGATCGCCGAGTTCGGGCTGGCCGTCGCGTCCAGCCTGCATTGACCGCGCCGCCGCCGCCCGCTCCCCGCCTCCGCCGGCCGTGATGTTCTGGCCCCGCCGCCGCTCGCCGAACGCGGCCCGCGCCGCACGCGCCGCCTGGGACCTGACGGCGCTGCTGAACGCCGCCGATCCGCGCGCGTCGCTGGCGGAGCGCCACCTGTGGCTGGTGCGGCTGGTCGAGTGGCTGCGCCACGCCCCGCTGGAGACCGCCGCGGCCACCGCCGACGAGGTCGCGACGCCGACGCCGGTGCGCCGGCTGAAGCACCTGCTGAACGTGCTGGAGCGCCACGAGCCGCACCGCGAGCGGGTGGCGGCGCTGCTGGCGCGGTTCTGGCGCGAGGTCGACCTGGTCGCGCTGTTCGCCGACTTCGGCTTCGCGCCGCGCATGGACCTGTTCGGCGAGCTGGCGCAGCGGCTGCGCAACCGGCTGATGCCGCGCACGCCCGCCACGCGCGACCTGGGCGAGCTGTTCGGCCTGCTGTTCCCGCATGCCAGCGACGCCCGCTGGCTGGAGGCGATCGACGATGCCACGCTGCTGCGCCTGGCCGCGCTGATCGCCCCGGAGCTGCAGCGTGCCGGCGGCGGCGCGGCGCCGCTGTACGACGCGATCGTCTACCTCGCCGCCGCGGTCGGCGCGGCCGGCTTCTCCGGGCCGCTGCGCCAGCGCATGAGCCCGCAGCTGCTGGCCGGCGCGCCCTTCCGCCAGCTGGCGCGCTCGGCCGAGACGCTGCAGCGCTGCGCCGAGGAGGGCGACCGCGTCGCGCTGCTGCGCGAGGCCCAGTACCTGCGCGCGCTGCTGGACACCTGCCGCCGCTGCGCGGCCAGCGTGCACGAGCACCTGGAGGAGCACGGGGTGTCGGTCGACATCGTGTTCGAGGTGGACCAGCTGCGCGAGCGCACCCACCGCATCGAGGAGCTGCTCAACTGCGTGCTCAGCCTGCAGCCGGCGCGCGAGCTCGCGCGGCTGCTGGCCGGGCTGGTGCGCAGCAGCGACGAGCGCCGCAGCGTGCGCGCACTGTTCGCGCAGCACTACTCGCTGCTCGCGCGCAAGGTGGCCGAGCGCAGCGCCGAGACCGGCGCGCACTACATCACCCGCGACCGCCGCGCCTACCGCGAGATGCTGCGCGCCGCGCTGGGCGGCGGCACGGTGATCGCCTTCACCACCTTCGCGAAGTTCTTCCTCGCGTCGCTCGGCCTGAGCGCCTTCTGGGGCGGGCTGGCCGCGGGGCTGAACTACGCCGCCAGCTTCGTGCTGGTGCACCTGATGCACTGGACGGTGGCCACCAAGCAGCCCGCGATGACGGCCCACGCGATGGCCGAACAGCTGGGCGACGTGGCCAGCGACGAGGGGGTGGAGCGCTTCGTCGACGAGGTGACCCACCTGATCCGCTCGCAGGCGGCGGGCATCTTCGGCAACCTGGCCGCGGTGATCCCGGTCGTGCTGGCGGTGGATGCCGCGTGGCAGCTCGCCTTCGGCCACCCGACGCTGCCATCGCGCGACGCGCAGTACGTGCTGCATGCGAACAGCCTGCTCGGCCCGACCGCGCTCTACGCCGCCTTCACCGGCGTGCTGCTGTTCGCCAGCTCGCTGATCGCCGGCTGGGCCGAGAACTGGTTCGTCTGGCACCGGCTGGACAGCGCGATCGCGTGGAACCCGCGTGCGGTGGCACGGCTCGGCGCGGCGCGCGCGCAGCGCTGGGCGGCCTACTGGCGCGCCAACGTCTCCGGCTACGCGTCCAACATCTCGCTCGGCCTGATGCTGGGGCTGGTGCCGGCGGTCGCCCAGTTCTTCGGCCTGCCGCTCGAGGTGCGCCACGTCACGCTGGCCACCGGCCAGCTCGCCGCCGCCGTCGGCAGCCTCGGCTGGCAGACCGTGCTCACGCCGGCCTTCGGCTGGTGCGTCGCCGGGATCGCCACGGTCGGGGTGCTGAACCTGAGCGTCAGCTTCGTGCTGGCGTTCCGGCTGGCGCTGCGCTCGCGCGGCATCCGCCTGGCCGACCGCAGCCGCATCTACCGGGCGATCCGGCGCCGCCTGTGGCAGCGGCCGGCCAGCTTCGTGCTGCCGCCGCCGCGATGAGGGCGACGGCGCGTGTCAGGGCCGCGGCCCGCCGTCGCCGGGCTCGTCCGCCGGCGGATCGACCCGCTCGCCGCGCCGCCGGCCGGAAAACATCGTCCACCAGACGATGAAGATCAGCAGGGCCAGCGCGCCCAAGGCCTCCAACACGATGACCCACATGCGCATGCTTCCTTCACGACGCCGGCGCCGGACCGCGCTGGCCTGGCTGGGCGCGGCGATTCTAGGGGGGCTCGCCGGCTGCGCGATCGGCCCGGCGCCGGCGCCGCCCCCGGCGGACCCGGCCGCCGTGCGCCCCGACCTGCGACCCGGTGCGCGCTCGCGCTGGGTGCCGGTCGAGTGGTCGGCGCTGCCGGGCTGGGAGGCCGACCGCGTCACCGAGGCCTGGCCGGCGCTGCGCCGCAGCTGCGAACGGCCGATGCCCGGCTGGACCGGCTTCTGCGTCGCGCTGCGCGCGGCCGCGCCGCGCAGCGAGGCCGAGCTGCGCGACTGGCTGCAGCAGCGCCTGCAGCCGCACCGCGTCGAGGCGCCGGACGGCCAGGCGCAGGGCCTGGTCACCGGCTACTACGAGCCGCTGATCGAGGCCTCGCGCCAGCCGACGCCGACCATGCGGGTGCCGCTCTACCAGCCGCCGGCCGACCTCGCCACGCGCCGACCCTACTGGACGCGCCAGCAGCTGGACACCCTGCCGGCCGCGCAGGCCGGACTGCGCGGCCGGGAACTGGCCTACGTGGCCGACCCGCTGGATGCGCTGATCCTGCAGATCCAGGGCTCGGGCCGCCTCGCGCTGACCGAGCCGGACGGCAGCCGCCGCGTGGTGCGCGCCGCCTTCGCCGGGCACAACGACCTGCCCTACAAGTCGGTCGGACGCTGGCTGGTGGAGCAGCGCGAGCTGCGCCTGGAGCAGGCCTCCTGGCCCGGCATCAAGGCCTGGGCGCGCGCCAACCCGGGCCGCGTCAACGAGATGCTCTGGGCCAATCCACGGGTGGTCTTCTTCCGCGAAGAGGCCCTGCCGGACCCCTCGGCCGGGCCGCGCGGCGCCCAGGGCGTGCCGCTGTCGCCGGGCCGCTCGATCGCCGTCGACCCGACGAGCCTGCCCTATGGCACGCCGGTCTGGCTCGACACGACCGAGCCGCTGTCGAGCACGCCGCTGCGCCGCCTCGTGGTGGCGCAGGACACCGGCAGCGCGATCGTCGGCGCGGTGCGCGCCGACTACTTCTGGGGCTGGGGCGACGTCGCCGAACAGCAGGCCGGCCGCATGAAGCAGCCGCTGCGCTACTGGGCGCTGTGGCCGCGCTGACGCGCGTGCAGCTCAGGGCGCCGCGGCCGCCGCCGCTTCCGGCGCCGCCGCCGCGTCGCGCATCGTCGCCGCCATCAGCGCATAGACCTCGATCCAGGCCTCGCGCACCTCCTCGGTGAAGGCCGGGCCCAGCGCCTCGGCCAGCGTCAGCAGCAGCACGCCGCCGACGGTGCCGTAGTGCGCGTCGCGCACGCCGTAGCCGGCATGGCGGCGGCCGAGCTGGCGCAGCACGGGCAGCAGCACCTCGGGCCGGTGCAGCTGGGCCACCGCGACCGCGATCATCTGCACCAGCCGGTCGCCCTGCGCCTCGCGGTCGCCGGAGAACAGCGCCGTGAGCGACGGGTCCACGCGGAACAGGTGGGCGTAGAAGCGGGCGCCGACCTGCGAGGCCATCGGCTCGACCAGGTCGAAACTTTCCCGCACCAGGCCGATCGTGTGCTCGTTCATCACGCGCTCCCCGGGGTGGTGTGGCGCGGGAACAAGCAAGCGGGGTGCCACGCGCGCGCGGCGCCAGGCGCGCCCCGGGCGGGCGCCGGGCCCGGGCGCCGCCAGGCCGTCGGGCCGTGCCGGCGGCCACCCGGCCGCTCAGGCCGTCGCGATGTCCACCGCCGCGTCCGCCGCCCGCCGCGAAGCCGCCGCGGCTCGACCGGCGGCGCGCGCCTGGATCTGCTCGGCCAGGAAGAGCGCGTCGCGCGCGATGCCGCTGAAGCGGCCCGAGCCCCAAGTGTGCAGCCACGGCAGGCCGAGGAAGTACAGGCCGGGCACGGCGCTCACGCCGCGCAGGTGCCCCGGCTGCCCCCGGCCGTTGAACACCGGCAGGTCCACCCACTCGAAGCCGGGATGGAAGCCGATGCACCAGACCACGGCGGAGATGCCGGCTTCGCGCAGGTCCAGCGCGGTGCGCTCGGCCTCGGGCTGCCACACCGGCTCGTAGACCGTGGGCGGCGGCGCCGCCAGCCCCAGGCGCGCGATGTGCTGGTCGATCGAGGCATTGATGCCGTTGTAGACGCGGTCGGCGTTGTCCAGGCTCTCGCGCAGCGTCGGCGCGAAGCGCAGCCGCGTGCCCTCGAGCCCTTCCAGCGTGCCGTAGAGCTGCATGCCCTCGCGCGCGAAGCGGCGCAGGTCGATGTCGCGCCCGCCGTCGCGGCCGGTCACGTAGTGGTTGGTGTTGTCGCGCACGCCCTCGCGCAGCGGGTGGTCCTGCACCGCCATGTCGTAGTAGCCCATGTCGGCCAGCCAGTCGACCACGTCGCGGCCGCGGTAGAAGCGGGCGCAGCGCGGCGCGCTGCCGCAGGCCAGCACCACCTCGCGGCCGGCCAGGTGCAGGTCTTCCGCGATCTGCGCGCCGGACTGCCCGTTGCCCACCACCAGCACCCGGCCCGGCGGCAGGGCGGCCGGGTGACGGTACTGCGCCGAGTGCAGCTGCAGCACGTCCGCGGGCAGGCGCTCGGCCAGCCGCGGGACGATCGGCCGGTGGTAGCCGCCCGACGCGACGACGACCTGCGCCGCGTGCAGCGGCCCGGCCGAGGTCGCCAGGTCGAAGCCGCCGCGCCGGGCGGCCGCCACGCGCGTCACCTCGACGCCGCAGCGCAGCGGCGCATCGACGTGGCGGACGAAGCCGTCCAGCCACGGCAGCAGCTGCTCCTTCGTCATGAAGCCGTGCGGGTCGGGGCCGGTGTACTCCCAGCCCGGCAACCGGCACTGCCAGTTCGGCGTCACCAGGCAGAAGCTGTCCCAGCGCTGCTCGCGCCAGACATGCATCGGCGTGTGCTTCTCGAGCACCAGGTGGTCGATGCCACGCTGGCGCAGGGCATGGCTGAGCGACAGGCCGGCCTGGCCCGCGCCGACGATGACGACCTCCCGCGAATCGCGGTGATCGGGCAGGGGGGGTGCATTCATGCAGGGTCCTCGAAAGCCACCACGGCCACGCGGGCCTGCGGAGGGAAGTCGGCGGCGCGGGCCTCGATGCGGGCCAGCTCGTCGAGCGCCATCGAGCAGGCGAAGCCGTACTTCGCGCGCACCCGCTCGGAGGCGATCTGCAGGGCCTCGCGGCTGCGCCGCAGGAAGTCCGGCAGCGGATAGCTCGCGCCGGGCTCGAAGTAGTCGCGGATCACCAGCGACGGCGAGTAGCAGCGGCTCTCGCTGGCGTCGGGCCAGCGCAGGGTGAAGTGCATCGCGGGCATCGGTGCGGGGTCCTCGGGGGTCGTCGGGGGACGGCGGCGCGGCGCGGGTCGGTCAGGCCGCGGTGGCGGCGTCGCGCGGCCGGCGCGCCAGCGCGCGCTGCGCGCGGTACAGCGCGACGTGGCGCTGCGCACTGGCCGCCCAGCCGTGGCGCCGGCAGACCGCAGGCACGGCCGCAGGATCGCCGTCGGCGGCGGTCGCGGCGCGGCGCAGGCGCGCCGGATCCGTCGCCGCAGCCAGCGCCTCGGCGATCGAGGCCACCGCGTGCGGGTCGGCCCAGCCGGCCTCGTGCTCGGCCAGGTACTCGGTGAACGGCGCCTGCCGCGACACCACCACCGGCGTGCCGCTGGCCAGCGCCTCCAGCACGACCAGGCCGAAGCCCTCGCGCAGCGAGACCATCGCCAGCACGTCCGCCGCGCGCATCAGCGCCGGCATGTCGGCGTCGGGCAGCGGGCCGGTGAGCAGCACGTCGCCGCCGGGGCCGACGGTCAGCCCGTCGAGCGCAATGCGGGCCCGGCACGCGGCCGCGTAGCCGCCGTGGTCCAGCAGGCTGGCCCCGCCGGCGATCACCAGCTGCGCGCCGGGCCGCTCGCGGCGCAGGCGCACGAAGGCCTCGATCAGCCGCTGCGCGTTCTTGCGCGCTTCCAGCCCGCCGATGGCCAGCACCAGTGGCGCGCCGGGGCGCAGGCCGAGGCGGCGCACCAGCGCCGCATCCGCCGGCCCCGGACGCGGCGACCAGCGCGCCAGGTCGACGCCGTTGGGCACCTGGGCGGCCGCGATGCCGTGCCGCTCGCGCAGCAGCTCGCACCAGGTGCGGCTCACGCACAGCACCGCATCGGCGTGCACGAAGCCGCGCTGCTGCCAGGCCGCGACGCGCGGGTCCTCGAAGTCGTCGAGGTGGTGCACGGTGCGCAGGAAGCCGCCGATCACGCCGCGCTCGCGCAGCGTCGCCAGCGCATTGCCGCCGAGGCTGTCCTGCGCGTGGAACACGTCGAAGGGCCGGTCGGCGACGTGCCGGGCGAGCGCCTGCACGAGGGCGCCGACGCGGTCCTCGACCATCGCCGCCAGGTCGGCCGGCGCGGGGCCGACCGGCACCGCCTCGAGCGCACAGGACAGCGGGCGGAACGGGCGCTGCCCCGGCAGTGCCGGCGCGAACACCGTCACCGCATGGCCGAGCGACTGCAGCGCCTCGGCCAGCGAGAAGGTGTGCACGACGCCCCCGCGCGGGTTCAGCGAGTGCGTCAGCAGGGCGATGCGCAGCGGCTCGGGCATGGTCGGGCCGGGTTCAGCAGGCATCCGCCGTGCGCAGCGGCGCGACGGCCGCGGCGCGGCCGCCCGGGATCGGGGCCGGGGCGATGAAGGCCTCGGTCGCGAGGTCCCAGAGCAGCGCGGGCGTGGCGCCGGCGGCCTCGTCGTGCAGCCAGACGCGGCGCGCCGCCGTGACCTCGCCGACCGCCGCGCAGGCGATGCCGCGCGCGGCGAAGCGCGCGCGCACCGCCGCCACCTGCGCCGGCGCGACCGCCAGCACGTAGCCATAGCTCGGGAAGCTCTGCAGCCAGCGCAGCAGCGGCACGCCCGCAGGCCGCGGGATGGCGCCGACGTCGATGCGGGCGCCGACGCCCGAGGCCTCCAGCATCATCAGCGCGGTGCCGACGGCGCCGGCCATGCTGATGTCCTTGGCCGCGCGGCACTCGCCGGCCTCGGCGAGCGCCGGCAGCACGGCCAGGTCGCCGCGCAGGCGCTCGGCCGGCGCCGGCGTCGCGGCGTTGAAGAAGGGGCGCGGCCCCTCGTAGGCGCCGCGCAGGTCGATCGCCATCAGCAGCGTGTCGCCGGGCACCGCGGCGCTGCCGGACAACAGGCACCGCGCGCGGCCGAGCACCGCCACCGCGAGCTGGGTGCCGGCGCTGCGGCGGTTGGTGTGGCCACCGACGATCGGCACGCCGTAGCGCGCGGCCGCCTCGGCCAGGCCGCCGAGGACGGCCTCGTCGTCGCCATCGCCGCGGCTCCACAGCGCATCGACCACCGCGATCGGCCGGCCGCCCATCGCGGCGATGTCGCTCAGGTTGACCATCACGCCGCACCAGCCGGCGAAGGCGGGCTGCTCCTGCACGAAGTCGCTGACGAAGCCCTCGATCGCCAGCAGCAGGTAGCCGTCGCCGTCGGGGATCGCGGCGCAGTCGTCGCCGATCGGCACGGCCTGCGCCAGGTCATCGAGGCCGCGCGGCAGCGTGCGCGCCAGGGCGCCGAGCGCCTGGCCGATGTCGCGCTTGTGCGCGAAGCCCGCGCTGGCGCGCAAGGCCGCGGCCAGCTCGGCCGGCGTCATCGCCCGCCTCCGCCGCTGCTGCGCGCGGCGCGCAGCGCCCAACCGCTGATCGGATCGTGGCAGGGCGGGTAGTGCGCCAGGTCGGCCTGCATCAGCCAGTGCGCGGTGCCGTGCAGCTGCAGGGGCCGCAGCGCCTGCCAGTGCAGCTTCTCGAACAGCGGCCGGTTCGGCGCCTGCACGTGGGCGAGGAAGAGGCGCGCGCCGCGCGCGTGCGCACTGCACACGGCCAGCCGGATCAGCGCGGCGCCCAGCCCGCCGAGCGGGCGGCAGGCCGGCTCCACCGCGAGCCGCGAGCCCCACCACAGGCCGTCGTGGTCGGCATGGATGCGCACGGTGCCGACCACGCGGTCGGGCATGCCGCCCAGCTCGGACACGGCCACCAGCGTCTGTGCGCCGGCGTCCACCGCGTCGCGGTCGCCCGCGCCCGCCGCGCCGCCGAACAGGCCCTGCTCGACGCAGAAGACCTGGCGGCGCAGCCGGCGCGCCTGCGCGATCTCCCAGCCGGCGTCGGCCCACTTCACGCGGAAGCTGGCCGGCACGGCATCGCGCGGCAGCTCGCAGACCTCCTCGATGCGCAGCATGGCGGGCTCCTCGACGGGCTTCAGGACTCGTAGACCGACAGCGACGAGCACGCGCCGCACTTGCCGCAGCCGGCCTTGATCTCGCTCGAGCGCAGCCCGGCGGCGGCCAGCATCGCGCCGAGGGGCTCCAGCACCGAGCGCATGAAGGCGGCGTCCGGCGGCGGGTGGTCCTCCAGCGGCGTGCCGCGGATCGGCACGAAGGGCACGACGAAGGGGTAGACGCCGAGCGCGATCACCTGCTCGCAGGCCGCCAGCAGCGCGTCGCGGCTGTCGCCGAGGCCGGCCAGCAGGTAGGTGCTGACCTGGCCACGGCCGAACACGCCGACGGCGGCCGCGAAGCTCTCCAGGTAGCGCGCCATCGGCACGCTGGCCTTGCCGGGCATCAGCCGCTCGCGCAGCGCCGGCGTCACGACCTCGAGGTGCATGCCCAGCGCATCGATGCCGGCGGCCTTCATGCGCGCGAACCAGCGGTCGTCGTCCGGCGGCTCGCACTGGGCCTGGATCGGCAGGTCGACGGCGGCGCGCACCGCGAAGGCGCTGTCGACCAGCACGCGGGCGCCGCGGTCCGGCGTCGGCGGCGTGCCGGTGGTCATCACCATGTGGCGCACGCCATCCAGCAGCACCGCGGCACGCGCCACCTCGGCGAGCTGCTCCGGGGTCTTGTGCGCAATGGTGCGGCCCGCGGCCAGGCTCTGGCCGATGGCGCAGAACTGGCAGGTCTTGCGCCGGCTCTCGTAGCGGATGCAGGTCTGCAGCACCGTGGTCGCGAGCACGTCGGCGCCGTGCAGCGTGGCGATCTGCGGGTAGGGCACGCCGTCCAGCGTCTGCAGCGCATAGAAGCGCGGCGCCTTCGGGAAGGCGACCTGCGCGATCGGGATGCTGCCGCGCTTCAGCGCCGCGCGGCCGGCCGCGTCGGGCGACTCCACGACGAAGGGCGAGGTCCAGGCGCCGGTGGTGTGCACCGGCACCATGATCGTGTGGCCATCGATCGTCACGGCCTGGTGGTCCGACGGACCGGCGCCGCCGCGTCGGCCGGGCACGCCGGCATGCGGCGAGGACGGGTCCAGCAGCCGCAGGCCCTGCGACTGCAGCTCGGTCATCAGCGCCCGCGTGGCCGGCGACAGCGCGGGCGCCGGCGGGGCGGTCGGATTCGGCAGAGGCGGTGGCAGGCTCATCGCACAGGCTCCTGGCGGGCAGAGGGAAGGGAGGGCGCGGCGTGGGACGTCGCCTCGGCGGCGGCAGGGACGCCGGCGGCGACGGTCGGTGGTGTCGCGGCGGACGCGGCCGCAACGACGCCGGGCGGCGTTCCGCCGGCCGACGCCGCGAAGGCCTGCACGGTGCGTGCGGGCCGGCGGTCGATCGCCAGGCTGAGCAGCTCGGGGCGCGCGTAGTGGCCGACCGAGTCCATCATCCGCTTGCGCTTGGCGATCAGTGCGAGGTCGAGGTCGGCCACCACCAGGCCCTCGCCCTCGCGCAGCGGCTCGGCCAGCAGCACGCCTTCGGGCGAGACGATGGCGCTGCAGCAGCCGCCGCGCAGCGCCTGCTGCAGCGACGGGTCCGGCGTCAGCGCGGCCACCTGCGCCGGGCTGAGCCAGCCGGTGGCGTTGACGACGAAGCAGCCGGCCTCCAGCGCGTGGTGGCGGATCGTCACCTCCATCTGGTCGGCGAAGATCTGCCCGACCATCGCGCCGGGGAACTGCGCGCAGTGGATCTCCTCGTGCTGCGTCATCAGCGCATAGCGCGCGAGCGGGTTGTAGTGCTCCCAGCAGGCCAGCGCACCGACGCGGCCGACCGCGGTCGTCACCACCGCCAGGCCCGCCGCATCGCCCTGGCCCCAGACCATGCGCTCGTGGTAGGTCGGCGTGAGCTTGCGGCGCTTCAGCAGCAGTTCGCCATCGGCATCGAAGACCAGCTGGGTGTTGTAGAGGCTGCCGTGGTCGCGCTCGTTGACGCCCAGCACCACCACCATGCCGTGCCGCCGTGCGGCGGCCGCGACGGCCTCGGTCTGCGGCCCCGGCACCACCGGCGCCCGCGCCATCAGCCGCAGGTGCTCCGCCCCCATCGCCACCGGCGGCCGGATGAACGAGAAGTAGGGGTAGTAGGGCAGCAGCGTCTCGGGGAAGACGATCAGCTGCACCCCGCGCGCCGCCGCCGCGTCGATCGTCGCCAGCACCTTGTGCAGCGTGCCGTCCGCCGTCTCCAGGTCCGGCGCAATCTGCGCCGCCGCCGCCCGCACCCGCCCGCTCACCGCCCACCTCCCGCGACGGCCACCGACAAGGCATCCCCGCGCGCAGCGAAGCCCTCCCCCACACAGCACCAGGCAAGCGCAGCGAAGCCTGCTCCCGCACAGCGCCAGGCGAGCGCAGCGAAGCCCTCCCCCGCGCAGCACGGCGCGAGCGCAGCGAAGCGCCCCCTCCAGCCACGCCCGAGGGACGGGTCCCCCGGCCCGAAGGGTGGCGCCCCTTGGGGGCAGGAGCGCAGCGACTGGGGGGCCATCACAACGTCCAGGTGTTCAGCATGAAGGCGTTGGACTTGCGGTGCAGCAGGATCAGGTCCAGCACGTCCAGCGGGTTGATCGGGCGGATGCCCTCGATCAGCGAGCCCTCGCCATGGCCGTACAGCGCCTGCAGCGCGAAGCGGCAGGCGTAGACCTTGCCGCCTTCCTCGATGAACTTCGTGATCTGCTTGTTGAAGTTCTGGTGGCCGGGGAAGGCCTCGTCGCCGAGCGTCGGGAAGCCACGCTGCACGCCGAGCGTGACGCCCGGGCCGTACAGCAGCACCGAGGTCTCGAAGCCCTTGCGCAGCAGCCGCGTGGCCTGCAGCAGGTTGACGAAGCCGATCGAGCCTTCGAAGGCGACCGTGTGGAAGGTGACGAGCGCCTTCTCGCCGGGATCGGCCTTGACGTCCTCGAAGACCTTCTCTTCGTAATCGACGAGCACGTCGCCCTTCTTGCGGGCCGGGACGGTGACGGTGGGCATGGACTCTCCTGAAGGGTGGCGGCGGGCCGCGGGACGCGGTGCCGGGAAGGGGGAACGGGACTGCGCGCCCCGGTCTTTTTGCAGGCGGCGTGCCACCGCAGGCCCCGGCCGCGCGCCCGTGCTGCGATCAAGCTGCGATCAAGCTGTCGTGGTGCGGCCGTGCGCGCCGGTGACCGGATGTCACCGCGGCCGGCGCGACGGCGGTGACGGCGCGGACACGTCGCGCGCGCACCGCTTTGAAGCCGCCCCCGTGCAATCAAGGTCTCCGATCAAGGGACGGACGGCACGCCCTGCCGCACCAGCATGGCGCTGCGCGGCGAGCGGGGGCCGGCACTGCGCGGCGCCGGCTCGGCAGCCGACGCCGGCACGAACGATGCAGCGCAACCGCGTCGATCGCCGCGACCGCGATGCGATCAAGGAATGCGATCAATGGCCTGCCACCGCGGTGCCGCAAGGAAGGACCCATGCCGCTGCAACGCAACGTGCCGCACTGGCGCCGGCGCCTGGAGGCCGCGGACCGCCCGGCCTACCTGCTGATCGCCGACCTGATCGCCGAGGACCTGCGCAACGGCCGGCTGAGCGCGCGCGAGCGGCTGCCGACGCTGCGCGAGCTGGCCGACGCGCTGGACCTGAACTACACCACCGTGGCCCGCGCCTATGCCGAGGCCCGCAAGCGCGGCCTGATCGACTCGCGTCCCGGCCTCGGCAGCTTCGTGCGCGGCAGCAGCCCGGCGCTGCCGCTGCGCGGCGGCAGCGGCGCCGAGATGACGATGAACCTGCCCCCCGAGCCGCAGGACGCCGGCCTGCTCGCGCGCATGCACGAGAGCGCCGCCGCGCTGATGGGCGGGGCCGACCTGTACGACCTGATGCGCTACCAGGACTTCGGCGGCTCTGCGGAGGACAAGCTCGCGGCGATGACCTGGCTGCGCCGCCACCTGCCCGACTGCAGCGCCGCGCGGGTGCTGGTCTGCCCCGGCATCCACAGCGTGCTGGCGGCCCTGTTCTCGCAGCTCGCGCGGCCGGGCGACCTGATCTGCGTCGAAGCGCTGACCTACCCGGGCGTGAAGGCGATCGCCACCCAGCTCGGCCTGCGGCTGCACGCGCTGCCGCTGGACGACGAGGGCCCGAGCGCGGCCGCGTTCGAACAGGCCTGCAAGACGCTGAAGCCACGCGCGCTGTACTGCAACCCGACGCTGCTGAACCCGACCACGCAGACCGTCTCGCAGCGCCGCCGCGAGGTGCTGGCCGAGACCGCGCTCAGCTACAGCGTGCCGATCATCGAGGACGACGCCTACGGCATGCTGCCGCGCGCCGGCCCGGACCGCCCGTCGCCGATCGCGCTGCTCGCGCCGCAGCTCACCTACTACGTGAGCGGCCTGAGCAAGTGCCTGGGCGCCGGCCTGCGCACCGCCTACGTCTGTGCGCCGGGCGAGCGCCAGGCCCAGCGCCTGGCCGGCGCGCTGCGCGCGACCACGGTGATGGCCTCGCCGATCACCAATGCGCTGGCCACGCGCTGGGTGCAGGACGGCACGGCCGAGGCAATGCTGCAGGCGGTGCGCGCCGAGTCGATCGCCCGGCAGGCGCTCGCGAGCCGCCACCTCGCGGGGCACCCGGTGCTCGCGCAGCCGGAAGGCTTCCACCTGTGGCTGCCGCTGGAGGCGCGCTGGAGCGTGGTGGAGTTCGCCTCCTTCCTGCGCACGCGCGGCGTCGGCGTGGTCGCCAGCGCCGCCTTCTCGACCGACGGCGACCCGCCCGACGCGGTGCGCATCTGCCTCGGCGGGCCGATGGACCGCGAGGCCTGCGACCAGGCGCTGCGCCTGATCGCGGACACGCTGGCCCACCCGCAGCACCCGCATGCCACCGTGATGTGAAGCGCGGGCCGCACGCCGGCCCGCGGTGCCGGCAGGCGGTGGCACCGCGGTGCCTGCGTGCGGACATGCGTGCGTGGCAATCCGCACGGCCGCAGGTGCCCGCACGGCTGTCGCGGCGACCGCGACCGGCGCACAATCGCGCCATGCGCACGGCGGCCGGCCGGATCGGCCCCGCCGCGCGTCAGGAGAACGCCATGCCCACCCGCCCCGCCCTCCCCTTCGCCCCGGCCCCCGCCCGCCTGCGCGCGGGCGCGACGCTGCGCGCCGCGGTCCGCGCCGTCGGCGCCAGCTGCGCCGTGGTGCTGCTGATCGGTGCCGCCGCGGTGCCGGCCGATGCCCAGGCCCACGGCCGCCGCGGCGGCGGCTGGCACGGCCCGGCCTATCCCGGCTGGGGCTGGGGCGGCGTCACGCTGGGCATCGGCCTCGGTGCGCTGGTGCTGTCGCGGCCCTGGGACCCGGTGATCATCGAGCGGCCGACCATCGTCTATGCCGAGCCCCCGATGTCCGCGCCGCAGGCCGTGCCGCCGGCCCCGGCGCCCGCGCCCCAACCGCTGCCCGAGCCGGTGATCTACCCGAACCTCGGCCAGAGCGCCACCCAGACCGAGGCCGATCGCCAGGCCTGCAACCGCTGGGCCACCACCCAGCCGGCCGCGATGGCCGACGCCAGCGTCTTCCACCGGGCGACGATCGCCTGCATGGAAGGCCGCGGCTACACGGTGCGCTGAGCCCGGTGCCACGCCACGCCCCGCGCCGCGCCCGCCGGTGGCGCGCATGACGCCGCCGCTCGCCCCGGCCCGGCTCGATGGCCGGCGCGTGCTGCTGACGCAGTCCGAGGTCTTCATGGGCCCGGTGCTGCGCGAGGTGCTGGCCCGCCAGGGCGCCGAGGTCATCGCCGACCCGCGGGCCCTGGACACCCCGGACGCGGCCGCGGCGGTGGTCGCCGAGGCCGGTCCGATCGACGCGCTGGTCGCCCACCTCGCGGTGCCGGCGCCGACCACGCCCGTCGACGCGGTGGACGAGGCCGAGTGGCGCGCCGTCTTCGCGCACATGGTGGACCCGCTGCCGCGGCTGCTGCGCGCGGTGCTGCCGGCGTGGCGGGCGCGCGGCGGCGGCTGCTTCCTGGTGATGGGCAGCGCTTCCGCGCTGCGCGGCATCAAGCGCACCAGCAGCTATGCCGCCGCGCGCGGCGCCCAGCTGGCCTGGGTGCAGGCGGCCGGCGCCGAGCTGGGCGCGAGCGGCGTGCAGGTCAACGCGATCGCGCAGAACTTCGTCGACAACCCCACCTACTTCCCGGCCTCGCTGCAGGCGCTGCCGGCCTTCCAGGCGCGCCTCGCCCGCGAGGTGCCGCTGGGCCGCCTGGTGACGGGCGAGGAAGACGCGGCCTTCGCCGCCTACCTGCTGTCGGACGCCGCCGCCTGCTTCGTCGGGCAGGTCTTCCCGCTCAGCGGCGGCTGGGCGGTGCGCTGACGGCGCGCGGCGGCACCGCGCGGGCGAGGCCCGTTGCCGTGCGCCGCCCGTCGGTCACTCAGCCGCGCTGCATCGCGGCCCACAGTGCCTGCGCCGGCAGCGGCGCGGGAGCGGGCCGGGCCGGATCGAGCAGCGACAGCATCGCGGCATTGCGCGGGGCCCGGCCGCCGTGCGCCGCGGCCAGCCGCACGATCTCGCCGGACAGCGCGTCGACCTCCGTCGGCCGCCCGAGCGCCAGGTCGTCGGCCATGCTGGACCGGGCCTGGGCATCGATGCGCAGCATGCGCGCCGCCAGGCGACGGAACAGCGGCGTCGGCATCCGCAGCAGCGGCGGCAGCCAGCGCGGCGGCACCGGCGTGACCCGGGCCGGCACGATGCCGGCCGCGGCCATCACCTGCAGCGCCTCCTCGACCAGCGCCGCGAAGCAGCGGCGGTAGCCGGCGTCGAGCAGCTGCGCGCGCAGCGGCAGCCCCGACAGCGCGTTCACCGGGTTGTTGAGGTTGAGCAGCAGCTTGCCCCACTGCAGCGGCTGCAGGTCGGCGACGAGGCGCAGCGGCACGCCCGCGGCGGCGAACACCGGCACCCACGGGCGCAGCCGCGGATCGTCCTCGGCGGCGAGCTCGCCGGCGGTGCCGCGGTGCAGGCGGCCCGGCCCCAGCTCGGCGATGTTGTAGGGCACCAGGCCCGGCCGCCAGGCCAGCGCGGGCGCCGCCCCGGCCGCGCGGGCGGCATTGCCGATGCCGTTCTGCAGCGAGACGACGAGGGTGCCGGCCGGCAGCGCGGCGCCCAGCGCCTGGGCCGCGACCACGGTGCCGGCGCTCTTGACCGTGAGCAGCACCAGCGCCGGCCCCGCAGCGCCGGCCGCGGTGCCGGCGAGCGCCTGCGGCAGGTCGGCCGACCAGTGCAGCGCAGCGGCCGGCACGGCCCGCCGGGCGCCGTCCAGGTCCGTCAGCACCAGGCCCTGCGCCGCCAGCGCCTGGCCCATGCGGGCGCGGCCGACGAAGCGCACCGCCACCCCCGCCGCGGCCAGGCAGCCGCCCACGTAGGTGCCCACGCTGCCGGCGCCCATCACCAGCACCAGCCCCGGTGGCGCCGCAGCCGGGCCGGGGCGGCCCGGCGCGCTCACGCGTTCACGCGGCCGCGACGCCGCCCGCCGGCGGCCGCGGCGCGGCCTGCAGCCGGGCCTCGATCTCGCGCTGCACCGGCGCACGCCAGCCGGCCATGAACGCGAGCTCCGCCACCAGGAAGAGCGGGCCGATCAGCAGGCCCATCAGGTCGTCGACGAAGGCCGGCTTGCGGCCCTCGAACACGTGGCCGAGGAACTGGATTGCCCAGCCGACGACGAACAGCCCGCCGCCCCAGGCCAGCCAGACCGCGGTCGGCTCGGCGGCGGCCCACTGCCCCGCCGCCAGCGAGGCCGCGAGCAGCGCCGCCATCACCAGGCCGAAGCGCCGGTCCAGCGCGAGGTAGTACGCGCCCGAGGCCAGCACCACCGCCAGCGCCGGCGACAGCGCCACGCCGGCCAGCGTGCCGAACACGGGGCGCGACAGCAGCATCGCCACCGCCACCACGATCATTGGGATCCCGATGAAGTGGGTGACGACGTTGCGCGGGTCGCGGTGGTAGGCGGCGTAGTTGGCGAGCTGGTCGACGAGGGTGCGCATGGCGCGGGTCTCCGGGGTCAGGCAGCGCCGGCGGGCGGGCGCCCGGCCGGAACGGCCCGGATCATGCGCGCCCGACGCGGACGCGCCGTCCGGGTCTACCCTGAGTCCAACGTGGTCCGGCGGCTTCGCGGCCCGCGCCCGTCGGCGGGCGGGGCGCGGACCGCGCCCGCTGCGCGCCTCATCGCACCCGGCGAGGCCGCCGGATCAGAGCCCGAGCTCGCTCAGGCCCGGGTGGTCGTCCGGCCGGCGGCCGGCGGGCCAGTGGAAGAGGCGCTCCGCGGCGGCGATCGGCCGGTCGTTGATGCTCGCGTAGCGGCGCTGCATGTAGCCGTGCGCGTCGAACTCCCAGTTCTCGTTGCCGTAGCTGCGGAACCACTGGCCGGAGTCGTCGTGCCACTCGTAGGCGAAGCGCACCGCGATGCGGTTCGCCTCGTGCACCCAGAGCTCCTTGATCAGCCGGTAGTCGAGCTCGCGGGCCCACTTGCGCTCGAGGAAGGCCTGCACCTCGGCCCGGCCGACCGGGAACTCGACGCGGTTGCGCCAGCGCGTGTCGGGCGTGTAGACGCCGGCCACGCGGGCCGCGTCGCGGCTGTTCCAGGCGTCCTCGGCGGCACGCACCTTCTGGCGCGCGGTCTCCGCGCTGAACGGCGGCAGCGGCGGGCGGGGGGCCTCCATGGCGGCTCAGTAGGTCTTGTACGGCAGGAACTTGCCGCTCATCGTGATCGACACGCGGTCGCCCTTCGGGTCGGCCTCGCGCTGCAGGTCCATCTTGAAGTCGATCGCGGACATGATGCCGTCGCCGAACTCCTCGTGGATCAGCTCCTTGAAGGTGGTGCCGTAGACGCTGACCAGCTCGTAGAAGCGGTAGATCAGCGGATCGGTCGGCACGCTGGTGGGCAGGCTGCCCTTGTAGGGCACGACCATCAGCCACTGCTTCTCCTCGGCCGTCAGGCCGAAGACCTCGGCGACCACGCCGGCCTGCTCCTCGTTCAGCGTCATCTGGCCGAGGCAGGCGGCGGTGACCCACTCCTTGCTGAGGCCGACCTTGGCGGCGACGTCGGACCACTTCAGGCCCCGGGTGACTTTGGCGGTGATGATCTTCTCGGTGACGGCCAGGCGGCTCATGGGAGGACTCCTTCGGGGATCGGCGCCCGCGGGCGGCGGGCTGGGGGACACGGAACGGACGGGTGACGGACAGACGGCGTGGGGCTCAGGCGACGCTGCGCAGCCGCGGCCGGCTGCCTGCCGGGGCGGGCTCCGGCTCGGGCGCGGGCTCGGCCTCCTCCAGCCCGGGCCGCACCTCCGGCGGATGCGCCGGCGCGCGGCCCTGGCTCAGGTCCTTCGAGCGCGCGACCAGGAAGTCCACCAGGTGGTTGCGGATGCGGTAGTACTGCGGGTCGTGGTGCAGCGTGGCGCGCTGGCGCTGGCGCGGCAGGGTGTTGACGACGACCTCGGCGATGCGCGCACGCGGCCCGTTCGACATCAGCAGGATGCGGTCGGCCAGCAGGATCGCCTCGTCCACGTCGTGCGTGATCATGAAGACGGTCTGGCGCGTCTCGGCGCAGATGCGCAGCAGCTCGTCCTGGATGGTGCCGCGCGTCAGCGCGTCGAGTGCGCCGAAAGGCTCGTCGAGCAGCAGCATGCGCGGCTGGATCGCGAAGGCGCGCGCGATGCCGACGCGCTGCTTCATCCCCCCGGACAGCGCCGACGGCTTCTTGTCGATCGCCGCGCCCAGGCCGACCATCGCAACGTAGCGCTCGACGTGCGCATCGACCTCGGCCCGGCTCCACCGGGGCCACTTGCTGCGCACCGCGAACGCGATGTTGCGGCGCACCGTGAGCCAGGGCATCAGCGCGTGGCCCTGGAACACCACGCCGCGCTCCAGCCCGGGGCCGACCACCTCGCGGCCGTCCATGAAGACGTGGCCGGCGCTGGCGCGCTCGAGGCCGGCCAGCACGTTCAGGATCGTGGTCTTGCCGCAGCCGCTGTGGCCGATGATGCAGACGAACTCGCCCTCGCGCAGCGCGACGTTGACCTGGTCGAACACCGGCTCGGGCGCGCCCGGGTAGGCCTTGGCCAGGCCCTCGATCTTCAGGAAGGCGGGCGCGGCGCCCGGGGTGTCGGTGGGCATCGCTCAGTCCACGTAGGTGACGGCGCGCTGCAGCCGCGCGAAAGCCAGGTCGAGCAGCATGCCGACCACGCCGATCGTCAGGATCGCGAAGATCACGTTCGGCAGCGAGAGGTTGTTCCACTCGTTCCAGACGAAGTAGCCGATGCCGGTGCCGCCGACCAGCATCTCGGCCGCGACGATCACCAGCCAGGCGATGCCCATGCTGATGCGCATGCCCGTCAGGATGGTCGGCGCGGCCGCCGGCAGGATCACCTGGAAGGCCTTGCGCAACGGCCGCACCTCCAGCGTGCGTGCCACGTTCAGCCACTCGCGCCGCACGCTCGCGACGCCGAAGGCGGTGTTGATCAGCATCGGCCAGACCGAGCAGATGAAGATCACGAAGATGCCGCTGATCGACGAGTCCTTGATGGTGTAGAGCGCCAGCGGCATCCACGCCAGCGGCGAGATCGGCTTCAGCACCTGGATGAACGGATCGAGCGCGCGGTAGACCAGCGGGCTCATGCCGATCACGAAGCCGAGCGGGATCGCCACCAGCGCCGCCAGCAGGTACCCCAGACCGACCCGGCCCAGCGAGTAGGCCAGCTGCAGGCCGATGCCCTTGTCGTTCGGCCCGTTGTCGTAGAAGGGCTGCGACAGGTGGCGCGCGATGACCTCGCCCATCTGGCCGAGCGTCGGGAAGCCCGACTTCGCGGGCGCGGCGCTGCCGCCGCCCGGGTCCTTGCCCATCAGCCGCGCGTACTCGATCTGCTCGGGCGTGAGCGCCGGGCCCGCCGCGGCGGCCGCGCCGCGCGGCAGCGTGGCCAGGTGCCACACAGCGAGCACCAGCAGCAGGATCAGCAGCGACAGCAGCGCGGCCTTCAGGTGGGGGACGGCAGGGCTACCCATGGCGGCTCCGGCAGGGGGTGGCGCCGCTCAGGCCCGGCGGATCGCGAAGCTCGACACGTAGGCCTCCGGCTTCTCGGGGTCGAAGGCCTTGCCCATCACGCTGAACTTCGGATAAGCCCCGTCGGGCGCCTTCATGTCGAGCCGCTTCATCTGCTGCTTGGCGTCGGTCAGCAGGAAGACCTTCTCGGCCACCTGCCGGTAGTTCACGTCGCCCTTCAGGTAGCCCCAGCGCTTCATCTGCGTCAGCATCCAGACGGCCATGCTCTGCCAGGGGATGGGGTCGAAGTCGGCGCGGTCGGGCACGGTCTTCACGTTGCCCAGGCCGTCGGCGAACTTGCCGGTCAGCACCTGCGCGATCACCGTCTCCGGCTGGTTCAGGTAGGCCTGCGGCGCGATCACCTTGGCGATCAGTTCACGGTTGCGCGCCTCGCGCGCCATCGCCGCGGCGGTCAGCACCGCGCGGTACAGCGCGGCGAAGGTGTTCGGGTTCTGCTGGATGAAGGCGGTGCTGGTGCCGAAGGCGCAGCAGGGGTGGCCGTTCCACAGCTCCTTCGTCAGCAGGTGGATGAAGCCGACCTCCTCGAACACGGCGCGCTGGTTGAACGGGTCCGGGCCGAGGTAGCCGTCGATGTTGCCGGCGCGCAGGTTGGCCACCATCTCCGGCGGCGGCACGACGCGGATCTGGATGTCGCGGTCCGGGTCCAGGCCGGCTTCCGCCACGTAGTAGCGCAGCAGGAAGTTGTGCATCGAGTACTCGAAGGGCACGGCGAACTTGAAGCCCTTCCAGTCCTTCGGGTCGCGCTTGTCCTTGTGCTTCACGTGCAGCGTGATCGCCTGCCCGTTGGTGTTCTGGATCGTCGCGACGTTCATCGGCGTGGCCGTGCTGCCGAGCCCAAGCGAGATCGCCAGCGGCATCGGGCTCAGGAAGTGCGTCGCGTCGTACTCCTTGTTGAGCATCTTGTCGCGGATCAGCGCCCAGCCGGCGGTCTTGACGACCTCCACGTTCAGCCCCTGCTTCGCGTAGAAGCCCAGCGGGTGCGCCATGATCAGCGGCGTCGCGCAGGTGATCGGGATGAAGCCGATCTTCAGGTCCTTCTTCTCCAGCGCGCCGCCCTTGTCCTGCGCCATCGCCTGCAGGCTGGCCACCGGCAGCACGCTGGCGATCGCCGCCATCGCCGTCGGCCGGCCGACCGCCTTCAGGAAGCGGCGGCGCAGCGCGTCCTGCGGGAACAGCGCCTTCACCAGCGCCGCTTCGACGAAGGACTGCGACTCCGCCTCGAAGGCGGCCGTCTCGCTGCGCGCACGCAGCTCGGCGCTCGCGTGGTCGGCCTCGCTCGCATGGCGGCCGCAGGCGCAGCGCATCAGCAGCGGTCGGTCGGCGTCGTAGGGGTCGTGGCGGGCGGTCATGCGTCCTCCGTGGTCGATGGGAGGCATGCTAGGAAGCGCCGGCGCCGGGCGGCATCGTGGCGGCGGGGATCGTGCTGTAGGGCTGGCACTACAGGGCCGGCGCCGGTGGGCGTGCCGGCCGCGGCGAAGCGGCGGTCCCGGCCTAAGATGGGCCGGTGCCTCAGCTCCCCGCCCTGCCTCGGTGGCGCCTGGTGTTCGGCCTGGCCGCCGCCGGGCTGCTGCTCGCCGGCTGCGCGGCGCTTCCGGCGGCGGATCGGCCGCCGGCCCACCCCGCCCCGGCTGCGCCGGCCGCGCCGCCGGCACCGGACCGGCCGGACGCCACGCCGCCCGTGGTGGTCAACCGCCTCGGCATGGTCATGCAGCGGCTGCCCGCGGGCGTCTTCACGATGGGGCGCAGCGACGACGTCGACGCGCTGGCGCGGCGCTTCCCCGGCGTCGAGCGGGCACGGCTCGAGGAGCTGGGCGACGAGCAGCCGGCCCACGAGGTGCGGCTGACGCGGCCCTTCTACATGGCCCGCCACGAGGTGACGGTGGGCCAGTTCCGCGCCTTCCTGGCCGCGTCGGGCCACGTGCCGGAATCGATCGCCGACGGCACCGGGGCCTACGGGCACGATCCTTCGCGCGCGGCCCGCTGGCAGGCGGGCGGCGAGGTCTTCGCCGGGCGCGACCCGCGCTGGAGCTGGGCCGACCCGGGCTTCCCGCAGCGCGACGACCACCCGGTCGTCAACGTGACCTGGAACGATGCGCAGGCGATGGCACGCTGGCTGAGCGCGACCGAGGGGCGCCGCTACCGGCTGCCCACCGAGGCCGAGTGGGAGTACGCCTGCCGCGCCGGCAGCCGCGGTGACTTCCACACCGGCGACGGTGCGCAGGCGCTGGCCGGGGCGGCCAATGTCTTCGACGCCGATGCGGCGCCCCACTGGCCGCCCTGGCAGGCGCAGGCGCTGCCGGTGCCGGATGGCCATGTCTTCACGGCGCCGGTGGGCAGCTATCCGCCGAACGCCTTCGGCCTGTTCGACCTGCACGGCAACGTCTGGGAATGGACCGCCGACTGGTACGCCGAGGACGCCTACGCCCACGCGGCGGCCGACGACCCGGCCGGCCCGGCGAGCGGCCGGGTGCGCGTGCGCCGCGGCGGCTCCTGGCACACCTGGCCGGTGTATGCGCGCTGCG
Source organism: Pseudideonella sakaiensis (assembly GCF_001293525.1). Classification (GTDB taxonomy): domain Bacteria; phylum Pseudomonadota; class Gammaproteobacteria; order Burkholderiales; family Burkholderiaceae_C; genus Ideonella_A; species Ideonella_A sakaiensis. The sequence continues at coordinate 29,612 of NZ_BBYR01000033.1, read as the reverse complement.
CCTACCGCAACGTGAACAGCCCGTCGACCCGCTACGTGCTGGTCGGGATCCGGCTGGTGATGGACGCGGACCCGCCCGGCCCCGGCCCCCGGCCTGCGGGCGGACCCTGATGGCGATCGTCCGGATGGGCGGCGTGCGCGTTCGCCGCGAGCATCCGGGCTCCTCGTCGTCTCCGGAGTCCGCATGCCCCCGTCGCCCACCGTTCCCCGCCGCCGCTGGCTCGGCCGCCTCGTCCTCGCGGCCGGGGCCGCGGCCGGCCTCGGGCCGGTCTTCGCCCAGGCGCCGGCGCCCGCGCCAGCGCCGGCAGCCCTCCCGGCCCCGGCCGAGCTGAAGCCGCTGAAGCGCCCGCCGGGCAGCTGGCCGACCAAGCCGATCCGCATCGTCGTGGCCTTTCCGCCGGGCGGCCTGACCGACGCCTATGCGCGGCTCTACGCGGAGCACCTGACGGCGCGCCTGGGCGTGCCGGCAGTGGTGGAGAACAAGCCGGGGGCCGGCGCCATCCTCGGCATCGACGCCGTCGCCAAGGCCCCGCCCGACGGCTACACGCTGCTGATGACCACTTCCGGCACGGTCTGGCAGAACCGCGTCCTCTACACCAAGCTGCCCTACAACCTGGACAAGGACCTGGTGCCGGTGGCCGTCTTCCCGTCGGGCCCGCTGGTGCTCGCGGTGCCGGAGAAGCTGGGCATCGGCAGCTACCGCGAGCTGCTCGCCCACGCCCGCGCCAACCCCTCCAACATGGGCAGCTACGCGCCCGGCGGCTACCCGCAGATGGTCGCCGACCAGGCCAACCGCAACGACGGCACGAAGATCCAGACCATCAACTACAAGGGCGAGTCGCCGATGTGGATCGACCTCGCGAACGGGCAGCTCACGATGGCGATCGGCAGCTACCAGGCCTTCAACACCGTCTCCACGCGCGGCGTGAAGCCGATCGGCGTGACCGGCCCCTACCGCAGCCCGAAGCTGCCCGACGTGCCCACGCTGATGGAGCAGGGCGCCGACGCCCGGCTGCTGCAGCTCGAGGGCGGGCTGCCGCTGATGGCGCCGGCCGGCACGCCGGAGGCGGTGCTGAAGCTGCTGTCGCAGGTGGCCGTCGAGGGCGCGGCCACGCCCCGGGCGACCCAACTGCGCGAGAACTTCGGCATCCCGAACAAGCCGCGCGACCTCGCGGGCACCCGCGCCGACTGGGCGCGCGACGTGCCGGTGTGGATCAAGCTGGCGGTGGACCTGGGGATCAAGCTGGACTGACGCAGCCCGGCGCAGCCGGCCGGGCCCGCCCGGGCCAGCCCGGGCCAGCCCGTCAGCCGGACCACCACCGCCACGCGGCGACCAGCAGCAGCCCGAGGATCCCGACCACCACGCCTGCGCCGCGCGTGCGCGGCTGCTCGCCGGGCGAGAGGCGCGTGCCCCGCCGGACCTGCTCGGGCGTGAAGGGCGCGAGCGAGGTGCGCACGACGGGCGCGGGACGTGCGGTCGCCCCGGGCGGCAGCCCGGGGAGCCCTTCCGGCCCGGACCGGCCGGCCGCGGCGGACGACGCACCACGGGACGCCGACCCCGGCGCCGTCCCGGACGGGGGCCGGCGCGCGGCCGGCGCACCCGGCTCGCCCAGCACCTCCTGCACCAGCCGGCGCAGCGGCCGGCCGTCGGAGCCGGCCGCGAACAGCGCCTTCAGCCACTCGTCGAGGCCCGGCGGGCCGACCGCGGCCGCGGTCGGCGCCACGCCCGTGCCCGTGCCCGCGGCCGCCGCCTGCCGCCGGTGCTGTTCCACCCGTTCGCGCGCCTCCTTCAGGCCGACCCCGGGCTGCTGGCGCAGCAGCCGCACCGCCTCCAGCACGCGGTCGCGCCGCAGCGCCTCGGCGACGGCAGGGGGCAGCGGGGGCAGGGACATGGGCGGCCGGATCGGCGGGCAGGGCAGCCATCATGCCAGGGCAGCCGCGGGCCCCGGCGTCAGGCCTCCTGCACGCCCTGCCGCACCGCGTACAGCGCCAGCTCCACGTCGTTGCGCACGCCGGTCTTCTCGAGGATGCGCGCGCGGTAAGTGCTGACGGTGTTCGACGACAGCGCGAGCTGCTCGGCGATCTCGCCGACGGTCTTGCCGGCGGCGAGCAGCCGGAAGACCTGGTACTCGCGGTGCGACAGGCGCTCGTGCAGCGGCGGCTCCGGCCCGGCCGCGCCGGCCGGCACCGCGAGCTGCTCGGCCAGGTGCTCGGCCACGCTGGGCGTGATGAAGAGCTTGCCCTGCGCGACGCGGCGCACCGCGTCGATGAGCTGCGCGGAGTCGGCGCTCTTGTTCAGGTAGCCCGAGGCGCCGAGCTTGAGGCTGCGCACCGCGTACTGCCGGTCCGGGTAGGTGCTGAGCATCAGCACCGGCAGCTTCGGGAACTCGGCCTTGAGCTGGCGCAGCGTGTCCAGGCCGTCGCGGCCGGGCATCGCGATGTCGAGCAGCACCACGTCGATCGGCTCGGCCGGCGGCGGCTGGCGCACCCGGCGCACCGCCTCCGGGCCGTTGTCGGCCTCCGCCGCGACGACCAGGTCCTCGGCGTCGGCCAGCACCTGGCGCAGGCCCTGGCGCACGATCAGGTGGTCGTCGCAGACCAGCACGCGGATCACGCGGCGGCCTCCGCGGCGGGCCCGGCGACGGCGCCGGCTGCCACCCCGGTCTCCGCCGGCCCGGCGGGCAGCGGCATGCGCAGCCGCGCGCGCGTGCCGCCACCGCTGCGGCGCCGGATCTCGAGCGTGCCGCCGAAGGGCCGCGCGCGTTCGCGCATGCCCAGCACGCCATAGCTGCGCGGGTGCTCGAGCGCGGCCGGGTCGGCGCCGATGCCGTCGTCCTCGACGTCGAGGTGCAGCACCGGGCCGGGCGGCCCGTCGACGTAGAGCCGCACCCGCACCGCGCGCGCGCGGGCATGGCGCAGCACGTTGCTGAGCAGCTCCTGGAAGATGCGGAACACCGCCAGCGCCCAGCGCTCGCCCACCGGCCCCGGCGGCAGCTCGACGCCAGCGGCCACGTGCAGGCGCAGGTCGTGCGCCAGCTCGGCCGCGTCCAGCAGCGCCAGCGCCTGCCACTCCATCGCGGCCCACAGGCCCTGGTGGTCGAGGATGCTGGGCCGCAGGTCGTCGATCAGGCGGCCGACGGTGTCGACCGCGGTGTCGATGCGCCCGCCCATGTCGCGGCACTTGCCCTGCAGCGCCGGCTCGGCATCGACGCGGCGCGCCAGCCAGTTCACGTCCATGCGCAGCGCCACCAGCAGCGAGCCCAGCTCGTCGTGGATCTCGCGCGCGATGCGGGTGCGTTCCTGCTCGCGCACGCTCTCGAGGTGCTCGCCGAGCTCGCGCAGCCGGTCCAGCGCCTGGGTCAGCGCCTCGGTGCGCTCGGCCACGCGCTGCTCCAGCCGGTCGTGCGCCTCGCGCAGCGCGGCCTCGGCGCGGCGGCGCTCGGTGATGTCGACGAAGGTCACCACGGCGCCGATCACCTGGCCGCCGTCGACGATCGGGTAGGACGAGTACTCGGCTGCGAAGGGCGTGCCGTCGACGCGCCACAGCACCTCGCGGTCAATGCGGCAGGACTCGCCGCGCCGGAACGCCGCATAGATCGGGCAGTCCTGCTCCGGGTAGGCGCGGCCGTCGGCGTGCCGATGGTGGATCAGGTCGTGCATGTTGCGGCCCAGCACCTCGTGCGCCGGCAGGCCGATCATCTGCGCCGCGGCCCGGTTCACGAAGGTGCAGCAGCCGGCCATGTCGATGCCGTAGATGCCCTCGCCGGTGGACTCGAGCAGCAGCTGCAGCCGCGCGGCCCAGGCGGGGCCGGCGCCGGCGGCCGGGGGCTGGAGCGCGGTCATCGCGGCCGCGGGCGCGCGCCGGCCGCGGCGCCAGGCGCCGTCACGGCACCCACGCGATGCGCGGCTGCGGCTGCGGCGCCGGGCCGGTCTTCAGGTGGGCGATCAGGGCGTCCAGATCCTGCAGGCCGCCGAGGCGCTCGCGGCCCTCGCGCAGCAGCACGAAGCCATCGCCGCCCTCGGCGAGGAAGCTGTTGACGGTGACGCGCAGCCGCTGGTCGGGCGAGATCGGCTGGCCGTCGAGCCGCAGGTCCTGCACGCGTTCGCCGGCCGGCGCCTTCGCGAGCCAGCGGTAGCTCAGGCCGGCCGAGGGCTGCAGGAAGCTCGGCTCGGCCATCGCGCCGCGCTGCTGCGACTCCAGCAGCGCCTTCAGCTGGGCGCCGCTGAGCGTCATCACCACCAGGCTGTTGCCGAAGGGCTGCATCGAGAAGGCCTGGCCGAAGCTGACCTCGCAGGGCGCGGGGCCGCAGTCCAGGTCGGTGCGGATGCCGCCGGGGTTCATCAGCGCCAGCTGCGCGCCGCCGCGCGCCGGGTCGCGGGTGGCGGCGAGCTGGGCATCGGCCACCAGCCGGCCGGCGGCGCTGTCCCCTTGCGCGCCCGGGGCCGCGCTGCGCGTGAAGCGGCCGCCGATGCGGCCCACCGGCTGGCCGGCCTTGGGCGCGACGATGCGGGCGTACTCGGCGACGCGCTCGGCGATCGCCGGGTCCGGCCGGGTCACGCGCAGCACCGCGGCATAGGGCTCGGGCGCGCCGGCGGCGATGCGCTCGCGCAGCCGGGCCGCCGGGTCGGCGTCGGTGGCCTCGTTCAGCACCGGCAGGTTGATGCTGCGGGTGCGCGCCGGGATCAGCGCGCGGGTCGCCGGGTCCAGCGCCAGGTCGACGACGGACACGCCGCGGCCGTAGGACGTGGCCTGGATCACCACCCGGCCGTCGATCACGCAGCGGTAGCCCTGGTGGGTGTGGGCGCTGAAGACCACGCCGACGGCGCGGTCCAGCTGGCGGGCCATCTCGAAGACCGGCCCCTCGCGCTGCGGGCAGGTCTCGTCGTTCCAGTCGGCGCGCCGGCCGGGCGGGCCGACCTCGCCGCCCTCGTGCACGACCGCGACCAGCGCCCGCACGCCGCGCCGGCGCAGCTCGGCCGCCGAACGGTTGATGGCCTGCGCCTCGTCGACGAAGCGCAGGCCCGCCACGCCCGAGGGCACGACGATGCTCGGCGTGCTGCGCGTCACCGCACCGATGAAGCCGACCGGGATGCCCTGCACCTGGCGCACCACGTAGGGCGCCAGCGCCGGGCGGCCGCCGCGGCCGAGCACGTTCGCCGCGAGCAGCGGGAAGCGCGCGCCCGTCCACGGGCCCATCGCACAGGAGGTGACGGCGGCCTGTGCGGTGGGCGCGGCGCAGCCGCCTGCGTAGAGCCGCCGGAGCTCGTCGATGCCCGCATCGAACTCGTGGTTGCCCGCCGCATTCAGGTCCAGCCCGATGCGGTTCATCAGGTCGATCGTGGACTCGTGGTGGAACAGGGTCGAGATCAGCGGGGCCGCACCGATGAGGTCGCCGCTGGACAGCAGCAGCGCATTCGGCGCGCCGTCCCGCAGGCGCGTCACCAGCCCGGCCAGCGCCGCCGCGCCGCCCACCGGCACGCGCAGCGTGCGCCCCGGCGCGGCGGGATCGGCCAGCACCAGGTTGAGCTGCGCCGCCTCGAGGTTGCCGTGGAAGTCGTTGAAGGCGATCAGGCGCAGCGGGACCGGCTCGGCGGCCTGCGCCGGCGGGACGACGCCGGTGCCGGCCAGCGTGGCGGCCGCCAGCGCGGCGGCCGCGCCCAGGCGGCGCAGCCGCGACGGACCGCCGGGCGACGCAGCGGTGCCCCCAGGGCGTGCGGGGCGGACGGATCGCAGGGACGACAGCAGGAGCGGCAGGGTCGGCATCATCGGCGCGGGTCTCATGCAAGAGGCTTGCCGCGGCGGGCCGCGCGGCGCAGGGCGTTTCTACCACCGCCGGGTGACCGGGGGCCCGGCCACGCCGTCACGGCCGCGGCCACCCCGGCACGGCGGACCGCGACGGCCCCGGCCGCGCGCGTTACGCTCCGGGCTCGTGCCGCGCGGCGCGCCCAGCAGCGCACCGGCGGCCTCCCGAGGCCGCGCCGCCTCGCTTGCCGACCCGCCCACCCGCCGTGACCGCCTCCGCCCCCCTCCCGGCCGACCCTGCCGCCGCTGCGCCGCAGGCCCTGCCGCCGGCGTTCTCCGACCGCGAGGCCGCCGCGCTCGCGCTGCGCTGCCTCGACCTCACCTCGCTGCGCGAGGACGACACCGCGGAGCGCATCGTCGCGCTGGCCGAGCGCGCCCGCACGCCGCATGGCGCGCCGGCCGCGCTCTGCGTCTACCCGGCCTGGCTGCAGACGGCGCGCGCGGCGCTGGACGCGCGCGGTCTGCGCGCGGTGCGGCTGGCGACGGTGGTCAACTTCCCGCGCGGCGAGAGCCCGGTCGGCACGGTCTGCGACGAGGTGGCCGCCGCGCGGGCGGCCGGCGCCGACGAGATCGACGTGGTGCTGCCCTGGCGCGCGCTGCAGGCCGGCGACGAGGCCGGGCCGGCGGCGCTGCTGGCCGCGGTGCGCACGGCCTGCGGGCCGCAGCCGCTGAAGGTGATCCTCGAGACCGGCGAGCTGGAGACGCCCGATGCGATCGCGCGGGCGAGCCGCGTCGCGCTGGCCGCCGGCGCGGACTTCCTGAAGACCTCCACCGGCAAGACCGCGCGCCACGCGACCCCGGAGGCGGCCGCCGTCATGCTGGCCGAGATCGACCAGGCCCGCAGCGCCGGTGGCCGGCCGTGCGGGCTGAAGGTCTCGGGCGGCGTGGCCGGCCTGGCCGAGGTGCAGACCTACCTCGCGCTGGCGGCGCGGCACCTCGGCCGCGCCAGCCTCGGCCCGGGCAACTTCCGCTTCGGCGCCTCCAGCCTGCTGCCCGCGCTGCTGGCGGTGCTCGACGGCGGGGCCGCCACGCCCGCGGCGCCGGGCGGCTACTGACCCCGGGCGCGCATGGGCTCACCCGCCACGACGCCCGCGGCCCTCCCGCGCGAGACCATCCGCCGCACCCGCGAGGGCCTGCCGCTGGACGACGACGAGATCGCCGCCTTCGTGGCCGGCATCGCCGACGGCCGCATCGGCGACGCCCAGGTCGGCGCCTGGGCGATGGCCGTGCGCTGCCGCGGCCTCGACACCGCCGCCACCGCCGCGCTGACGCGCGCGATGCGCGACTCGGGCGAGCGCCTGGACTGGTCGGCCGAGGGCCTCGGCGGACCGGTGGTGGACAAGCACTCGACCGGCGGCGTCGGCGACGGGACCTCGCTGGTGCTGGGCCCGCTGCTGGCCGCCTGCGGCGCCTTCGTGCCGATGGTCTCCGGCCGCGGCCTCGGCCACACCGGCGGCACGCTCGACAAGCTCGAGGCCATCCCCGGCTACCAGGTCCTGCCGGAACGCGCGACGCTGCGCCGGGTGGTGCGCGAGGTCGGCGTGGCGATCGTCGGCGCCGGGCCGGGCCTGGCGCCGGCCGACCAGCGGCTGTACGCGGTGCGCGACCTGACCGCCACGGTCGACTCGCTGCCGCTGATCACGGCGTCCATCCTGTCGAAGAAGCTCGCCGCCGGGCTGCAGGCGCTGGTGCTGGACGTGAAGCTCGGCAACGGCGCCTTCCTCGCCGCACCGGAGGAGGCCGAGGCGCTGGCGCGTTCGCTGGTCGAGGTGGCGGGCCGCGCGGGGCTGCCTGCCGATGCGCTGCTGAGCGCGATGGACCAGCCGCTGGCGCCGGTGGCCGGCAACGCGCTGGAAGTGGCGGATGCGATCGCGCGGCTGCGCCGCGGGCCGGGTGTGCCGGCAGCCGACGGGACGCCGGACGATCCGACCGCCGGCGGCAACCTGGACCGCCACGACAGCCTCGTGCTGGCGCTCGGCGCCCGGCTGCTGTGGCGGGCCGGCCTCGACGACACGCCGGACGCGGCGCGGCGGCGCCTGCACGCCGCCTGGGCCGACGGCCGCGCCGCCGAGCGCTTCGCGCGCATGGTGGCGGCGCTCGGCGGCCCCGCGGACCTACTCGAGCGGCCCGGGCAGCACCTGGCCGCCGCGCCGGTGCAGCGCGAGGTCCCGCCGCTGCCCGGCCAGGCCGCCGCCGCCGCGGTGCAGGCGATCGACACCCGGGCGCTCGGCGACGTCGTCGTCGCGCTCGGCGGCGGACGCCTGCGGCCGGGCGACCGCGTCGACCCGCGGGTCGGGCTGGACCGGCTCGCGCCGATCGGCCCGCGGCCCGCGGGCGCGCCGCTTGCCCGCGTGCACGCGGCCACGGCCGAGGCCGCCGAGGCCGCGGTCGCCGCGGTGCAGGCCGCCTACCGGCTCGGCGATGCGGCGGTGGCGCCGCTGCCCCTGCTCGGGCGCATCGTGACGGCCATCCCACCCTCCGGACACTCCCGATGAGCCCCGACGACGCGTCCTTCCCGGCATCCGACCCCCCGCCCGGGCCTGTGCAGGCCCCGGATCCCGCACGACCCACGCCGGACGACCTCGCGCTGATCGACGCGGCGCGCACCGCGCGCGAGCGCGCCTGGGCGCCCTACTCGCGCTTCCGCGTCGGCGCGGCGCTGCGCGACCGCCAGGGCCGCGTGCACCTCGGCTGCAATGTCGAGAACGCGGCCTACGGCCTGGCCAACTGCGCCGAGCGCACCGCCTTGTTCGGCGCCATCGCCGCGGGCGTGCGCCCGCTCGAGATCGAGTCCCTGGCCGTGATCGGCGACACCGCCGGGCCGATCTCGCCCTGCGGCGCCTGCCGGCAGGTGATCTTCGAGCTGGGCGGGCCCGCGCTGCGCGTCTGGCTGGCCAACCTGCGCGGCGACCTGCGCAGCGTGCGGGCCGACGAGCTGCTGCCGGACGGCTTCCGCTTCGACGGGCCGGCGGACGGCGGAGGGCCTTGAGATGCGGGGCGCGGGCGCTGGCGCGGCCGCCGCCGCGCCGAACGGTCACCGCTCAGCCGGGCTCCTCGGGCAGGCGCTCGGGGTTCCAGGCCACTTCCCACAGGTAGCCGTCCGGGTCCTGGAAGACGCCGGACACGCCGCCCCAGAAGGCCTCGGCGGCCGGCCGGACGATGCGCGCGCCGGCCGCCTCGGCCTGCTCCAGCACCGTGGCGACCTCGCCCGGTGTGCGTACGTTGTGGGCCAGCGTCAGGGCCGGCGTCTGCCCGCGGCCGGCCAGCGCGAGACCGGTGTCGTGGGCCAGGCTGGCGCGGGGCCACAGCGCCAGGCCGAGGCCGCCCTCCAGTTCGAAGAAGGCGACGGCGCCATGCTCGAGGTCCTGGCCCACGATGCCGTCGGTGGGCAGGCCGAGGCCGTCGCGGTAGAAGCGCAGCGCAGCGTCGAGGTCGTCGACGCCGAGGGTGACGAGGGAGATGCGGGGGCGCATGGCCGGCATGCTCGCATGACCGCGCGCGGCCTGCCGCACGGCCCCGGCACGGCCCTGCGCCGCCTGCGGGCGATGCGGTCGTGCCTGCGGCCGGCGCGCGCGGCCGACCGGGGGTCGGGGCGCGCCAGGGTCGGTCCGCGCGGCACCCGATGAGCCGCGAACCGCCTTCCACACCGGCGACGCCGGCGAAACGGGCGACGCGTCGCCGGCCGGCGGCGCCGGTCGCAGCGGCCGCGACGCCCCCACCGGCACCGACGGCGGCGCCCGCGCCCCCCGCGCTGGCCGATTACCAGCGCAAGCGCGACTTCGCCCGCACGCCCGAGCCCAGCGGCCGGGACGAGGTCACCGCGGCAGCGGCCGGCGACGCCGCCGCTGGTGGCGGGGCCTACGTCATCCAGAAGCACGCGGCGACCCGGCTGCACTACGACCTGCGGCTGGAGCTGGACGGGGTGATGCTGTCCTGGGCGGTGCCGCGCGGGCCGAGCTTCGACCCGACGGAGCGGCGCATGGCGGTGCGCACCGAGGACCATCCGATCGCCTACAACCGCTTCGAAGGCACGATCCCGCGTGGCCACTACGGCGCCGGCACAGTCATCGTCTGGGACCGCGGCCACTGGGCCCCGGAGGGCGACCCGCGGCAAGGCCTGGCCGACGGCAAGCTGGTGTTCACGCTGCACGGCGAGAAACTGGGCGGCCGCTGGGAGCTGGTGCGCATCGCCAAGCCGGGCGACCGCCAGGTGGCCTGGCTGCTGTTCAAGAAGCGCGACGCCTGGGCCCGGCCGGCGGCCGCCTACGACGTGGTGCGCGCGCTGCCGGACAGCGTGGTCGCGCGACCGCTGGCGGCGCACGAGCGCCCTGGCCCGGTCGCGGGCAGCGCCCCGGCGGCATCGGCATCGGCATCGGCATCGGCCGCCGCAGCACCGCGCCCGCGCCGGGCCCAGCGCATCGACCGGCTGCCCGGCGCGGTCGCCGCGCCCTGCCCCGAGCGGCTCACGCCCCAGCTCGCGACGCTCGCGACGGCCCTGCCGGCCGGCGGCGACTGGCGCTGCGAGCCGAAGATCGACGGCTACCGCCTGCTGGCCCGCTGCGACGGCGGCACGGTGCGCCTGGTGACGCGCGGCGGCCACGACTGGACGCGCCGCATGCCGGGCCTGGCGCGCGAGCTGGCGGCCCTCGGCCTCGCGGGCACCTGGCTGGACGGCGAGATCATGGTGCTCGACGCGAACGGCCTGCCGGACTTCCAGGCCCTGCAGCGCGCCTTCGACCAGCGCGCGTCGGAGGCGATCGTCTACGGCGTCTTCGACCTGCCGTGGGCCGTCGGCCACGACCTGCGCGGCGTGCCGTGGCAGGCGCGGCATGCGGCGCTGGAGCAGCTGCTGGCAGGCCGCGAGGGCGGGCGGCTGCGACTGGTGCGGGCCCTCGACGGCGCGGTGGCCGACCTGCTGGCATCGGCCGACCGCCTCGGCCTCGAGGGCCTGATGGCCAAGCGCGCCGACGCCCCCTACGTCGGCGGCCGCACCGAGACCTGGCTGAAGCTGAAGTGCCGCCGCCGCCAGGCCTTCGTGATCGCGGGCTTCACCGACCGCGGCGGCATGCGCGACGGCGCGGAGATCGGCAGCCTGGTGCTCGGCCTGCACGAGGAGGACGGCACGCTGGTGCCGGTCGGCAGCGTCGGCACCGGCTGGGACGCGGCCACCGCGACGGCCCTCAAGCGCCGCCTGCTGCCGCTGGAGACCGGGCGCGCGCCCTTCCCCGGCGGCAGCGGCGCGCCGCGGGGCCGCTGGTCGCGCCGCCCGGCGGGCGGCGAGCGCTGGGTGCAGCCGCAGCTGGTGGCCCAGGTCAGCTTCAGCGACTGGACGGCGCAGCAGCAGCTGCGCCATGCCCGCTTCGAGGGCCTGCGCGAGGACAAGCCCGCGCGCGGCGTGCGGCTGGAGCCGGCGCTGGCGGCGCCGGCCACCGGCGGCATCGTGGTGACGCACCCGGAGCGGGTGGTGGATGCGGCGAGCGGCCTGACCAAGCGCGAGCTGGTGCGCTACTACGAGAGCGTGACCGACTGGCTGGTGCCGCAGCTGAAGGGCCGGGCCTGCGCGCTGGTGCGCGGGCCGGCCGGGGTGGGCGGCTCGCTGTTCTTCCAGAAGCACCTCGACCGCGCCCGCATCGACGGCGTGCGCGAGCATCCCGCGGCGCCGGGCAGCGACGAGGCCGGCCCGATCGAGGTGGCGAACGCGCGCGCGGTGGCGGCCTGCGCGCAGATGAACGTGATCGAGTTCCACACCGGCAACGGTCGCCTCGACCGCGACGGACGGCCCGACCGCATGGTGTTCGACCTGGATCCCGGTGAGGGCCTGCCCTGGCCGCGGCTGCAGGAGGGCGCGCTGCTGGTGCGCGAGCTGCTGCAGACCCTGGGCCTGAAGGCCTGGCTCAAGACCAGCGGCGGCAAGGGCCTGCACCTGGTGGTCCCGCTGCTGCCACGGCACGGCGTGGCGGACGTGCGGGCCTTCTCGCAGGCCGTGGTCGAGCACCTGGCCCGGGTGATCCCGCAGCGCTTCGTCGCGCGCAGCGGACCGGCGAACCGGGTCGGCCGCATCTTCGTCGATGCGCTGCGCAACGGCCCCGGCGCCACCACGGTGGCGGCCTACTCGGCCCGCGCACGTCCCGGGCTGGGGGTGTCGATGCCGGTGGCCTGGGAGGCGCTGCCCTCGCTGCGCGGCGGCGACCACTGGACGGTGGCGACGGCGCGCGAGCACCTGTCCTTCCAGCGCGAGGACCCCTGGGCCGACCTGCCGCGCTCGCGCCAGACCCTGGCGCGCGCGGCGCAGCGGCTGGGCGTCGCGCTCGAGGACTGAACACTGCCCGGTGGCCGCCGACGTGGCGTCTGCCCGACGTCCGACAGCACGCCGGGCGGGCGCGCACTTGGCATCGGCGCGCAGGGGCGCGTAAGCTCCCTTTCCCGGCGACCGGCCGGCCGCCATCCGGCGGCCCGGGCCGCGCGAGCGCCGGACGGACCTTCGGAGAACCGCCATGGCCGCCCGTTCCATCGCCTCGCTCAGCCTCGGCTTCGGCCTCGTCAGCATCCCGGTCAAGCTCTACACCGCGACCGAGACCGCCTCCACGGTGCGCTTCAACCTGCTCGCACGTGACGGCTCGCGGCTGAAGCAGCAGTACGTCTCCGAGCGCGACGGCAAGGTCGTCGAGCGCAGCGAGATGGTCAAGGGCTACGAGTTCGAGAAGGACCAGTTCGTGCTGTTCACGCCCGAGGAGCTGAAGGCACTCGACGAGGCGGCCAGCCACGTGGTCGAGATCGTGGCCTTCGTGCCCGAGGGCGCGGTCGACCCGATCTACTACGACAAGGCCTACTACCTCGCGCCCGACAAGCGCGGCGGCAAGCCCTATGCGCTGCTGCAGCGGGCGATGCAGCAGGCCGGCCGCTGCGCGCTGGCGCAGTGGTCCACCAAGGGCCGGCAGCACGTGGTGCAGGTGCGCCCGACCGACGAGGGCCTGGTGCTGCAGCAGCTGCTGTACGCGGAGGAAGTGCGCTCGATGAAGGACCTCGGCATCGAATCGGTCGAGGTGACGCCGGCCGAGGTGACGCTGGCGCTGCAGCTGATCGCGCAGATCTCGCGCGACGACTACGACGCGTCGGCCTTCGTCGACCACGAGAAGCAGCGCGTGCTGGCCGCGATCGACGCGAAGATCGCCGGCCGCCAGGTGGTCGAGTCCGCGCGCCACGAGGCGCCGACCGGTGGCCAGGTGATCGACCTGATGGAAGCCCTGCGCGCCAGCCTGGGCGGCAAGGCGGCCGCCGAGCCGGCCAGCGCGCGGCGCGCGGCCAAGGGCGGCGCGGCCGCCGCGGCGCCCGTGCCCGCGCTGAAGGAGCGCAAGGCGCCGCGGCGCGCGCCGAAGGCCGCGCCGGCACCGGCCGCGGCGCCCGAGGCCGCGCCGGCACGGGCCCGCGCACGTAAGTGACGCCGCCCCCGGGCGCCGGCTACACGCTGCGCCAGATCGAGGAGATGCTCGGCCTGCGGCGCAGCAGCGTGCTGGGCCTGGTGCGCGCCGGCTTCGTCAGCCCCGGGCGCGGCCCGCGCAACGAGTACCGTTTCGGCTTCCAGGACGTGGTGCTGCTGCGCACCGCCCACCACCTGCGCGCGGCCCAGGTGTCGCCACGCCGCATGCTGCAGGCGCTGCGCGAACTGCGCCGCCGGCTGCCGGCCAGCGTGCCGATGACGGGCCTGCGCATCCAGGCCGTCGGCAGCCAGGTCGCGGTGCGCGAGGGCGGCGGCGGCGCCTGGCGGCCGGACACCGGCCAGTGGCTGATGGACTTCGAGCTCAGCGAGCGCAACGGCCAGGTCCACGTGCTCGCGCACCGGCCCGTCGTGCCGATGTCGGCCGGTCCCGGCCCATCGGCCACGCCGCCCGACCCGGCCGGCGAGGACGTCGCGGCCGGCTTCGCGCGTGCGGAGGCCCTGGAGGACAGCGATCCGGCCGCTGCCGAGGCCGCCTACCGCGCGGTGCTGGACCGCGACCCGGCCCACGCCCACGCCGCGCTCAACCTGGGCGCGCTGCTGTGCGAGGTCGGCCGCGCCGACGAGGCCTGCCGCCTGCTCGACGCCGCGATCGCGCGCCACCCGGACGACGCGCTGCTGCACTTCAACCTGGCGATCGCGCGCGAGGACAGCGGCCAGCCGGCGCCGGCCCTTGCCGCCTACGAGCGCGCGCTCGCGCTCGACGGCGACCTGGCGGACGCCCACTACAACGCCGCGCGCCTGCACGAAGCGGCTGGCGACGCCCGCGCCGCGCTGCGCCACCTCGCCGCCTACCGGCGGCTGCAGCGCGAGGCGCCGGAAGCGGGCGGCTGAGGCCGGCCGCCGCCGCGCCGGCCTGGGCGGCAGGCATGAAAAAGCCGGCCCCAGGGGCCGGCTCGTGTCGCGGGCCGGGGCGGCGCAAGGCCCGCCCCGTCGCGGGGACGCTCAGAACTCGTAGCGCACCGTGAACTGGATCGCCCACTGCGACTCGCCGCGGGTCTGGCGGGTCACGTAGTCCTCGAGGCTGCCCAGGCTGTAGATGTACTTGCCGTTCGCATCCAGGCCCTTGTAGTTCACGAAGCTGCGCGCCTGGCCGCCGGCGGACTGGAAGGCCACCTCGTCGATCCGGCCCCAGCGCTTGTTCAGCAGGTTGCCGAAGTTCAGGATGTCGATCGCGAACACGCCCTTGTGCTTCGGCAGGAAGCCCGGGATCTCCTGCGCGAAGCGCAGGTCGAAGTTGTTGACCCACGGCGAGTAGCTGCCGTTGCGCGAGACCACGCCACCCTTGGACTTCGACAGCTCCGGATGGGCATTGACGATCTCCCAGAAGCGCGCCTCCTCGGCCGCGCCGCCGGCGAACACCACCTCGCCCGAGCCCGGCGCCGAGGGGATGTACATCAGGTCGTTGCCGGCGATGCCGTCGCCGTTCAGGTCGTTGTAGTAGGTCCAGCTGTAGGGCTTGCCCTTGCGGCCTTCGTAGAAGATGCCGAAGGTCGTCCGGTAGGTGCCGATGAAGGCCTTCGACCAGTTCATCGCCGCGCTCACCCGGTCACGCGTGGTGTAGGCCGAGTTCGCCGCCACCTCCTCGTTCGGGTTGAAGATCGAGCGGGCGTTGAAGTTGGAGTTCGCCACCGACGAGGTGAGCGGGCTGACCTCGGTCGCCGTGGTGCGCGTGTAGGCCACCGACCAGCCGAAGTTGCGCGTCGGCTGCTGCGACAGGCTCAGCGTCAGCGCGTCGCCGCCCCCCTTGCTCGTGCCCTTGGCCAGCAGCACGTTGCCGTAGTTCGCGTTGTTCAGCGAACGGCTGCTCACCGAGCCACCGCAGCCGGCCGCCGTCGAGGCCACCGAGCCGGTCGCGGTCCAGCAGTTGGTGTTGTAGCCGTTGGCGTTGTAGTAGAGGTTGCGGCCGTCGCTGCCGGTGCGCGTCACCGCGCCCAGGTTCAGGTGCTCGTAGTAGATGCCCTGCTTCACCTTGGTGTGGACCCACTCCGCGCCGCCGACCAGGCCGTACCACGGCAGCTCGGCGTCGAAGGCCAGGTTCATCTTCCAGACCGAGGGCTGCTTCAGGTTGCTCGCCAGGAAGTCGACGCTGGGCGCCGGCGGCGAGCCGGCCGGGCGCGGCTGGGCGTTCGGGTCGGGCGAGAAGGTGACGTTGTTCAGGCAGGCCGCGCGGTTGCCGGTGCCGCCGGTCAGTTCACCGGAGGTGCCGCAGCCGTAGAAGCCCATCGCGACGCCGGTGTTCGAGTAGGGGTTGGACAGCCAGACGTTGGCGGCCGCGCCCTGGAACAGGCCGACGCCGCCACGCAGCTGCATGCGGCGCTCCTTCTTGCCGCCCAGGTCCCAGTTGAAGCCGACGCGCGGCTGGAACAGGCTGCTGCCGTCCGGCGTGACGGTGTTGTCGTAGCCGAAGCCGCCGCTCTGGCGCGTGTTGGTGGCGGCATTGCCGGCCACCATCGGCGCGGCCGCGGCCGCGTTGGCGATCGGCCGGTCCGGCAGGTCGGTCATGTCGACGCGGCCGCCGAGCTGCAGCGACAGCCGGTCCGTCACCGTCCAGGTGTCCTGCAGGAACAGGCCGGTGTTGTTCAGCTTCCAGCGCGCCACGCCGTCCTGCAGGGTCTTGCCCGGCAGCGGCAGCTGGGCCTGGTAGGAGCTGGCGCGGCCGAGCTGGAAGTTCTCCAGCACCGCGGCCTCGACCTGGGCCGTGCTGGCGGTGGCGCAGTTGATGGTGCCGAAGCTGTAGGTGTAGCCCGACTCGCACTGGAACTTGTACTGGCCGTTGATGTCCTGCAGGAAGGCGTTGAACACCTTCAGCTGCGACAGGTCGCCGCCGAACTTCAGCTCGTGGTCGCCCAGGTTCCAGGTCGCGCCGAGGTAGGCCTCGGTGCTCTTCGTCACCAGCTCGTTGAAGTGGCGGCTGCGCTCGGTGCCGGTGTGCAGCGTGCGCTCGCCGCTGGCCACGCCGGTCGGCACGCTGCCGCCGAAGTCGAAGGCCATGTAGGGCAGCGTGCTGTTGTTGATCGGCTTGCTTTCGTAGTCGTTCGTCAGCAGCTTCAGCTCGGTCGAGAAGTTCGGCGTCCAGTCGGCGAACCACTGCCCGACCACGGTCTCGACCGTCTTCTTCTGGTTGTACCAGTGCGAGCTGAGCGACAGCGAGCGCGTGCCGAAGTTCGAGAAGAAGGGCTCGCTCTGCTCGGTCTTGGTGTAGCGCAGGCTGGCGCGCTGGGTGTCGCTGATCGTCCAGTCCAGCTTCATCAGCGTGTCCTTGACGGTCAGCGCGGTGCCGGTCGGCGGGGTCGAGCCGCCGAGGTCGATGCCCCAGGTGTCGCGGCCGATGCGCGTGAGGCCGTCGATCGCGCTCTGCGTGATGCCGACGTTGGTCAGGCTGCTGCCGATCGGGCCGAAGTCGGGCGAGGCCTTGGAGCTCTCGAGCTGCTCGTGGCTGACGAAGAAGAACAGCTTGTCCTTGATGATCGGGCCGCCCAGCGTGAAGCCCTTGGTGTCCTCGGTGAAGGCCGGGGCATCGGTGTACTCGCCGGTGGTGCGGTTCAGGCGCTTGCCGACCAGGTCCTCGTCGCGCCAGACGTAGTAGAGGCTGCCCTTGAACTCGTTGGTGCCGCTCTTCGTGACCGCGTTGATGTTGGCGCCGGTGTAGCCCTTCTCGGTGACGTCGAAGTTGCTGACCTTCACCTGCACCGACTCGATCGCGTCGATCGAGATCGGCTGCTTGGCCGTCGGCAGGTTGTTCGACTCCAGGCCGAAGGTGTCGCTGATGTTGACGCCGTCGATCGTGATCTTGTTGAAGCGGCTGTTCTGGCCGAGCGCCGAGATCTCGCCGCGCTCCTTGTCGGTCTGCGAGACGCGCGGGTCGACACGGGCGTAGTCCTGCAGGTTGCGCTGGATCGACGCGTAGGCGCTGAGCTCGCGGTTGCTGATCTGCGTGCCCGCGCCCATCGGCGTGCCGACGAACTTGTCGGACACCACCGAGCCGGTGACGGTGACGGTGCCGAGCGAGGTGGTCGTGCCGGTCTGCATCGTCGCGTCGAGCGCCAGCATCTCGCCGAGGTCGAGGAACACCCCCTCGCGCCGTTCGGTGGCGCCGTCCTTCGTGATCAGCACCGTGTAGGGGCCGCCGACCCGCAGGCCGCGCGCCGAGTAGCGGCCGTCGGCGTCGGTGGTCGTGCGGCTGGTCGAGCCGGATTCGACGTGGACGATGGTCACCGTGGCGCCCGCGACCGGGCGGCCGTCCAGCGAGGTGATGCGGCCGCCGACGGCGGCGGTGGTGCTCTGGGCCAGGGCCGGCGCGGTGACGGCCGCGACCGCGATGCAGACCGCGGTGCGCGCGAACAGGTCCAGGGCCGATCTGTGGTTCGACATGCGGAAACTCCCCCCTTCGTCGTACTGGTGGATGGATATCAGGCACGGGACGCGCCGCGCGCGCTCCCGCCCCCGGGGCGGCGCCACCACGAACCCGGCGGCGCCACGGCGAATGACGGGAGATAGCAAGTCCCCTGCCACATTGTCATATTTCGTCGCCGAGCCGAGACATCGGGCAAAGGCCCGATACACACCTGCACCGCGAGGGTGCAAGGGGCCCGTGGCAAGGCCGTGACGGGGCGGTGACTGTCGCGTCGACGCGACAGCTCGGCGCTCAGCGCGGGCGGCGGGGCCCGGGCAGGTGGTCCAGCGGCAGCGCGCCGGCCGACTTCACCTCGCCCAGCGAAAAGCTGGTGTGGATGTCCTTCACGTTCGGCAGGTTGAGCAACGTGCCGACGCAGAAGCGCGAGAAGGCCTCCAGGTCGGTGGCCATCACCGTGAGCTCGAAGGTGCCGGCGCCGGACACGTAGTGGCAGGCGATCACCTCCGGCAGCGCGCGCAGCGCCTCTTCCAGCGCGCGCGTGGACGCGCCGTTGTTGCGCTCCGCGTCGACGCGGACGAAGGCGAGCACGTCCAGGCCCAGCTTGCGGCGGTCGAGCTCGGCGCGGTAGCCGATCACGTAGCCTTGCTGCTCGAGCCAGCGCACCCGGCGCCAGGTCGGCGCGGCCGACAGGCCGATGCGCTGCGCCAGCTCGGCGTTGCTGAGCCGCGCGTCGCCCTGCAGCTCGCGCAGGATGGCGACGTCGTAGCGGTCCAGCGCCAGGCCGGCACGCCCGCCGTCATCGCCGGCACCAGCGCCGGCGCCGGCGCCGGCACCGGCACCGGCACCGGCATCGACACCGGGATCGGCATCGGCGGCCCCGGCGCGCCCGCGTCTCGCGGCGGCGGCGCCGGCTTCGGGCTGCGCGCTCCGGTCTTCGCCCCTGGGGCGACCGGGCGGACTCACCGCGCGACCCTCTGCTCGGCGCGCCCCACGTGCGGCACCGCGCGGGGGTGCGGGCCGCCGTTCGTGAGGTCCGCCCGCTTCCGCGGCGCGGCGGCGGCGCATCCCTTGACACCGGCCAGCCCGCGGCCGATCCTGCGCGTCCATCCGGTGCGACCCATGCTGTGCATCTCCCCCCCGCAATTCGATCAGCTGGCCCAGGGCGTGCGCTCGCGCGCCTCACGCCGCATGATCGCCCACGTCGAGCAGCATTTTGCGTTGCAGGCGCGGCTCGCGGGCCGGCCGGCGGTCGAGGCGCTGGTGGAGGCCTGCTACCGCCAGGGCATCGCGCTGTCGCTGAACGGCGAACGCGACCTGATGTGCCTGCTGTCGCTGCAGCTCTACTACGGCATCGGTGTCACGCGTGACCGCCAGTTCGCCGTCTTCAACGAGATCCTCGGCCGCGACGACGTGGCCACGCCGAGCGCCCGCATCGTGCGCGCGTGGCGCGAGGGCATGGCCTTCCATGACCGGATCGCCGGCGCCGACGGCGCCCTGCACCGCCAGGCGATCGGCCGCCTGGCCGGGCGCGGCCTGCAGCGCCTCGCCGCCGACACCACGCCGATCGACGCCGCGGGGGCCCAGGCCCTGATGGCCGAGCTGTGGCCGGAGAAGCATGCCGTGCTGGCGGCGGTCGAGGCGGCAGCCACCCCCGGCCTGCTGACCCAGGTCTCGGCCTTCGCGCGCCAGCAGCGCATCGGCGGGCCGGGCAATGCGCGGCTGCTGCTGGCGCTGGCCTGGGTGTTCGGCATCGACTTCGCGCTCGACCCGATGCTGCCGCCGATGTCGGCACTGCCTGCTGCCGCGGCCACCGGCGACCGGACGGCCCTGGCCGCCGCCGATGCCTTCCTGCAGCGCATCGTCGACCCGACCGGCGCTGCCTGAGCGCCCGACCGCAAGGACGCACGACATGGACTGGGGAGCTTCCGACAAGGGCGCGCAGCAGAACGCCGTGGCCGAGACCCCGAACGGTTCGGCCACCGGCGCCCCGGAGGAGTGTCCGGGCTGCCCGCCGCCCGGGCCGCCGCCGGGCCCGGGCCCGGTGCCGCCACCGATCGATCCCCCGGTGACTACGCCGGTCATCACCCGCATCGAATGGCTGGACGGGCAGGAGGACGAGGTGCTGTCGGGCGAGGGCCTGCACTTCGTGAACCTGCCGGTGTCGAGCAAGTGGGTGAAGACCAAGCTCGCCGCCAACAAGCGCCGGCTCGGCGAGAAGCCCGGCTTCAAGGTCTGGTTCGACCAGCCCGGCAGCCACCATTTCCGCGTCAAGCTGGTGCCACAGGGCGGCAACGCGGTCTACAGCACCGTCGAGAAGGGCCGCAACGGCCACAAGTTCAAGGCCGACAAGGGCTGGCACAGCTACACCACCGACGGCGACGGCACGAAGGTGGTGAAGACCGGCCCGCAGCTGACGGTGGCCGGCGGCGACAAGTACCTGCTGGAGGCCCACGACGACCAGGCGGTGGTGGTCAAGAGCAGCCTGATCAAGACGATCCGCGCGCTCTACGTGGTGCGCATCAAGATGTCGGGCCTGACGGCCGCCGCGAGTTCCATCTCGGGCTGCTCGGGCGAGTACGCGAAGCACCACATCCGCCTGGTGGAACTGCCCGCGGTATCGATCACCCACCAGCACAACATCGGCACGACCGCCGACACGAACACGCTGAAGGCCAACGTGCAGACCGCCTGGGAGGGCTCCGGCAAGCCCAAGGCCCCGTACGCGATCGGCCTCGTGTTCACCGACCACCTGGCGGTGAAGAACCCCAACCGGCCGCTCACCTACACCAACGTGCAGGTCGGCCCGGGAAAGCCGGCGCTGCGCGCCCGCATCATGGGTGCGGGCCTGACCAGCACCGCAGTCGAAGCGCGCGCGCTGTGGCGCGACCTGGTCCCGGGCGAAAGCTGGTTCGTGTCCTGCAGCTACCAGCCCAACGGCGGCGGCGCGCCGGTGACCATCGACCCGGCCCAGTGCACGCCCAGCACCGCCAGCGGCTACAGCGACCGCGTCGACATCGACGTCAGCGGCCTGCCGGCCGGCACCGGCTCGGTCACGCTGACCGTCAACTGGGTGGACCGCATGCGGGCCGGCATCTCGCTCGGCGGCTCGCCGACGGTGCTGGTGTGCACCCGCTCCTGGTGGACCGACGAGACCACGGCCGCGCAGAACGAGGTGCTGGTGCACGAGCTCGGCCACCATTTCGGCATGGTCCCGGAGGGCACGGACCCCGGCCTCGAGCGGCACGACAAGCAGTACATCGACCGCGGCCACGTCGGCAGCCACTGCCGCGAAGGCACGGCCGCGCTGGTGGCGGACTTCAACGCCGCCGGAGCGAGCGACGGCGCCTCCTGCGTGATGTTCGGCTCCACCAACGGGCACAAGGCCTTCTGCTCGCTGTGCGCACCGCAGGTCCGCAAGGTCGACCTGACCGCCGGCTGGTGATGGCATGGCCCGCCTTCGCCGGGGCGCCGGAACGGCCATCGCCTGCGCGCTGCTGGCCAGCCTGGCCGCCCCTGTTCCGGCCTCGGCCGGCCCCTCCCGGGAGATCGCGATGAGCGTCGACGACGCACGCTTCCAGACAGTCCCGCTGAACACCGGCGCACAGAACCCCTGCTCGCCGCCGGCGCCGGCACTGCCGTGGCTGGGCCTGGTCATCCAGGCCCCGGCGACGGTCGGCTTCCGGCCGGGCCGCCCGGTCGACGAGCGCTTCACCGCGATCCCGGTCTGCGGCTTCTACCGCGTCGAGCTGTCGAAGGTGATCGGCGGCCCGGGGCTGGTGCTGGTCGCGAGCGACCCCGCCAGCGGCCAGGTCTACCGCGGGCCGATGCTCGACGTGGACGCGGGCTCGCCGCGGCCGAACCCGCATGCGAAGCCGCTGCAGCCGGAGGATGCCGCCGGCATCCTGACCGACGCCTACTTCAATCCCAACCTCGCCCGCTACGTGGCGCTGCCGGCGGCCGAGGCGGTCTACGACGTGCATGCCGAGTACGCGGGGCTGCGCTCGAACACGGTGCGCATCCGCGTGATGCGCCGCTGACGGCCGGCGGCGCCAGCGCCAAGGGTTTACCCTCAATCGCCAAGGTTGCGCAACGTCCTGGCCGGATCAGATCCGGTCCGGCAATTTCCTTTCTTCTCACGGGCCCTGACGCGCAAACAAGGAAAGCACCTGCGGGCCGGTCCTGCCTACACTGGCCGCTCCCCACGAAGGAGCCTCGCCGATGAACGCGCCCCTGCCCGAAGCCATCCGCCGCGCGCTGGAGAACGTCAGCCTCGACGACAAGTACCGTCTCGACCACGGCCGCGCCTTCATGAGCGGCGTGCAGGCGCTGGTGCGCCTGCCGATGCTGCAGAAGAAGCGCGACACGCTGGCCGGCCTGAACACGGGCGGCTTCATCAGCGGCTACCGCGGCAGCCCGCTCGGCGGCTACGACCAGGCGCTGTGGCAGGCCAAGGCGCACCTGGCGGCGCAGGACATCGTGTTCCAGCCGGGCGTCAACGAGGAACTGGCGGCGACCGCCGTCTGGGGCTCGCAGCAGCTGGACCTCTACCCGGCCTCGAAGAAGGTCGACGGCGTGTTCGGCCTCTGGTACGGCAAGGGCCCGGGCGTGGACCGCTGCTCCGACGTGTTCAAGCACGCCAACATGGCCGGCACCGCGAAGCACGGCGGCGTGATCGCGATCGCCGGCGACGACCACATCGCCAAGAGCAGCACCGCGGCGCACCAGAGCGACCACATCTTCAAGGCCTGCGGCCTGCCGGTGTTCTTCCCGTCGAGCGTGCAGGACATCCTCGACATGGGCCTGCATGCCTTCGCGATGAGCCGCTTCGCCGGCGTCTGGGCCGGCATGAAGACGATCCAGGAGATCGTCGAGTCCTCGGCCAGCGTCTTCGTCGACCCGGACCGCGTGGACATCGTGCTGCCCGAGGACTTCCCGATGCCGCCGGGGGGGCTGCACATCCGCTGGCCCGACGCGCCGCTGGAGCAGGAGGCGCGGCTGATGGACCACAAGTGGTACGCCGCCCTCGCCTACGTGCGCGCGAACCGGCTGAACCACAACGTCATCGCCGGCCCGAACGACCGCTTCGGCCTGATCGCCAGCGGCAAGGCCTACAACGACACCCGCCAGGCGCTGCACGACCTCGGGCTGGACGAGGCGCGCTGTCGCGCGCTCGGCATCCGGCTGCACAAGGTCAACGTGGTGTGGCCGCTGGAGGCGACGATCACGCGCGACTTCGCCCAGGGCCTGCAGGAGATCCTGGTGGTGGAGGAGAAGCGCCAGGTCATCGAGTACCAGCTCAAGGAAGAGCTCTACAACTGGCGCCCCGACGTGCGGCCGAACGTGCTGGGCAAGTTCGACGAGGCCGAGGGCGACCAGTCCGGCGGGGAATGGTCGCAGCCGAACCCGAGCGGCAACTGGCTGCTGCGCGCCCAGGCCGACCTGACGCCGGCGCTGATCGCCGCCGCGATCGGCAAGCGCCTGAAGAAGCTCGGCGTCGACGCCGACACCGCGGCCGCGATCGACGCGCGCCTGGCGCTGCTGCAGGCCAAGGAGCGCAGCCTGCAGGCGCTGACGCTCGGCAGCGCCGGCACGGCCGGCGAGCGCACGCCGTGGTTCTGCAGCGGCTGCCCGCACAACACCAGCACCCAGGTCCCCGAGGGCTCGCGCGCGGTCGCCGGCATCGGCTGCCACTACATGACGGTCTGGATGGACCGCAGCACCGTCACCTTCAGCCAGATGGGCGGCGAGGGCGTGAGCTGGGTCGGCCAGGCGGCCTTCACCACCGACCGCCACATCTTCTCGAACCTCGGCGACGGCACCTACTACCACTCCGGCCTGCTGGCGGTGCGCCAGAGCATCGCCGCCGGCGTGAACATCACCTACAAGATCCTCTTCAACGACGCCGTCGCGATGACCGGCGGCCAGCCGGTGGACGGCACGATGAAGGTGCCCGAGATGACGCGCGAGCTGGATGCCGAGGGCGCGCGGAAGATCGTCGTCGTGACGGACGAGCCGGCGAAGTACGACGCGGTGCGCGGCCGGCTCGCGCCCGGGGTGACCGTGCACCACCGCGACGAGCTGGACGCGATCCAGAAGCAGCTGCGCGAGCTGCCCGGCTGCACGATCCTGATCTACGACCAGACCTGCGCGACCGAGAAGCGACGCCGCCGCAAGCGCGGCACGCTGGCCGAGCCGGCGCGGCGCGTGGTGATCAACGAGCTGGTCTGCGAGGGCTGCGGCGACTGTTCGGTGCAGAGCAACTGCCTGAGCGTGGAGCCGGTGGAGACGCCCTTCGGCCGCAAGCGGCGCATCAACCAGAACAGCTGCAACAAGGACGAGTCCTGCCTGAAGGGCTTCTGCCCGAGCTTCGTCACCGTCGAGGGTGGCCAGCTGAAGTCGGCCCGGCCGGCCGCTGGCAGCCGGCCCGACGCCACCGCGCTGAAGGCGCCGCCGGAGCCGGCGCTGCCGCCGGCCGAGCGGCCCTGGGGCATCGTCGTCGCCGGCGTCGGCGGCACCGGCGTCATCACCATCGGCCAGCTGCTCGGCATGGCGGCCCACCTCGAGGGCAAGGGCATCGTGACGCAGGACGCCGCCGGGCTGGCGCAGAAGGGCGGGGCGACCTGGAGCCACATCCAGATCGCGCAGCGCAGCGACGCGATCCTGACCACCAAGGTCGGCACCGCCGAGGCCGACCTGGTGATCGGCTGCGACCCGATCGTCGCAGCCAACAAGGCCACGCTGGCGACGGTGCGCGAGGGCCGCACTCACGTCGCGCTGAACACCCACGGCGCGCCGACGGCCGCCTTCGTCCACGACCCCGATTGGCAGGCCCCCGGCGCGCAGTGCGAGGCGATGGTGCAGGCGGCGGCCGGCGCCGGCGCGGTCGGCCGGCTCGATGCGGAAGCGCTGGCCGTCGGCCTCGTCGGCGATTCGCTCTACGTCAACCCGCTGATGCTCGGCTACGCGTGGCAGCGCGGCTGGGTGCCGCTGGGGCATGCCGCGCTGATGCGCGCGATCGAGCTGAACGGCGTGCAGGTCGAGAAGAACAAGGCCGCCTTCCTGTGGGGCCGCCTGGCCGCGCACGACCTGGCGGCGGTGCAGGCGCTGCTGAAGCCGGGTGCCGAGAACGTCGTGCGCTTCGTGCCGCGGCCGACGCTGGAGCACCTGGTGGGCCAGCGCGTCGAGTTCCTGACGGCCTACCAGGATGCCGCCTACGCCGCCCGCTACCGCGAGATGGTGGAACGGGTGCAGGCCGCCGAGCGCGCGCTGGCGCCCGCCGGCGAGGCCGCCGGCAAGCCGGCACTGCCGCTGACCGAGGCGGTGGCGCGCGGCCTGTTCAAGCTGATGGCCTACAAGGACGAGTACGAGGTCGCGCGGCTGCACACCGACCCGGCCTTCACCGCCGCGATCGCCGCGCAGTTCGAGGGCGATGTCCGGCTGGTGCACCACCTCGCACCGCCGATCCTCGGCCGCACCAACGCCCAGGGCCAGCCGGTGAAGCAGACCTTCGGCCCGTGGATGCGCTGCGCCTTCGCGGTACTGGCGAAGCTGAAGGGCCTGCGCGGCGGCCCGCTCGACCCCTTCGGCCGGACCGAGGAGCGCCGCATGGAGCGGGCGCTGATCGACGAGTACCGCGCGACCCTCGAGGAGCTGCTGCGCGACCTGGACCGCGCACGGCTGCCGCTGGCGGTGGAGATCGCCCGCCTGCCCGAGGGCATCCGCGGCTACGGCCACGTGAAGGCGCGCCACCTGGCCGCGGTGCGGCCGAAGTGGGACGCGCTGCTTCAGCAGTGGCGCGCGCCGGCGCGGCGCGAAGCGGCCTGAGGGCGGCCCGCGGCTCGGCCTCCCGCGAGGCGAGGTGCCCGTCGCCTGGCCGGGGTGACCTCGCTCATCTATTCATTAGCCATTCATTTTCTGGCCTGTGTTCATCGCATGTGGTTGAATCTCAAGGGCATTCCTAGACATTTATCCATTCGATCGACATCCCCGTGCCGAGCGACGACATCCTGCTGGCGACCCTGAGGCGCCACGGCCCGCTCAGTTCGGCCGAGCTGCAGGTACGACTCGGCCGAAGCCAGCCCACGCTGTCTCGCGCCCTGCAGCGGCTGGCCGCCGAAGGGGTCGTGGCGCTCGGCCGCGGGCGCGCCACGCGCTACGGCCACAGCCCCGCGCTGCTGGGATCGGTGCCCGGCCAGCAGCCGCTGTGGCGCCACGACGAGCACGGCGGCTGCGAGCGCTGGGGGGACCTGACCTGGCTCGGTGACGGGCGAGTTCATGTCGCCAGCCGCGGCGGCCCGACATGGAGCACCCAGCACCGCCTGCCCTGGTTCCTGGCGCCGCTGCGCCTGGAGGGCTACCTCGGCCGGCGCTGGGCCCGGCTGTCGCCGCTGGGCGAGCAGTTGGGCGACGACCCGCGGCACTGGGGCGTGGAGCAGCAGCTCTACGCCGCGATCAGCCGGCTGGGCGATGGCCCGGGCGCCTTCACGGTCGGCTCGCCGGAGCCCACGGCGCGCGTCAGCACCGCGCTGGTCGACGATGCGGCACGGGCGGCGCACTACGACGAGGTGCTGGAGGACGAGCGCCGCCTGCCGCCGGCAGGCTCCTCGGCGGCCGGGGAACAGGCCAAGTTCCTGATCGACCGCCTGGGACCGGGCGGCAGCGCGTCGGCCCTGATCGTGAAGTTCACCGCTGCGCCGCGCGGCACGCCCTACGGCGACCGCTGGCACGACCTGCTGCACGCGGAGGCGACGGCACTCGCGGTCCTGCGCGAGGCCGGCGAGCCGGCCGCGCTGGCGCGCATCATCGCCACGCCCCGCCACACCTACCTCGAGTCGGAGCGCTTCGACCGACCGGGCGGCCGCGGGCGGCGACATGTCGTCGCGCTCGAGGCGCTGCACGAGGCCTTCGTCGCCGGCCCGCGCCGCCACTGGCTCGCGAGCGCGGAAACGCTGTTTCAGCAGCGCCTGCTCGAGCCCGCCGAGGTGCGCCGGATCGCCTTGTGGATGCAGTTCGGCGAGCTGATCGGCAACACCGACATGCACTTCGGCAACCTCGGCTTCTGGGCGGACGATCCCGCCCGCCCCCGCCTCGCCGTCGCGCCCTGCTACGACATGCTGCCGATGCGGTTCCGGCCGGACGTCCCGCGAGACGAGCTGGGGCCGCTGCCCTGGGATCCGCCGCCTGCGGGAGCCGCGCAAGCCTGGGGCGTGCGGGAACGGGCCCGTGCGCTGGCCCGCCTGTTCTGGGAGCGCGTGGCCGCGCAGGGCGCGTGCACGCCCGCCTTCCGCGCGCTGGCCGGCGAGCAAGCACGCCGCGTGGGCGCGTGGGGGTGAGGGCCGGCGGCCCTCGGGGGGCCTGACGCCCCGCGGCAGGTCGGAGGCGGTCTCTCAGCCGCGCGCGTCGAAGCGCAGGATCTCCGCGGCCACGCGGTCCAGCGGCACGACCTCGTCGGCGGCGCCGAGCTTGATCGCCTCCTTGGGCATGCCGAAGACCACGCAGCTCGCCTCGTCCTGCGCGATCGTGCGGGCGCCGCCGTCGTGCAGCAGCTTCATGCCGCGCGCGCCGTCGTCACCCATGCCGGTCAGCAGGATGGCCAGCGCGTCGCGGCCGGCGCATTCGGCGGCGGAGCGGAACAGCACGTCCACCGAGGGCTTGTGGCGGTTCACCGGCGGGCCGTCGATGACCGCGACGCGGTACTGGCCGCCGGCCTTGTGCAGCTGCATGTGGCGGCCGCCGGGCGCGATCAGCACGCGGCCGCGCTCGAGCCGGTCCCCGTCGCGCGCCTCGCGCACCTCGACGGCACACAGGCCGTTCAGGCGCTGCGCGTAGAGCGCGGTGAAGCGCTCCGGCATGTGCTGGACGATCGCGATGCCTGGGCTGTCCGCCGGCAGCGCCGTGAGCACCGCCTCGATCGCCTGCGTGCCGCCGGTCGAGCTGCCGAGCACCACCGGCTTGTTGACCGACAGCGCATGCAGCACCGGCGCACGCGGCGCGGCGGCGGCGGCGCGTGCGGCGGAGGGCGCGGCCGCCGCGGCACTGCGCGGCCGGGCACGCGCCGCCGCCTTCAGCGTCTGCAGCAGCTCGCGGCGGGAATCCTCCAGGAACTGCTTCAGGCCGAGCCGCGGCTTGGCCACGATCGCGACCGCACCGGCCGCCAGCGCATCGAGCGCGACGGCGCTGCCTTCGGTGGACAGCGTCGAGCAGATCACCGTCGGGATGGGGCGCTCGGCCATCTGCTGGCGCAGGAAGGTCAGGCCGTCCATGCCCGGCATCTCGATGTCGAGCAGCAGCACGTCCGGCTTCAGCTTGCGCAGCGCCGGGGCCGCGATCAGCGGGTTGGGCGCGCTGCCGGCCAGCACCAGCTCGGGGTCGCCGCCGATCAGGTGCATCAGGGTCTGGCGCACGACCGCCGAGTCGTCGATCACGTAGACGGAATGGGGCACGGTGTCTCCAGGAAAGGGGGCGTGTCAGATGGGCTGGGCGCGGACGGTCGGCTCGCCCGGGCCCACGGTCCAGTCGACGCGGCGGTAGACGGTGCCGCCGACGTCGCTGGCCGCCACGCGGATGCCTTCGCGCGCGAGCCGCTCGAGCACCCAGGCGACGTTCTGCTCGCCGACATGGCGGCCGCGCACCAGCGCCGGGAACATGTTGCCGCCGCCATAGACGCGGGCCTCGCACAGCGCCGGCACGATGCCGCGCCGCTGCAGCCCGCGCCGCATCGCGTCGAACGCAGGCTCGCCGTGCGAGGTCGCGCCCGAGGGGCTGCCGCCGGCATGCACGATGTGGCACATCGCGCCGACGGTGCGGCGCGGGTCGGTCAGCACGACCGCGACGCAGGAGCCCAGCAGGGTCCCGAGGCGGTCGCCCTGGTCGGCGACCACCACGTCGCCCGGGTGCAGCACGTGCGAACCCGGGGCCGCGACGCTGCCGAAGGCCGCCGCGGCGGCGGCCGCGGCCATCGCGGCCGCGTGGCCGGCCGAGACGAAGGCGCAGGAACGGGTGTCGCCACGCAGGGCGGTCGGCAATCGGGCGTTCACGGTCGGGGCCGGTTCGTCGGCGGGTTCATCGGCGACGGAAGGCACCCGGGCCGAGCGACTCCAGCGGGGTCTCGCAGGGCACCCGGCCCTCGGCCGTGCCGATGAAGAACAGGCCGCCGGGCCGCAGGCAGGTGAGGACCCGGTCGACCACCTCGCGCTTGGTCGCCGCGTCGAAGTAGATCAGCACGTTGCGCAGGAAGACGACGTCGAAGGGGCCGAGCTCGTCCGGCAACGGGCGGCTCAGGTTGACCTGTCCGAAGCGCAGGTGCTTGCGCAGCCGCGGCTGCACCTGCACCAGGCCCTCGGACTCGCCCTCGCCGCGCAGGCAATGGCGCTTCAGCCGCTCCGGCGAGACCTCGCGCAGCCGCTCCTGCGGGAAGATGCCCTGGGCGGCGCTGCGCAGCACCCGGTCGCTGATGTCGGTGCCGAGCACCGACCAGTCGCGCCCGATGCGGCCGACCTGGTTCAGCTCGTCGGCCAGCATCGCGATGCTGTAGGCCTCGTCGCCGAAGGAGCAGGCGGCGCTCCACACGCGCAGCTTCGGCGGGCGGGTGCGGGCCAGCTCGGCCTCGAGCAGGTCGAAGTGGGCCGGCTCGCGGAAGAAGTAGGTCTCGTTGGTGGTCAGCAGGTCGACCGCCCACTGGAACTCGCCGCCGTCCTCGGGCGACTCGATCAGCGCGAGGTAGTCCTCGAATCCGCCGAGGCCCAGGCGCTGGATGCGCGGCGCGAGCCGCGACGACACCAGCGAGCGCTTGGCGTCGCCGAAGGACAGGCCGACGCTCTCGTACATCAGGTCGCAGAGGCGGCGGTAGGTGGTGTCACGCAGGGCTTGCACGCGGGCTCCGGCAGGGAAGGTGGATCGGATCGGCGGCTCAGAAGCCGTGAAGGGACCCGGCGCGGCCGAGCGGGCCCCGCAAACGGG
>NZ_BBYR01000032.1 GCF_001293525.1 Pseudideonella sakaiensis | reverse complement strand
CTGCACCAGAAGGACCTCCAGCTCGCCCTCCACGGCGCACGCGCCCTCGGCCTCGCCCTCCCCCAGACCGCCGGCGCCGCACAGCTCATGCAGCTGTGCGCCGCCCATGGCCTCGACCAGCTCGACCACTCCGCGCTCGTCCAGGCCCTCGAGATCATGGCCGACCACCGGCTCGCCGGCGACTGAGTTAAATTGCGCTCAATGGGCCCCGCACCGCTCGGCACGACACGCGGTGCGGGACAGTTCGCCGCTTCCAGAGATCACTTGGAGATCGAACCATTGACGCACACGGAGGCGGCGACGTAGACGACCGGCTGCGTCGTCCGCGCTGGACACTGTCCCTGCTGGGCGGCGTGCGGCTGCATGACGCGACGTCCGAGCACACGCGGTTCGCCACACGGGCCATGGTCGCCTTGCTGGCGCGCCTGGCCCTCTGGCCTCGACGCGACCATGCGCGAGAGGAGCTCGCAGAGCTCCTGTGGCCCAACGTCGACGTCGGCACCGGGCGGCGCAGACTGCGCCAGGCCCTGTCCATGCTGCGGGTGATCCTGGAGCCGCCTGGCAAGGATCCGTGGCCCGTCGTACAGGCCGACCGCCTGTGCGTGCGCCTGATCCCAGGCGCCGTGGCCTGCGACGTCCACCACTTCGAGACCCACGCGAGAGCCGGCAGGCGCGAGGCGGCATTGGCCACCTACCGGGGTGAGCTCATGCCCGGCTTCTTCGACGAGTGGATCCATGACGAGCGCATGCGGCTGGCGGCCCTGCATGACCGCCTGGTCGGGACCGCGGACATTCCCATCGGCACCGTCCCGTCCGCTGCGCCGACAGGGCCGCCGGCGCAGAGCGTGCCGCCCCCAGGCGCGGCGGTCAGTGCGCACTGGCCTCCCTTGGCTGCTCCCGCCTACGCGACGAGCTACTTCCCCGAGCGGGCCCAGGTCGAGCGCTTGCGCCGTGCCGTGCTGTCTCACCGCCTGGTGACCCTCCTGGGGCCTGGCGGCAGCGGAAAGACGCGGCTGGCAGTCCACCTGGCCCATCAGCTGCAAGCGTCGACGGCCACGCACCCGTTCGCCACGGCGACGGCAAGCCCTGCTGGCTGGCAGGGGCCGGTGGTCTTCGTGCCCCTTGCCGGCGCGCAGAGCGAAGAGCAGTTTCTGGCGGCCGTGCAGGCGGCACTGCACATCCAGGCAACACCCGCCTCGATGGAGAACCTGCTGACGCGGCTGGAGGGACAGCGTGCCTTGCTGGTGCTGGACAACGTCGAGCAGCTGTGCGGCGGGGCGGCGTCGCTCGTCGACACGCTCGCCACACGCCTCCCGCTGCTGCACCTGGTGTCGACGTCGCGCCTGCGCCTTGGATTGGACGGTGAACGCGAGTTCCTGATCCAGCCGCTGCCGGTCCCGCCCGCCCGTGGCGCGCTGAAGGACGCGGCCGACAGCCCCGCCGTCGCCCTGTTCGTCGATCGCGCCTGTGCCGTCCGCGGCGACTTCCATCTCAGCGAACGCAATCACCAGGCGGTCATCGAGCTGGTGCGTGAGCTCGAGGGGATGCCGCTGGCGATCGAGCTGGCGGCGTCGCGAATCCGCGCCTTCAGCCTGGCGCACATGTTGAACACCCTGCGCTCGGGGGCTTCGGCGCCGGGTCGGACACCTGGGCTCGACCTCCTCTCGCGCCCGCAGCAGCGGCCGGCACTGCAGTCGCGGCACGCCTCCATGCAGCGGACCATCGCCTGGAGCTGGCAGCAACTGACGGCGCAGCAGCAGCAACTGGTGGGCGCCATGACCGCCTTCCCAGGGGGATGCGACGCATCCATGCTGGGAGCCGTGCGTGGCGCGGACGATGTCGGCGCTGGCCTCGAGCAACTGCACGCCCATTCCTTGATCCGCGAGCAAGCGACCGAAGCTGCCGCGTCGACACTGGACGAAGCGGCCGGCGCCGAGGAACCCCTGCGCTTTCAGCTCTATGTGCCGATCCGCGAGTTCGCCGCAGCCCAGTTCGATCCCCAGTCCCACGCCCGTTGGCGTCGACGTCAGCGGGAGTGGGCGATCGGATGGCTGTCGGCGATGCCTGCGACACCGCCGCTGGCGTGGGTGCGCAGCGAGCTGACCAACCTGGGGGCCGCGTTTGCGAGCGCAGCCGACGATGGCGCGGGTGACGACGCCGCCCGCCTCGTGTGGCGCCTGCAGGCGTTGCATGAAGGCGTGACCTTGCCCGCGTCGACGCTGGCTCATGCAAGTGCGGCGCTGCATCACTGTGCGGACCCCAGCCTGCGATCCCGTGGATGCAGTGCCCTCTCACCGTGGCTGCTGACGGCCGGTGACACACCGCATGCACGTCGCCTTGCCGAAGCGGCCATCGACTGCGCGCCGCCAGACGGCGCCGTGCGTGCGTGGGCGCTGTGCGCCTTGGCCCATGTGCACTGGCGGGGCGCGCTCAGTGCCGCCAGCGCAGTGCAGCCGTGGACACAGGAGGCACTCCGCATCGCCGAGGCGGAGGACGACCCCGATCTGCTGGGGTCGGTGCTGACCATCGTGTCGCTGGTGCGCTGGGGCTTGGATGGCGACGCTGAAGCAGCGAGGGCGTCGTCGGCGCGTGCACGGGCGGTCTGGGAGGCCAGCGGCAACCGGCTGGGCGTCAACCTGGCCAGGCACAACGTGGCGGTCTTCGACTTCCGAAGCGGCCGGCGGACGCAGGCGCTGGATTCCTGGGACGAGATCGCGGCCGAAGCCGAGGTCCTGCAAGACACGCGCAGGCTGGCCATCACCAACTCGGCCCGGGCCACGGCACTCAGCGAGATGCGTCGCTGGCCCGAGGCTCGGCAAGCGCTCAGGAGCAGCCTGCGGCAGTCGTGGCAGGCCATGCGCCTGTACGACGTTGCCTATGACCTCTGGAACCTGCCGCGCGTGCTGGCACACCTGCGCGAGCCGGAGGATGCGCAATGCCTGATGACTTTCGCCGCGCAACTCTGGCAACAGCGCTTCGGCACGCTGGACCGCGGCGACTGGCGCCACGTGGCCAAGGTGGAGCGCATGGCAGCGCTGCATGCCGACAAGCGAACCCTGGCCGCCGCCGCGGCGCGGGGCAGGCAGATGCCCCTGGCCGAGGCGGTGGCCCTGGCCCTGCGTGAATGAGCTGCGCGCCGCAGGACGGACGTCGGCGTGAGGGCCTTCACGCAGGCTCACTGCCCAACGCAAGATCGACCGCCAGCGCAAATTGCCCGGCCCCGGACTCAAGCCCCGCTTCGCGGCCGCGTCGGCGTGCGCGTCTCGCCCGAGCGGCCGGTCATGCTGCAGCGCCAATCGCCAAAGGCGGTGCGCCAGCACACGCCCTTGGCATCGTTGACGGCGGTCTCGCGGCAGTTCTGGTCGGGATCGCGCCGCGCCACGACCGCGTCCTTCCTCAGCATGCACACCGACCAGGTGTACGAGCCCCGGATGGGGTGCACCGGCTTGCTGGTGTCCGCGTCCGCCATGGTGTAGGTGTTGTAGAAGGCCTTGAAGGGCTGGCCGCTGCCGATCTCGACCGCCAGGTCTTCCATCAGCCACAGCTCGCCCGACGACGCCGAGCCTTGCTCGTGGGTGCAGCGCAGCAGTTGCTTGACCTGGGCGGGCGTGGGCGTGCCGGCTGGCTTGACCCCGTCGCAGCGGGCAGGCGCTCGAGCGCCCCAGGGCGACGCGGGGTCGATCTGCGCGAAGGCGCCGGTGGCGACGCTCAGCAGCGCGGCGCACGAGACCGAGCGGACGATGGGCTGGAAGCGATGGCGAACAGGCGCCCTGGTGGGGGCAAGCGTCATGGTGAAGCTCCGTTTGGAGAAGAGGTTGGCATGGCGGCGGGCGCGCGGCCAGCGCGACCACCGGAGGGATGAAGGCGGCGGCTCAGCGCTGCGGCGCCGGGCTGATGACGAAATCGCGGCTGTCGCCGCCTGCGGTGAGGATCCGGCCGACGACGGTGCCGTCATCGCCGAGGCGGGCCACGCTGGAGCCGCCGACGCCACTCAACGTGGGATCCAGCGCCTGCAGCTGCGCGTGCACGTCCACCAGCTCGTTGTCGCCGGTCAACCACAGTGCGGCGCGGCTGATGCCCCCGCTGACCTGCAGACCGCCGGCATCGCCGAGGTCGGTGAAGCTGTTGACCCAGAAATCGGCGCGCTGCTTCGTGGCGCCGGCGATGGGCAGGCCGGAGGTGGTCACGCCCGGGTGGTACTCGGTCGTCAGGCCCCCGGTGGTCAGGCCTTGCCCGCGGGTGATGACCGCCTGCCCCTTGTCGTTCAGTCGGCCGGTGTGGATCGCGCCCAGGCCCGAGCCGCCGTACGGCACCGCCCAGAGGCGGGTGAGCAGGACGAGTGGCCCGTTGTCGTTCAACCCCACCGCGGCCACCACCACCTCCATGCCGGTGCTCTGGCCCTGTGACAGGTAGAGGGATGCCCCCACCAGCGCCACGCCAAAGCGGTTGATGTCCAGCACCGACACCTCGAACAGCGCGTCGGCCCGCGTCACGTCCGCCATCGGGTGCGCTGCCGCGATGGCCGCCCGCAGGCGCGCGTTGACGTCGACCTTGACCGGCGCGCGGCCGGCCGGGATCCACCACACGTCTTCGACGGTGCTGGCCGTGTAGGCACCGGGACCGATCTGCACCCACTGGATGAATCGCTTGAATCTGCCCGCCACATGGCCGTTGCTGGACATGGCCGTGGCGATGAAGTCGTGGTCGTCGCCGGGCACCTGATCGCTGGTCGATGTGCCGCGGAAGGCTGAGGTGATGCTGGCCAGCACGGTGGGGTTGGGCGAGGCGCCGGCTGCCGCGTCGTAGGTCTGGAAGGTGGCGCGCACCGTGCCGGTCGCGGGCTCGTCCTGCACACGGGCCAGCAGGCGGGTGTTCGGGTTGTCCAGCTGCGGCACCAGTTCGGCCGCAAGGCCGATGTCCAGCACCGTCTCGGGCCCGACATCGTCCAGGCCGACGGGCGGCGCCAGCCGCGCCAGGCGCCGTCGGCCCTGCGCCGAGTCGTACCAGGCGTAGACCACGGTGCCATCGGCGCCCACCGTCACGCAGCGGTTGTCGATCGGGTGGTCCAGCCAGTGCAGCCTCGGGCCGTGCACCACCAGCATCTGCACCACACGGCGGATCTGCTCGCGCACCTGCAGCCCCGCCGCGGGCTGGGCCGGGTTGATGCGCATCGTGGCGAAGTCCAGCTCCAGCTCGAACACCTGGCCGATCTGGCTGGTCCGGGGTTCCCAGGTCAGCCGGTAACCGGGGGCCGTGTCGTTCGGGTCGGTGGACACCGGCAGCGTCGCCGGCTCGAACACCGAATCGGGCGGTTGGCGCAGCGCGCGCACGGTGTACGGGACCCGCCGCGAGTAGTGGGCGACGAAGCGACCCGCATTGCCGGCGGAGGCGGGGGGCTGCGCGGTGACCACGCCATACACCGGCAGCTCCAGGCGACGGCCGGCGGGCACCCGGATGTGGGTCACCGGCGGGGTGTTCTGCAGCATCGCGAACGGCGTCACGGCGCCCAGGTGAGCGAGGTAGCTGACCAGCGACTTGCCCACCGTCCGCAGCGCGAACTCGGCCAGGCCCACGCAGTTGTACTGCTCGCCGAAGGCGGCATCGGGCAACTGCGCCACCCATTCGGAATACCGAAGACCCAGCTTGCCGTAGAGGAAGCGGCACACCGTGTCCTGCTCGTCCGCGGTCAGGCCCGAGGGGTAGCGGAACGCGCCCAGGAAGGTGTGCCCATAGGCGAAGCGGATCTCTTCATGCCGACCGAAGCCGACCCCATCCGCCGCGCCCCCCGCCTCCACCACCAAGCCCGGCGTGCGCCGCACCGCGGGGTAGTTGTCATGGCCCCCGTCGCGCTTCACCAGCACCGCCACATGCCCGGGGATCCAGCACTTCATCCCCAGGTTGTCGGTCAGGTAGAACATCAGGTCACCGCGCGACAGGGTCTCGGGCGGAAAGTCCAGGACCAGGTAGGCGCCGGCCGAGACCGACTCCCGCGCGCTGAGGTACGAGAAGTGCTCGACCTCGAACAGCACCTGCGTGTCGGTGCGCGAGAGCAGCTTCAAGGGCGCGAAGCGCGACCGCTCCGAACCCACGTCCACCAGCGGGTTGAGCGAGCTGGCATGCACGGCATACACCACGCTCAGATCGTTGGCGGGCGGAAACGGCAGGCTCAGCTGCGCCGGGGTGGCAAAGCGCAGGCCCGACGGGCCGAACACGACATTGTGCTCGCCCGCCACGGGCGTGGTGGGGATGAGCACCGAGATGTCGGTGTCCTCGGCCAGCGCGCCCGCCGGGATCATCAGGCGCGCGCCGCCCGGAATGCCGAACTGCCCGCCCTGGGCGGCCGAGATCCGGGCCGTCAGGAGGATGCCGCCATCCACACCGGCGGCCGGCGCTGGCTGGGCGCCCAGGTTCCGGGCGGTCACTTCGGGCACGGCGCTGCCGGCCGTGGCGGGGACCGTCGGGCTTGCCGCCGTGGCGGCAGGGGCGGCCCCTGATCCGCCACCACAACCGGCCACCAGCAAGGTCCCGGTGCCGAGCAAGCCGGACAAAAAGTCTCGGCGGGTGGGGCCGAAGGCGGGTTTGCGCTGCGCGTCCATGGTCTCTCCATCGCCGCGGCGCGGTCAGGCGGCCGCGCCGTTCGAGATCCGCAGATCCGATGGCGGTCACTTTCAGCGGCAGGCGTTCGTCAAACGCTCAACGACGCGGCGGCCGCTGCCATCGGAACCGGGGGAAACGGCCGGCCGGGCCTGATGGGTGTCGCCGATGCCCACGGGTTCGACGAAGCGCAGCGTGTCCAGCCGACCCCTGGGCCCGGCCGCCGCGGGGGCCTTTGCGCCGCGCGTTCAGCGGTAGGGATGCGGCAACGCGGCCGGCGGCCAGCCCCAGGCGGCCAGGAAGCGGCCCGGGGTGCCGACCCGCCCATGGCCGTAGATCGGCAGGCCCGGCGCCAGCACCCGCTGCACCGACCAGCCGCAGGCGGCCAGGTCGGGCGGCGTGAGGTCCGCGGCGACGCTGTCCGGCGCCAGCGCGAGCAGGGCCTCGCAGGCGCCCACGTCCGGGCCGTCCGGCGGCAGGCGCCCGGACGGCCGGCTGCCGTCGACGAAGGCCTGCACCACCCGGGCCGCGCGCGGCTCGCCGGCATGCCAGCGGTGGTGGCCGGCCGTGCCCTCCGCGGCGCGCAGGCGGGGCCGCGCGGGCAGCGGCTCGGGCCGCCGGCACAGCGCCTGCCAGCCCGCCGCGGCCTCGAGCAGCGCGGCGTCCGCGGCGTCGGCCCAGCGGCGGGCCGAGCCCGAGCCCAGCAGGAACCAGGGCGCGGCCCGCGGCGTCCACAGCAGCGCCAGCACCACCGGCCGCTGTGCCGGCCACGGCAGCGCCATCAGCCGCAGCGACAGGCCGGCGTCCCGGCAGCGGCGGGCCAGGGCCGCCGCGGGCGCATCCAGCGCCTCGTCCGGCAGCCGCGTGCCGAAGTCCCGGGTGTGCCAGGCGCGCGTCATCGCCGTGCGCTCCACCAGCTCGTCCGCGGCGTGGGCCTGCGCGGCCGCGGCCGAGCGGTGCGCCGCCAGGCCATGCGAGACCGAAGGCCCGACGCGCGGCTCGGGCCGCCAGTCGGCGCGGTCCAGGAACACCGCGGCGGCGGGCACCGCGCGGGCCGCGCCGTCGGCGAGGCGCTGCGCCGGCAGCCACGCCAGGCGCCGCCGGCCGTCCAGCCGCGCATGCCCGACGAGGGCCTGCTGCGCCGGATCGAGGCCGAACAAGGCGTCGCCCTGCAGGGCCGGCCAGGGCAGCGAGCGCGCCCGCCCGTCCCGCAGCGCCCAGGGTTCCGGCCGGAAGGCCGCGTAGCGCTCCAGTGCCTCGCCGAGCTGGCCGAGGGCGGCGCGCGCCGCGTCGTGGCCCTGGCCGCGCGCCGACACCGCGTGGCGGTTGCCGGCGGTGTGCACCTGCACGCTGGCCGCGTGGCACAGGGCCTGCGGATCGCCGTCGAGCGGCACGATGCACTCGGCGCAGGAGAACAGGCCGAGCAGCGGATCGCCCAGGGCCTCGACCGGCAGCGCCGGGCCGCGCCAGCGGCCGAGCGCGGCGCGTTGCTGCGGGCCGCATACCGGACAGCCCGGCCGCGCCACGAGGCGGTGGCGCCGCAGGTGTGCGCCGTCCAGGCGCAGCACCGGCGTGGCCAGCGGGTGGCCGGCGACCTGCGGATCATCGCGGGCCGCCGCCGCGAACGCGGCCTGCCAGCCGGCATCGTCCGCCACCTCGACCGGCCCGCGCGGCGCGAAGCCGGCCTCGTGCAGGCGGTCGTGCAGGCAGCGCAGGCACGGCGCCGCGGCGGCGCCGGCGTGCTCGCGCGGCCGCATCAGGCACAGGCCGGCGCGGCTGCGCCAGCCGGCCAGGCTCATCGGGACGCGGCGGCCCGCGCCTGCAGGCCCGCCTCCACCGCGTCGCGGAAGCTGCCCTTCATCATCCGGCAGAAGTAGTCCGAGGGCTTGCGCGCCACCGAACCATGGGCCATGCGGCTCTGCGCCATGCAGCCGCCGCCGCACAGGCCCTCCACCTCGCAGCCGGCGCAGCCGTCGACCTCGCCGGCATGGCGGCGCCGGATCTCGTCCGGCACGGGAATGCGGCCGGCCGCCGCCACCGCGTCGAGGCCGGCGTAGGCGGTGTCGGGCATCGCATGGCAGACCAGCAGCTGGCCATCCGGCGCCACGTAGAGCTCGCGGCCGCTGACGCCGCAGAAATGGCCGGTCGGCGCCGAGTCCTGGAACAGCAGGTTGGCGGCGCGCAGCGGCTCGCCGCCGATGTCCAGGCCGAGCGCCGCGCCACGCGCCAGGCCGGCCCGCAGCGCCGCGTGCATCACCTGCGCGTCGGCCTCGTCCAGCGCGGGGCCGATCACCGGCTTGATGCTCAGGCTGGGCGGCGCCGCCGGGTAGCGGTCGCGCAGGCCCGCGGCGTAGTCCAGCAGCGCCGGCAGGCCGTGCGCGTTGTGCGGCGTCAGCACCATCGACAGGTTGACCGTCACACCCGCCGCGAGCAGGCGGTGCGCCGCCCGGTCGACCCGGTCGAAGGTGCCGCGGCCATTGGTGAACACCCGGTCGCGGTCGTTCACCGCGGCGACGCCGTCCAGGCTCAGGTGCACCATCAGCGGCCCGGGCCGCGCGGCCAGGTAGGCGGCCTGGTCCTCGCGCACCAGGGTGCCGTTGGTGTTCAGGTACCAGGCCACGCTGCCCGGCGGCAGGCCCACCGCCGCGGTCTCGAAGACATGGCGCATCAGCGGCCAGTTCATGAAGGGCTCGCCGCCGA
Organism: Pseudideonella sakaiensis; assembly: GCF_001293525.1. Lineage (GTDB taxonomy): Bacteria > Pseudomonadota > Gammaproteobacteria > Burkholderiales > Burkholderiaceae_C > Ideonella_A > Ideonella_A sakaiensis. The sequence continues at coordinate 122,888 of NZ_BBYR01000032.1, read as the reverse complement.
AGATGCGGATCGTCGAGCCGGGCAGGTCGTCGGGGCCGAGCAGGTCGCGCCAGGCGGCGATTGCGCGGTCGGCGGTCTCCACCGACATCGGCTGGCGCCGCTTCTCGCCCTCGTAGCAGTAGCTGCAGCCCATGTTGCAGCCGCCCTCGATCGTCAGCCGCAGGTGGAAGCCGCGCTGGCGCGCCAGGCGGCCGACGCGCCAGCGGGCCAGCAGCTCGTCGCGCTGCGGATGGCCCGCGAGCAGGGCCTCGACCTCGCCGAGCGCGAGGTTGCGCCCGGCCAGCGCGGCCAGGCCGGCCGCGTCGGCGTGCTCGACCCAGGCATGCCCGCCGACGATGCGGTGGTAGACCAGGGCCTGCCGGCCGAGCGCCAGCACGCGCATCGGGTCCGGAAAGGGGCTGGCGGCGGCCAGGCGGGCGGTCTCGGCGTCGAGCCAGCGCTCCAGCCGGTCGGCGACCGTGGGGGCCGCTGCCGCCGGCGCGTCGTCGTCCGGACCGAACGGCCGGCAGCGGGCGCGCAGGCCGCGTGCCGACCAGGCGTCCAGCAGCGCCTCCAGCCCCTCGGCCTGCACCAGGTGGCGCACGAAGCCGTGCGCCAGCACGTAGGCCGGGTTGACGTCGACCGGCGCGTCCGAGAAGCGCAGCAGCGTGGTGTCGGGCGACCAGTCGCCCGGCCGCGGGGACTGCCCCGCGCGCGCCGGCAGGCCCATGCAGGCGCGCACGAAGGCCGCAAACTCGTCGGCCTGCGGCAGCGCGTCGCCGAGGCGCGCATCGTCCCAGGGCGCGCCCGAGACGTGCTCGCAGACCCCCTCCTCCAGCCAGACCGGCAGCCGCAGGCCGCTGCGCCGCAGGCCCAGGTGCGCCAGCTCGTGCGCCAGCTGCTGCTCGAAGGCGGCCAGCCGCGCGCGGCCGCCATGGCGGCGCACCGCCTCGCAGGCCGTGGCATTCAGCACCAGCAGGCCGTGGGCCACGGTGGCCGCCATCCAGCCGAGCGCCGGGTGGCCCGGCGGCCAGCCGGTGGCCCGCGCGAAGCCGGCCGTGTCCGCGACCGCGAGGACCAGCGCGCGGTCGACCGTGGGACGCAGCCGCGGCGGCAGGCGCTGCTGGGCCGCCAGCAGGTGCGGCTGCAGCCAGGCCACCGCCGACAGCGTGGCCGGCTCGGCCGCCCCCAGCAGCAGGCCGGGCAGCGCGACCACGTCGCCGCCGTCGCCGACCAGCCCGGCCCAGCGCTGCTGCGCCTCGGACGCGTCGAGCGGCTGCAGCAGGCCGAGGCGGCGCAGCTCGGCCAGGCTGTCGGCCAGGCCCTCGGCGTCGAAGGCCTCGGTCGCGGCGGCCAGTGTGCTGCCGGGCAGGAAATGGTCGAGCAGGTCGAGCACGCCGCCGGAGACCTCGATCGGCCCGGCCAGCGCCGGGTGGCGCAGGCGGTGCATCTCCTCGTCGTCGGCGGCGGCGGGCAGCGGCTCGGCGACCAGGCCGGGGGCGGTGCACCACAGCCGGTGCGCGTCATCGTTCAGCATCTGGGCAGCCTCCCGGGCAAGCCGGCATTCGGCGCCGGCGTCCGCGTCGGCGCCGGCGTGGTAACGGGTCATGGCCTTCAGGTAGCCGCGGCAACGGCGCTCGATCGGGCAGCCGGCGCAGCCGGCGCGCAGCTGCCGCCAGTCGGCCTCGAGCGCCGCCCAGGCGGCGGGCGCGAGCAGCGCGTCCACCGAGTCGGCCGGCGCGTCGGGCCGGTGCGGCACGAAGGCGCGCCCGTCCGGGCGCACCGCGAGGTTGAGCGCGAGGCCCTCGTCGTCGCGCGGCGCCCGGCTGCCGACGGACCAGGGGCCGACCACGCGCAGGTTGTGGCGCCGCGCCGCGGCGCGCGCGGCCAGCAGCGGCGGCAGGCAGCGCGCCGGGTCGGCGAGCGCGCTGCCTGCGGCGGCGTCCTGCAGCACGCTGCCGGCGGCGGCGCCCGGCGGCGCGCTGCCCGGGCCGGCAGCGTGCGGCGGACTGCCCGCCGCAGCATCCGGCAGCGCGACGAAGACCTGGTCGCACCCGGCCTGCCGCGCCAGCGGCAGCAGCTCGGCCAGGCGGTCGAGGTTGGTCGCGCCGAGCACCACGTTCAGCTGCATGGGCACGCCGGCGCGCTGCAGCCGGCCGATGCCGCGCAGCGCCGCGCTCAGGCTGGCGGCGCCGCCGTGCAGCCGGCGCGCCGCGTTGCTCGCCAGGTCCGGCCCGTCCAGGCTGACGTGCGCGCGCACGCCGAGCGCGGCCCAGCGCGCCGCCGTCGCCTCGTCGACCAGCGTCGCGTTGGTGTTCACCAGCACCGCCACCGACAGCCCGGCCGCGCGCTGGTGCACCACCTCGTCCAGCACCGCGTCGAGGGCCTTCGGGTTGATCAGCGGCTCGCCGCCGTAGAGGCTCAGGTCGAGGTGGGGCTCGCCGCGGTCGCGCAGCTGCGCGGCCATGCGGCGCAGCGCCGCCACCGCCGCCGGCGGCGCCAGCACGCGGCGCCCCGGCGCCTCGCCGCGCGCTTCGGCGCCGGCCAGCGCCTGCGCATGGGTGGCGTGGAAGTGGCAGTAGCTGCAGCGCAGGTTGCAGCCGTCGGCCAGCAGCAGCCGCAGGTGCGGCGCGGTCGCGCCGCGGGTGGCGTCGAGGTGGGGCGAGAGGACCGCGGCGAACGGCGCCTCGGGCGGGCCCGACCGACCGCCGCGCCGCGATGGCGGCGGCGTCAGCGGCTCGACGACGGCCATGCGGGGCCCGCCGCCGCCCGGCCTGATCAGCCGCGCACGCAGCAGCAGTTGCCGCAGTCGCTCGAGACCACCAGCTTCTTCTTCAGCCAGTCGGCGGTCTTCGCGGAGGTGAGGTCCATCTCCATCGTGGTCGGCGACGCCGAGGGCACCAGCGTGCGCCCAGGCAGCGGGCTGTCGAGCGAGAGCGAGGCCGCGGTCGGCACCAGCTCGGTGACCACGGTGACGTTCGCCGGCACCTTGATGCGCAGCTTGACGACCTTCTTCGTGGTGGTGGCCATGTTCGCTCCCGGAGCGCGGCAAGCCCGCGCGGCATCGGCGCAGTATCCGCAGGCCGCCGGCCGTCGTCAAACTCCCGGAGCCGGGGGGGCCGGGCCCCGCAGCGGGCCCCTGCGGGCTATGCTGCGCCGACCGGCCACCGACCCTCCGACCGATGCTCTGCCTGCTGTCGATCAACTGCAACGACCGGCACTACGGACTCGGCGTCTACCTGCTGGCCGCCATGGTGCGGCGGCACCGCCCCGAGTGGCCGCTGCGGGTGCTGAACCTGCCGGTGCAGACCACGCCGCGCCAGCTGCTGTTCGAGCTGATGGCCGAGCCGGCGCGCGTCTACGGCTTCTCGGTGCACCACGGGCATGGGCCGCTGGTGCTGCAGCTCGCGCGCGACCTGCGGCGCCTGCAGCCCGACGCGGTGATCGTGGTCGGCGGCACCGACGTGGTGGCCCTAGATCCCGACGAGATGGCCGCGGACATCGACTGGTGCGTGGTCGGCGAGGGCGAGGCCCCGCTGCTGGCGCTGCTCGACGCGGTGGCCCGCGGGCAGCCGCCGGCCGCCGGGCAGGGCCTGCTGCGCCCGCGCGAACTGCACCCGGGGCTGCCGCTGCGCCAGGCCCAGCGCGAGCAGCTCGACGAGCTGCCGTCGCCCTACCTCGACGGCGTGTTCGACGCCCACGACCGCTACCCGACGGTCTATGTCGAGACCTACCGCGGCTGCGTCTGGAACTGCAGCTTCTGCTACGAGGGCCGCGGCCGCAAGCGCATCGCCTCCTACTCGCGCGGGCGCATCGAGGCCGAGCTCGGCCACCTGCTGGCCGATCCGCGGGTGCGCCGCATCGAGTTCTACGACACCATCTTCAACGTCGAGCGCGAGCGCACCCGCTGGCTGCTGGACTTCCTGATCGCCCACAACCGCCACGGCACGCGCCTGATCGGCGAGTTCATGCTCGAGTGGCTCGACGACGAGGAGATCGCGCGGCTGGACGCGAGCGGCTTCGAGATGATCGAGGTCGGCCTGCAGAGCGTGAAGCAGCGCACGCTGCAGCGCAGCGGCCGCAAGACCGACCTCGCGCGCTTCGACGAGCGGGCCCGGGCCGTGCTGTCGCGCACCGCCGTGGACCTGTGCATCGACGCGATGTACGGCCTCGAGGATGAGACGCTGGACGACTTCCTCGCCACCGTCGACCACCTCGGCACGCTCGAAGGCACGAACGGCCGGCGGCCGACCCCGATCCTCTTCACCACCCGCGTCCACCCGGGCACGCGGCTGCACCGGCGGCGCGCGATCCACATGGTGCTCGACGGCGGGCAGGACGGCACCCCGCTGGCCAGCCCCAGCCTCAGCCTGGCCGAGACCGAGGCCTTCCACGCGCTGTTCCACGGCTACCTGGTGTTGCGCGGCACCTGCCCGCGGACGATGAACGACATCAGCGGCGTCTTCGCCCGCCTCGGCGGCGTGCCGCTGTCGCGCCTGCACGCCGGGGTCGCGCGGGTGCTGCGGCGCCAGCCCTCGACCCGGCTGCTGTTCGACCAGGTCGACTGGACCGAATTCCGCGCCAACCGGCTGCTGCGCTTCTACCTCTCGGCGATCGACCGGGCCTACCTGCATGCGGTGGCCGAGGAGCTCGGCGTCGCCGACGCGCCGGGCCTGCGCGCGGCGCTGCAGGCGCTGATCGAGCGCGAGGACCGCGCGGACGCCTAGCGTCCCGGCGACTGCGCGGCGGCGAGGCGGGGGCCCACCTCCTGCCGGCGTCGCACGCCCAACTTGGCCAGCACCGCCGAAACCTGGTGGGCGATGGTCCGTTCCGAGCGGCACAGCCGCTCGGCCAGGGCCCGGTTGCCGAGGCCCTGGGCCAGGCCCTCGGCCACGGTCCGCTCGCGCGGACTCAGCCCGAGCGGGTCGGTGCGCACGCGGGGGCTGGCGCCGCGCGCGCCGACGCGCCCGTCCACCGGGTCGGCCGAACCGCGCCCGTCCCGGCGCAGCCGCAGGCCATGGGCACCGAAGCCGGTCAGCCGGGCTGCGGCACGCTGGCGCTGCGCCCCGCCCTCGCCGAGCCGGGCCCGGGCCGCATCGAGCTGGCGCCCCTGCCGCAGTGCGGCGTCGGCCGCCCCGCCCAACAGCGACAGGCCCACGGGCTCCGTGCCGACGTCGGGGCATCCGGCGGCGAGGCGCCAGCGGGCGCGGCGGCGCCGCCAGGTGGCGTCGCGGCCCGCGAGCCAGGTCCGTTCACAGACCGTCCGGTGGCGGAGCCCACTCGCCAGGCAGCCGCCGCGGCCGAGAGCGGCCTGGGCATCGCCCTCCCCCTGCCAGGCCTCGATCCGTCGCAGCAGCAGGCGCCGGGCTTCGGCCAGCGGCAGCGGCCCGTCGGGCAGGCCGGCAAGCAGACGCCGGGCCTCCGCGAACTCACCGGCATCGACGGCCGCCCAGGCGCGGCAGAGCGCCAGCCGCTGCACCGGGGCGCGCTGCCCCAGGCGGCTGCAGAGCGCGCCGCCGGCCTCGGCGAGGGCCTGGGCGGCCGCACTGTCGCCCTGTCCCAGGAGGGCCTCCGTGGCGCGCACCAGCAGCAGGCCGAGCAGGGGCAGGTCGATCGGGTCCGCGGTGGTCGGACCGGGGACGCTCGACAGCACCGCGAAGAGGACCTCGAGGCGGCGGCGCCGCGCCCCGGCGTCGACCGTCGCCGCCGCGGCCCGACCGCGGTAGGTGGCGTGCACATGCCGGGCCAGCGCCAGCGCGGCGCCCAGCAGCGCGTCGGCCGTGCCGGTGTCCGTTCGGGCCAGGGGCGACGCGGGCGACCCGCGCCGCAGCTGCCGCCAGGCCGTGATCGCATCCCCGCAGGCGGCCGCGGTGGCGGCCAGGGCCAGCCGCAGCCAGCGGCCGGCGGCTGGGTCTGCGCCCGACCGCGCGCCGGTTTCCGCCAGCGCCTGGAGTCGGCGCAGGCCGCGCGGGCCGGCCCCCTCCTCCAGGACCTCGGCGACCACCGCCACCACCGTGCCCGCGCGGTCGCCGGCGGCCGCGCAGCGCCGCCGCAGCGCCTGCCAGGCCGCGGGATCCGGGACGGGCGTGTGGCCGGCGACCCGGACGGCGAGGCGGTGCCGCACCCGCCAGCCGGCGCGCTCGGACGCGGTCACGCCGGAGGCCAGGCGCGCCGCCACGCGCAGCAGCCGGCCCTGCACGGCCGGCTGCGCGGCCGCTTCGGCCAGTGCCTGGGCGACGACGTCGCGCCGAACCGGTGCCCCGCCCGCGGCCAGCGCATGGCTCAGGCGGCGCACGGCCTGGCCCGCCAGCGGCCGCGCCTCGAGCCACCCGGCCACGCGCTCGTGCAGGCCGCGGCGGATTGCCGCCGGCACGCCGGCCGCGTGCGCACGACGCAGCGCCTCGTCGCGGAAGCCGACGCGCGGCGGCCAGGCCTCCAGCACCGCACCGGCGCGGGCCTCCAGCGACTCCAGCGCACGCGGATCGAGCTGGCGCAGCAGGTCGATCTCCAGCCCGCCGGGAGCGCAGCTCAGCAGGTCGAGCAGGTCGGCGGCCGCGCCGCCGGAGGCGTCCGGCGGCGGCCCGCCCGAGGCCGGCGTGGGGGTTGGCTGAATCACGCCGGGGCGGCCGAGTACAGGTCGGCACGCGAGCGCAGCCCGAGCTTGCCGAGCACCGCCGACACGTGCTTCTCGACGGTGCGCTCCGAGCGGCCCAGGCGGTGCGCGATCTCGGCATTGCTCAGGCGGCGACACAGCAGCGCGTGCACCTCGCGCTCGCGGGCGGTCAGCCCGGCCGGATCGGTGCGTGCGTGTGCGCGCGACGCCCGGCGCCACGGCTGGCCGCGCGGTACGACCAGGCGCGCCCGGCCGAGCGCCGCAGCCGGTTGGGCGCCCAGTGCCAGCAGCAAGGCCACCCCCTGACGCACCTGGGAAACGCCCCCGTGCAGCAGGCACAGGCCCTGGTCGTAACGGTAGCCCAGCGCCTCCCAGGCCGCCGCGGCCGCGTCGATGTCCCCCGCCAGCTCCTGTCGGAAGGGCTCCGGCAGGGTGTCGGCGCAGACCCCGGCGGGCGTGCGGCCGCAGCGCTGCATCCAGCAGGCCAGGCGGCCGATGCGGGTGCGCTCGCCATGCGCCAGGGCCTCGGGCAGCGCGGCCTCCGCCAGGGCCGCGGCCCGTTCCGGCTCGCCGCGCAGCCAGGCGGCCTCGGCCGTGTCCACCCCTTCCGGCAGGTACCACGGGTAGACGCGCAGCCGCCGCCGGCCGGCCAGCGCGTCCTCCCAGGCGGCCAGCGCTCCCGGACGACCCTCGCGCAAGTCGAGGATCGCCAGCGCATGGGCGGAATGCTCGTTGTCCAGGGGCGACAGCACCGGCATCGACCGCACGCGCTGCAGGCGCTCGCGGGCCTCGGCCCAGCGCCCCGCATGCATCAGGCCGACGCCGTCGCGGATCAGCAGGATCGAGGCCCCGGCGTCCAGGTCCCGCGCCGCGCACCAGGCCAGCCCGTCGGCGGCCACGCGGCGCAGCCGCTCGAGGCGCAGCGTCAGCAGGGCCGAGGAGGCCAGGTTGGCGTAGGCGCGGATCACATGCTCGTCGAGGCCATGCGCGAGCGACAGCGACAGGCTGCGTTCCAGGCGCTGCCAGCCCCGGGCCGTGTCGCTCTCGATCACCTCGGCCGCCCCGACGGTATTCAGCACATAGGCGTGGTCCTCGGCGCTGCCCAACGCGCCCAGCGCGTCCAGGGCCGACTCGCCCCAGCGCAAGGCCCGGTCCGGCCGGTGGCCGAGCAGGTGCAGGTGGGCCAGGGTGGCGAGGCTGCGTGCCTGCTCGAGCGGTGCCGCCCCGTCCGCCAGGCATTGCATCGACTGCTCGACCAGCGCGAGCCCGTCCGCGATGGCGCCGCGGTACCACTCGACCCGCCCCAGTTCGCGCAGGGCGCGCCCGACGGCCACCGGGTCGGCGCAGCCGCGCCAGGCCTCCAGCGCCTGGGTCCAGGCCTCGCGGGCCTCGGCCAGGGCGTGGCGCGCGTTCAGCGCCTCGGCCAGGGCGGTCAGCAGCCCGGCGCGTTCCGCGGGCGGCCTCGGCCGCGGCATGGCCAGCGCGAGGGCATACAGCCGGGCGGCCTCGAGCGGCCGGCCACGCGCCGCCTGCTCCGCGGCGAGCCCGGGCGCCAGCGTCGCGACGGCCTCCTCGAGGCCGGCCCGCTCGGCATGGTGCAGGCGGCGCGCCGGGGCGGCGCCCTGGCGTGTCAAGGCCTCGTAGAGGGCGACATGCAGGCGGACGCGGCGCAAGGTGGGCAGGGCCGCCTCGACCGCCTGCCGGGCGATGTCGTGGTGGTACTCGAGGCGCTGGCCGTCGTGCACGAGCAGCCCGGTGGCCAGCACCGCCTCGGCCGCCGCGGCCGGGATGCCGGGCAGCGCCTCCTCGAGCAGCCCCGCATCGACGCCGACCGGGGAGAGGCTGACCAGCTCGAGCAGCGCCCTCGACGGGGCCGACAGCCCGGCCAGGCGCGCCAGCACCGCGTCGCGCACCGCCCCGGGCACCGCCCCCTCCGGCGCCGCCAGCACCTCGGCCACGAACAGCGGGTGGCCGCGTGTGACGCGGTACAGGTCGTCCGGGCGGCGGCCGGCCCGGGCCGCCCAGCGCTCGACCGCGCGCGGCGACAGGGGTTCGAGGCTCAGACGGAGCGTGGCGTCGGCAGGCAGGGCGGCGCACAGGGCCTGCGGCGCATCGTCGGCGTCGGCGATCGCCTCGCTGCGGCGCAGCAGCACCAGCAGGCAGCGGGTGACGTCGATGCGGCGGGCCACGAAACGCAGCAGGTCGGCCGTGGTCGCATCGATCCACTGCAGGTCGTCGATCACCAGGACCAGGGGCCGTGCGAGCTCGCGCAGCCAAGCGAGCAGCTCGAGCCGGACGCCGTGGTCGACGCTGCCCTCCCGGAGCCGGACGGACAGCGCCGGCGGCATCGCGTCGACCAGGTCGAGCAGGGCCGCCTGGCGCGCCGCCGCATCGAGCGGCTCGCAGCGGCCCCAGGCCCAGGCCACGTCCGGCCCCGCGGCCGCCCGGGCGGCCTTCAGCAGGCTGGTCTTGCCGAAGCCGGACGGCGCCTCGATCAGCACCACGCTCCCGCCGGCCCCGCGCCGCAGCCCCTCGATGCGCGACGCGAGGCCGGCCAGCGGGACCTCGCGCTCGAGCAACTCCGGCAACGACATGCGCGGATGATGCCTGCGGCCCGGCGCGCCGTCGACCCGGAATTAGGTCATCTGGCGGAAATTCCTGGGTACCGGCGCGGATGCGCCGCCGCAGCCGGCGACCGACAGTCGCCCCACCATGCTGCACTTCGACCACGCCCAGTTGGACCGGCTGCGACAGCAGCGGCTCGAGGCCTTCGCCCGCCACCTCGCCCGTCGCGCCCAGGCGCGCCATGCCGGCTTGAAGCCGGCCGACATCGCCGAGCTGGCCGGGCCGATGCGCGCCGAGGTCGAGGTGGCGCGGGCGGCCGGGCTGCGCAGCCGGAGCGAGCTCGAACGCTGGGTCGACGTCGCCTGCGTGCTCGGCTTCGGCTTCTCGCAGCGCCTGCCGTGGGCCCGGCGCACGCTCGCCTCGGGCCATGCGCCGACCCAGAACCTGCGCGCGCTCGAAGAAGGGGCCGCCTTCGCCGGCCGGCGGCCCTGAGGGCCGGCGAATGTCGATCTCGCTGCCCCTCGACAGCACGGCCTGCGGCCAGGCCGACGATGTCTTCTACTGCGCCCACCAGGGCGAGCCGGGCCTGTTCGACGCCAGCGGCGCACGCGTGCCGCTGTCGGCCGACGATCCCGCCCAGCAGGCCCTGCGCGACCACTGGTGCGCGCTGTACGAAGACATCCTGGCCCACCACCGCGACGGCTCGCGGCCCTTTCCCTCCTGCGGTTGGCCGGGGCACGTGCACCACGACCCGGCCTGCCGCCACTGCCTCGTGTCCACGCTGCCGAGCGACGCGGGCGAGCCGGCCGAGGACGACCCCGGGGACACCGATCCGATCGATCCGGTGAAGGAGTGCCCCTGCCAGGAGGAAGGCCCGCCGCGCATCCGCCTGCGCTACTCGCTGTTCTTCGACGGCACCGGCAACAACCGGGACAACGTGAGCGCGGGCAACGGCCCCGGAACCAGCTACTCGGCCGGCTACACGAACGTGGCCCGGCTGGAGTGGGCCCAGTTCGAGGCCGACCCGTCCTACGACGAGCACGCGTCGATCTACACCGAAGGCGTCGGCACCGTCACCGGCGGCGCGGACGTACCGCTGGCGCAGGCCACGGGCGTCGGCACGGCCGGCCTGAAGGCCAAGGTCGCGGCGGCACGCGACGCACTGCTGGAGCGCATCCGCGCCGCCGCCGGCTCGACGGACACCGTGATCGAGTGCATCCACCTGGACAGCCTCGGCTTCAGCCGCGGCGCCGCGTCCGCGAGGCACTTCATCCACGTCGCCCTGGTCGATGCGCGCAGCGCCATCCAGCCCTGCCTGCAGGCCGAGGGCTACACCGTCGGCGAGGTCGCGGTGAAGTTCTGCGGGCTGTACGACACCGTGGCGGCCTTCGGCGCCGCGCATGCGAACGACACCTGGGAGCTGTCGCTGGACGCGATCCGGCACGCCGACACCGTGGTCCAGCTCGCGGCCGCGGAGGAGCACCGCGCGAACTTCAGCCTGACGAACATCGACAGCGCCGGCTCGGGCCGCGAACTGTTCCTGCCCGGCGTCCACTCCGACGTCGGCGGGGGCTATGCGCCGGGCTGCTCGGAGACGGACGTGCAGCTGTTCGACGTCGACCTGGTCACCGGGGTGCCGATCCCGATCCCGCTGGCCCGCCGCGCGCTCCAGCGCGAGTGGGACTGGCTGATCGATGCGGGCTGGTTCACCGAGAGCGAGCTGCGCTGCGACATGGAGTTCCAGATCTTCGGCACGCGCGGGCCGATCTCCGACCTGTACGCGCGCATACCGCTGCACCTCATGGCCGAGTACGCCCGCGACGCCGGGCTCGCGTTCACCGGCGCGGTCGAGGCCCAGCATCCGATACCCGCCGCGCTGCAGACCGCCGAGCAGGAGATCCGCGCGGCCATCGCGGACGGACGCTGCCACGCCCCCGACGCCTGGTTCGGCCATGCACCGGCCGGGGACCCGGACTGGCTCAAGGCCCTGCGCCACGACCATCTGCACTTCTCCTCGCTGTACGGCGTGGCGGCGAGCTATGGTGCGATGCACCCGCGGTTCAGTGTCAGCGCGGTCGTCGGCTGGCGCGAGCGGCGCATCCTGCCGGGCTGAGCAATGGCCCTGCACGCCTGGACCGTGAGCAGCTGCGCGCCGGCCGAGGCGCCCGCCTTCCTGATCGACGGCCAGCTCCTGGGGCCGGGGGGCGCGCTGCCGCTGCCGGCCCACCGCCTGCTGCACAACGGCTGGGGGCGGCGCAGTGCCACCCACCTGGTCGGGCCGACCGCGAAGGAGACGCCGACGGCGCTGCGGCTTGCCTGGTTCTCCTTCGCCGAGGACCGCTTCTACGCCGGCCAGTTTCCGCTGCCGACCGCCGCGCTCGACGCGCTGCTGGCGCGCGGCTGCACCGAGCCCGGCAGCGACCGGCGGCTGCCCTGGGACAGCCTCATCGCCGGCGTCGCGCCGGGAGGCGCCGTGGCGCTGTGGGTGGCCGCACGCGCCTGGACCCGCGAGGTCGCGACCTGGCGGGCGCGGCAGGTCGACCTGCCCTGGACCCAGGTGCTGGACAACCCGGCGATCACGCGCGCGACCCACGTCGCCCGCACGCTGGCAAGCGCCTCGACGCCCCCCGGGGCCCTGCGAGAAGCCGCGTCGATCGAGACCGCGCTGCGGCGGCATCGCCGGCACCCCTGGCAGCCCAGCGCGCACGGGGCCGGCGTGGTGGTCACGCGGATCGTGCTGCGCTGCTGGAACGGCGAGGTGGAGGCAGCGCCGGTGGGAACGCAGGCGCCGGCATCCGCCGCAGCGGCGTCGACGCCGCGCGGCCTGCGGGCCCCGCCGCAGTCCGTCACGCTGGCCTGGACGGGACGCGACGGCCAGCGCCGCGGCGCGGAGCTGGGCTTCGACGAGGCCGAGGTGATGGAAGGGCTGCGGGCGGCCGGCGGCCTCGATGGAACGACGCCGATGCAGCTCGACCTGCGCATCGAGCCGGGCGGCCGCTCGGTGCGCGCGGCGCTGCGCAGCAGCCGCGGCGCGCTAGTGCTGCGCGAGACGCGCGTTCACGTGCACCGCCTGTCGTCCTGAGCGCGGCGGCAAGCCCTCGCGCACACCCGCGCCGGCGCGCCGCGCGCACCCGGCCGCAGGACGGTCAGTACTGCGACGCCGGCAGCCGCACCACCAGCCCCTGCAGCGCCGGCCCGAGCCGGACCTGGCAGGCCAGCCGGCTGCCCGGTTCGGCGGGGCAGGCGGTGAAGGCCAGCATCGCGGCCTCGCCGGCGGTGGGCGGGCCGACGCGTTCCTGCCAGGCCGGGTCGACCACGACGTGGCAGGTCGCGCAGCGCAGGCCGCCGCCGCACTCGCCGACCAGGCCGTCCACGCCCCAGCCGACGGCCGCGTGCATCAGCGAGACGCCGTCCGGCGCCTCGAAGGCGTGTTCGCGTCCATCGGCTTCGATCAGGGTGATGTCGGGCATGGCGCGATCCTAAGGCCGCGGGCGCGCGGCCTCCCCGTCAGCGCCGGCCCGGGGCGCAGCGCTGCAGCAGCTGCGCCGCGACCGCGAGCGCGATCACCTCGGGCTCCTGGCCCGCGATGCCGGGCACGCCGATCGGGCAGGTCAGCCGGTCGATCGCGGCGGGATCGACACCGCGCGCCTCGAAGCGGTGCACGAAGCGGGCGCGCTTGGTCTTCGAGCCGATCAGGCCCAGGTAGGCGAAGTCGCCGCGGCGCAGGATGGCCTCGGTGATGCGCAGGTCGAGGTCGTGCTCGTGGGTCAGCACGAGGTAGGCCGCGCCCGGCGGCGCGAGCCGGACCTCGGCCTCGACCGCGTCGACGCAGACCCGTCGCAGCTCCGCGGCGCCCGCCACCGGTGCGGCGTGGCGCGCGAACTCGTCCTCGCGCTCGTCGATCCAGTCGATGCGCAGCGGCAGCGGCGCCAGCGCCTGCACGATCGCGCGGCCGACGTGGCCGGCGCCGTAGAGCTGCAGGTGGAACCAGGGCGCCGCGCGCGGCCAGCGCACCAGCGCCGCCGCGTCGAGCGGCGCGAAGGCCAGCGTGACGGCGCCGCCGCAGCACTGGCCGAGCGCCGGCCCGAGCGGGACGTGCACCGAGGCCGGCGCGGTGTCGCCGCGCGCGAGCCGCTCGCGCGCCTGCGCGATCGCCTTCAGCTCGAGGTGGCCGCCGCCGATCGTGCCGGCCAGGCCGCCGTCGGGCGCGTCCGCCGCCGCGACCAGCATGCGGGTGCCAGCGCCGCGCGGCACCGAGCCCTGGGCCGCGCTCACCTCGACGAGCACGGCGGGGCGGCCGGCGGCCAGCCAGGCCTCGGCGGTGCGGCGCAGGGCGTCCATGCTCGGGCGGTCCGGCAGGCGGTCCGGCAGGCGGGGCGGCGAAGCGGGCCGGGGCTCGGGCGCTGCCCCGTCAGGCCGCGCCGGCCTGCACCGCCGTGAGGGCGCGCAGGATGGCCTCGCTGGTCGCCGGCGCGCTCAGCGGCGGGTCGACGCGGTGGCCGCCCGCCGCGGACACGGCATCCCGGATCGCGAAGAAGACCGAGAAGGGCAGCAGCAGCGGCGGCTCGCCGACGGCCTTGCTGCGGTGGATGCTGTCCTCGACGTTCTCGCCCTGGAACAGCCGCACGTCGAACACCGGCGGGCAGTCGTTGGCGGTCGGGATCTTGTAGGTGCTGGGCGCGTGGGTCATCAGCTTGCCGGTGGTCGGGTGCCAGACCAGCTCCTCCATCGTCAGCCAGCCCATGCCCTGGATGAAGGCGCCCTCGACCTGGCCGATGTCGACCGCCGGGTTCAGCGAGCGGCCGACGTCGTGCAGCACGTCGGCACGCAGCAGCTTCCACTCGCCGGTCAGCGTGTCCACCACCACCTCGCTGCAGGCGGCGCCGTAGGCGAAGTAGTAGAAGGGCCGGCCGCGCAGGGTCTCGCGGTTCCAGCTCAGGCCCGGCGTGGCATAGAAGCCGTCGCTCCACAGCTGGATGCGCTCGACGTAGGCCGCCGCGACCAGCTCGGCGAAGCCCATCGAGGCCGTGCCGGCCTGCACGCGGTCGTTCGCGAACACCAGCGCGGACGGCTCCACGCCGAGGCGCGCGGCGGCCAGCGGCGCGAGGCGCTCGCGGATCTGGCGCGCGGCGTCCTGCGCCGCCTTGCCGTTCAGGTCGCTGCCGGTCGACGCCGCGGTGGCCGAGGTGTTGGCCACCTTCTGGGTGTCGGTGGCCGTGACCCGCACGCGCCCGAAGTCGACGCCGAGCTCGTGCGCCACCACCTGCGCGACCTTGGTGTTCAGGCCCTGGCCCATCTCGGTGCCGCCGTGGTTCACCAGGATCGAGCCGTCGGCGTAGACGTGCACCAGCGCACCGGCCTGGTTGAAGTGCTTCACGTTGAAGGAGATGCCGAACTTCACCGGCGTCAGCGCCAGGCCGCGCTTGAGCACCGGGCTGTCGGCGTTCCACGCGGCGATCTCGGCGCGCCGCGCCGCGTAGCCGCTGCTCGCGGCGAGCTCGTCGACGAGCCCGTGGATCACGTTGTCGCTCACAACCTGCGTGTAGGGCGTGACGTTGCGCTCGGTGCGGCCGTAGAAGTTGACGCGGCGCACCTCGAGCGGATCCTTGCCGAGGCGGCGCGCGATGCTGTCCATCACGTTCTCGATCGCGATCGCGCCCTGCGGGCCGCCGAAGCCGCGGAAGGCGGTGTTGCTCTGCGTGTTCGTCTTCGCGCAGTAGCCGTGCATCGCCACCTCGGGCAGCCAGTAGGCGTTGTCGTAGTGGCACAGCGCGCGCGTCATCACCGGTGCGGACAGGTCGGCCGAGTGGCCGGCGCGCGAGATCATGCTCACCTCGCTGGCGAGCACGCGGCCCTCGTCGTCGTAGCCGACGTCGATGTCGTAGCTGAAGCAGTGGCGCCGGCCGGTGATCAGGAAGTCGTCGTCGCGGTCCAGCCGCAGCTTCACCGGGCGCTGCAGCTTCGCGGCCGCCACCGCGGCGATGCAGGCGAAGGGCGCCGACTGCGACTCCTTGCCGCCGAAGCCACCGCCCATGCGCCGGCACTCCACCTGCACGCGGTGCGAGGCCAGGCCGAGCGCGTGGGCGACCAGGTGCTGCATCTCGGTCGGGTGCTGGGTCGAGCAGTGCAGCTGGATGCCGCGGTCCTCGCGCGGGATCGCGTAGCTGATCTGGCCCTCGAGGTAGAACTGCTCCTGGCCGCCGACCTCCAGCGCGGTCGTCAGCCGGTGCGGCGCGGCGGCCAGCGCGGCGCGCACCGCGGCCAGCGCGGCCTCGCCGTCGGCCGGCGCCTGGGTGCGCGTCAGGTGCATCGGCGGCAGCACGTACTGGCCGCGCGCATGCGCCTCGCGCGGGCTCAGCACCGGCGGCAGCGGCTCGCAGCGGATCGCCTGCTTCGCCAGCGCCGCGGCGCGGCGCGCGGCCTCGCGGCTGCGGGCGATCACCGCGAACACCGGCTGGCCGAGGTAGCGCAGCTCGCCGCCGCAGACCGCGCCGTCCGGCCCGGTGACGAGCTCGGCCAGGATGGGCTCGTCGTGCACGATCGAGCCGCAGTCGTTGACGCCGGGGATGTCCGCCGCGGTCAGCACCGCGACGACGCCCGGCACCGCGCGCACCGCCGCCAGGTCGAGCCCGGTGACGCGGCCGTGCGCGACCGGCGACAGGCCGAGCGCCGCGTGCAGCGTGCCGGCCAGCTCGGGCAGGTCGTCGATGTAGGGCGCGGCGCCGGCCACGTGCAGGTGGGCCGATTCGTGCGGGCGGCTGACGCCGACGCGCCGGCCGGCGTCCTGGGCGGTGGCCTCGGCGGCCGGGTCGATGCGGCTCGCGCGGTTGGCCTGCCAGTCGGCGAAGGCCTGGCCGGGCTGCAGCAGCGCGGGGTCGAGGGGCTTGTTCATGGTCCGGTCCTTCGCTCAGGCCGCCACGTGCGGCATCACGCTGAACACGCTGGTCCGTGCCGGCGCGAGCGGCGCGTCCGGCCGCGTCTCCAGCCAGAAGCGCTGCAGGAGATTCTGGGCCACCTGCCGGCGGTAGGCCGCGCTGGCCCGCATGTCCGACAGCGGCGTGAAGTCGGCCGCCAGCGCCGCCTGCGCGGCCGCGACGGCGGCCTGCGTCCACGGCTGGCCGAGCAGCGCCGCCTCGGCGCCGGTGGCGCGCCGCACCGTGGCCGCCATGCCGCCGAAGGCCAGCCGGGCCTCGCGCACCACGCCGCCGTCGAGCACCAGCCGCAGGCCGGCGCAGACGGCGGAGATGTCGCAGTCGAAGCGCTTGCTGATCTTGTAGGCCCGCGTCACGGCCCCGGCGGGCGCCGGCGGCACGAGCAGGGCCTCGACGAACTCGCCCGGCTCGAGTGCGTTCTTCATGTAGTCGAGGTAGAAGTCCTCGAGCGGCAGCGTGCGCTGGCGCGTGCCCTGGCGCAGTTGCACCGCGGCCCCGAGCGCCATCAGCACCGGCGGCGCATCGCCGATTGGCGAGCCGTTGGCGACGTTGCCGCCCAGCGTGCCGGCATGGCGCACCGGCGGTGACGCGAAGCGCAGCCAGACATCGGTCAGCGCCGGCTCGCGCTGCGCGAGCGCGCGCCACGCGTCCTCCAGCGAGGCGCCGGCGCCGATGCGCAGGCCGCCGTCGGGCGTCGGCTCGATGCGGCGCAGCTCGGCCACGTCGCCGAGGTAGATCAGGCCCTTCAGCGGCCGGAACTGCTTGGTCACCCACAGGCCGACGTCGGTCGAGCCGGCCAGCACCGTGGCCTCGGGATGCTCGACACGCCGCCGCGCCAGCTCGTCCAGCGTGCGCGGCGCGAACCAGCCGGCGTCGGCGGCCGGCGCCGGCGCGCCGATGTCCTGCAGGGCCTGCAGCACCGGCGCGGTGTCGAGCCGGACCGGCGGCAGCTCGAACATCCGCTGGCCGGCATCCAGGATCGGCCGGTAGCCGGTGCAGCGGCACAGGTTGCCGGAGAGCTCGTCGGCCAGCTGCTGGCGCGAGGGACGCGCGCCGCAGGCGCCGTGGCGCTCGTAGCTCTCGAACAGCGACATCACGAAGCCGGGCGTGCAGAAGCCGCACTGCGAGCCGTGGCACTCCACCATCGCCTGCTGCACCGGGTGCAGTGGCGGCTCGGCGGACGGCGCGGCCGCGGCGCCGGCCGGCCCCGCCGCCAGGCCCTGCAGGTCCTCGACGGTGAACAGGGCCTTGCCGTGCAGCGTCGGCAGGAACTGGATGCAGGCGTTGACGGTGTTCAGCCGGAGGCCGCGCACCACGTCGCGCCCGCCCTCCTCGCCCGGCGCGGGCCGCTCGCCGATCACCACGGTGCAGGCGCCGCAGTCACCCTCGTTGCAGCCTTCCTTGGTGCCGGTGCAGCGCGCGTCCTCGCGCAGCCAGTCGAGCACCGAGCGGGTCGGCGCGGCCTCGACCTCGACGACGGCGCCACGGTGGTAGAAGCGGACGACGGTGGTGTTCATGTCGGCTCGGGGGGAGGGCCGGCGGGACGGCCCTGGGGTTTGTCTGGGGTTCCGGGCAGGCTACTGCCGCGAGGCCGGTTCAGCATACGCGATGCCTGATGTTCGGTATAGACTGGCTCGTATGATGCACGCGGCCGATTTCGACACCATCGAGCTTCGTCTCATCCGGGTCCTGCACACCTTGATCACCGAACGCAGCGTCTCCAAGGCCGCGCTGAACCTGAACAGCACGCAGCCGGCCGTGAGCGCCCAGCTCAAGCGGCTGCGCGCGCTGACGGGGGACCCGTTGCTGGTGCGCAGCGGCCAGGGCATGGCGCCCACCGCGCGGGCCTTGCAATTGGTGGGCCCGGCCGCCGCGCTGCTGCAGGAGGCGGACCGGCTGTTCAGCCCGCGGGCGCGCAGCGGCCAGTTCGAGCCGCTGTCGGCCGAGCTGACCTTCCGGATCGCCGCGAGCGACTACCTGGACCCGCTGTTCCTGCCCGCGCTGGTCGCCGGCCTGAAGCAGCAGGCGCCGCGCGTGCGGCTGGAGCTGACGCCGCTGTCCGGCGAGTTCGACGTGCGGCGCAGCCTGGCCACCGGCGAGGTCGACCTGGTGATCGGCAACTGGCTCTCGCCGCCCGAGGAGCTGCACCTGGGCCGGCTGATCAGCGACGAGGTGGTCTGCCTGGTCGCGGCCGACCACCCGGTGGTGCGCAGCGCGGGCACCCGCGCCTGGTCGGTGGAGCGCTACCTCGGCTGCGAGCACATCGCGCCGTCGCCGACGCACCGCGGCGCGATCGGCGTGATCGACGAGCACCTCACCAGCCTGGGGCTGCAGCGCGACATCGTGGTGCGCAGCGCCCACTTCGGCCTGATCCCGCAGATGGTGGCACAGAGCCTGCTGGTGCTGACCACCGGCCGCCAGTTCTGCTCGCGCTACGTCGACGCGCTGCCGGTGCGCATCGTCCGCTGCCCCGTGCCCTTCCCGCCCCTGACCTACTACCAGCTCTGGCACGACCTGACCCACGCCTCGGCCGCGATGCGCTGGCTGCGCGAGCAGGTGCGCGACGCCGCGCGCCGCGTGGCCGCGGTGCGCGGCACGCCGCCGGCCGCCGCGGCCGATGCGGCCTGAGGCCCGCGCCCTTTTCCGACCGCCGCCGATGCCGCCGCCCGCTCCCCCTCGCCTGGCCCTGCGCGGCGACCTGCTCGACTTCACCGGGACCCCGGGCTGGGGCGAGGTGGACAGCCCCGCGGTGCGCTTCCGCCCCGACCACTGGCTGCTGGTGGAGGGCGGCCGCATCGCCGGCGCCGTGCCCGCGGCCGACGGCCTGCCGCCGGACTGGGCGGCGGCCGAGCGCCACGACCATGCCGGCCGGCTGGTGCTGCCGGGCTTCACCGACACCCACGTGCACAGCCCGCAGCTGGACGTGATCGCGAGCTACGGCACCGAGCTGCTCGACTGGCTGAACACCTACACCTTCCCGGCCGAGCGCCGCTACGCCGACCCGGCGGTCGCCGCCGAGGGCGCCGCGCTGTTCTGCGACGCGCTGCTGGCCGCCGGCACCACCAGCGCGGTGGTCTTCCCGACCGTGCACAAGGTCAGCGCCGAGGCCCTGTTCGCCGCCGCCGAGGCGCGCGGCATGCGCCTGGTGGCCGGCAAGGTGCTGATGGACCGGCATGCGCCCGACGGCCTGCGCGACGACGTGGCCCAGGCCGAGCGCGACTGCATCGACCTGATCGGGCGCTGGCACGGCCGCGGCCGCAGCGCCTACGCGGTGACCGTGCGCTTCGCCCCCACCAGCACGCCGGCCCAGCTCGCGATGGCCGGCGCGCTGTGCCGCGCCGACCCGACGCTGTACATGCAGACCCACGTGGCCGAGAACCGCGCCGAGGTGCAGTGGGTGGCCGAGCTCTTCCCCGAGGCGCGCAGCTACCTGGACGTCTACGCGCGCGCCGGCCTGCTGCACCGCCGCAGCGTGCTGGCGCACGGCATCTGGCTGGACGACGCCGACCGGGCCGCGCTGCGCGAGGCCGGTGCGCAGGTCGCGCACAGCCCCTCGTCCAACCTCTTCCTCGGCAGCGGCCTGTTCGGCTGGCGCGCGCTGGAAGCGGCCGGCGGCGCCGTCAGCGTGGCCAGCGACGTCGGCGGCGGCACCGGCCTGTCGATGCTGCGCACGCTGGGCGACGCCTACAAGGTGCAGGCGATGGCCGGCGAGCGGCTGACCGCCTGGAAGGGCCTGCACGCCGCCACGCTCGGCGCCGCCGAGGCGCTGGACCTGGCCGGCGAGATCGGCTCGCTGGAAGCCGGCCGGCTGGCCGACGTCTGCGTCTGGGACTGGGCCGCCGGGCCGGTCGCCGAACGGCGGCAGGCGGTCGCCCGCAGCCTGCACGAGAAAGTCTTCGCCTGGATGACGCTGGGCGACGAACGCAACCTGGCCGCGTGCTGGGTGGCCGGGGTGCCGCGGCTGCCGCGGCCGCCCGGCCAGCCGCGCTGACGCCACCGCCCACGCCGCGGGAGACCCACGAGGAGGCCGAGATGCTGCGACTCGAACTGATCGACATCAGCAAGACCTATCCCGCCGTCAAGGCCAACGACCGCGTCAACCTGCGGGTCAAGCCGGGCGAGATCCACGCCGTGCTGGGCGAGAACGGCGCCGGCAAGTCGACGATGATGAAGATGATCTACGGCGCGGTCCGCCCCGACGAGGGCGAGATCCGCTGGAACGGCCAGCCGGTGGCGGTGCGCAACCCGCAGGAGGCGCGGGCGCTGGGCATCAGCATGGTGTTCCAGCACTTCAGCCTGTTCGACACGCTGACCGCGGCCGAGAACGTCTGGCTCGGGCTGGACAAGCAGCACACGCTGGCCGACATCACGCAGCGCATCACCGCGGTCTCGCGCGAGTACGGGCTGGACGTGGACCCGCTGCGCCCGGTGCACACCCTGTCGGTGGGCGAACGGCAGCGCGTCGAGATCGTGCGGGCGCTGATGACGAAGCCGAAGCTGCTGATCCTCGACGAGCCCACCTCGGTGCTGACGCCGCAGGCCGTGCAGACCCTCTTCCTGACGCTGCGCCAGCTCGCGCTGGAGGGCTGCAGCATCCTCTACATCAGCCACAAGCTGGACGAGATCCGCGAGCTCTGCCACCACTGCACCGTGCTGCGCGGCGGCCGCGTGACCGGCGAGGTGGACCCGCGCACCGAGACCAATGCGGGCCTGTCGCGGCTGATGATCGGCGCCGAGCCGCCGCCGCTGCAGCACAAGCCCAGCCAGGCCGGTGAGCGCGTGTTCGCGGTGAACCGCCTGAACCTGCCGAAGCAGGACCACTTCGGCATGACGCTGAGCGACATCGCCTTCGAGGTGCGCGCCGGCGAGATCCTCGGCATCGCGGGCGTCTCCGGCAACGGCCAGCAGGAGCTGATGGCGGCGCTGTCCGGCGAGGACACGCGGGCCGCGCCGGAGGCCATCACGCTGTTCGGCCAGCCGATCGGCCACCACCCGCCGCGCCGGCGCCGCGAGGCCGGGCTGCACTTCGTGCCGGAGGAGCGGCTGGGCCGCGGCGCGGTGCCCACGCTCTCGCTGGCCGCCAACACGCTGCTGACGCGCACCGAGGCGGTCGGGCGCTCGGGCTGGATCGCCACCGGCCAGGTCAGCGAGCTGGCGCGCCACCTGATTCAGCGCTTCAACGTGAAGGCCGGCGGGCCCGGCGCGGCGGCCAAGAGCCTGTCCGGCGGCAACCTGCAGAAGTTCCTGGTCGGCCGCGAGATCGACGCGCGGCCGAAGCTGCTGATCGTGTCGCAGCCGACCTGGGGCGTGGACGTCGGCGCGGCCGCGCTGATCCGCGGCGAGCTGCTGAAGCTGCGCGACGCGGGCTGCGCGCTGCTCGTGGTCAGCGAGGAGCTGGACGAGCTGTTCGAGATCTGCGACCGGCTGGTGGTGATCGCGCAGGGGCGGGTCTCGCCCAGCATCCCCACCGCCGAGGCCACGGTCGAGCAGATCGGCATCTGGATGTCCGGCCTGTGGGACGGTGCCGCCCCGGCCGCCCGCACCCCCGAGGAGACGAGCCATGCTTAAGCTGGAGATGCGGCCCGAGCCGTCGAAAGTGATGTCGATCGCGTCGCCGCTGCTGGCGCTGGCGGTCACGGTGGCGATCGGCACGCTGCTGTTCGTGCTGCTCGGCAAGGACCCGGTGCGCGGCCTGCAGGTCTTCTTCGTCGAGCCGGTGAAGAGCGGCTATGCGCTGTCGGAGCTGGCGATGAAGGCCACGCCGCTGCTGCTGATCGCGCTCGGCCTGGCGATGTGCTTCCGCTCCAACGTCTGGAACATCGGCGCCGAGGGCCAGTTCGTGGTCGGCGCGATCGCCGCCGGCGGCATCGCGATGATGGCCGACAAGGAGACCGGGCGCTGGATCGTGCTGGTGATCCTGCTGGCCGGCGTGCTCGGCGGCATGTGCTGGGCGGCGATCGTCGCGGCACTGCGCGACCGCTTCAACGCGAACGAGATCCTGGTCAGCCTGATGCTGGTCTACGTGGCCGACATGCTGCTCGGCTACCTCGTCTACGGCCCCTGGAAGGACCCGGCCGGCTACAACTTCCCGCAGACCATCACCTTCGCCGACCCGACCAAGATCCCGCGCCTGGTCAGCGGCTTCCGGATGAACATCGGGGTGCTGGTGGGGCTGCTGATGGTGGGCGTGTTCTGGCTGTTCCTGTTCCGCATGTACGCCGGCTACCAGCTGCAGGTCGGCGGCCTGGCCTCGGCGGCGGCGCGCTACGCCGGCTTCTCGTCGCGCAAGGCGCTGTGGATCGCGCTGCTGGGCTCGGGCGGCATGGCCGGGCTGGCCGGCGCGCTCGAGGTGGCCGGCCCGCTCGGCCAGCTCACGCCCTACGTGCCGGCCGGCTACGGCTTCGCCGCGATCATCGTCGCCTTCGTCGGGCGGCTGCACCCGGTGGGCATCGTCTTCTCGGCGATCCTGATGAGCATGTTCTACATCGGCGGCGAGCTGGCGCAGTCCCGGCTGGGGCTGCCGAAGTCGCTGACGGGCGTGTTCCAGGGCCTGCTGCTGTTCACGCTGCTGGCCTGCGACACCCTGATCACCTACCGCGTGCGCTGGAAGAAGGCGCCGCCGGCCCCGGCGGCCCAGCCTGCCGCGCCGGCCGCCGCCGCCACGCCGACCACCCCCGCCGCCTGAGGAGCGCCCCATGGAAGCCTTCGCCCTGCTGCTGGCCGCCACGCTCAATGCGGGCACCGTGCTGGCCCTCGCCGCCCTCGGGCTGCTGATCAACGAGCGCGCCGGGGTGGTCAACCTCGGCGCCGAGGGAATGATGCTGGTGGCCGCGGTCATCGGCTTCGCCACCGCCGTCAACACCGGCAGCGACACCCTCGCCTTCGTCGCCGGCGCGGCCGCCGGCGGCGTGCTCGCGGCGGCCTTCGGCGTGCTCGCGATCTACCTCAACACCAACCAGGTGGCCACCGGCCTGGCGCTGAGCCTGTTCGGCGTCGGCTTCTCGGCCTTCATCGGCCAGCCCTTCGTGCAGGCCAAGCTGGGCGAGCGGCCGCGCTTCGAGATCCCGGTGCTGGCCGACATCCCCTTCGTCGGGCCGGCCTTCTTCAAGCAGCACCCGATGGTCTACCTGGCGATCCTGCTGACGATCGGGCTGGGCTGGTTCCTCTACCGCTCGCGCGCCGGGCTGGTGCTGCGTGCGGTCGGCGAATCGCCCGAGTCGGCCCACGCGCTGGGCTACCCGGTGCGGCGCATCCGCATGGCCGCGGTGATCCTCGGCGGCGCGCTGTGCGGGGTGTCCGGCGCCTACATCTCGACCGTCTACACGCCGCTGTGGGTGGAGGGCATGATCGCCGGCAAGGGCTGGATCGCGCTGGCGCTGACCACCTTCGCCACCTGGCGCCCGGCGCGCGTGCTGCTCGGCGCCTACCTGTTCGGTGGCGTGACGATGCTGCAGTTCCACCTGCAGGGCGAAGGCGTGCAGATCCCCAGCCAGCTGCTGACGGCGCTGCCCTACCTGGCCACGATCGTGGTGCTGGTGCTGATCTCGCGCAATGCGACCTGGATCCGCGTGAACATGCCGGCGTCGTTGGGCAAGCCCTTCTTTCCTGGAAGTTGATCCCCCCCGGAGCGCCTCACGGCGCTCCCCCCCAGGGGGGCGCCTCCTATGGACCGGCGGAGCCGGATCCATGGCGGCTGCTTGGTCACCCCCCCGGAGCGCCTTACGGCGTCCCACCCCCAGGGGGCGCCGTCGATGGACCGGCGGAGCCGGATCCATGGCGGCTGCTTGGTCGTGCCGGAGCGTCTGGGGCACTTGTGGCGGCGGGGGGCTGGCGCGGAATGTGCGATCGATAATGCGGCTTGTGTCCGCGGTTTTCCTGTCCTGACAACCCACCTTGGAGTAGAGACGAGATGAGCGAGCTTTCGAAGCGCCGGCTGCTGAGCCTGGCCGGTTGGACGACGCTGGCGGCGACGGCCGCGCTGGTCGGTTGCGGCAAGAAGGAAGAGGCGGCGCCGGCCCCGGTGGCCGCGGCGCCGGAGCCGGCGTCGGCTGCGTCGGCGGCGCCGCCGAAGCCGGAGCCGCTGAAGATCGCCTTCGCCTACGTCGGCCCGGTCGGCGACGGCGGCTGGACCTTCGCGCACGACAACGGCCGCAAGGCGGTCGAGAAGGAGTTCGGCGACAAGGTCGTCACCAGCTTCGTCGAGAAGGTGCCCGAGGCGGCCGACGCGGAGCGGGTGTTCCGCGACATGGTCGGCCAGGGCAACAAGCTGATCTTCGGCACCACCTTCGGCTACAT
The DNA here is from genome assembly GCF_001293525.1 of Pseudideonella sakaiensis. Classification (GTDB taxonomy): domain Bacteria; phylum Pseudomonadota; class Gammaproteobacteria; order Burkholderiales; family Burkholderiaceae_C; genus Ideonella_A; species Ideonella_A sakaiensis. The sequence continues at coordinate 98,504 of NZ_BBYR01000032.1, read as the reverse complement.
GGAGCCGATGCTCAAGGTCGCCGCCGACGCCAAGGACGTCAAGTTCGAGCATGCCACCGGCTACAAGCAGGCCGAGAACATGCGCACCTACGACAGCCGCACCTACGAGGGCGCCTACATGGCCGGCGTGATCGCCGGCGCGATGACCAAGTCCAACACCCTGGGCGTGGTCGGCTCGATCCCGATCCCCGAGGTGATCCGCAACATCAACAGCTTCACGATGGGCGCGCAGAGCGTGAACCCGAAGATCAAGACCAAGGTGGTCTGGGTCAACGAGTGGTTCAACCCGCCGAAGGAGACCGAGGCCGCGCAGTCGCTGCTGAACGGCGGCGCCGACGTGCTGTTCCAGAACACCGACTCCAGCGCGGTGCTGCAGACCGCCGAGAAGGCCGGCAAGTACGCCTTCGGCTGGGACTCGGACATGACCGCCTACGCGCCCAAGGCCCACCTGGCCTCGGCCATCATCAACTGGGGCCCGTACTACATCAAGGCCACCCAGGACGCGCTGGACGGCAAGTGGACCGGCGGCACCGCCTCGTGGTGGGGCGTCAAGGAAGGCACGATCGACATCGTCTCGGTCAACGAGGTCGTGCCGGCCGAGATCAAGGGCAAGGTCGACACCATCAAGGCCGGCCTGAAGGACGGCAGCTTCTCGATCTGGAAGGGCCCGATCGTCGGCCAGGACGGCAAGGAAGTGCTGAAGAAGGACGAGATCGCCGACGACAAGTTCCTCGGCGGCATCAAGTTCTACGTCAAGGGCGTCGAAGGCAAGGTGCCCGGCGGGAAGTGAGCGCCCCCAGGGCCGGGCGGAGCGGGTGCGGATTCACGACCCGGCCGGTTCGGGGCTCCCCATCGCTTCGCCGTTTGCACGAAGGAGGCGGTACCGCACAGGCGACTCTTCGAGCGCGTGGGTCCTGCGAATCGCTGCAATCAGTCCGTCGAGCTCGTCATAGGCGAACTCGCTGCACCACACCGCCATGCCGGCCAGTGCCTTGATGAAGCCGGTGGGCTCGTTGCCTCGCGTCAGAGCGCGAGCGCAATCGACGTACTGCAGGTGGTAGAGCGTGGGAATGATGATCCGGTTCAGACCCACCCGGCTCAGTTCGGCATTCATGACCAACCTGGACAGCCGCCCGTTGCCATCGGAAAACGGGTGAACCTCCGAGACGAGGAAGGCGTAGTAGATGGCGCGCGCCAGGCCTTCCGGAACCGACAGGGCCAGGCGAGAGCCCTCGTCGAGCGTGCCGCGAACCATCTCGGGCAGCACGAATTCGGTCGTGCCGGTCTGGCCCGGGCTGGCTCCCGGCCTCATCTGCAGCATGTCCGCATGCCAGGCCCGGAGCCCCGCGAGGAAGTCCTCTCCCGCGACTGGCGGGTTGTCCCGGTAAGGAGGCGTGGTCGCCAAGCGAAACACGCCCAGGATGTCGTGCGAGTCTTTGGGCCTCGTCGGGACGATCCGGTTGCCCATGACGATCTCCCGGGCCTGCTCGATGTCGAACTTCGTGCCCTCGACGTCATTCGAGAAGTAGGACTCGACGAAAGCAAAGTGGTGGCGCGGAACGCCCGAGGCGCAGCGATTCTCGATCCGCGGTAGCGCAGTCGTTCTCAAGGCGGCCGCGAGGACCTCGAAACGCTGCATGCGCTCCTCGTCGACCGGTGTTCCTCGCACGACGAGCTTGCCTGCTCGAGTGCGCAGTTCGCCTCGCGCGTGCGTGCCCAGGAGTGCGCCAATCAGGGTGCGCAGTACCTCGACGCTCTTGTCGGCAGAGAGGGGGTGGCCAGCGCGGCGGCTTGGTCCCGAAGCTCGTTCAATGCGTGCTCTCCCGAGGCATTGAGGATGCTCACCAGGCGGTCCTCGACGGCGTCACGGCCGGCGCGACGGGGCGCTTTCTTGCCCAGGTTCTCGAGCAGCCATCGGGCACGACTTGCCCAATGCAAGCCGGTGCTGCCGAGTGGAAAGTCGCCCGGCAAAGGTCCGGGGCCCGTCACCATCTCAGACGCTTTGGTGGATGTCGTCTAGCGGCGGTGGTTCGACTCCTCGGAGGACAACTTGTCGTCTAGCGGCGGCAATCCTTGAAAATTTGTCGTTGAGAAGCGGCGAACTCGGCGCGATGGGTTGCCCCGCAATCCCCCGCGCCGCACCCGGCGCCCCGCGCCCCGCAACAATCGCGGCCCATGGATTCCGTCTCGCAGTTCGCGCTCGGCGCGGCCGTGGGTGTCGCCGTGATGGGGCGGCGCACCGCGGTGTGGAAATCGGCCGCGGTGGGCGCGGTGTGCGGCACGCTGCCGGACCTCGATGCCTTCGTCGACCACGGCGACGCGGTGCTGAACATGGTGCTGCACCGCGCCGACAGCCATGCGCTGTTCTGGCAGCTGCTGGCCTCGGTGCCGCTGGGCTGGCTGGCGGCGTGGGTCTGCGACGGCGGGCGGCACCGCGTCGCCTGGTGGCTGGCGGTGGCGCTGGCGCTGCTCACCCACCCGCTGCTGGACCTGATGACGGTCTACGGCACCCAGCTCGGGCGGCCGTTCACCGACCATCCCTATGCGGTCGGCAGCCTCTTCATCATCGACCCGGCCTACACGCTGCCGCTGCTGGTCGGCGTGGCCGGCGCGCTGTGGCGCGGGGCCGCGCGCGGCGGGCTGCGCTGGAACCAGGCCGGGCTGCTGCTGAGCACGCTCTACGTCGGCGCGTCGGTGCTCGCACAGCAGCACGTGACGACGCTGGCGCGCCCGGCGCTCGCCGCGGCCGGGATCCCGGCCGACGCGCGCCTGCTGGTGACGCCGGCGGCCTTCAGCATCGGGCTCTGGCGCATCGTCGCGGTGACGCCCGAAGACTCGTACGAGGGCTTCCATGCGCTGCTCGACGAGGACGCGCGCATCGATTTCGCGCGCCGCCCGCGCGGCCGCGAGCTGGCGCCGGCGCTGGCCGGGCTGGACCCGGTGCGCCGCATCGCGGCCTTCAGCCACGGCTTCTACCGGCTGGAGCAGGTGGGCGACGGGCTGCGGATCACCGACCTGCGGATGGGCCAGGAGCCGCACTTCGTGTTCTCGTTCGAGGTGGCACGGCGCGCGGCCGACGGGCAGGTCGTGCCGCTGCCGGCGAGCCGCAACCTGGGCGGCCGCCCGGCGGACCTCGGCCCGGCGCTCGACTGGTGGTGGCGCCGCTTGCGCGGCGAGCGGCTGCCGCCCCCCGGCCGGCAGCGGCGGCGGAAGGCTGCGCGCGGGCCGCGGAGCCCCGGGACCGGGCCGCGGCGCGCCGGGGCCGGTCTGCGGCGCGAAGGGCCCGGGCCGCAGCACGCCGCGCGGTCCGGCTCGGCGCCACGGGCGCCCCAGCGCGGTGCCATCGGTGTCCAAGTGTGAGCGTCGACGTTTCCGGGCCCGGCCGGCGGGTAAATTTCCGGTAAACGGGCGCTCGGAGGACAACCCTGGGGGCCCTGGCTGCGTCAGAGTCTTCGTGACATGACGCGAAGGAGACCCTCATGAACCGCCACACGATGTCATCGACCGGCCGCCGCTTCGGGGCCGCCTTGCTAGCCGTTTCGATGGGCCTCGGCAGCGCCGGCCTGGCCCAGGCCCAGCCGCGCGACCGCGACCACGGCGGCCCGCGCGTCTCGGAGAGCCGCGACGGTGCGAGCCGCTGGGACGGCCGCCGCGACGACCGCGGCCCGCGCCACGACCGCGACGGTCGGCCCGGCCCGCGCCACGGCTGGGACGACCGCCGGGGGCCGCCCCCGGGGCACGCACCCGGCTGGCACCGCGGCCCGCCGCCGCCGCCGGTGGCCCGCGGCTGGCATCCGGGCCCGCCGCACCGGCCGCCGCAGTTCGTGCGCGGCGGCCACCTGCCGCCGCAGTACCGGCACCACAACTACGTGGTGAGCAACTGGCGCGGCCACCACCTCAGCCCCCCGCCGCGCGGCTACCACTGGGTGCAGGCCGACGGCCGCTACGTGCTGGCCGCGATCGCCACCGGGCTGATCCTGCAGGTGCTGCTGAACCCCTGACGCAGCCCGCCCGCGGCGCACCGAGCTTCAAGTGCGCTGCGGAGGCCCGTGGCGTGATTCACGGGAACGCCGGGCCGTCCCGAAGCTTGTCGACCCCCCACGGGGGACGGGGCGGGCACCGCCCAGCCGTGGGGCCGCCCTCAGGGCAGCGGATCGAATTCGGCGAACATCTCGCTGCATTCCGGCAGCGTGTTCAGCGGCACGTAGTCGCAGGCGCGCGCGAAGCGCGCCCACAGCGCCTGCACGTCGGGGTCGCCATGGGCTTCCTCGATGGCCGCGGCAGAGCGCCACTGGAACACCTCGACCACGGTGCCGTCGGGGGCCCGCATCCGGCAGCCGGCGTGGCCGTTGGCCAGCCCGCGCGACTGCAGCAGCGGCAGGTGCTCGGCGACCAGCCCGAGCAGTTCGGTCTCGTGGCCGCGTTTCGGCCGGTATGCGCAGATGACGGTACGTCCCATGCCGCCTCCTCTGCGAACGATGGTAGCCGCAGCGGCGGGCCGCGCCAACGGCCCCAGCGCAAGCGCTTGCGAAGGATCAGGCGTCGGAGGAACCGGCCGCCGTGCGCGGAGGCTCGCCGCGCGCCGCGAGCCGCGCGATCAGCTCACGCGCCCGCGTCTCGGTGTTCAACGACAGCTCCAGCGGCGAGCGGCACAGGCCGGCCTGCTCGTAGCGCAGGTTCTCATAGACGGTGGCGGTGGCCGGGAAGTGCTCGAGCACGAAAGGCAGCGCCTCGTCGCCATCGAGTCGGCGCAGTTCCTGGCCGAGGTGCTCGACCACCGAGCGGTACTGCTGCGGCGCCGGCGCGCGCGGCCCGGCTTCGAGCTGCTCCAGCAGCTGGGCGAGGGTCAGCACGACGCGGAGGCGTTCGGGAAGGCGGAGGGTCTGCATGGCGGGTCCTCGGAAGGCATCTCGGCCGGACCCCTGACATCTGGGGACGGATGGCCTGACTGCAAGCCGGAGCCTCGCCGGGCCAGGCGTACGTTCCAGAGAAAGCGCCAGGCCGTTTCGGATCGCTCGCGCCCCGTGGGGCGCGGCCCCGTGGGGCGCGGCACGGGCACCGCCGGCCCTGGGGCGCTCAGAACCCGACGAGCCAGCGGCGCAGGCGCTGCCACGCGTGGTCGACCACGCCGTGCGGCGCCATCCCGCGCGCGCAGGCCGGGTCGAGGGTCGGCAGCGGCGCGGGCGGCGGCAGGCGACGGGGCAAGCAACTCCCCGACGACAGCGAGGCGCCAGCGCCCGCCAGGGACGGGGCCGTCGAGCGCGCAGCCAGCCGGGGCCCGGGTGCCGGCATCGCACCCGTCGGGCCGACGAGCACCAGCGAGGGGACGTTCGGGCGGCGCATCGGGCTCACAGCTCGAAACAGCAGGCGCTGGCGCCGCGCGCCGGCGGCGGCGGCTGCACCTGGCTCAGCATCGCGGGGTCCGGCAGCGGGCAGGCGCGGGCCTTCTCGAGCAGGCGGTCGACGATGAATCCATCGTGCTCGATGACCTCGCCGACCCACTGGCGCTCGCCGTCGAACAACAGCGCGCGCCCGCTGGCCGACCCCATCAGGACGAGGAACTTGGCATGGGACTTGTTCGGCATCCCGGCATCGTAGGCAGGGCGGATGACAGTTCGCCGTCAACCGAGGCCGGCATGGCGTGTCGGAATGCACCTACGTCCGCGCCACCGTCGATCGGAGGATGCGGAAAAACCCCGAGATCCCTTATCGTCGCGGAACATTTCGTTACCGACATGGCCCGCTCCCCTTCCTCTTCCCCGCCCCTCGCCGCCCCCCGTCCGGCACCCGCCCGCGCCCCGGCCGCGCCCGCCACCCCGGCCACGGCGCCGGCCACGGCGCCCAGCCTGGCCCTCGCGGCCCAGGGCGAGTCGTCGGCCCACGGCGCCATCGCCACGCTGGACGCGCTGCGCGAGCACCTGACGCGGGCGCCGGCGCGCCGCGCGCGGCGCCTGGGCGAGGCCCTGGTGGACAGCGGCCTCGTCGACGCCGAGACGGTCGCGCACGCGCTCGAGCGCCAGACCCGCACCCAGCCGCACCGCCTGATCGGCCAGCTGCTGGTCGACAGCGAGGTGCTCACCGCGTCCCAGCTGGCCGCGCTGCTGGCCGACTGGCTCGGCGTGCCCACGGTCGACCTGCGCGGCATCGCGCCGGAGCCGGAGGCGCTGCGCCGGCTGCCGCGCAGCGTCGCGCTGCGCGAGACGCTGCTGCCGCTGACGGTGCACGGCGATGCGCTGGTGGTGGCGATGCCCAACCCCTGGGACAAGCCGCTGCTCGACGAGCTGCGCTTCATCTGCGAGCTGCGCATCCAGCCGGCGATCGCGCTGCCCGGCACGCTGGCGCCTTCGGTGGCCCGCGCCTACGCGCTGACCAACCTGCAGGCCGTGGTGGCGGCCGCGCCCGCCAGCGGCGGCGCCGGCGAGGCCGAGCCGCCGTCCGCCGCGGCCTTCTCGATGCGCGACGTGCACGAGCTCGCGGCCGAGCTGTCCGCCGGCGAGGACGACTCGCCGGCCGCCGCCGCCGCGGTGGTCTCCGAGTCGGACAACACGCTGGTGCGGCTGATCAACACCCTGATCAGCGACGCGATCCGCCACCGCGCCTCCGACGTCCACATCGAGACGGCCGACGCCCCGCGCCCGACCCGCATCCGGCTGCGCATCGATGGCGAGCTGCAGCCTTTCCTCGAGGTGCCGGCGCGCTACCGCTTCGCGCTGGTCGCGCGGCTGAAGATCATGGCCGACCTCGACATCTCGGAGCACCGCAAGCCGCAGGACGGCAAGATCGACTTCGCGCGCTTCGGCGGCCCGCGCATCGAGCTGCGCCTGGTCACCGTGCCGACCGCGCGCGGCCTCGAGGACGTGGTGCTGCGCATCCTGTCCAGCCTGAAGCCGCGGCCACTGGAGAGCATCGGCCTGACGCGGGACAACCTCGAGGGCCTGCGCGCGCTGATGCGCAAGAGCTATGGCCTGATCCTGGTCTGCGGGCCGACCGGCTGCGGCAAGACGACCTCGCTGCACTCGGTGATGCGCGACCTGAACACCGCCAACAAGAAGATCTGGACCGCCGAGGACCCGGTCGAGATCACCCAGGAAGGCCTGCGCCAGGTGCAGGTCAATCCGCGCATCGGCTGGACCTTCGCCGCCGCGATGCGCACCTTCCTGCGCGCCGACCCCGACGTGGTGATGATCGGCGAGATGCGCGACGAGGAGACCGCCCGCATCGCGATCGAGGCCTCGCTGACCGGCCACCTCGTGCTGTCCACGCTGCACACCAACTCCGCGCCGGAGAGCATCACCCGGCTGCTGGAGATCGGGCTCGATCCCTTCGCCTTCTCCGACTCCCTGCTCGGCATCCTCGCGCAGCGCCTGGTGCGGCGCCTGTGCATGCTGTGCCGCGAGGTGCACGTGCTGGACGCCTCCGAGGCCACCGCGCTGGCCGAGCAGTACCTGACGTCCGGCCGGCGCCCGCTGTCCGAGGCCCCGGCCCTGCTCGCACGCTGGCGCCAGCAGCACGGCAATGCGAAGGGCGAGCTGCAGCTGCACCGCGCCGTCGGCTGCCGGGCCTGCGACGGCCACGGCTACCGCGAGCGCCTGGGCCTGCACGAGCTGATGGTCGCCGACGACGCGATCCGCGACCTGGTGCGCCACCAGGCGCCCGCCGCGCAGATGCAGGCCGCCGCGCTGCAGGCCGGCATGAGCACGCTGCGCCAGGACGGCATCGAGAAGGCCCTGGCCGGGCTGACGGACATGGCCGAGGTGCTGGGGGCGAGCAACTCCTGAGCGCCCCCAGGGCCGGGCGGTGCCCGGGCCGTTCCCTCAGGCCGGCGTCGTGCGGTGCGCGTCGCGCGCGGCTGTCCCGGGGCGGCCCGGCCTCACTGCGCCTCGATACGCGCCGCGGCCATCAGCTTCTCGGTCGCGTCGATCTCCTGGCGCAGCAGCGCCGCGTAGGCCTGCGGGGTGGTCGGCGCCACGCGGCCGCCCAGGTCCTCGATGCGCGTGCGCACCTCGGGACGGGCGAGCGCGTCGTTCAGCACCTCGGTCACGCGGCGCACGATCGCCGGCGGCGTGCCGGCCGGCAGCGACAGGCCCCCGCTCGACGTGAAGGCGACCGGCACGCCGGCCTCGGCCAGCGTGGGCACCTTCGGCAGCCGCCGGTGGCGCTGCGGCGCGGTGACGGCCAGCGCCGCGAGCTTGCCCTGGTCGACCTGGGGCAGGGCCACCGAGGTGATCGCCACCGCGAAGTCCACGTCCTTCGAGAGCACCGCCTTGGTCGATTCGGTCGCGCCCTTGTAGGGCACGTGGGTGGCCGTCGCGCCCGCGGCGCGCAGCATCGCCTCGGCGGCCAGGTGTGCCGGCGAGCCGACGCCGCCGGTCGCATACATCACGGCGCCCGGCGACTGCTTCGCACGGGCCAGCAGGGCCTGGAGGCTGGCGGGCCCGCCCTCGGAGCGCACCACGACCGCGAGGTCGGACACGCCGATGCGGCCGATGTGGACGAAGTCCTCGTTCACGTCGAAGCCCGGCCGGGTGTACATGCGCATGCCCGCCGCCATCGGCGAGCCCGAGTAGACCCAGGTGTAGCCGTCCGGCGCGGCGCGCGCCGCGGCCTGGGCGCCGAGGTTGCCGCCGGCGCCGGCGCGGTTCTCGACCACGATGGTCTGCTTCAGCGCGGCGCCCATCGCCTCGGCGAGGATGCGCACCGTGTTGTCCGGCGAGGTGCCGGGCAGGAAGGGCACGATCCAGCGGATCGGCCGGCGCGGCCAGGCCTCGTCGGCACGGGCGAGGTCGGCACCGACGAAGGCGAGCGCGAGGGCCTGCAGGTGGTGGCGGCGGTTCATGGTCGGGCTCCCTGGGGCAGGCGGGTCACGCGGGCTGCGGCTCGGCGGCCGCGGTGTGCGCGGCGGCCGGCGCGAGCAGCTCGCGGGCGATGGTGTTGCGCTGGATCTCGCTGGTCCCGGTCAGCACCCGGTACATGCGCAGCAGCCGGAACAGGAACTCCACGCGCGAGCCCTGGACGATGCCCTCGCCGCCCAGCACCTGCACCGCGCGGTCGGCGATGCGGAAGGCGGCCTCGGAACAGAACAGCTTGGCCATCGAGGCCTCGGCGCGGCCGTCGCCGCCCTGCGCGAGGCGGCGCGCCGTGGCCAGCATCAGCGCGCGCGCCGCCGCCAGGTCGGTGGCCATGTCGGCGAGCAGGTGCTGCACCGCCTGGAAGCCGGCGATCGGCTGGCCGAACTGGCGGCGCGCCAGCGCGTGGGCGCGCGCGTCCTCGAAGGCCAGCCGCGCCAGCCCGAGCATCGCCGGCGTGTGCAGCAGGCGGTTGACGGTGATGCGGCCCAGCGCCAGCGCGAGGCCGCGGCCGCGCTCGCCGATCTGGTTCGCCGCCGGGATGCGGCAGCTCTCGAGCACGATGTTGCCGGTGTGCGACTGGCCGGCCATGGTCTTGTAGCCGGCCTCGATGCGGCAGCCCGGGCGGTCGCGCTCGACGAAGAAGGCGGTGGTCTCGCGGCGCGCCGCGTCGGTGCAGGCGATCACGACCGCCAGGTCGCAGAAGGGCGCGCCCGAGATGAAGCGCTTCACGCCGTCCAGCACGAAGCCGTCGCCGTCGGCGGTGGCCCGCGTCTGCACCGCGGCGGCGTCCGAGCCGGCCTCCGGCTCGGTGATCGCGAAGCAGATCGCCTTCTCGGCGCGGGCCACCGGCCCGATCACCTCCGCCAGGTGGTAGGGCGTGGCAGCCTGCACCAGCGCGCCCAGCCGCGGCGGGCCCGACAGCTCGCCGAGCACGTGCGGCGCGAACGGCGAGCCGCTGGCGTAGATCGCCTCCTTGATCAGCACGTGGTCGACCAGGTCGAAGCCGGCCCCGCCCATCGTGCGGGGCAGGGTCATGCCGTAGAAGCCGCGCTCGTGCGACAGGCGCCAGACACGGCGCAGCAGCGCACGGTCCGGTGCGTGGGCGCTGTCGATGCCCTCGGTGGCTGCGAGCGGGGCCAGCTCGTCGTGCAGGAAAGCCTGCACGCGGGCGATGAAGGCGGCAGCCTCGGGACTGCCTTCGAAGCCGGCGGGAAGAGGGGCGGCGGACATGGCGCTTCCTTCAGTTGACGCGGCGCGAACGGCCGCGCCAGTAGGGCTCGCGCACGTCCTTGCGGCTGAGCTTGCCGTTGCCGTTCTTCGGCAGCTGGTCCACCAGGTCGACCGAGCGCGGGCGCTTGAAGCCGGCCAGCCGGCCTTCGCAGAAGCGCAGCAGCTCGTCCGCGTCGGCGCGCGCGCCCTCGCGCAGCACCACCACCGCCTTGACCGCCTCGCCCCAGTGCTCGTCCGGCACGCCGACCACGCAGACCTCGTAGACCGCGGGGTGGCGCGCGAGCACCGCCTCGACCTCGCGCGGGTAGACGTTGAAGCCGCCGGTCACCAGCATGTCCTTGCGCCGGTCGACGATGAAGACGTAGCCCTCGTGGTCGACGCGCGCCAGGTCGCCGGTGCGCAGCCAGCCGGCGGCGTCGAAGGCCTCGCGCGTCAGCGCCGGCTCGCGCCAGTAGCCGGCGAAGACGTCGGGGCCGCGCACGCAGATCTCGCCGATCGCGTCGCCGCTGACCGGCCGTCCGTCGTCGTCGAGCACCTGGACGTCGGCCTCGCCGAGGGCACGGCCGCAGGCTTCCAGCAGCTCCGGCCGCTCGCCGGCGATCGCGCGCGCATGGTCGGCGATGCCCAGGCCGAGCACGCCGCCCGTGGTCTCGCCGGCGCCGTAGCCCTGCGCCAGCACCGGCCCGAAGGCCTCCCAGGCCTCGCGGATGCGTGCCGCCGACATCGGCGCCGCGCCGTAGCTCAGCAGCCGCAGGCTGGACAGGTCGTGCCGGCGCAGGCCGGGCTCGGCCAGCAGCGCGTGGATCATCGCCGGCACGAAGAAGGCCATCGTGACCCGGTGGCGCTCGATCGCGGCCAGGATCTCGGCGGGCACGAAGCGCTCCATCAGCAGCACGGTGGCGCCCTGGAACAGCATCGGCTGGATGAACATGCCGCTGGCGTGGGTGATCGGCCCGCACAGCATCAGCACGTCGCCCGGGCCGGCCTGCATGCGGCCCATCACGACCTTGCGCAGCGACGCGAAGCGGTTGCCCACCGTCTGCATCGCGGCCTTCAGCGCGCCGGTGGAGCCCGAGGTGTAGTGCAGCACGGCCAGCTCGTCGGGCTGCATCGGCTCGAGCAGCGGCGTCGCGGGCGCGGCGGCCAGCAGCGCCTCGTAGTCCAGCCAGCCCGGCCCGGCGTCGGCCACCGGGTCGAGCGCGATCCGCCAGCGCAGGCCGGGCAGGCCCGCGGTGGCGGCGTCCACCAGGCGCCGGCCCTCGGGCCCGGCCACGCAGGCCGCCGGCTCGGCGTTGGCCAGCGCGGCCCGCAGCTCGTCCTCGGCCAGCCGGGCGTTCAGCGCCACCTTCACCAGCCCGAGCCGGTAGAAGGCGCATTCCAGCTCGACGATCTCCGGCCGGTTCGGCGAGACGATCGCGACACGGTCGCCGCGCCGCAGGCCGAGCGCGCGCAGCGCCTGGGCCAGGCGGTTCGCGCGCTCGTCCAGCGCCGCGTAGCTGATCGCCCGGTCACGGAACAGGATCGCGGGCCGCTGCGGCCAGTGGCGCGCGCTGCGCGCCAGGTAGAGGCCGAGGTTGATGCCCTGCGGGGCGGGCGCTTCCTGCGATGTCGGCATGGCGGTTGTCTCCGGAACTGGCGCCAGTCTAGGCAGGCCGGCGCGTGCCGTGGATCATCGAATCCGCCTCGCTGATAAGCTGCCGTGATCACCCGACGGAGGCGGCGATGGCCCTGCGACTGGACGACCTGGACTACTTCCTCGCAGTGGTGCGCCACGCCCGGGTGCGGCGCGCGGCGCTCGAGCTGGGGGTCTCGCAGCCGGCGGTCACCCAGGGCATCCAGCGCCTCGAGGCCGCGCTCGGCTTCCCGCTGTTCGTGCGCAGCCGCGGCGGCATGGCGCTCACCGCGGTCGCCGAGCACTTCCATGCGCGGGTCGCGCCGCTGCGCCACGGGCTCGGCGACGCGCTGCGCGAGGCCTCCGACCTGCACCTCGGCGAGCGCGGCCTGCTGCGCGTCGGCGTGTCGCCGCTCTACGTGGCGCGGCTGTTCGTGCCGGCCGGGCTGCGCCTGCACCGCGAGCGGCCCGCGGCGCGGATCTCGCTGCACAGCGCGCTGAACGACGAGCTGCTGCGCGCGCTGCGCCGCGGCGACCTCGACCTCGCCCTCAGTGCCCTGCCCGCCGCCACGCCGGAGGACCTGCAGGCGCTGCCGCTGATCGAGGACGACCTGTGGCTGGTCGTGCGCGAGGGCCACCCGCTGCTGGCGCGGCGGCGCCTCGGCTGGAAGGACCTGGCGCAGGCGGGCTGGATGCTGCCGGGGCCGGCGGTCGCGGGACGCCGCGCGGTGGAGGGTCGGCTGGCCGAGGCGGGGCTGCCGCCGCCGCGGGTGGTGGTGGAGATGAACAACTCCGCGGCGCCGCTGCTGGACCTGGTGCGCCACAGCGACCTGGTGTCCCTGCTCGGCGCCTCCAGCCTGGCCAGCGAGGCCGGGCGGGGGCTGGCGCGGCTGCCGATCGCCGAGGCCCGCTTCCGCCGCCAGGTCGGCGCGCTGTTGCGGCGCGACGCGGCCGTGCCGCCGCTTGCCCAGCGCTTCGTCGAGATCCTGCAGGCGCTGCCCGTGGCGGCCTGAGGCCGGCGGCTTGCCCCGGCCGGCCCGGCCCCGCTCAGCCCGGCGCGGCCAGCGGCCCCAGCCCGCAGCGCCAGGGCCGCACCTCGACGGAGCCGTAGACGCCGGCCTGGACATAGGGGTCGCCGTCGACGAAGGCGCGCACCTGGTCCGCGCTCTCGGCCTCGACCACGAGCAAGGTGCCGCACATCGCACCGTCCGGCCCCTCCTGCAGCAGCGGGCCGGCCAGCCGCACCTGCACGGGGTGCTCGCCCGGCGCGCGCAGCCGCGCGCGGTGGGCCTCGCGCACGCGCTCGCGCGCGGGCCCGGCGCCGGGCCGGTCGAGCGCCCAGACGGCGAACATCACGCCGCCGCCTCCGGCGCCAGCACGAAGCGGTGCGCCAGCGTGGCGTAGGGCGCGTCGAGCAGCGGGCCCCGTTCGTGGCGCTCGAAGCGCGCGATCAGCGAGGAGCGCACGCCGAACACGACGTCGGAATCGAGGTAGGGGTCGGGGTCGCGGAACAGGTGGGTGACCAGGGTCCGGTGCCCCGGCGCCGCGATCCGGAAATGCAGGTGGGCCGGGCGCCAGGGGTGGCGGCCGCTGGCCACCAGCAGGCGGCCGACCGGCCCGTCGGTGGGCACCGGGTAGGCCGTCGGCAGGATGGTGCGGAAGCGCAGCCGGCCCTCGGCGTCGGTGTGCAGCACGGCGCGCGCGCGCCGCGCCGCGCCGAGCTCGGGCCGCTGCACGTCGTACAGGCCGTCCTCGTCGGCCTGCCAGACGTCGACCTCGGCGCCGGCCAGCGGCCGGCCGTCCAGCCCCGCCACCTCGACCTCGACGAACAGCGGTTCGCCCGGCGCGCCGCCGGCGATGTCGGCGCCGTCGTCGACGCGCGGCGCGTCGTCGACGTGGAAGGGCCCGAAGACGGTGGCCTCGGTCGCGCCGGGCGGGTGGCGCTGGTTCATCGCCACCGTCAGCATCGACAGGCCCAGCGTGTCCGACAGCAGGATGAACTCCTGGCGCTCGCCGGTGCACATCCGGCCGGTGTCGGTGAGGAAGCGGATGCCCTGCATCCACTCGGCCTCGGTCAGCCGCACCTCGCGCGCGAAGTCGTGCAGGTGGGTCACCAGCGCGGTGAGGATCTGCTTCAGCCGCGGGTCCTCGCAGGCCGCCAGCCGGGCCACGACGGCCTCGGTGATGCTGTGTTCGTCGATGTTGCGCATGGCGGGGCCCTTCAGTCCAGCAGGCGGCGTTGGGTGGGGAAGAGGTTCAGGCCGAAGCGCTGCTGCGCCCAGCCGGCCAGTCCCCGGGGAAAGCGGAGGGTGACGACCACGGCGAGCAGGCCGAGGCCGAGCAGGTACCAGGTGCCGTACTCGCTGAAGGCCTTGTTCAGCGCCCAGAACACCAGCGCGCCGACGATCGGGCCCTCGATGCGGCCGATGCCGCCGATCACCACCATGAAGATCGCGAAGGCCGTCCAGTTGACGCTGAACGCCGCATCCGGGCTGATGCGCAGGTTGCCGACGAAGTAGAGCGCGCCGGCCAGCCCCGCGCCGAAGGCGGCGACGACGTAGACGGCCAGCTTGGTGCCGCGCACGTCGATGCCCTGGCTCTCGGCGGCGACCTCGTTGTCGCGGATGGCCAGCAGCGCCAGCCCGCGCTGGCTGCGCAGGAAGGCGTAGACCAGCGCCAGCGCCGCCACCACGCAGACCAGCGCCAGCCCGTAGGTGGCCAGCTCGCGCACCGGCCGCGCGATGCCGCGCAGCGCCGTCAGGCTGGTGCCCGAGCCGCCGCCCACCACGGCCAGGTTGGCGACACTGAGCCGGAACACCTCCGCGATGACCCAGGTGCCGATCGCGAAGTAGCCGCCCTGCAGCCGGAAGGCCACGCGCGAGACCGGCACCGCCACCAGCGCCGCGGCCAGCGCGCCCAGTGGCACCGCGACGAAGGGGTTGACGCCGGCGAAGTTGCCGAGCACCAGCATCGCGTAGCCGCCGAAGCCGAAGTAGGCCTGCTGGCCGATGCTGACCAGGCCGCCGTAGCCGGCGAGCAGGTTCCACATCATCGCGAACAGCAGGTAGCAGGCGATCTCGACGAACTCGCGCATCCAGGCCGAGGCCTGCTCGGCGGGCGCCCACCACGGCAGCGTGGCCGCGGCGAGCACCAGCGCCCCGGCGGCGATCGCGGCGCGGCGGGCCGCGGGGCCGCCGATGGCCACGCGGGTGGCGGGCCGGGAGCCGGGCGGCATCGGCGGGGCGGACAGGGGCAGCGTCATCGCGTCTTCGGAAACAGGCCCTGGGGCCGGACCACCAGCACCAGCAGGAACATCACGTGGCCGGCCCACAGGCCCCAGCCCGGGTCGATGCGGAAGCCGACCTGCTGGGTCACGCCGAGCAGCATCGCGCCCAGCAGCGTACCCCAGAAGGAGCCCATGCCGCCGATGATCACCGCCTCGAAGGCGAACAGCAGCAGCAGCGGGCCGTCGGACGGCGAGACGGTGGTGCGCATGCCCTGCAGCAGCCCGGCCACCGCGACCAGCACGAAGGCGATCGCGGTGGCCAGCGCGTAGACGCGGCGCGCATCCAGCCCCATCAGCTCCGCGATCTCGCGGTCGTCGGAGACGGCGCGGAAGCTGCGGCCGAGCGCGGTGCCGGCGAACAGCCACTGCAGCCCGGCGGTCGCGGCCACCGCGAGTGCCAGCGTGAGCAGCGGCAGCAGGCCCACCGACAGCCCGCCCGGCAGCGCCAGCGCCTGCGTGCTCAGCCCGCCGGTGTCGATCGAGCGCGGGTCGGCCGAGAACAGCTCGAGCAGCAGGTTCTGCACCACGATCGCCAGCCCGAAGGTGACGACCAGCGAGGGCAGCGGGTCCTTGCCGAGGGTGCCGTTGAGCACGCCGCGCTGCAGCCCGTAGCCGAACAGGAAGGCGATCGGCAGCAGCGCGAGGCCGACCAGCCAGGGGCTGACGGCCAGCACGCCGAGCGCGGCGATGGCCGCGAAGGCCGCGAGCACGACGAAGTCGCCGTGGGCGGTGTTGGTCAGCCGCATGACGCCGAACATCAGCGACTGGCCGAGCGCGAACAGCGCGTACAGGCCGCCCAGCAGCAGGCCCTGCAGCACGGTCTGGGCGAGGGTCTCGAGCATCGCGGGGCTCCGTTCAGACGCCGAAGTAGGCCTGGGAGATCTGCGCCCGGTCGAGCGCCTGCGCCGGGCCGGACAGCGTCACGCGGCCCTCCTGGAAGCAGTAGAGGCGGTCGGCCACGCGCTGCGCCAGCGCCACGTCCTGCTCCACCAGCACCACCGCCATGCCCTCGGCGCAGATCGCCGGCAGCGCGTCGTAGATCTCCTTGATCACCACCGGCGCGAGGCCGAGGCTCAGCTCGTCGCACAGCAGCACCGCCGGGTTGCTCATCAGCGCGCGGCCGATCGCCACCATCTGCTGCTGCCCGCCGGACAGCGCGGTGCCGGGCTGGCGCCGCTTCTCCTTCAGCACCGGGAACAGCGCATACAGCCGCTCCAGGTGCCAGGGCCCGACGCGGTTCGCGCAGGCGCCCATGCGCAGGTTCTCCTCCACCGACAGGCTGGGGAAGAGGCGGCGGCCCTCCGGCACCATCGCGATGCCGCGCCGCACGATCGCGCCGGGCGGCAGGCCGCCGATCGGCTCGCCGCGCAGCCGCACCTGCGCGGCCGGCACCCGCACCAGGCCGCAGACGGCCTTCATGAAGCTGCTCTTGCCGGCGCCGTTGGCGCCGATCACCGCCACGCGCTCGCCCTCGCCGAGCACGACGTCGATGCCGAACAGCGCCTGGGCGTCGCCGTAGAAGGCCGTCAGGCCGGCCGTCTCCAGCAGCGGGACGCCACCGGAAGCCTGCGTGCGCAGCGGGTCCGCCATTCAGGCCTCCAGCCCCATGTAGACGCGGCGCACCTCGGGCTGCGCCATCACCTCGCGCGGCCGGCCCTCGGCCAGGGTCTGGCCGAAGTTGAGGACGAGCAGCCGGTCGGCCACCGCCAGCAGCGCATGCACGACGTGCTCGATCCAGATCATCGTCAGGCCGCCGGCCTTGATCGCCTGCAGCTCCTCCACCAGCAGCGCCGCCTCGCGCTCGGTCAGGCCGCCCGCGATCTCGTCCAGCAGCAGCAGCGTCGGGCCGGTCGCGAGCGCGCGCGCCAGCTCCAGCCGCTTGCGGTCCAGCAGCGTGAGCGCGCCCGCCGGGCGGTTGGCCTGGGCCGCCAGGCCGGTGCGCTGCAGCACCGCGTGCGCCGTCTCCCAGGCCTCGGCTTCGCGCTGGCCGCCGCCGTAGCAGGCGGCGGTGACGAGGTTCTCGAACACGGTCATCGCACCGAAGGGTTGCGGCACCTGGTAGCTGCGCCCGATGCCGGCGCGGCAGCGCTGGTGCGGCCGCAGGCGGTCGATCGGCCGGCCGCCGAAGACGATGCGGCCGGCATCGGCGCGCACGTCGCCGGAGATCAGGTTGAACAGCGTGGTCTTGCCGGCGCCGTTCGGGCCGAGGATGCCGAGCGTCTCGCCGGCCTCGACGGCCAGGCTGACGCCGTCGGTCACCTTCAGGGCGCCGTAGGACTTGCGGACCGACTGGAGTTCGAGCAGGGGCATGGCGGGGCTCGTGCCGCCCCCCGCACGGCGGGGGGCGGCCGCAGGCTCAGATCGGCTTCAGGCTGCCGCCGGTCGGGATGGTCTTCGCGGCCTCGTTGTTCACGATCGTCAGCTCCACCTTGTGCCGCGTGCCCTTGTTCCACTGGCCCAGCACCAGCGGCGTCTTGCTGACGTTGCGGAACGGGCCGGTGCCACCCCACTTCACCGGGCCGACCACCGTCGCCAGGTTGGTCGCCGCCACCGCGTCGCGCACATCGGCGGCCTGCGCCGAGCGGGCGCGCTTCAGCGCGTCGGCCGCCACCTCGAACAGCGCGTGCGCGAAGCCGATCGGCTGCGTCCACTGCTTCTTCGTGCCGGCCTCGTAGGCCTCGGCCAGCGCCTTGGCGCTCTGCTTCGTCAGCGAGGACGTGAAGGGATGCGACGGGCTCCACCAGACCTCGGTGCTCAGGCCGTGGCCGAGCTCGCCGAGCGCCTCGATCGCGCCGGGGAAGAGCAGCGCCTTGCCGAGCGTGATCACCTTCGGGCGGAAGCCCTGCTGGCGCGCCTGGGTCAGGAAGGTCTTGGCATCGGGCGGGATCACCACGCCGGTGACGATCTCCACGCCGTCGCGCTTGAAGGCGGCGATCTGGGCCGAGAAGTCCGGCGTGCCGTTCTGGAAGCGCCCCGGGTCGGTCAGCGTGTAGCCCATGTCGGCCAGCGGCTTCGGGAAGCCCAGGGCCTTGTCGCCCCAGGCGTTGCCGTCGCCGTCGTTCGGGAACAGGCCGCCGACCTTCTTGTTGGTCGGCACCGTCTTCCAGCCGTTGGTGAAGTTGGCGATGACGTCCTCGAGGCCCCAGAACAGGTGGTAGGTCCACGCGAAGCCCTTGGCCGGGTCGCCCTTGCGGCCGAAGAACCAGGGCTGCCAGGGCACGACCGTGCTGATGCAGGGCACCTCGTTGAGCTCGCAGGCATCGCTGACGGGGTTGGCCGTCTCCGGCGTGCCGGCGGTCAGCATCAGCGCCACCTTGTCCTTCAGGATCAGGTCGTTGGCGACCTCGCCGGCCCGGTTCGGGTTGCTCTGGCTGTCCTTCAGCACGATGACCACGTCGAACTTCTTGCCGCCGACGCTCAGGCCGTCCTTGAACGCGGCCTTCATCTGGTCGATCACCCACTTGTCGGCCTCGCCGAAGGGCGCCAGCGGCCCCGTCTGCGGCGACACGTAGCCGATCTTCAGCACGTTGGCGGCCCACAGCGCGGGGGCGGCCCCTGCGCTGGCCATGGCGGCCGTGCCCTGCACGAACCGGCGGCGGTTGATGCTCATCTCGCTGTCTCCTGTGGAAGTGTCGTCGGCTCGGGGTCAGGCCTGCGGCGCGGCGCCGTCCCAGGCGCGCTGCAGCAGCGCCCGCAGGGCCCCGCGGTCGAGCGGCCGCGGGTTCGGGTAGGGGTTGGCGGCGGCCAGGTCGGCGGCGCGGTCCAGCGCCTCGGCCGGCAGGCCGAGCGCGCGCAGCGAGGTCGGTGCGCCGAGCGCCTGGGCCTGCTCGAACAGGGCCTGCGGCGCATCGACGACGGCACCGGCACCGGCACCGGCGGCGGCGCCGAGCGCGCGCGCGATGCGGGCCATCGCCTGCGGCGCGTGCGCGGCGTTGTAGGCCAGCGCATGCGGCAGGACCACCGTGTGCACCTCGGCGTGCGGCAGCTCGAAGCTGCCGCCCAGCGTGTGGCAGAGCTTGTGGTGCAGGCCCATGGCCACCGCGCCGAGCACCGTGCCGCACAGCCAGGCCGCGTAGAGCGCGTCGCCGCGCGCGGCGCGGTCGGCCGGGTCGCGCACGAGGCGTGGCAGCGCCGCGGCCATCGCACGTAGCCCCTCCTCGGCCATCAGCGCGGTGACCGGGTTGCCGTCGTGCGCGTACAGGCCCTCGGCGGCATGCGCCATCGCATTGATGCCGCTGGTGACGCTCAGGCCCGGCGGCAGCCCGAGGCTCAGCTCGGGGTCGTAGATCACGGTGCGCGGCAGCACCCGCGGGTCGCGGCCGGTGCGCTTCACGCCGCCCTCGGTCAGCCCGAAGATCGGCGTCATCTCGCTGCCGGCGTAGGTGGTGGGGATGGCGAGGATCGGCAGCCCGCTCTCGAGCGCGATCGCCTTGCCGAGGCCCGTGGTCGAGCCGCCGCCGATCGCGACCGCGCAGTCGGCGCCGAGCCGCGCGGCCTCGGCCACCGCCGCGCGCGCGGTCTCGACCGGCACGTGCATCACGGCCCCGGCGTAGACGCCGGCGGCCCGCGCGCCGAGCTGCTCGGCGACGCGGCGCGCCTGCGCCGCCTGCTCGGGCGTGCTCAGCACCAGCGCGCGCCGCGCACCGAGCCGCTCGACCTCGGCCCCCAGATGCTGCAGCGCACCGGCGCCGAAGACGACGCGGGCGGGCTGGGCCGTGTAGACGAAGGCCTCCATTGCCGTCACTCCAGCGACAGCTGGCGCTCGGTCACGAGGCGCCGCCACTTGGCCTGCTCGGCCTGGATGGTCGCGCCGAAGGCGGCCGGCGTGCTGGCAATGCCCTTCAGGCCCTGCTCGTTCAGCCGGGCGGCGAAGTCCGGCGCGTGCACGATCTTCGCCACCTCGGCCTGCAGGCGGTCGATGATGGCCGGCGGCGTGCCGGCCGGCGCCAGCAGGCCGACCCAGGAGTTCACCTCGAAGCCGCGGTAGCCGGACTCGGCCACGGTCGGCAGGTCCCGGAACGCGGCCACGCGCTGGGCGCCGGTCTGCGCCAGCGCCTTCATCCGGCCCGACTTGACGAAGGGCTGGGCCAGCACCGCCGACAGGAACATCATGTCCACCTGCCCGCCGATCAGGTCCTGCTGGGCCGGGCCGCCGCCGCGGTAGGGGATGTGGGTGATGAAGGTCTGGCTGACGCTCTTGAAGTACTCGCCCGTCAGGTGGTTGCTGCTGCCCGCGCCGACCGACGCGAAGTTCAGCCGGCCGGGCTTCTGCCGCGCCAGCGCCACCAGGCCCTTCACGTCGTTCGCCGGCACCGAGGGGTGAACGACCAGGATCAGCGGGTTGCTGACGATCTGCGTCACCGGCGTCAGGTCGCGCGCGATGTCGAAGGGCAGCTTGGGATAGACCAGCGGGTAGGTCGCGTAGGCGTCGAACACCATCAGCAGCGTGTGGCCGTCCGGCGCGGCGCGCGCCACCTCGCCCGAGCCCAGCGTGCCGCCAGCGCCGCCCTTGTTGTCGATCACCAGCGGCTGGCCCAGCGCCTGCTGCAGCGGCACCTGCAGCTGGCGCGCCACCGTGTCGACGATGCCGCCGGGCGGGAAGGGCACGACGAGGCGCACCGGCTTGCTCGGCCAGGCCTGGGCCGCGGCCCAGGTGGTGGACAGCGCGAGGCCGAGCGCGGCGGCGAAACGGACGGGGCGGATCATCGGGAAGCTCCGGAAGGATGGGCGGTGGCGCTCAGCCACGCGGGTACCAGGGGGGAATCTGCGCATCGACGTTGACCCAGACGCTCTTCACCTGGGTGTACTCGCGCATCGCATCGAAGCCCATCTCGCGGCCGTAGCCGCTCTGGCCCACGCCGCCGAAGGGCGAGCCCGGGTTGACGCGCTTGTAGCTGTTGATCCAGACCATGCCGGCCTGGAGTTCCTGCGCCAGGCGGTGGGCACGCTGCAGGTTGCCCGTCCACAGGCCGCTGCCGAGGCCGTAGTCGGTGCCGTTGGCGATGCGCAGCGCCTCGGCCTCGTCCTTGAAGGTCAGCACGGTCACGAAGGGGCCGAAGACCTCCTCCTGCGCGATGCGGTCGCGCTCGCTGCGCGCGCGCACCACGGTCGGCTCGACGTAGCAGCCGCGCACCAGGTCCGGGTTCGCCGGCGGCTTGCCGCCGCCGAGCACCTCGCCGCCCTGCTCGCGCGCCACGTCCACGTAGGCCAGCACGCGGTCGCGGTGCTGGGCGCTGGTCAGCGGGCCCATCTCGGTCTGCGGATCGAGCGGGTTGCCCAGGCGGATGCTGCGCGCCAGCGCCAGGAAGCGCTCGAGGAACTCGTCGGCGATGCGCTCGTGCAGCATCAGCCGCGAGCCCGCGATGCAGGCCTGGCCCTGGTTGTGGAAGATGGCCCAGGCGCTGCCGTTGACGGCCGCCGTCAGGTTCGCGTCGTCGAAGACGATGTTCGCGCCCTTGCCGCCCAGCTCCAGCTGCACCTTCTTCAGGTTGCCGGCGCTGGCCTGCACGATGCGCCGGCCGGTGGCGGTGCTGCCGGTGAAGGCGATCTTCGCCACGCCGGGATGCTCCGCCAGGTACTGGCCGGCCACGCTGCCCAGGCCCGGCACGATGTTGACGACGCCGTCGGGCAGCCCCGCCTGCTGCATCAGCTCGGCGATCTTCAGCGTGCTCAGCGGCGTGATCTCCGCCGGCTTCAGCACCACGCAGTTGCCGGCCGCCAGCGCCGGCGCCATCTTCCAGCTGGTGAACATCAGCGGGAAGTTCCACGGCACCACCTGGCCGACCACGCCGACCGGCTCGCGCAGCAGGTAGTTCAGGAAGCCCGCCTCGACCGGCACCACCTCGCCCTGGAACTTGTCGGCCATGCCGCCGAAGTAGCGGAAACAGGCGGCCGTGCGCGGCACGTCCAGCACCCGCGAGTCCTTCAGCGGGTGGCCGGTGTCCAGCGACTCCAGCCGCGCCAGCTCCTCGGTGTTCGCCTCGATCAGGTCGGCCAGCTTCAGCAGGATTCGCCCGCGGTCCGCCGCCGCCATCCGGCGCCAGGCCGGAAACGCCCGCTGCGCCGCCGCCACCGCCCGGTCCACGTCCTCGCGGCCCGCCATCGCCACGTCGGCGATCACCGTGTTGTCGTGCGGGTTCAGCGTCGGCAGCGTCTCCCCCGACGCCGCATCGACGAAACGCCCGTCGATGAACAACTGGTGCCGGATCGGCGTGCGCAGCCCCACCGCGGCCTCGAGCTCCGCAAGATTCATGATCACTCCAGAAAAGTCGGCCGGCCTCGGCCCGCCCGATCGACACACGGCCCCGCAGCCGCGCCCACGGGGCACCCGGCAACGAAGTCGAACCCAGCTCGCGCCCGCGCCCCGCAAAAAGCGGCGCGGCCGCTCGAGCGAGATCCAGCACGCACGACGAACCCACCGTCGCCCCCCCCGCACCCCGCAACGAGCGGCGCAGCCGCTCAAGCGAGATCCAGCACGCGCGGTCGATCCGGCTCCGCCGGTCGACTCGCGCGGCCCCCCTGGGGGGGAGCGGCGTCAGCCGCTCCGGGGGGGGGTCAAAACACCACCGGCACCTCGGGACTCTCGCCCCGCTGGATCTCGTACACCAGGCTCGGCGAACCGTTCTCCCACACCAGCAGCATCGAGCGCTTCGGGCTGTAGCCCTGGTGGCGGCAGTAGGCCGGCATCGCGGCCATGTCGCCGGCCTTCATGATCACGCGCGCCAGCGGCTTGCCGGTGGTCTTGTCGGCACAGTCCCAGTGGATCTCGTCGCACATCTGGAAGAACCACTCCACGCGGTCGTTGGCGTGGATGATCGGCAGGATGTGCTCCTCCGTCGTCGGGCACATGTAGCTGTGCTTGACGACGCTGGTGAAGCTGGGGTTCCAGGTCACCTGCGAGCGGCTCAGGAAGCCGAACAGGTTGAAGGCGTGCACCTCGTTCTCGAAGCCCGGCTCGGGGTGCAGCTCGGGCTGCTCCTGCGGCACGTCGGCGAAGGCCCGGTTGACGGGCGCGCCGCGCTCGTCGCTGCGCAGGTCGAGGTCACCCTTCAGGCCGACGCAGCGCGTGGCCAGCTCGCGCGCCCGCGTGATCTTCGCGGTGTTGCTGCCGTTCTTGCGGCCGTAGGGGCTGCCGGTCTCCTGCGGCGCGGCGAAGGGGTCGAAGCCGGCATTCGTCCAGTCGTCGAGCATCTGCTCGAAGGTGGCGGCGATCTGCGGCGTCGGGAAGTTCTCCAGCCGGTCGACGCCGGCGGCCTTCATCGTCGCGTTGAAGCGGCCGGCGTACAGGTCCACCGTCTTGTAGTGGTTGGTGGTGCCGAAGACGTGGTCGAAGTTGACGCCGCCGTAGAAGAAGCCCCAGGCCACGTCGCGCATCAGCGCGCGCAGGAAGGCGCCGATGTCCATGGTGTGGGAGAGCGGGCGGCCGTCCGCGGTGGTCCAGCCGATGTGGGCGAAGTACTCGTCGCGGCGGAAGCTGAAGCCGCCGAGCTGGAAGGCGCGGTAGCCCAGCGTGGCATGCGGCTCGGTGGCCTGGACGGGGACGGTGTCGGCAATGGCGTTCATGGCAGGCTCCGGGGTCGGTTCGGTGGGAAGGCGGCGGCGTTCAGGCGGTCTGGCAGATCTCGGCCCAGCGCTCGACGCTGAGGTCACCCTTGCAGGTCTGCAGCACCAGCACCGAGGGCCGGGCGGCGCGGAACTGGTAGGCCGCGTTCTTCGGCAGCAGCGCCTGGTGGCCGCGGCGCAGCCGCATCCAGCCCATCTTCGCGCCGCGCGGCTCGCCCTTCACCAGCACCGCGCCGTTGTGCTCGGCGTCCGGCACGGTCTGCTCGGCCTCGAGCTTGACCAGGTGCACCTCGACCTCGCCGTCCATGCACAGCGCGAACTCGTCGTGCGCACAGGTGAACCACGGCGACACGCCCTCGGCGCGCACCGTCTCGAGCACGTAGATCTGGTTCTGGCCGAAGACGACGCGCTCGTAGGGCGCGGCCTTCGACGCGATCTCGAAGCAGTTCGAGAAGGCGTAGTTCGTGACCCGGTCGTCGATCACCTGCACGCCGCCCTTCTCGTAGCGGTCGAGGGATCCGAAGACGGTGGTGTAGGCGGTGTCCGCGCTCATGGGTGTCTCCTGCAGTGATCGCCCCCGGTGGAGGGCATGGCATGCAGTCTAGGCAGGCACCCGGCGGGCCGGTAGGGCCGGGATGGCGACAGGATTGTTCGGAAAGGCCGAACAATCCTAGGGTTATCCCGAGGCCCGCGCGGCCTCACTCGATGATGTCGGGGGCCAGCAGACCGCGCTCGATCAGCGCCTCGTCCCAGGGAGGCAGCCCGGAGAAGCTGGTGGCCAGCACCTCGAGAAACAGCTTCAGCTTGAGCGAGCTGCGCACGCTCTCGGGGTAGAAGACCGAGAGCCAGAAGGCGCTGAGCGGGTGGTCCGGCAGCACCAGCCGCAGCGCCCCCGACAGCACGGACTCCGACGCCACCAGCGTGGGAATGCAAACAATCCCGGCATGCTCCAGCGCGTACTCGCGCAGCAGATGCACGCTGTTGGTCAGCAGCACCGGCTTCAGCTCGAGCGAGACCGTGCCGCCGGCACCGTGGAAGGCCAGGCGCTCGCGCGTGGGGTAGCCGGAGTACCAGCCGATGCGGTGGCCCATCAGGTCGCGCGGGTGGCGCGGCAGGCCGTGGCGGCGCACGTACTCGGGGCTGGCGCAGAACACCCGCCGCACCGGGAACAGCTTGCGCGAGATCAGCTCCTCCGAGCGCGGCGGGAAGATCTGCAGCGCGCAGTCGAAACCCTCCTTCACCGGGTCGATCGCCGCGTCGTTGACGATCATGTCGAGCACGATCTGCGGGTAGCGCGCCTGGAAGACCTGCAGCACGCGCGCCAGGTGCCCCAGCACGAAGCCGGGCAGCGCATGCACGCGCAGCCGGCCCACCGGCGAGGTGGTCACCTCGCGCATCTGGTCCACCACCTCGTTGGTGCGGCCGACCAGCTCGGTGCAGTCGCGCAGGAAGGCCTGGCCCAGCTCGCTCAGGCGCACGCTGCGCGTGTTGCGGTGGAACAGCGGCGCGCCGACGAAGGCCTCGAGCTGCTGGATGCGCGCGGTCACCACCGAGCGCGACACCCGCATCTGCCGCGCCGCCTCGGCGAAGCTCTCGGTCTCGGCCACCCGCACGAAGGATTCGATCGCCAGGAACCGGTCCATGCGGGATTATGGGCAGCGGCGGCGGCACGGCCCCGCGCGGCCGCCACCGCGTCACTCCGGCTGGTAGCCGCTGGCCTTGACGATCGGCTCCAGCCGGCGCACCTCCACCCGCGCCGCCGCGGCCAGCGCCTCGCCGCCCAGCGGGGCCGGGACCATCGAGTTCTGCAGCAGCTTCTGCTGCACGTCGGGCAGGCGGACGGCGGCCAGCACGGCCTGCTCGAGCTGCTTCACCAGCGCCGGCGGCATGCCCGCCGGGCCGTAGATGCCGATCTTCACCGAGCCGCTGACCTGCACGCCGGACTCCAGCATCGTCGGCACCTCGGGCAGCACCGGCGAGCGCTTCTCGCCGGCGACCGCGACGATGCGGATCTTGCCGGCGCGGTGCAGCTCGATCATGTCGTTGACCGAGGTGAGGATGAACGGCACCTGGCCGCCGGCCAGGTCCTGCGCCGCCGGGGTGCCGCCCTTGTAGGGCACGTGCGTCGTCTCGATGCCGAGCGCCTGGCCGAGCGCCGCGCCGCTGAAGTGCGGCAGCGTGCCGTTGCCGGGGCTGCCGTAGGCCACCGCCTTGGCGCCGCGCGCCCAGGCCATGAACTGCTTCATGTCGCGCACCTCGGGCAGCTTCGGGCCGACGCCCAGGCCGAGGTCGAAGTCGGCCACGCCGGCGACCGGCGTGAAGTCCGCCGGCGTGTAGTCGAGTTTGCGGAAGATGTGCGGGTTGATCACGAAGGGGCCGTCGGTGGTGAGCATCAGCGTGCGCCCATCGGGCGCGGCCCGCCGCAGCTCGGCCAGCGCCACGCGCTGGCCGGCGCCCGGCTTGTTGTCCACCACCACGGGGCGGCCGAGCGCGGCGCTCAGCTTCTCGGCCACGGTACGCGCGGCGATGTCCACGGTGCCGCCGGCCGCGAGGCCCACGAGCAGGCGGATCGGGGCCTTGTCCTCCTGCGCGTGCGCGGGCCAGGCCGCGAGCGCGAGCAGCGCCCCCGCCAGCACCGCGAGCCTGCGCCGCGTCGTTCCCACCCGTGCCTTCATGCCAGTCGAAGCCATCGTCGTCTCCTTGGTTTAACGATCGTTAAATTCACTATACACTCGTTCAATCACGAACGGAACAGGAGCAGGGCATGGAACGGGTCGAGGGCGTGCTGGTGGCCGGTGCGGGGCCGGTGGCGCTGGTGACGGCACTGATCCTGGCGCGGGCCGGCGTGCCGGTTGACGTGCTCGAGGCCCAGCCGCAGGTGGAGCCCTCGCCGCGGGCCATCGTCTACCACGCGCCCACGGTGGCCCTGCTGGACCGCCTCGGCCTGCTGCAGGACGCGCTGCAGGACGGCCTGCTGAAGCAGGACTACCACTACCGCGACGGCCAGGGCCGCATCCTCGCGCGGCTGGACATGGCCGTCACCGCGCCCGACACGCGCTACCCCTACAACCTGCACCTCGGCCAGGACCTGCTGGGCGAGATCGTGCTGAAGCACCTGCTCGCCACCGGCCGCGCGCGGGTGCACTGGGGCCAGCAGGTCTGCGCGGCGGCCCAGGACGACCAGGGGGTCGAGGTGACCGCCCGCACCGCCGGCGGCGAGCGCGTCTGGCGCGGCGACTGGCTGGTGGGCGCGGACGGCGCGCGCAGCGGCGTGCGCCAGGCCCTGGGCCTGGCCTTCGACGGGATCACCTGGCCCGAGCGCTTCGTCGCGGTGAACCTGCACTACGACTTCGCCGCGCACGGCTATGCACGCGCGAACTTCGTGGTCGACCCGGACGACTGGGCCATCATCCCGGTGCTCGACCAGCGCAGCGGCTGGCGCGTGACCTACGGCGAGGACGCCGCGCTGCCGGAGGCGGGCGTGCTGGAGCGCCTGCCCGGACGGCTCGCGCGGCTGCTGCCGGACCCCGCGCAGTCGTACCGGATCGACCGTGTCGCACCCTACCGCGTGCACCAGCGCAGCGCGCCGTCCTACCGCGTCGGCCGCGTGCTGCTGGCCGGCGACGCCGCGCACATCACCAACCCCTGCGGCGGCCTCGGCCTCACCTCCGGCCTGCTCGATGCCGCCCACCTGGGCGACGCGCTGGCGGCCGTGGTGCGCGGCGCGGCACCGGACCGCGTGCTGGACGACTACGCGGCCGAGCGGCGCCGCATCTTCCTCGAGTTCACCTCGCCGACGGCCAGCGAGAACAAGCGCCGCCTCGGCGAGCGCGACCCGGCGCGCCGCCGCGCCGACCTCGAGCGGCTGCAGCGTTTGAACGATGATCCGGACCTGCAGCGGCAGGTCCTGATGGGGACCACGGCGCTGCAGAGCCGCCCCTACGACTTCACCGTGGTCTAGCGACCATGGACTGCCTGCCGATGCCCCGAGCGCCCGCGCGTCGCCCCCGCCCTGCCCCAGCCCTGGACCGGGCGCCGCCCGCGTCCGCAGCCTCCCCCGCGCTGGCGGATCCGGCCGCACCGGCCTGGTCGGACCGGCTGCCGAGCGCGCAGCGCCAGCGCGAGCTGAAGGAGGAGGTGCTGCTCGAGTGCGCGGCGCGCTGGTTCGCGCGCCACGGCTACCACGGCGCCTCGCTGGCCGACATCACGCAGGAGCTGGGCGTGACCAAGCCGGCCATCTACCACTACGCGCGCAGCAAGAGCGAGCTGCTCTACCGCCTGCACCAGCGCTCGCTCGCCGCCGCCAAGCAGGCGCGCGACGACGCGGTCCGGGAAGGCCGCGACGGCGCCGAGCGCCTGGCCCGGCTGGTGCATCACTTCGTGCTGCAGATGACGGCCTCGCCGGTGAACACCTTCCTGCTGCTGGAGCCGGGCACGCTCGAGCCGGCGCAGGCCGCCGTGATCACCGAGGAGCGCCGCTGGCTCGAGCGCGACATGCGGGCGCTGGTGCAGCAGGGCATCGCCGACGGCAGCATGGTGGCCTGCGACCCCAAGCTGGTGACCTTCATCGTGGTCGGCGCGCAGAACTGGATCCGCAGCTGGTACCGCCCGGGCGCGGGCTGGAGCGGCCATCAGGTGGCCTGCGGTTTCGCCTGCATGGTGCACCGGATGGTCGCCGCGACGCCGGCGCTGCCGGTCCCGACCGACCTGCAGGCCTGGCCGGCCGACGTGCCCTTCCCGCCCCCGGCCCAGGCGCCATCCTCGGCCAGCGGCGGCGCCGCGGCCGAGGAGGTGGCGGAGGCAGGCGAGCCGGCGCCGGCCCGCGCCCCGAGGCGCCGCCGATGAGCGACTGGCTCGCCGCGCTGCGCCCCCTGGGCGCCGACCTGTCCCCCGCCGCCGCCGAGGCCAGCATGGCGCTGGCGGCCACCCACCTGGTGCACCCGGTGCCGCCCGGGCTCGCCATCGAGCGCGACCACGCCTACGGCCCGCACCCGTTGCAGCGGCTGGACGTGTTCCGCGGGCCCGGCGGGCCCGCGCCCCGCGCGGGCGTGCTGTTCGTGCACGGCGGCGGCTTCGTCGGCGGCGACAAGCGCGAGCGCCCGCCCTTCCACGACAACGTCGGCTGGTGGGCGGTGCGCCACAGCCGCATCGGCCTGACGCTGAACCACCGCCTCGCGCCCGCACACCCCTGGCCGGCCGCGATGGACGACCTCGATCTCGCGCTGCAGGCGGTGCAGGCGCAGGCCGCGGGCTGGGGCCTCGACCCGCAGCGTCTGCTGGTGGTGGGCCATTCGGCCGGCGCGGCCCACGTGGCCGCGTGGCTGGCGCGGCGCACGGACCGCCCGGTCGAGCGCGCGCTGCTGGTGTCGGGCCTGTACGACTGGGGCGCGATGCGGCCGACGCCCGGCCGCGTGGCCTACACCGGCGCCGACGCGGCCACGCGCGCCGCCCGCTCGCCCGCCGAGGCGCTGGCGCGCAGCACGGTGCCGCTGGTGTTCGCGGTGGCGGAGCTCGATCCGCCGGAGAACATCGAGCAGGCGCAGGCCCAGCTCGCGCGCCAGCAGGCGGCCGGCACCGCGCCGGCCCGGCTGCTCCGGCTCGCGGGCCACAACCACTTCTCCAGCGTGCTGCAGCTGGGCGCCGAGGCCTCGCCGCTGGACGCGGTGCTGGCCGACGGCGGCGCGGCGGCGGCCGGCTGAACTCAATCGAGCTGCAGCTGCACCCGGCGCTGCACGGCGCCCCACTTGTCGCTGTCGAGCTGGGCCTGGCGCGCCGCTTCGGCCGGCGTGGTCGCCACGGCCTCCAGGTCCACCGCGGCGAGCCGGGCGCGCGTCTCGGGCGCGGCCAGCGCCTTCGCGAACTCGGCCTGCAGCCGCGCGATCACGGCCGGCGGCGTCGCGGCCGGCGCCCACAGCGTCTCGTAGAAGCTGGCGTCGAAGCCGGCGATGCCGCTCTCGGCGATCGTGGGCACCTGCGGCAGCGACGCGGTGCGGCGGCTGCCGGAGACGGCCAGGTCGACGAGGCGGCCGTCGCGCACGTGCGGGCCAACCACCGGCGTGGCCAGGAAGCCGCAGGGCACGCTGTTGCCGATCACGTCCTGCGCCGCCGGGCCGGGGCCACGGTAGGGCACGTGCGTCAGCGAGACGCCGGTGGCCGCCACCAGCATCTCCATCGCCATGTGGCCCGGCACGCCGGCGCCGCCGGAGGCATAGCTCAGCCGCCCCTTGCGCGCGCCGGCCAGGAAGTCGTCCAGCGTGCGGAAACCGGTCGACGGGTGGCAGACCAGCAGCTGGTTGAAGCGCGCCAGGTAGCTCACCGGGCGCAGGTCCTCGGCCGGCTTGAAGGCGAGCTTGCGGTACAGGTGCGGGTTGATCGTCACCATCGTGTCCGGGCCGACCAGGAAGGTGTGGCCGTCGGTGGCGCGCGCCACCTCCTGCGCGCCGAGGTTGCCGCCGGCGCCGGGCTTGTTGTCGACGATCACCGGCTGCCCGAGTGCCTGCTGCAGCTGCGGCTGCACCAGGCGGGCAATGATGTCGCCGGGGGCGCCAGCCGGGAAGGCCACCAGCAGCCGCACCGGCCGGGTCGGCCAGCCGTCGGCCGCCGCGGCCAGGGTGGTGGCGGCCAGGGCCAGGCCCGCGAGCCATCGCGTCGTCGTTCGCATGTCGTGTCTCCAGTGTGGGGGAAGGGAATCCGTGGCGCCGCGCGGCTACCACTCGCCGATGCGGATGCCGGCGTCGAGCTCGCGCCGGTTCCAGGCGGCGATGTCGTCGGGGTGGATGGTCGGCATGCGCCGGCGCCGGCGCAGCCACTCGACGAGGCGCGCGGCCAGCGCCTCGCGCACGCCGGCCAGCGCCGGGTCGGCGCCGCGGTCGTCCAGCTCCTGCGGGTCGGCCGCCAGGTCGAACAGCTGCGGCCGCAGCCCGTCGACGTGCACGTACTTCCAGCGCTCGGTGCGCAGCATGGTCATCTGGCAGTCCTCGACGGCCCGTCCGAGCGGCAGGCGCACCGGGTCGCGGAAGGCGTAGGTGTTCTCGCTGAAGACGGCGTCGCGCCAGTCGGCCGGGGTCTCGCCGGCCAGCCAGGGCTGCAGCGAGCGGCCCTCCAGCCACTGCGGCGCGGGCGGCAGGCCCAGCGCGTCGAGGAAGGTGGGCAGCAGGTCGATGGACTCGACCAGTGCGTCCACCGTGCGGCCGCGCGCGGCGTCGGCCTGCGGCCGCGGGTCCACCACGATCAGCGGCACGCGGACGATGGTGTCGTGGAACAGCTCCTTCTCGCCCAGCCAGTGGTCGCCCAGGTAGTCGCCGTGGTCGCTGGTGAAGACGACCAGGGTGTCGCGCTCGCGGCCGCTGGCGCGCAGGTGGTCGAACAGGCGGCCGAGCTGGTCGTCGAGCTGGCGCACCAGGCCCATGTAGGTCGGGATCACCGTCTCGCGCACCTCGTCGCGCGCAAAGCTCAGGCTGGGCGGCGTCTGCTGGAAGCCGCGCATCACGGGGTGCGGGTCGCGCCGCTCGGCCTCGCTGCGCACCGCCGGCAGGATGTCCTGCGGGCCGTACATCGCGTGGTAGGGCGCCGGCGCCACGTAGGGCCAGTGCGGCTTGATGTAGGAGAGGTGCAGCAGCCAGGGCCGGTCGCCCTGCTCGTCGATGAAGTCGATCGCGCGCTGCGTGGTGTAGGCGGTCTCGCTGTGCGGCTCGGCCACGCGGGCCGGCCGGCGCGCGTGGCGCATCTCCCAGCCCGACAGCAGCTCGCCCTGCGGGCCGAGCGCCGAGTTGGCGTGGTCGTGCCAGGGGTTGTCGCCGGTGTAGCCGAGCCCGCGCAGCCAGTCGCAGTAGCGGTTGCCCTCGACCTTGAAGCCCGGCGGCCAGATGCCGTCGTCACGCTCCCAGGGCTCGAAGCCGCCTTCCATCGCGAGCCGGCCCGCGCCGGTCGACGGATCCAGCCCGAGGCGGCGCGCGCCGTCGAGGTCCGGCTCGACGTGCGTCTTGCCCACCACCGCGCAGCGCAGGCCATGCGGCCGCAGGTGCTCGCCCAGCGTCTTCTGCCCCACCGACAGCGGCACGAAGTTCCAGGCCGAGCCGTGGCTGGTGACGTAGCGGCCGGTGTAGGTGGACATGCGCGAGGCCCCGCAGACCGGGCCCTGCACGAAGGCGCGGTCGAAGCGCACGCCGCGCTGCGCCAGCGCATCGAGGTTCGGCGTGCGCAGCGTCGGGTGGCCGGCGCAGGACAGGTAGTCCCAGCGCAGCTGGTCGGCCATGATGAACAGCACGTTGCGCACCGTGGCGGGGCGGGTGGAGGCAGGCATCGACATGGCGCCAAGCCTAGTCAGCCGCCCTGCCGCGCTCAAGCACAATCCCCTCCCGTTCCGGCAGGCGGAACGGCGGAGGCAAGCCATGGGCGAAGACACCGTGCGCAGCGTCGCGCGTGCACTGGCCGTGATGAAGGCGCTGCAGCGCCTGGGCCGCGCCGGCCTGGCCGAGCTGCAGCGCGAGACCGGGCTGCCCAAGCCGACCCTGCTGCGCCTGCTGCAGACCCTGGAGGCCGAGCGCGTGGCCTGGCGCGCGCAGGGCGACGGCCTGTGGCGCCCGGCCTTCGAGCTCACGCCGTCGCGCGTGCTGCAGCCCGCCCACCAGCGCCTCGTGGCCCACGCCCTGCCCGCGCTGGAGGCGCTGCGGCGCGAGGTCGTCTGGCCCTCCGACCTGGCGGTGCCGGACGGCAGCGCGATGCGCCTGCTCGAGACCACGCGCCGCGCCAGCGGCCTCGCGGTGCAGCGCGACCAGATCGGCCACCGCATCGACCTGTTGCGCTCGGCCGTCGGCCGCGCCTACCTGTCCGCCTGCAGCGAGGCCACCCGAGCCGCGCTCGCGCGCCGCCTCGCGCGCCCGCTCGGCCGGCCCGCCGCCGAACTGGCGGCCGACCTGGAGGCAAGTGCCGCCGAGACGCGACGCCGCGGCTATGCCGAACGCGCCCCCGGCTTCGGCGGCGGCGACGCGCCGATCGAGGAACACGACGACCTGCTCGCCGCGATCGCCGTGCCCATCGTCGCCGCGCGCGGCCCGGTGCTCGGTGCCGTCAACATCGTCTGGCTGAAGCGCTTCGACGCCCGCGACGCCATCGTGCGCCGCCACCTGCCCCAGCTGCTGGCCACCGCCGCCGCGATCGGCGAAGCCGCCGGCCGCCGCGGGCCTCAGGTCCCCGCGACGTAGGGGTTGCTGCGCCGCTCCCGGCCGAAGCTGCTCTCCGGCCCGTGGCCCGGGATGAACACCGTGTCGTCGCCCATCGGCCACAGCCGCTGCGTGATGCTCGCGATCAGCGTCGCATGGTCACCGCCCGGGAAATCCGTGCGCCCGATGCTCCCCGCGAACAGCACGTCCCCGACGAAGGCCCGCTTCGCCTCCGCGCTGTGGAACACCACGTGCCCCGGCGTGTGCCCCGGGCAATGCCGCACCGCCAGCACCGAGCGCCCCACCGCCACCGTGTCCCCGTCGGCCAGCCAGCGCGTCGGCACGAAGGCCTCCGCCGGCGGGAAACCGAACATCCGCGACTGCTCCGCCAGCCCGTCGATCCAGAACTGGTCCCCCGGGTGCGGCCCCACGATCGGCAGCCCCCGCGCCTTCGCCAGCGCCGCCGTCCCGCCCGCGTGGTCGATGTGCGCATGCGTCAGCAGGATCTGCGTCAGCCGCACCCCCAGCCGCGCCACCGCCGCCTCCAACCGCGGCAGGTCCCCGCCCGGGTCGACGATCGCCGCGTCCTTGGTCTCGTCGCACCAGAGGATGGAGCAGTTCTGCTGGAAGGGGGTGACGGGGAGGGTTTGGTACTGGAGCATGGGGGGATTGTGTTGCTTGGCAACTCAGTGTTTTTCGCCGCTCTGTGTCGACTGGACAGGGCTCGTGCAAGCCTCTGATCGCAACTCTCTGTCGACCGCCGTGCTGCGAGTGAACCAAGCTTCAGGACACCTCGATGTTCGAGTTCGACCGAACCTGCCCCGCTGGCGCCTGCATCGCGCCGACTGCCGAGTCCCAAATGCAATGCAGGCTGTGATCCGATCATATCTACGGGGCGGCCAGCGTTGGCATGCGATGCCCGGCGCTTGACCGAGCCGGCCACGCAGACAAGACCCCCGGTCAGCGTCCGTCTCGAATGTCCCTCGCGGGCATACTGGCTTGGTCGGCATGCTCAAGACCTACGACCTCCTCAACCTGCGGCAAGAGCCAGGCGGGCATTGGACGGTAGCCCTGGCCGGCGCATCCAACGAGGACGCTCCAGCACCCGACGCAACAACGTGACCGAGCCCAAGGGCAAACGCCACCGTGCCGGCGCTTCGTACCAGCACAGCCAACGATGCGCCGGGAAGCCATCGGCGACCCACGCGAGCTGCTGACGACGCTGCAGCAGGCTGACGCCGGCGCTGCCGAACGCTACAGCGCCCATCAGATCGACCAGGGCAGGCGCGCGCAGCAACGCGCGCCAGTGTGCGCCGCCGCGTCGCTGTAGCGATGCCGCAGATCACCGGCCTGCCAAGGCCCCGCAGCTGCCCACCCCTTGTCGCCATGCCCGGGACGTGACGGTCAGGCGAGAAGCGGCGATCGGCCCCGATGGCCTCGCCTCGCGCGAGAGCCCTTTGGCGGAGCCGACGGGCTTCACTGCACATCCTGCTCCAGCTGATGTCGAACGGCACCGATGCGGACCACGTCGCCGCGCACCTCGAACGCAGCCACGAGCCCGGACTGTCCGAAGGGAATGATGAGTTCGCGCTGCTGGTCGTTCAGTGCGCGGCTGGCCTTGCGGCAGGAGTACGGTGAGAACTCCAGCAGTCGGAGGGCGCGGTCGACGGCGTCTCTGAGTCGCCTCACGACATCGAGGTCGGGTGTCGCGCCGCCGAGTTCGCTTTCGATCATGAAGTCCTCGATCCGCAGCAAGTCTTCGGCGCCCTCTTCCGCCAGGATGACGCGGTAGCTGGTCAAGGTCCCGCGCGCGCCTTGCCTGCAGCCAGGCGCTGCTGGGCTGCATCGAGTCGTACATCCATCCGCCGCAGCAGTTCCTGCGGCGTGATCCCGCTGTGCTCACGCTCGGACCGCTCGACGGCGTCCCGGGCGCGCGCGAGGAACGCCGCCTGCGTTCGCCGCCAGGCGACGCCGTCGCGCACACACGCGGACACGAAATCGGAGAGCGATTCACCTTCCTCGAGGACGGCCTCGGCATCGCTTCGCAGCGCGGGTTCGACGCGCACGGCGGGGAGGATGGCGGTCTTCATGCCCGCAATGTAATACATCCGTGATGCAAGCGCCCGGTCGCGTCCGTCCAGGGTCCGTTCGCCTGCGACCAAGCCGGATAGGCTGGCCACGGTCTGATCCGGTCGACTTGCCCGCCCTCTGAGTCTTCCCATCCCGGCGCGCGCAGCCCAGACTGCCCGCATGACAGTCCAAGGATCCCCAGGCCGTGCCGGGCCGGCCGCAGCCCTCGGCGCGGCCCTGGCCCACGTCCGCGCGGTGGCGTGGAGCTTCTTCGGCAT
Source organism: Pseudideonella sakaiensis (assembly GCF_001293525.1). Taxonomy (GTDB): domain Bacteria; phylum Pseudomonadota; class Gammaproteobacteria; order Burkholderiales; family Burkholderiaceae_C; genus Ideonella_A; species Ideonella_A sakaiensis. The sequence goes on along the minus strand of NZ_BBYR01000032.1, from coordinate 63,456 downwards.
TCGCCGCGGCAGCCGCGCGCGGGACGATGTCGAGCGCCTGCGGCCGGTGCCGCTGGTCGTCGCGGGCGTGCTGCTCGCCGCGGCGTTCGTGGGGGGGCTGGTGTCGGTGGCGCGCCTGGCCGCCGCGGGGCTGGGCGCATGAGCGTGCCGGGCCGCCCCAAGCGCGAATACCGGAGTGCGCAGCACGAAGGTAGTCCAGTGAGCCCGCCGGGCCGCCCCAAGGGCGCATACCGGAGTGCGCAGCACGAAGGTAGTCCAGTGAGGCGCATCGGGCGCATCGGGCGCGCGGCAGCGCTGCTGCTGGCGCTGACGCCGTGGCCGGTGCTCGCGCCGGCGCGCGAGGTGCCCGACACGATCGCGCAGCGCGCGCTGGCGTGCACGGGGTGCCATGGGCCGCAGGGGCAGTCGCGGCCCGAGGGCTACGTGCCGCGGCTGGCCGGCAAGCCGGCCGGCTACCTGCTGGCGCAATTGCAGGCCTTCCGCGACGGGCGGCGCCGCCACGCCACGATGGCGGCGCTGCTGCAGCCGCTGGACGACGGCATGCTGGCCGCACTGGCCGATCACTTCGGCGAGCAGGCCGTGCCGTATCCGCCGCCCGCGGCCTCGACGCTCGGCCCGGCCGATGCCGAGCGCGCACGCCAGCTGGTCACGCAGGGCGATGCCTCGCGCCGCGTGCCCGCCTGCGCCGCCTGCCATGGCCGCGCGCTGACCGGCGTGGCCCCGGCGGTGCCCGGCCTGCTCGGGCTGCCAGCGGACTACCTCGTGGCGCAGCTCGGCGCGTGGCGCACCGGCCAGCGCGGGGCGCAGGCGCCCGACTGCATGGCCGAGGTGGCGCGCCGCCTCTCGCCCGCCGATCTGTCGCTGGCGGCGCGCTGGCTGGCGGCGCAGCCGCTGCCGGCCCGCAGCGCGCCGGCCGAGTCCCCACCCGGCGCGTGGCCGCTCGAATGCGGCCGCACGGCGGAACGGCGCACGGCCCCGCCCGCACCGGCCACCGGGCTCGTGGCACGCGGCGCCTACCTCGCGACGCTGGGCAACTGCGCCGGCTGCCACACCGCGCCCGGGGGCGCCGCGATGGCCGGCGGCCGTCCGATCCGCACGCCGTACGGCGTGGTCCATGGCGGCAACCTGACGCCCGATCCGCAGACCGGCATCGGCCGCTGGAGCGCCGACGACTTCCACCGCGCGATGCACGAGGGCCGGGCGCCGGATGGCCGCCGCCTGCTGCCCGCCTTCCCCTACCCCTCGTTCACGCGCCTGGCCCGCGCCGACAACGACGCCTTGTTCGCCTGGCTGCGCAGCCTGCCGCCGGTGGTCCGGCCGAACCGCCCGCACGAGCTGCGCTTCCCCTACGGCACCGCGCTGGCGATGACGGCGTGGCAGTGGCTGAACTTCAGGCCCGCGCCGGCGCGGGCGCAGGCGCCGGCCGAAGGGCTCGCGCGCGGTGAGTACCTCGTGACGGCGCTCGGCCACTGCGGCGAGTGCCATGCCCCGCGCGGGCGCTGGTCCGCCCCGGGCCGCGCCCTCACCGGCGGCACCCTGCCGGGCAGCGCGTGGACCGCCCCCTCGCTGCACCCGGTCGAGGGCCGGCCCACGCCGGCGGCCGACACCGTCGCGCTGCTGCGCCACGGCCGCCATGCCCGCGGCACCGCCAGCGGGCCGATGGCCGAGGTGGTCCTGGCCAGCACCCAGCACTGGCAGGTCGCCGACCTGCAGGCCGCGGCGGACTACCTGCACGCGCTGCCCGCGACGCCGGCGCCACCGGTGGCCGCGGCCGCCGACCCCGCGGTGCTGAAGGCGGGCGAGCGGATCTACGCCGACCGCTGCGCCGACTGCCACGGCGCCGATGGCCGTGGCGCAGCGGGCGCCTATCCGCCGCTGGCGGGGAACCCGACGGTCACGCAGCGCGGCGTGGGCAACCTGCTCCAGCTGCTGAAGCACGGCGGCTTCGGCCCGTCCACGGCCGGCCACCCGCGGCCCTATGGCATGCCGCCGGCCGACCTGCCGGTGGCGGACACCGCCGCGGTGCTGACCTACATCCGCCAGTCCTGGGGCCAGCGCGCGCCCGGCGTGACGGCGCTCGACGTGCAGCGGGGCCGCTGACGCGCGTTGCGGCTTCGCAGCGGCACCGGCCCGTGCCTCGGCGCTGCGCTGCGCCGGGCCGCCGGGCCATGCGGGCCCTGGCGCGGCGCGCCGATAAGATCCGCGCGCCGGCACGCCCGCCCGGATCAGCTCGGCCACGCGCCATGACGGACCACCCGACCCGCTACGAACAGCTGGCCGACGACATGGCGCAGGCCATCCGCGAAGGCCTGCTGCAGGCCGGCGACCGGCTGCCGTCGGTGCGGGAGACCTGCCGGCGGCGCGGCATCAGCCCGGCCACGGTGTTCCAGGCCTACGGGCTGCTGGAGGCGCGCGGGCTGATCGAGGCCCGGCCCCGCTCCGGCTACTTCGTGCGGACCCCGCGGCGCGCGCTGCGCGAGCTGCCGCGGGCCGCGGTGCCGCGCGCGGAGGTCACCGAGGTCGCCGTGAGCGAGCTCGCCTTCGACCTGCTCGAGTCCACGCGGGACCCGTCCGTCGTGCCGCTGGGCTCCGCCTTCCCCGGCGCCCACCTGTTCCCGATCGACGTGCTGACCCGGCACGGCGCGCGCGCGATGCGGCGCCTGCAGCCGCGCCAGATCACCAGCGCGCTGACGGCCGGCGACGAGGGCCTGCGGCTGGCGCTGCGCCGGCGCTATGCGCTGCAGGGCGTGCCGCTGGCGCCCGGGGAGCTGGTCATCACGAACGGCGCGATGGAGGCGCTGAACCTGTGCCTGCAGGCGGTGACCCGCCCCGGCGACGTGGTCGTCGTCGAATCGCCGACCTTCTATGCCGCGCTGCAGGTGCTGGAGCGCCTGCGGCTGCGCGCCGTGGAAGTGGCCACCGACCCCGCCGAAGGGGTCGACCTGGCGGCGCTGGAGCGGGTGCTGCAGCAGCAGCCGGTGGCCGCCTGCTGGTTCATGCCCAGCTTCCAGAACCCGCTCGGCGCGCTGATGCCGGTGTCGCGCAAGCAGGCGCTGGTGGACCTGCTGCAGCGCCACGGCGTGCCGCTGATCGAGGACGACGTCTACGGCGAGCTGCATGCCGGCCTGCGGCGCCCGCCGCCGGCCAAGGCCTTCGACGGCGCGGGCCTGGTGCTGCACTGCTCGTCGTTCTCGAAGTGCCTGGCGCCAGGCTACCGCGTGGGCTGGGCCGCGGCGGGCCGCCATGCGCGCACGGTGCAGCGGCTGAAGATGATGAGCTCGCTGGCCACCGCGCTGCCGCCGCAGCTCGCCATCGCCGACTACCTCGCGCAGGGCGGCTACGACCGCCACCTGCGCCAGCTGCGCGCGGCGCTGGCCGACGAGCAGCAGCGCGTGCTGCGCCTGGTCGAACGCCATTTCCCGGCGCGCACGCGCGTCACGCGGCCGGCCGGCGGCTACTTCCTGTGGCTCGAACTGCCGCCCGCCGTCGACGCGCTGGCGCTGCACCAGCGCGCGATGGCCGAGGGCATCAGCACCGCGCCCGGCGTGCTGTTCTCGGCCGACCGGCGCTTCACGCACCACCTGCGGCTGAACACCGGCCACCCCGGCGACACGCGCATCGACGGCGCGCTGCGCCGGCTCGGCGCGCTGGCCAGCGCGGCGGCGGCAGGCTAGCGCAGGGGCTGGCGCGGGGCGCGGCGGCGCGCGTCGAACGCGATCAGCAGCCCGGCGCACAGGATCACCGCGCAGCCGGCCAGCATCGCGGCATCGACGCGCTCGCCGAAGGCCGCCACGCCGAGCGCCAGGCCGAACACGAGCCGGGTGTAGCGGAACGGCGTGACGCTGGCGATGTCGCCGGTGCGCATGGCCTTCATCAGCGCCGCATAGGCCGCCGTGCCCACCAGCACGGCCAGGGCCAGCAGCCCCGCAGCGGCGGCGCCGGGCAGGACGAGGGGCCGGCCGTCCCACGCGGCGACGGCGACACCGGCCACCACGACGGCCGCGAAGCCGTAGAAGCCGAGGTGGCGCGTGCCGAGCGTCGCCGGCACGGCGCGGCTGGCGAGGTCGCGCCCCGCGAAGCCCACCAGCGCCACGAGCGTGAGCAGCGACAGCGCCGAGAAATCGCCCGCCGTCGGCCGCAGCACCACCAGCACGCCGAGCAGGCCGATGCCCACAGCCGCCCAGCGCAGGGCACCCACCCGCTCGCCGAAGAACAGGCTGGCGCCCAGGACCACCAGCACCGGGGTGGCCTGGAGGATCGCGGTGGCCGACGACAGGGGCGTCAGCGTGATTGCCAGCGCGAAGAACAGCCGGCCGCAGACCTCGAACACCGCACGCACGGCCATCGCGCGCGACAGCACCGCGGGATGCAGCAGCGGGCCGCCGCCGCGGGCGGGGGCCAGCGCGAACACGAGCATCCCGCCCAGGCCGAAGGCCAGCAGCACCTGGCCGATCGGCAGCTCGCGCGCGGCCCGCTTGACGAAGGCGTCCTCGAGCGCGAACGCCGCCATGGCCAGGACCATCCAGCCGATGCCGCGCAGGTTGGCGCGTGCAGCGGCCGGCGTCGCGCGCGGGGGGCGCAGGGGAGACGAGGTCGACATCGGCGGGGATTGTCGCGGCTGCGGCACGGAACGGACCGGTGCAGCGGCAGGTGAACACGGGGAGCTCAGAGGCCGGGACGCGGCATGTCGCTTGCCCTGTCGTTCCCGTCACGCTCGGGAGTCGTCCATGAAGGTCATTCTCTGGATCATCGCCATCATCTTCCTCATCGGCCTGCTGGTCGTGCTGGGCGTGGGCAAGCTGCTGTTCTGACGCCGCCGCGATCGACCGCGTGAGCGACCCTCCTTCCGGGCGGCGCGGCGTCGACGGCGGCCGCTCCGACGCACCCGGCGCCTCCCGCTTCGCGGGCCGCCTGCTGGCCGCCGCCGGCTTGGTCGTCGCCCTGGTGCTGGCATGGCTGCTGGCCCGGCTGCTGGTGCTGCTCTTCGCGGCCATCGTGCTGGCGGTCGCGCTGCGGGCGCTGGCGGACCTGCTGCAGCGCCGGTTCCACGTGGGCGGGCGCTGGTCGGTGGCGGCGGCCGTCCTCGTCGTGCTGCTGGGGCTGGGCCTCGTCGGCGCCTTCGCCGGCGATGCCATCGTGGGCCAGCTGGATGCGCTGCGTGAGCGCATGGCGGGGCTTCCGGAGACGCTGAGGGCCTGGCTCGACGGGAGCCCGGCGGGCCGACGCCTGCTGGACCTGTGGCGCACGTCGAGCAGCGACGAACTGCCGCTGGCGCAGATGCTGGGCGTGGCGGGCAACACGCTGACCGCGCTGGGCGGCCTGTCGCTGATGCTGATCCTGGCGGTCTACCTCGCGGCGGCGCCGCAGCTGTACCGCGATGGCGCGGTGCGCCTGCTGCCCCTGCCATGGCGCGGCCGCTGCGGGGCCGCGCTGGACGACTGTGCCGGCGCCTTGCGGGGATGGCTCAAGGGGCAAGCCATCTCGATGTGCTTCGTCGGCGCGGCGACGGCCGTGGCGCTGTGGGCCCTGGGCGTGCCGCTCGCGCTGGCGGTGGGTCTGCTGGCCGGCCTGCTGGCCTTCGTCCCCTTCTTCGGCGCCATCGTCGGGGGCGGGCTGGCCGTCATGGTGGCCTTCCTGGAGGACCCGGGCAAGGCGCTCTACGTCGCCGCGCTGTCCGTCGCGATCCAGCAGGTCGAGGGCAATCTGCTGATGCCTTTCGTCCAGCGCTGGGCCGTGTCGCTGCCGCCGGTCCTGGGCATCCTGGCCTCGGTGCTGTTCGGCACGCTGCTCGGGCCGATCGGCATCTTCTTCGCGACGCCGTTGATGGTGGTGACGATGGTCCTGGTGCAACGGCTCTACATCGAGGACTTCCTGGAGGCGCGGGCGCGCGAGGCTCCCTCGCCGTGACGCCCGCCCGGCCCGAGCCGCCTGCCGGGGCCAGGGGCGGCTCGCGGCCGCACCTGGGGCAGGCACGGCCCTTGCCGCAGCCCGGCATGGACCAGTCCACGCAGGACCCCCCCGCGCTGCGGACGCCACGGTGGCGCTGCCTCGCGGCCGCCGCCGCCTTGTGGGCGGCCGGCAGCGTGATGGCTGCCGGCGTCGACCCCGCTGGCACGAACGGCGCGCCCAGCGCCGAGCGCGGGCGCGGGCTGCTGCAGCAGTTCGGCTGCGGCAGCTGCCACCGCATCCCCGGCGTGCGCGCGGCGCGCGGCAACGTGGGCCCGCCGCTCGAGCGGTTCGCGCAGCAGGTCTACGTCGCCGGCCTGCTGCCCAACACGCCTGCCGCGCTGGCGCGCTTCATCGCCGAGCCGCAGGCCGTCTCGCCCGGCAGCGCGATGCCCGACCTGGGCGTGGAGGCGGCGCAGGCCCGTGACATCGCGGCCTACCTGCTGTCGCCGAGGTGAGCCCGTGGTGGCAGCCGTCGCCTGGCCCGATCGGCGGTTCGCACCGTGAGCCTGCGCCACCGGCTCCAGGGAGCGACCCTCACGCTGGCCGTGCTGGCCGGCGCCGGCACCGCGGTCGTCTTCGGCGGTCTGTACGACGTCTCGGCCGTGCACCAGCACCTGCCGCTCACCTACGACCTGCTGAAGACCGCGATGCGCCAGGCCGTGCGGCTGCGGGCGCGCGGCACCGAGGTGCCCGCGCTCGACGACCCGGTGCTGCAGGCGCGCGGGCTCGCGCACTTCCGCCGCCACTGCGTGGCCTGCCACGGGGCGCCGGGCGAGGCGCCGGAGCCCTTCGCGCGCGGCCTCACGCCGCTGCCGTCGAACCTGGTGGACGTGGCGCGTCGGCGGCCGCCGGCCGAACTCTTCTGGGTCGCCAAGCACGGCCTCAAGATGACCGGCATGCCGGCCTGGAACGCCCGCCTGGCGGACGAGGACCTCTGGGCCACGGTCGCCTTCATCGTGCAGCTGCCGCGCCTGTCGCCGGCCGATTACCGCGCGTTGACGCCGCTCGAGCACGCGCCGGCGGCGCAGGCTGCCGGCGCCCCGGACCCGGAACGCGGGCGCATCGCGCTGCGCCAGCAGATGTGCATCACCTGCCACGCGATCCCCGGCGTGGTCGGGCCCGATGCCCCGGTCGGCCCGTCGCTGCACGGCATCGGCGGTCGCGCGATGATCGCCGGCCGCCTGCCGAACACCCCTGCCGGCATGGTGCGCTGGCTGCGCGAGCCGCAGCGCGTCAAGCCCGGCAGCGCCATGCCGGACCTCGGCCTGAGCGAGCGCGACGCGCGCGACATGGCGGCGTACCTGCAGACGCTGCGCTGAGGAGCCGGACGGCCGGTGCGGGGCCGGGCACCCGCCTTGCCCCCAGCCGGGCATGCACGCCAACCTCGCCTTCTCCACCCTCCCGCTCTACCTGGGCGCCCTGCTCTGCGATGCCGCGTATGCCCGCACGGCCGAGGTGCAGTGGAGCAACTTCGCGTCCTGGCTGATCGCCTGGGGGCTCGTGTTCAACGGCCTGGCGCTGATCTGGGCCCTGGTCGCGTGGCTGCTGTCGCGCCGGGAGCGCTGGCGGCACCGCACGAGCTACCTGCTGATGCTGGCCGGCAGCGTCGTCCTCGCGGTCGTGAACGCGCTGGTGCATGCCCGCGATGCCTGGGCGACCATGCCGGCTGCGCCGGTGGTGTCGGCGCTGGTGTTCCTGCTGGCCGCCGCCGCGGCCGGCGTCGGGCTTGCCGCGCCGCGACCCCTCGGCCGAACCCCTGCAGGAGCCGCGCCATGACCCGCCCTTTCCGCCCCCTGTTCACGCCGCTCTGCCTCGGCCTCTCGCTGGCGCTGGCCGTGCCGGCCCTCGGCGTCGCCGGGCCGCCCGACGGCGCCCCGCCGGACCTGCCGGCGCCGCAGCGCGGCCTGCTGCCGAAGATGAAGATCGCCGACCCGGCACCCTGGGGCGAGCGCCGGCCCGCCGTGCCGCAGGGCTTCCGCATCACGGCGATCGCCACCGACCTCAAGATCCCGCGCCAGACGCTGGTGCTGCCCAACGGCGACATCCTGGTCGCCGAAGGACGCGGCGGCCAGGCGCCCAAGCTGAGGCCGAAGGACTTCATCGCGGGCATCCTCAAGGCGCGCGGCACGACCCCGGTCGACGGCGGCGACCGGCTCACCCTGCTGCGCGACGCGGACGGCGACGGGCGCTTCGAAGGGCGCTGGGTCTTCGCGGAGAACCTGAACGCTCCCTACGGCCTCGCACTGGTCGGCAACCGGCTGTTCGTCGCCAACCAGGATGCGCTGGTGCGCTTCGACTACCAGGCCGGCCAGACGCGCGCCAGCGGCCCGCCGGTCACGGTCACGCGGCTGCCGTCGGCCATCAACCACCACTGGACCAAGTCGCTGGCGGCCGGCCCCGACGGACGTTTCCTCTACGTCGGCATCGGCTCGAACAGCAACATCGGCGAGCGCGGGCTGGAGGTCGAGGAGAACCGCGCCATGGTCTGGCAGGTCGACGCGCAGACCGGCGCCTCGCGCCCCTTCGCCACCGGCCTGCGCAACCCGACCGCGCTGGCCATCGAGCCGACGCTGCGGCAACTGTGGGCCGTGGTCAACGAACGCGACGAGCTGGGCCCGGACCTCGTGCCCGACTACCTGAGCTCGGTGCGCGAGGGCGCCTTCTACGGCTGGCCCTACGCCTACTGGGGCCAGCACGTGGACCGGCGCGTGCACCCCCAGGACATGGCCAAGGTGCGGGCCGCGGTGGCGCCCGACTACGCGCTGCCCTCGCACTCGGCGCCGCTGGGCCTGGCCTTCGCCGACGGGCAGTTCGGCGATGGCCGCTTCACCGAAGGCGCGTTCGTCGGCCTGCACGGCAGCTGGAACCGCGAGCAGCCCGCGGGCTACAAGGTGGTGTTCGTGCCCTTCCGCGATGGCCGGCCCGCCGGCGCGGCGCTCGACGTCGTGACCGGCTTCCAGGCGGACGGCCGCACGATGGGCCGCCCCGTCGGGGTCACCGTCGATCCGCGCGGCGCGCTGATCGTCGCCGACGACCTGTCCAACACCGTGTGGCGGGTGACGGCTGGAGCGCCCTGAGCGCGGACCGGCCGGTCAGGGCAGCTTGGCGTCCTCCTCCTTGGCACGCTTCATCGCCTCGGGCTCCAGTTCCTCGGCCGAGCGGTTCAGATGCACGAACACCCCCCACGACGCCAGCAGCGCCCCGGTGGCCAGCACCAGCAGGCTGGCGTAGAGCAGGTGGTCCAGCGACTCGTGCACGGCCTTGAAGGTGGCCACCAGGGTCTCGATCGCCAACGCGACCAGCACGACGACGAAGAAGCGCGACAGGAAGCGCCGCGCGCGGGTGGGCGCGCTCATGTGGGCGGCGCGCACCACCTCTTCCTCGACGACCGTCTGCGACACCTGCAGCGCCACCACCGCGGCGGCCAGCAGGCCCATCGCCTCGATCACGTGCTGCGCGGCGCGGGTGCCGAGCGGCATGCCGACCACCGCCCACGCCGCGCCGGCCGCCTGCCCGATCAGCAGGAGCGAGGCGGCAGCGAACAGGGCCGCCATCAAGGCATGGGCGAGGGCGTAGAGGTGCAGCAGGAACTTCATCGTCCCGGGCGCGGGGCAATCGACGTGCCCGTCGGTCCCGCATGAAGCGGCAGCTCGCCGCGGGCCTGGCCGGGGCGCCCGCCCTGGCCGCGGCCCACGGCCAGGCCTCCCTGGAGACCTGGCCGTGGAACGACGATGCCTGGCTGTGGGTGCTCGTGCTGGCGGCCGGGCTGGCGTATGGGGCCGGCCTGCGGCGCCTGTGGCGCAGCGCGGGCGTCGGGCGCGGCATCGGGCGCGCGTCGGCAGGCGCCTGGGCTGCCGGCTGGGCCCTGCTGGCGCTGGCGCTGCTGTCGCCGCTGGACCCGCTGGGCAGCGTCTCCTTCGCCGCCCACATGGTGCAGCACGAGCTGCTGATGCTGGTGGCCGCGCCGCTGCTCGTCGTGGGCCGGCCGCTGGTGGCCGGCACCTGGGCGCTGCCGGCGCGCTGGCGCGGGCCGGTCGCACGCGGGCTGCAGCGCACGGGCGTCACGGGCGCGGTGCAGCGGCTGTCGCACCCCGTCGTCGCCTGGCTGCTGCACCTGGTGGTGCTGTGGGGCTGGCATGCGCCGCCGCTGTTCGAGGCCGCGCTGCACCACGACGGCGTGCACGTGCTGCAGCACGCGAGCTTCTTCGTGTCGGCGCTGCTGTACTGGTGGGCGCTGGTGCAACCGGGGCGGCTGGCCGCGGTGCCGCTGTCGGTGGCGACCACCGCGATGCACACCGGCGTGCTGGGCGCGCTGCTGACCTTCTCCACCACCGTGTGGTACCCGCACTACCGGGGCGGGGCGGGGCCCGGCAAGCTCGACGCGCTGGCCGACCAGCACCTCGGCGGCCTGATCATGTGGGTGCCGGCCGGCGCGGTGATGCTGGCCGTGGCGCTGGCGGCGCTGGTGTCGCTGCTGCGGCGGCTGGAACCGGCGCCGCGCTGACTCAGCCGCAGCCGGGCAGCGCCAGCGGCGGCGTGCCCGCCAGCAGCACGACGGCGAGGAAGAAGGCGTTGAGCGCGATCGCTGCCTGCGGCAGGAAGCCCGGGCGCAGGCGCCACGCGATCAGCGCACCCGCCAGCTGCAGCGCCACCGCCACGCCGGTGACCAGGTGCAGCAGCACCGCCGAGTCGCCGCCGCAGCCCAGCGCCGCGAGCGCATAGCTCACCGACAGGTGGGCGAACCAGGCCAGCGGCCCGCCGAACAGCGCCAGCCACAGCCGCAGCGGCGTGCGTGGGGTGCCGTCGGGGACGTTCATCCCAGCACCCGCGGTGTCAGGTAGATCGCGGCATACAGCGGCACCCAGAGGGCCGACACGAAGTACCAGTACATCGCGTCGATGTTCGACCCGAGCTGCCGCTCGCGCGTCCAGTGCCCCACCCAGGCCAGCCACCACACCACCGCGGTACCCAGCACCGCCGAAGCCACGTGCATGAAATGGAAGCCCGTCATCGTCCACACCAGCGAGCCGTAGGCGTGGTCGTCCCAGCGGAAGGGCAGCGCCTCCAGCTGCAGCCAGCGCAGCACCAGCACCGCGGCGTCGAGCACCAGCGCCAGCGCCAGCGTCCACAGCGTGGCGCCGCGGCGGCCGCGGTTGATGGCAACGGTGGAGGCGAACATCGCGAGCGCGCTGGCCGCCAGCAGCCCCAGGTCGATGGTGGGCAGCAGCAGCGGCAGCGGGCCGGCGCCGGCCGGCGGCCAGTCGGGCGTCAGCGCCGCCAGGTACAGGTGGCCGGCGATGAGCGAGGCCACCACCATGCCCTCGACCGCCATCAGCCCCAGGATGCCCCACCACAGCGGATGCCGGCGGTCGCCGGCCATGCGCGACCAGCTTCCCACGTCCTGCACCGAGACGAGCGTCGGCTCGCGGCTCAATCGTCCCTCCACGGGCGGCGCGGATAGAGCCAGCCGACGATGGCGACGAAGGCCAGGAAGAAGCCCGCGACGAAGCTCCACGGGGTGTAGATCACGCCCATGAAGGCCACCGTCGAGGCGAGCGCGGTGAACAGGGGCCAGGGCGTCGGCCCGGGCAGCACCACCACCGCCCGCGGCCGGGCGTCGACCACGCTGGTGATCAGCACCTCGCGCCGGTCGCTGCGCAGGCCCGTCACCACCCGCTGCACGTCGCGCTCGGCACGACTCCACAGCGCGTGCCGGCCGTCGACCACCGGCACGTGGGCGAACTTGTAGCTCTTCGCCGCCTCGCGCGAGACGGCCCACTCCAGCGTGTCGGCGTTCCAGGGGTTGTCGGGCGCGTCCTCGGGGCCGCGCCAGCTGCGCCAGGCGTTGACCACGAACAGCAGCACCCCGACCGCGAACACCACGGCGCCGACGCTCACCAGCAGGTTGAGCCCGCCCCAGCCCATTTCCGGCGGGTAGGTGTACACGCGGCGGGGCATGCCGTCCATGCCCAGCCAGTGCATCGGGAAGAATGCGAGGTTGAAGCCGACGAACATGACGCCGAAGTTCCAGCGCCCGAGCCGCTCGTCCAGCAGGCGGCCGGCGAACTTGGGGAACCAGTAGTAGAAGGCGCCGAACGCGGGGAACACCATGCCGCCGATCAGCACGTAGTGCAAGTGGGCGACGATGAAGTAGCTGTCGTGCACCTGCAGGTCGAAGGGCACCGAGGCCACCATCACGCCCGACAGGCCGCCGACCAGGAAGATCACGATGAAGCCCAGCACGAACAGCATCGGCGTCTTGAGCTGCGGACGCCCGAGCCACATCGTCGCGATCCAGCAGAAGAACTGCACGCCGGTGGGGACGGCGATCATCGTGCTGGCCACGTTGAAGTAGCTCTCGGCCAGCAGCGGGATGCCGGTGGCGTACATGTGGTGCACCCACAGCCCGAACGACAGGATGCCGGTGGCCACCAGCGACACCACGATGGCCGTGTAGCCGAACAGCGGCCGGCCGCAGAACACCGGGATCAGCGTCGAGACGATCGCGGTGCCGGGCACGAAGATGATGTAGACCTCGGGGTGGCCGAACCACCAGAACAGGTGCTGCCACAGGAGCGCGTCGCCGCCGGCCGAGGGGTCGAAGAAGCGCGTGCCGACGGTGCGGTCCAGCGCCAGCATCGAGCTGCCCGCCACCACGCCGGGCATCGCGAACAAGATCATGAACGCGGTGACCAGCGAGGCCCACACGAACACCGGCATGCGCCCCAGGTGCATGCCCGGCGCGCGCTGCCTGAGCACGGTGACGATGATCTCCACCGCCGCCACCAGCGCCGAGACCTCGACGAAGGTGATCAGCGTGGTGTAGACGTCGATGCGGTGGCCCGGCGAGTAGCGCTCGCTGGCCAATGGCACGGTGTTGAACCAGCCGGCGTCCGGCGCGAGGCCCACCGCGTAGTAGCCGTAGATCGCCACCGCGCCGATCAGGTACACCCAGTAGCCGAAGGCGTTCAGGCGCGGGAAGCACATGTCGCGGGTGCCGATCATCATCGGCGTCAGCCAGACGATGAAGCCTTCGACCAGCGGCACCGCGAACAGGAACATCATCGTGATGCCGTGCATCGTGAACAGCATCGAGTAGGCCGCCGGGTCCACCAGCCCGGCCTCGGGCTGCGCGAGCTGCGCCCGCATCACCAGCGCCTGCACGCCGCCGACGAGGAAGAGCACGAACGCGGTGACGATGAAGCGCTTGCCCACCACCGCGTGGTTGACGGGCAGGAACCAGCCCCAGAAGCCACCGGGCGAACGCCAGGTGCGCACGAGGGCGGCGCGCTCGGCCTCCGGCAGTTCCACGGCGGCAGCGGGCGGCGCGCTCACACCGCGGCTTCCAGGTAGCGCAGCACCGCCTGGAGTTCGCGGCCCTGCAGCGGCACCCACGGCATCAGGCTGCCCGGCTTCACGTGCTGCGCATCGGCGATCCAGCCGGCGCGGTGGCCCGGCGTGTTGGGCAGCGTGCCGGCCCCCACCGTGAGCCGCTGCGCGAAGCGCGTGAGGTCCGGCCCCAGCCGTCCGACGGCGGCGGTGCCGCGCATCGCGTGGCAGGCCGCGCAGTGGCGCTCGAACACCACGCGCCCTTCGCGGGCCAGGTCGTCGGCGGGCTCGGCCAGTGGCGCGAGCTGCGACGCGAGCCACCGGGCGTGCTCGTCCGGCGGGCGCACCACCACCATCAGCGCCATCTTCGCGTGCTGCACGCCGCAGAACTCGGCGCACTGCGCACGGTGCACGCCGGTCTGCTGGGCCTGCAGCACCAGGCGGTTGGTGCGGCCGGGAATCAGGTCGATCTTGCCGTGCAGCCGCGGCGCCCAGAACGAGTGGATCACGTCGGCCGAGCGCAACAGCAGTTCCACCGGCCGCCCGGCCGGCAGGTGCAGCTCGTTGGCCGAGGTGAAGATGCGTTCGGGGCGCCCATCGAGGTAGCGCACCTCCCACCACCAGCGGTGACCGGTGATCTCGACGCGCGCCATGCCCGGCTGGTCCAGCCTTGCCAGCGCCAGCCCGGCGGCCAGGCTGGCACCGAAGCTGACGAGCAGCACGATCACCGTGCCCGCGGTGGCCGCGACCACCGCACGCGTGGCGCGGCGCGGCGCGTCGGCGCGCGGCGCGGCGCGGCGGCGCAGTGCGCCGAGCGCGGCCGCGACCACCGCCAGCCAGATCGCGGCGAAGACCCAGAACATCAACCACCACAGCCCCTCGACGCGCTGCGCACCGACGCCGGCCGCGTGCAGCATCGATTGCAGGCCCTGCCAGTCGAGCGGGAGGACGGGCATGGCCTTCAGGACGCCGGGGAATGGGCCCAGTTCATGGCCCGGTACAGCCGGCGGCGGCCTGCACCGCCGCCGCGTCGCCGGCTGCAGACCAGCCCCGTGCGCAGCGAGAGCGCCGAGGGCTGCCAGTCCTTGCTGCCCGCGTGGGTGGGACCGATGTCGCGCACCTTGACGACCGGCCTCGGTCGCCTTTGCGGCACGGTTTGCGGCAAGCCGGGCACGAGGTCGATGCCGTGGAGGGGTTTCGGTTTCACACCGGTCACGGGGCAAGCCACGCTCCCGCGCCCGGGGCTGGCGGACGGCTCAAGCAAGTACCAGCAAGTGGCCGAGCGCGTCGGCCGGCGTCGCGCTCAGCACGAGCACCAGCAGCACGCCGACCGCCAGCGCCAGCAGCGAGGGCGGCAGCGGGCTGCGTTCCAGCGGGCGCGACAGCAGCCCAGGGCCAGCACCAGGCCACCCAGCCCGAGGAGCGCGGTGTCCAGCGGCTGCGAGCGGAAGGGCATCGGCGCGACGGCTCAGGGCGGCGGCGCGTCGGGCGCGCGCACCGTGCGCAGCAGCGAGCCCAGGTCGGCCGGGAACGGGAACACGATGGTCGAGCTGTTCTGCGCGCCGATGGTCGTCAGCGTGCTCAGGTAGCGCAGCTGCATCGCCTCCGGCTGGCGCGCCAGCACCTGGGCGGCCTGCAGCAGCTTCTCGGCCGCCTGCTCCTCGCCTTCGGCGTTGATGACCTTGGCGCGCCGCTCGCGCTCGGCCTCGGCCTGGCGGGCCATCACCCGCACCATGTTCTCGCCCAGGTCGATGTGCTTGAGCTCGACGTTGGCCACCTTCACGCCCCAGGCTTCGGTCTGCGCGTCCAGGATCGTCTGGATGTCGTCGTTGAGCTTGTCGCGCTCGGACAGCATCGAGTCCAGGTCGTGGCGGCCGAGCACCGAGCGCAGCGTGGTCTGGGCCAGCTCGCTGGTGGCCTGCACGTGGTTCTCGACCTGGATCACCGAGTGCCCGGCATCGACGACGCGGAAGTAGACCACCGCGCTGACGCGCACCGACACGTTGTCGCGCGAGATCACGTCCTGGCCCGGCACGTCCAGCACCTGGGTGCGCTGGTCCACCCGCACCATCTGCTGCAGCACCGGCACGAGCAGGATCAGCCCGGGCCCCTTGACGCCACTGAAGCGGCCGAGTGTGAAGACGACGCCGCGCTCGTACTCGCGCAGGATGCGGATGGAGGCCGCCAGCAGCGCCAGCAGCAGGAGGACGAGGGGGCTCAGCAGCAACAGGCCGGTCATGGGGTGGGCTCCGGTGGCGCGGGCAGCGGCGCAGCGCTGCCCACGGGTTCGACATCGACGCGCAGGCCCCGCACGGCCCGCACGACCACCGCGTCGCCAGCGGCCAGCGCCGGCGGGCCGGTGGCCTGCCAGCGCTCGCCGTGCAACTGCACGTGGCCACGTCCTGCGGCCCAGGACAGCACGCGCGCCGGCGTGCCCGGCAGGCCTTCGGCACCGGTGGCCGGTCGCCCGCGGCGTGACCGCAGCGCCAGGCGCAGCGCCAGCAGGCTGGTGGCCAGCGCCGCCAGCGCCACGCCGGCGGCCAGCGGCAGCGACACCGCGAGCACCGGTGACGGATCGTCGACCAGCAGCGCCGCCCCCAGCATGAAGGCGAGTGCGCCGCCGAGCCCCAGCACGCCGAACGACGGCGCGAACCCCTCGGCCACCAGGAGCGCCAGCCCCAGCAGCAGCAGCGCGACGCCGGCCAGGTCCAGCGGCAGCACCGACAGCGCGTACAGGCCGAGCAGCAGGGAGAGCGCGCCCACGACGCCGGGCACGCCGCTGCCGGGGGCCAGGAACTCGAACAGCAGCCCGTAGACGCCGATCGTCAGCAGCAGCAGCGCGACGTTCGGGTGGCCCAGCACGGCCAGCAGCCGCGTGCGCGCGTCCACCGGCACCGCGCGCGGCGCCAGCGCGGCGGTGGCAAGCGTGACCGTGCCCGAGGCCAGCGCGATGTGGCGACCGTCGGCGCGCCGCAGCAGCTCGGCGGTGTCGCCGGCGAGCAGGTCGATGACGCCGCGCTGCAGCGCGGCGGTCGCGTCCAGGCTGGCGGCACCACGCACCGCCTCGGCAGCCCAGCGCGCATCGCGCCCGCGCAGTTCGGCCAGCGCGCTCAGGTAGGCTGCGGCGTCGTTGACCGCCTTCGCCCCAGGCGCGCCGCTGGCCGCACCGCCAGCCGTCAGCGCCACCGGTGTGGCGGCACCGAGGTTGGTGCCCGGCGCCATCGCCGCCACGTGGCAGGCCATCAGGAGGTAGGTGCCGGCGCTCGCCGCACGCGCCCCGCCCGGGGCCACATGACCCAGCACCGGCAGCGGCGAGGCGAGGATCGCGCGCACGATCTCGCGCATCGAGGCGTCCAGCCCGCCCGGCGTGTCGATGCGCAGCACCACCACCGCCGCGCCGGCGGCCGGGGCCCTCTCGATGGCCTGGCGCACGTGGCGCGCCAGCGCCGGGCCGATCGGACCCTCGATCGTGACCACCGCCGCGTGCGGCGCGGCTGCCGCGGGCAGTACCCCGGCACATGCCAGCAGCACGAAGGCCAGGGCCAGCAGGCGCGTCATCGGTCCGCGCGCTCCGACCCTGCCAGCGCGCGCAGGCGGCGGCGCAGCGCGCGCTCCTCGTCACGCTCGCGTTCCCAATCCTCCCGCACGCCGCGCGCCAGCGCCACGGCCATCAGCACGACGACGAAGGAGAACGGCAACGCGAACACGATGGTGGCCGTCTGCAGCGCCCGCAGCCCGCCGCTGGCCAGCAGGCTGGCGGCGATCGCGGCCACCAGCCCGCCCCACAGCAGCTTGACGCCGGCGCGCGGCTCGGCCTGGCCACGCGTGGCCAGCATCGCCAGCACCAGCGTGGCCGAATCGCCCGAGGTGACGAAGAACACCAGCACCAGCACGGTGGCTGCGCTGGCCAGCAGGCCCGACATCGGCAGCGCGTCGAACAGCGCGAACATCGCCGTGGACACATCCGCCGACACCGCGTCGCCGATCGGCACGCCGTGCAGGATCTGCAGGTTCAGCGCCGCGCCGCCGAAGACGGAGAACCAGAGCATCGCCGCCAGCGTCGGCGCCAGCATCGTGCCGACGATGAACTCGCGCACCGTACGCCCGCGCGAGACACGCGCGATGAAGAGGCCGACGAACGGCGCCCACGACAGCCACCAGGCCCAGTAGAAGATCGTCCAATCGGCCACCCAGCGGTCGTCGCGGAAGGGCGTGGTGCGCAGGCTCAGGCGCACGAAGTCGCTCGCATAGCCGCCCAGCGTGGTGGTGAAGGTGTCGATGATGGCCACCGTCGGGCCCAGCGCCAGCACGGCGACCGCCAGCAGCCCGGCCAGCACCAGGTTGGCCGAAGACAGCCACTTCACACCGCGCTCGATGCCACTCACCGCGGAGGCGATGAACAGCGCCGCCGTCAGCGCGATGATGGCCAGCTGCGCCGGCATGCCCACCGGTACGCCGAGCAGGCGCGCCAGCCCGCTGTTGATCTGCAGCGCCCCCAGCCCGAGCGAGGCGGCGACACCGAAGGCCGTGGCCACCATCGCAAGCGCGTCGGCCACGGGCCCGATGCGCGGCGCGAAGCGCCAGGGCAAGGCGCTGGCCGCGCTGCCCACCAGCGCCGGCCGGCCGCGGCGGAAGCTGAAGAATGCGATCGCCAGCGCCACCACGCTGTAGACCGCCCAGGGGTGCAGTCCCCAGTGGAAGAAGCTCTGGCGCATCGCGGCATGGGCAGCCTCGGGCGTGCCGGCGGCCACGCCGGGCGGCGGCGCGGCGTAGTGCGACAGCGGTTCGGCAACGCCCCAGAACACCAGCCCGATGCCCATGCCGGCGGCGAACAGCATCGCAAACCACGCCGGCGTGGAGAACGCCGGCTCCTCGTCGCTCGCGCCGAGCTTCAGGGACCCGTGGCGGCCGAACGCCAACCAGAACGCGAACACCACCAGCCCGAGCACCAGCCACAGGTAGTACCAGCCGAGGTTTCCGGTGGTGGCCTCAAGCAAGGCATCGAACAGGCCGGCCAGCGAACCCGGAGCCCACACGCCCCAGGCGACGACGGCAACGACGAAGAAGGCGGCAAGCAGCAGCGACAACGGGGACTCCCGGGGCAGTTCGCACTCGGAACCTCCCGGGGCAAGCGACGCTCCCGGCCCGTGCCGCCCGTCAGTCCAGCGTCTGCCGGTAGCGCAGCATCGCGATCGCGCCCGTCACGAGCATGAACAGGCCGATCGCGGCCGCCTCGGCTGCGACGTCGCCCCAGCCGGCGCCCTTGAGCATGATGGCCCGCACCATGCGCAGGAAGTGCGTGAGCGGCAGGACCTCGCCGAGCGCCTGCGCCCAGCGCGGCATGCCGCGGAACGGGAACATGAAGCCCGACAGCAGCATGTTCGGCAGGAAGTAGAACATCGTCATCTGCATCGACTGCATCTGCGAGCGGGCGGCGGTGGAGAACAGGAATCCCACCGTCAGCGTGGCCAGCATGAACAGCAGCATCGCCGCCGCCAGCAGCGCCGTGCTGCCCACCATGGGCACCGCGAACAGCAGCCGCGCCGCTGCGTAGACGATCACCACCTGCACCCAGCCGATCAGCAGGTAGGGCAGGATCTTGCCGGCCATCACCTCGAGCGGCCGCACCGGGGTGGCCAGCAGGTTCTCCAGCGTGCCGCGCTCGCGCTCGCGCGTCATCGCCATCGAGGTCATCATCACCAGCGTCATCGTCAGGATCACGCCCATCAGCCCCGGCACCACGTTGACGCTGGTCAGGCCCTCGGGGTTGTAGCGGCGGTGCACCCGCACCTCGAAGGCCGCCGGCGGCTGGGCCAGCGCCGCGAGCGGCCCGCGCAGGTCGTGCGTCAGCGCGAACTGCGGCAGGCTCGAGAGCGCCGCGAGCGCCGATCCCGAGGCCGACGGGTCGGTCGCGTCGGCATACACGGCGAGCGCCGGCTGTTCGCCGCGCAGCAGGCGGGTGGAGAAGTCGGCCGGGATCACCAGCACGAACTGCACCTCGCCGCGCGCCAGCAGCCGCTCCGCCGCGCCCTCGGCGGGCAGCGCGACGACGCGGAAGTAGCCGGTGTTCTCGACGGCGCGCACGATGCTGCGCGCCAGCGGCCCGCCGTCGGCCGCCACCACCGCCAGCGGCAGGTGCTTCGGGTCGGTGTTGATCGCGTAGCCGAACAGCAGCAGCTGCATCAGCGGCACGCCGATCATCATGCCGAAGGTCAGGCGGTCGCGCTTCAGCTGCACGAACTCCTTGGCCAGCACCGCCCACACGCGGGCGAGCGACAGGCGGCGGACGGCCTCAGGCATCCGGCCGCTCCTTCGCCGCCGCGCCGTGGCGGTTCGTCAGGGCGATGAACAGGTCCTCCAGCCCCGGCGGGATCGGCGCGACCTGCCACGGATGCCCCGGCAGCTGCGCCTGCAGCCACTGGGGAAAGTCGTCGCGGCCATCGCTCGTCACGTGCACCGCCGCCCCGAAGGCGGCCGCCATCCAGTGGCCGTCGCGCTCGAGCCGTGCCACGAGCTGCGGCAGATTCGTCCCGGTGATGCGCCAGGTGCGCAGGCGCGCGGCGTGGATCACCTCGTCGGCGCTGCCGGCGACCAGCAGCCTGCCGTCGTGCAGGTAGGTGATCAGGTGGCAGCGCTCGGCCTCGTCCATGTAATGGGTGCTGACCAGCACCGTCATGCCCTCGGCGGCGAGCGCGTGGATCTCCTGCCAGAAGTCGCGCCG
The DNA here is from genome assembly GCF_001293525.1 of Pseudideonella sakaiensis. Lineage (GTDB taxonomy): Bacteria > Pseudomonadota > Gammaproteobacteria > Burkholderiales > Burkholderiaceae_C > Ideonella_A > Ideonella_A sakaiensis. The sequence goes on along the minus strand of NZ_BBYR01000032.1, from coordinate 43,457 downwards.
CGCCTTCGGATCGACCCCGGCGGTGGGTTCGTCGAGCAGCAGCAGCCGTGGTTCGTGCAGCAGGCAGGCGGCCAGCGCCAGCCGCTGCTTCCAGCCCCCGGAGAGCGTGCCCGCGAGCTGCGCCCGGCGTGCGCCCAGCCCCAGCCGATCGAGCGCACGGGCCGCGGCGGCGCGCGGCTGGGGCAGCGCGTAGACGCGCGCGACGAAGACCAGGTTCTCCTCGATCGTCAGGTCCTCGTACAGGCCGAAGCGCTGCGTCATGTAGCCGACGCGCCGCTTGATCGCCGCGGCGTCGCGCCGGATGTCCAGGCCGAGGCAGGTGCCTTCGCCCGCATCGGGCGTGAGCAGGCCGCACAGCATGCGGATCGTGGTGGTCTTGCCGCTGCCGTTGGGGCCGAGGAATCCGCAGATCCGTCCGCGCGGCACCTGGATCGCCACGTCGTCCACCACCGTGCGCGGGCCGAAGCGCTTGACGAGGCCGCGCACGTCGATCGCGAGGTCGACGGGCGCTGTCCGTGCACTCACCGGCGCGGCTCCGCGGGCCCTGCCGCCGGCAGGCGCACGTCGACCGGCTGGCCCGGCTTGAGCGCCGACGGCGCGTCGTCCGGCAGCCGCGCCTCGACCATGAACACCAGCTTGCTGCGGGTGTCGTTGCCGTAGATGACGGGCGGCGTGAACTCGGCGCGCGGCGACACGAAGACGATGCGCGCGCCCAGGTCCGGCGGACAGCCGTCGCAGGACAGGCGCACCGTGCCGCCGATGGCGAGCTGCGCGAGCAAGGGCTCGGGCGCGAAGAAGCGCAGCTTGAGCGCGCCATCGGGCAGCAAGGCCACCACGGGCGCGTTCGCCGCGACGCGTTCGCCGCGCTGGTAGAAGACGTCGACCACCTGCCCCGGCACCGGGGCCTGCGCCGCACGCTGCCCCTCGCGCCACTGCGCCAGGTCACGCTGGGCCTGCGCAGCGCGCAGCGCCGCGTCGGCGGCGGCGATCTCCTGCGGGCGGGCCCCCAGCTGCACCACCTGCAGCTGCGCCTGCAGCTCCTTCACCCGTGCCGCGTCGCGCGCGGCGCTGGCGCGCAGGTCGTCGAGCCGGGTGGCGGACAGGAAGCCCTGCGCCACCAGCGCCTGGTTGCGGTCGAGCGCGGCCTGTGAGGCCGCCTGCGCGGCCCGTGCCTGCGCCAGCTGCTGGGCGACCGCCGCCACTTCCGGCGCACGCCGGCCGCTCTTCAGGTTCAGCGCCTGCGCCTGCGCCTGCGCGGCCTGGGCCTCGGCCTGCAGACGCGCCAGCTGCTCGGCGTCGGCATCGAGCGCGAACAGCGGTGCCTGCGCGGCGACGCGCTCGCCACGCGCCACGTGCAGGGCCTCGATGCGGCCGGCGGCCGGTGCCGCCACGTGCACGAGATCGGCCTCGACCCAGCCCGTCATCGCGGGCGGCAGGGCCGGGCTGCAGCCGACCGAGGCCAGCGCGGCCAGGATCGCAGCGCGACACGCCACGCGGCCACGCCTCGTCACGGCGACGCCCCTGCGACCAGGCCCCGCAGCGCCCAGTCGATGCGGCGCCGCACCGACGGCAGGTCCTGCGCCAGCGGCAGCAGCTGCGCCGCCAGCGGCGGCGGCAGCAGGCCGCCGCGTGCGGCCGCGCCCAGGGCCAGCACCGGTGCCCCGATCGCGCCCATCAGGAACATGAGCAGGTGCAGCGGCGGCTCACGCCCCGGCAGCTCGCCGCGCCGCTGGGCCTGCGCGATGACCTGCAGCACGAGCTGCGGATGCCGGCCCGTCATCGACGACAGGAAGCGCCGCGCCGGCTGTTCTCCCGCCGCGGCATCCGCCAGCAGCTGGCCGACGAAGCCGGCATGGGCGAGCAGGAACTCGACCAGCTGGTCGAGCAGCGCGCGCAGGCGCACGAGCGGCGGCGCGGCGTCGTCGGCCGTCGGCTGCAGGCGGGCCATCAGCGGGGCGTACCACTGCTCGATCAGCTCCGACACGAAGGCCTCGCGCGTGCCGAAGTGGTAGACGAAGCTGCCGAGGTTGACCCCGGCATCGGCCGCCACCCCGCGCACCGTGAGCCGCCGCAGGCCGTCGCGCGTGGCGCGCGCCCGGCCGGCCTGCAGCAGGCGCAGGCGGGTGCCGTCGGGGTCCGGGGCGGGCGCACCGCCACCGGTGCCCGCTGCCGACGCGCGCGGCCGGCCGGCGTTGCCGGCCGGGCGGGGTCGCGCTGGTGCCCGCGGGGTCATGCGCTGTTTATACACCCGTATAAGGCCGCGCGCCAAGGGGCGCGGATCGGGCCGGCCGGTCGCGGCCATCGGGCACCTGCCGCCGCTCCGCACATTCCATTCGGCGCATGATCGGCCTCGATCATTGCGCATGGTGGATCAATTCATCCGCAACTTGCACTTCACCCGCAGCGCTGCGGCGACGACACTCTCCGCCATGGACACGACCCCGCCCGACCTCGCCGCCTGGATCGGCCGCAGCGAGACGCTGCACGACACCCTCACCGAGGCGCCGGTGCGCGCGCTGAGCGCGACGCTCGACCACCCGGCGCCGGCGCTGGCGACGGGGACGCCGCTGCCGCCGCTGTGGCACTGGCTCTACTTCCTGCCGATGCACCGGCACAGCGAGATCGGCGCCGACGGGCATGCGAAGCGCGGCGGCTTCCTGCCGCCGGTGCCGCTGCCGCGCCGCATGTGGGCGGGCAGCCAGTTCGAGTTCCGCGCGCCGCTGCGCGTCGGCGATGCGGTCGAGCGCCGCTCGACGATCGCCGACGTCGGCAGCAAGACGGGCCGCACCGGCCCGCTGGTGTTCGTGAAGGTGCGCCACGAGCTGCGCCGCCACGGCGCCGACGAGCCGGCGATCGTGGAGTTCCACGACATCGTCTACCGCGACGCGAAGAAGCCGGGCGACGTCGAGCCGCCGCCGCAGCGCGCCGAGACCGGGGCGCCCTGGCAGCGCGCGCTGCTGCCCGACGACGTGCTGCTGTTCCGCTACTCGGCGCTGACCTTCAACGGGCACCGCATCCACTACGACCGCAAGTACGTCACCGAGGTCGAGGGCTACCCCGGGCTGATCGTGCACGGCCCGCTGATCGCGACGCTGCTGATGGACCTGCTGCGCCGCGAGGCGCCCGAGGCCGAGGTCGCGAGCTTCCGCTTCAAGGCCGTGCGGCCGACCTTCGACGGCCGGCCGATGCGCGTCAACGGCGCCCGCGAGGGCCGGCACGTGCGCCTGTGGGCGCAGGACCACGACGGCTGGCTGACGATGGACGCCACCGCCACGCTGCGCTGAGGAACCCCATGCAAGCGCTCCAGGGCATCACCGTCGTCACGCTCGAGCACGCGATCGCCGCGCCGTTCGCCACCCGCCAGCTCGCCGACCTCGGCGCGCGCGTGATCAAGATCGAACGACCCGGCGTCGGCGACTTCGCCCGCGGCTACGACCAGCGGGTGCGCGGCATGGCGTCGCACTTCGTCTGGACCAACCGCAGCAAGGAAAGCCTGACGCTGGACGTCAAGCATCCGCTGGCCGCCCAGGTGCTCGAGCGCCTGGTGCTCGAGAAGGCCGACGTGCTCGTGCAGAACCTCGCGCCCGGTGCGGCCGCGCGGCTCGGCCTCGGCTACGAGGCGCTCGCGGCGAAGAAGCCCGGGATCATCGTCTGCGACATCTCGGGCTATGGCGCCGACGGCCCCTACCGCGACAAGAAGGCCTACGACCTGCTGATCCAGAGCGAGGCCGGCTTCGTCTCGGTCACCGGCACGCCCGACGAGCCGTGCAAGGCCGGTCCGTCGATCGCCGACATTGCCGCGGGCATGTATGCCTACACGAACATCCTCGCCGCACTGATGACGCGGGCGCAGACCGGTCGAGGCCGGCACATCGACATCTCGATGCTGGAGTCGCTCGCCGAGTGGACCAGCTACCCGCTGTACTACGCCTTCGAGGGCGCGCCGCCGCCGCCCCGCACCGGCGCCGCCCACGCGACCATCTACCCCTACGGCCCCTTCCCGACCGGCGCGGACGGCGGCAGCGTGATGCTCGGCCTGCAGAACGAGCGCGAATGGGCCGGCTTCTGCGAGCACGTGCTCCGGCAGCCGGCGCTGGCGACCGACGCGCGCTTCGACGGCAATGCGCGGCGCGTGGCGGCGCGCGACGCGCTGCGCGCGATCATCGTCGAGGCCTTCGCGCCGCTGAGCGCGCCGCAGGTCGTCGAGCGGCTGGAGGCGGCCCGCATCGCCAACGCCCGCGTCAACACGATGCACGAGGTGTGGGCCCATCCGCAGCTGCAGGCGCGCGGGCGCTGGCGCGAGGTCGGCTCGCCGGTCGGGCCGCTGCCGGCCCTGCTGCCCCCCGGCAGCGCCGACGGGGACGCGCGCATGGACCCGGTGCCGGCGCTGGGCGAGCACACCGACGCGATCCTCGGCGAGCTGGGCCTCGATGCCGAGGCGATCCGCACGCTGCGTGCCGCCGCCGCCCTCTGAAGACGCCGCTGATTCCTCCACCGTCCACCGGAGCCACCGCATGGCCGCCTCCATCATCGATTCCTCGATCTTCCAGGGCATCTTCTCCAGCGACGAGATGCGCCAGGTCTGGTCCGACGAGAACCGCACCGCCAAGTACCTCGAGATCGAGCGCGCGCTCGCGATCGTCCAGGGCCGCCTCGGCCTGATCCCGCAGGAGGCCGCCGACGAGATCGTCAGCCACTGCCGGCTCGACCAGATCGACATGGCCCGGCTGCGCCAGCAGACCGAGCGCATCGGCTACCCCATCCTCGGCGTGGTGTCGCAGCTCAACGCGCTGTGCCGCGACAAGCTCGGCGAGTACTGCCACTGGGGCGCGACGACGCAGGACATCACCGACACCGCGACGGTGCTGCAGATCCGCGAGGCGCTGGCCATCGTCGAGCGCGAGCTGGGCGGCATCTCCGCGGCGCTGGCGACGCTCGCGCAGGCGCACCGCGACACGCCGATGATCGGCCGCAGCAACCTGCAGCAGGCGATTCCCGTGACCTTCGGCTACAAGATGGCCGGGCTGCTCAGCGCGATCGAACGCCACCGCGAACGGCTGGCGCAGCTGAAGGAGCGCGTGCTGGTCGGCGAGTTCGCCGGTGCGGCGGGCACGCTGGCCTCGCTCGAGACCGGCGCGATGGAGACGCAGGCGGGGCTGTGCGCCGAGCTGGGGCTGAAGCAGCCCGTCATCGCGTGGCACACGATCCGCGACAACATCGCCGAGGTCGGCGCCTTCCTCGGGCTCGTCGGCGGCACGCTCGGCAAGCTGTCGATGGACGTGAAGCTGATGATGCAGACCGAGGTCGGCGAGGTCTACGAGCCCTACCACCATGGCCGGGGCTCGTCGTCGACGATGCCGCAGAAGCGCAACCCGATCTCGAGCTGCTACATCCACGCGGCGATCAGCGTCGTGCGCCAGCACGCCGCTGCGCTGATGGATGCGATGGTGGCCGACCATGAGCGCTCCACCGGCCCGTGGGAGATCGAGTGGATCGTGCTCCCCGAGGCGTTCTGCCTGATGGCCGGTGCGCTGAAGCAGAGCCGCTTCGTGCTGGAAGGCCTGCAGGTCGACGCGGCCGCGATGCGCCGCAACATCGACCTGACCGGCGGCCTCGTGATGAGCGAGGCCGTCATGATGGGCCTGGGCCCGTTCATCGGGCGCGAGTACGCGCACGACCTCGTCTACGACCTGTGCCGCGAAGCACTCGCGACGCAGCAGCCGCTGCTGGAGCTGCTCGCCGCGCACCCCGAGATCGCCCGGCACGTCGACCGCGCCGCGCTGCAGCGCATGCTCGACCCGGCCCTCTACCTCGGCCAGTCCGGCCACATGGTCGACCGCGTGCTCGCCACGCTGCGCTGAGCACGGGCCGGATCGACCGAACGATCGGGCGCGTCGGCCCCGTGCCGACCGGTCCGGCACCGGCGGCACCCCGTCCAGCGGCGCGAGCGGCCGTCAGCACGCGGGCGCCTCGGCCGGCGGCCGGCACAGGGCCTGGTGCAGCGCCTCGAATGCAGGCGTCGCGACGTACCAGTCGGCATGCGCGACGCCGGCCAGCAGGTGCACGGCGATCCGCGCGTTCAGCGGCGTGATCGCCGCGCGGTAGGCCTGGCCGTCGAACAGCTCGTCCGCATCGCCGATCAGCAGCGTCGTCGGACGGCGCACGGCACGCACCGCGTCCGCCCAGCGCATGGGGGGCCGGAAGTTGCGTTGCAGCCGGAACGAGTAGGTCGGCGTGCGCGTGGCGTCCCCGGCCGGCGTGGCGAAGGCGATCACCGGCAGGTGTTCCCAGAAGCGCAGCCCGAGCGCGTGCAGCGTGGTCAGCCCGACGATGCGGGGCAGGAAGGGCACGGCCCAGCCGCCGACCCGCGGCCGCGAGAGCGGCGGCGCATGGTGGATCATCGGTGCGGCGAGCACGAAGCCGTCGAACAGGCCCCCATGGGCGCCGGCCGCCACGCGCAGCGAGAAGCCGCCGCCGCTGGAGTGTCCCAGCAGCCACAGCGGCCCCTGCACCTCGCCCGCGTCGCGCAGGTGCCGGACCAGGTCCGCCAGGTCGTCTTCCAGCTGGCCCTCGTAGGCGATGTCGCCGCGGACGCGGCCGCTGCCGCCGTGGCCGCGCACGTCGATCGCATGGCACCGCGTGCCTCGTTCCGCGAGGTAGGTGGCCAGGGCGTGCATCGCGCGTGAATCGGCCGTCGAACCGTGCACCAGCACGGCGGTGCGCACGGCCTGACCGGCCGGGTAGCTGCGCCAGGCCAGCGGCGCGCCGTCGCGCGCGGCCAGGGTGCGCAGGGCCGGTGGATCCCACTGCACGCCGTCGAAGACGGCATTCACGGCGGCCAGGGGTTCGGGCCGGCGCCGGGTGCCGAAGGCCACCAGCGCGAGGGCCACGGCCACCGTGCCGCCGAGGCCGGTGACGAGTGCCCAGGTCAGAGCGTGCAACATGGTCTCGGGTCCTCCGGGTCGAGCGCTCAGGCGCACGGGGTGGGCGCCAGCGGCCCGCGGGTGGAAGCAGCCGCGCGGTGCCGCACGAGCACCCCGCCGAGCACCAGCATCCAGGCGGGCAGCACGGCGTTGTTCAGCGCGGCCACGGCCTGGACCATCGGCAGCACGTTGCGCAGCATCGCCACCCCGCCCAGCAGGCCGGCCGCCAGGCTGGCCAGCAGCAGCCCGCGCGGGGCCGCCCCACTGCGCGTCAGCACCGCTGCCGAGACGACGAAGAACAGGTTCAGGAACAGCTCGCCCAGGAACTCGCCGATGAAGCTGCCCAGGTAGCTGTTGGAGGCGGCGAACACGGCGGCGATGGCCTGCCGCGCGGCCGGCGAGGCCGTGTCGTGGGCGATCGCCAGCTGCCAGTGCAGGCTGGGCCAGCGCAGCAGGCCGGCCGCCATGCTGGCCGCGCTCAGCACCGCCAGGATCACGGCGGCGCGCGCCGGCAGCGGCGCGGCCTGCCGACCGGCCGCGTACACGCCCAGCGCCGCCGGAACCAGCAGGCCGGGCAGCAGCCCGTAGAGCACCCAGACCGCACGGCCGGTCTCACCGAGGGCCAGCAGGCCGGGCAGCACGTCGGCCGCGGGCCGGTCCAGCACGGCCGGGTAGTCGAAGGCGTGCGCCAGCCAGGCGAACACGGCCGCGAACAGCAGCGTCGCGGCGATCAGCGCGGCCCCGCCGACGCGGGTGGCCAGGCGCGAGCCCGCAGGGGCATCGGGTTTCATCGTGGTGTCCTCTCCGGTGCCATCGACGATGATGGCGTTCCGCCACTGTGCGTCCGTGCCGCCGCGGGGCCCATGACCGCAGGCGCCAGACGCTTGACCCGCGGCGCCAGCCTGACCGACCCGCCCGAGAGCCCGCCGCGATGCGTGAAGCGACGATTGCCACACCGCTGCTCATCGACTTCGTGGCCTTCCTGGGCCGCCGCGGCCTGGCGGCCGATGCGGTCTGCCGGGCCGCGAAGATCGATCCGCGCTGGCTCGAGGAACCGAACGCACGCGTTCCCGCGTCGGCCATGGAGCGGCTGTGGGCCGCCGGGGAGCAGTTGACCGGCGACGCCGACCTCGGCCTGCACAGCGCAGCGTCGTACAACCCGGGCGCGCTCGGCATCGTCGGCTACGTCATCCTGAGTTGCCGCACCGCCGGCGACGCCCTGGTCCGGCTGGCCCGCTATGCGCCGCTGCTCAACGAGGGCCTGCAGGTCCGGGTCGACCACGCGGACGGCCTGACCCGGTGCCGATTCGGTGCGGCCGATGGCGTCGCGAGCTTCCTGCAGCATGCACCACGGCAGGCCGTCGAAACGCTGGCGGCCGGCATCGTGCTCACCCTCGCGCGGCTGGCCACGCGGCCGCCGGTCCCGATCGAGGTTTGCTTCCGGCATCCGAGCCCGGCCTCCACCGCGGAACACCGCCACCTGCTGGGCCCCGACGTCCGCTTCGACCAGCCCGAGAACGCCGTCGTCTATGCCACGTCCTCGCTGACCGCCGGCATGCTGTCGGCCGATCCGGACCTGCTCGACAGCTTCGAGGCCGATGCCCGGCGCCGCCTCGGGCAACTGCAGGCGCGCGGCGCCGTCAGCGGCCGGATCCAGACCCTCCTGGGGGCCCGCCTGCGGGGCGAGGTGCCCAGCCTGGCCAGCCTTGCCGCCGAGCTGGCGATGAGCGAGCGTTCCGTGCAACGCAGCCTGAGCGAGGAGCACACCTCGTACCGGGAACTCGTCGACGAGGTGCGCCGCGACCTCGCGCTGGCGCACCTGGCGCGGCATGGCAGCACGGCCGCCGACGTCGCCTTCCTGCTGGGGTTCTCCGAGCCCAGCGCCTTCACGCGGGCCTTCCGCCGCTGGACGGGCGTCTCGCCGACGCAGTTCAAGGCGGCCTGAGGGGGTGGCGGCCGTCCCATCCACCTCGACCCGGGAGCCGGGCATGCGGCCGGACCGCTACCATGGCAACGGTCGAACCGACGGCGGTGGCCCGGCCGCGGTAGCGGCGGCCGGCGACAGCGCACGTCAGCCGCACGGGAGCACCGGATGAACACCGCAACAGACCTCCCGGCCGACGGCGGCTGCAGCTGCGGCGCGCTGCGCTACCGGCTGGCCAGCGCGCCGCTGATCGTGCACTGCTGCCACTGCCGCTGGTGCCAGCGCGAGTCGGGCGCCTCCTTCGCGCTCAACGCAATGATCGAGACGCAGCGGCTGCTGAACCTCGGCGTGGCGCCCGAATGGGTGGACACGCCCTCGGCGAGCGGCCTGGGCCAGCGCATCGCGCGCTGCCCGCGCTGCCGCGTGGCCGTGTGGAGCCACTACGCGGGCTCGGGCCCGGTGATGGCCTTCGTGCGGGTGGGCACGCTGGACGCGCCCGACCGGCTGCCGCCGGACGTGCACATCTTCACCGCGTCGAAGCAGCCGTGGGTCGTGCTCCCGCCCGGTGCCCGCGCCTTCGAGGACTACTACGACCGCGACGCGGTCTGGCCGGCGGACAGCCTCGCGCGGCGGGCCGTGGTGGCGCCGCAGATCGAGGCCTGGCAGGCCGGGCGGAGGGAGCCTGGCGCCTAGGCATGCCGGCCGCGAGGGCTGCGGTCCTCGCAGATCGGCGGCCGGCGTCGCTCCCGACCGCCAGCCCGGGCATGGACGAATGAGGGAAGCGTGCCGGCGTCGCGGCGGATGGACGCCTGCACGCGTGGTATATCGACGGACCCAGACGACACCCCTCGAGAGAACGCCGGGCCGCCCCACGTTCTCTCGACCCCCGCGGGGCCCCCGCGGTGGGCGGGCCGGGCACCGCCCGGCCCTGGGGGCCCTCACCAGTTGCCGACCATGCTGCCCTCCTCGAGATCCTCGCTGTCCCTCGCCGTCGTCACGGCGGCCTGCCTGCTGGCCGCCTGCGGCGGCGGGTCGAGCAACCCGGCCACGCCGGCCCCGGAGTTCCGGCTGCAGTCCACGGCCACCCGCGTGGAGCTGGGCGATGCCGTGACCCTCTCGACCGACATCGCGGCCGGCGCCACCGGCCTGTCCTATGCCTGGGATTTCGGCGACGGCAGCAGCAGCGCCCAGCCGACCGTCTCCAAGACCTATGCCACCTCGGGCGTGTACAGCGTCCGGCTGACCATCACCGGGACGGACGGCAGCACGAGCTCGCGGCAGACCCAGGTGTCGGTCGGCCGCTACTCGCTGACCCGCGACCGCCTCTGCACCGCGGACGCGGCCGGCGGCTGGTGCCGGCTGACCCGGCTGCCCGACACCGGCCCGTTCGACCCGGTCTTCGCGGACGAACGGCACGGCTGGAGCCTCGGCCGCCCCGACGACTACGACAGCGCGCGCGGCGTGCTGCGAACGGCCGATGGAGGCGTGACCTGGGCCCTGCACCGCACCGCGGGCATGCAGCCCGACGCCCTCCGGTTCGCCGATGCCGACCGCGGTGTCGCGATCGTCCGCCAGTACGACCACGTGCAGCAGGTGCAGCGCGTCGCCCTGGTGTCCAGCAGCGACGGCGGCCTGACCTGGCAGCAGCGTGCCGACCTGCCGGAGGCGTTCGGCACCATCCTGCACGTCGACGCGGCGGGCCGCATCGTCCTCGCGTCGGGGTTCTCCAGCGACCTGCTGGTCTCGGAGGACGACGGTCGGGCATGGCGTCGCGTGGCCGTGCCACAGTGGCAGGCGCAGGCGTCCAGCACGACCGTGTCGCCTTCCGGTGCGCTCTACGTCCGCTTCCCCGGCGCGCTGTTCCGCAGCAGCGACCTGGGCCGGACCTTCGACCGGGTGCTGACCGCCGACAGCGGGACCGTCCTGTTGCAGGCGGTGTTCGTCGGCGCGGCCGACGGCTGGGTGCTCGGTTCGTCGAACGGCTTCGTGCAGCTCTGGCGCAGCACCGACGGCGGCCTCGGCTGGCAGTCCCGGTCCCTGGGCATCGCCGCGCCCGCATCGGTCGTGCCGCCCGCGCTGTACGCCGACGGCCGCACCCTGTGGCTGACCGCGCCGGTGACGAGCACGCAGGCCCTGCTGCTGAGAAGCACCGACGGCGGCGACACGCTGCAGAGCCTGCTGGAGGCGACCACCGCCGCCGATCCCTTCGGCAGTTCTCCGGCCTGGTTCCAGGCCGTGTCGGGCAGGGTCGCCATCGTGCGGCCCGGCAGCGCCTGCGACTTCTCGATCACCCGCGACGGTGGGGCCTCCTGGACACCGAAGCCGCGCGACATGGCCTGCGTGGGCAAGCTGGTCCCGGTCGGCCCGGCAGCGAGCAGCCTGCTGGCGCAGCTGTCCGACGGCTGGTGGCGCAGCGATGCCACCGGGAACTGGTCGCGCGTGCTGGCGCTGCAGGCCGCGACGACCCCCCTGGGCGAGTCGCCCTGGCTGGTCGAGCCGCGTCGCACCGTGGGCCTCTCCGCGGGCGCCGTCGTCCAGACCTCGGACAGCGGTGGCCGCTGGTCGCCGACCCCGGCATCGGACGCCCTGGCGGGCCTGGCGATCGACGCGATCGCACCGGGCAGGACGACGGGCCTGGCCCGTGCCCTCGTGACCGTCGACGTGGCCGCCGCGGGCGCCGCACCGCAGCCAACGCTGACGGTGGCCGAGACGCGGGACGGCGGATCGACGTGGCAACGCATCGCCACCCTGCCAGCCCTTGCCGAGTCCGCCACGGCCGGCGTGCGGGGCAGGATGGTGTTCGTCGACGATCAACGGGGCTGGATCCTGCGCAGTGCGGGCGACCACGTCTCCCTGCTCGCGACCGAGGACGGCGGGCGCAGCTGGCAGCTGCGCGGCACCCCACCCTTCCGCGCGGCCTCCAGCCTGGCCTTCGCGGATGCCCGCATCGGTGCCGCCGCGGCCTACGACGGCGTGCTCTACCAGACCGAAGACGGCGGAGCCACCTGGCAGCCGCGCACCACGGTGCCCACCACCGGCGTCCGCTACCCGGCGGAGATCAAGCGCATCCGCTTCGTCGACGCCGCCGTCGGCCACGCCGTCGGCCGCAACCAGGTGGCGCTGCGCACCGAGGACGGCGGGCGGACCTGGGCCCCCATGACCCTGCCCGCCGTGGGCGCCTTCGCAGGCGCGCAGGTGAACCTCAACGACGTGGCCTTCGCCGATGCCCGACAGGGCTGGATCGTCGGCGACGAAGGCCGGATCGTCGCGACGACGGACGGTGGGCGGACGTGGACCGACCAGGCCTCCGGCTCCTTGCGCAACTTCCGCGCGGTCGCGACGCTCGACACCCGCACCGCCTGGGCCGTGACCGAGGCCGGCGACCATGTCGTGACCGCGACGGGAGGGCGTTGAGCGCTCGATCGCTGCCTGGGCGTGCGCGCCCTGCCTTTCACCACCTCGCCAAGAGCTTGGGATCAAGCAAACGCGCTTGAGCATCTACCGACTGTGCAGTTTCACGCCAAGCATCGGCGCCCCATGATCAAGCATGCAAGCATTGTCGTCATCGTTGAATTCCGGCACTATCGCTTCATCGAACACCGTTTTGCTAGCTGGAGTGCCGGACATGGCTGAGACCCTGGATGGCTTCGCGCTGCGGCTGCGCGAGCTGCGCAAGAACAAGAACCTCTCGCAGACCGAGCTGGGGCAACTGGCCGCGCTGCACTACACCCACATCGGCCGCTTCGAGCGCGGCGCCTCGCGCCCCTCGGGCGACACCTTGAAACGCCTGGCCGATGCGCTGGGCGTGACCAGCGACTACTTGCTCGAAGGCGCGGCCACCGAGGCGGCCAAGGCGCGCTTCGAGGACCGGGAACTGCTGAAACAGTTTCAGGAGGTCGAGCAGTTGCCCGAGGAGGACAAGAACGTGGTCAAGAAGCTGCTCGATGCCTTCCTGACCAAGAAGCAACTCCAGGCGCTGGCGCGCTGATCACGGGAGGGCATGCGATGAACGCGACCGTGGAGCAGGTGCTCATTGCCAAGATCAGGGCGTTGTCGCCGCAGCAGGTGGCCGAGGTGGTGGACTTCGTCGAGTTCCTCGCCGCCAAGTCGGCCAAGCGCGCGGCGTTGGATCGGCTGCTGGCCATCGCGCCGGCGCTCGAAGCTGCAGGCGTGGAACCGATGAGCGAGGACGAGATCGCTGCCGAGGTCAAGGCCGCGCGTGCCGAGCGGCGCGCGCGTCTGGCCGCATCAGGACCCGCAGCGAAGGACGCGGGTGCGGATCGTGCTTGACACCAACGTGGCCTTGTCCGCGCTGCTTTGGCGCGGCACGCCGTATCGGCTGCTCGAAGCAATCCGCCAGCGCGGTGATGTGCAGCTCATCAGCAGCGCGGCGCTGCTGGAAGAGCTGGCCGATGTGCTGACGCGGCCGTCGCCAGCCAAGCGGCTGGCGGCGATCGGCACGACCGCGCAGGCGGTGCTGGCCGATTTCGTCGAGGTGGTCGAAGTGGTGGCACCTACCGAGGTGCCTCGCGTGGTGCCCGGCGATGCCGACGACGATCACGTCATCGCCGCTGCGGTGGCCGGCAGCGCCGAGCTCATCGTGTCGGGAGACAGCGACTTGCTCGGTATCGGTAGCCATCTGGGCATTGAGATTGTTTCGGCGGGCGAGGCGATGAGGTGGATCGAGGAACACGATCCGACCTGACTTGCCGCTTTTGCGACGGACGGTGGGCGGACGTGGACCGACCAGGCCTCCGGCTTCTTGCGCAACTTCCGCGCGGTCGCGACGCTCGACACCCGCACCGCCTGGGCCGTGACCGAGGCCGGCGACCATGTCGTCACCGCGACGGGAGGGCGCTGAGTGCACGGCGGCTCGCCAGCAACAGGCCGCCGGGCAAGGCAGTCAGCGCGACCGCGTTGCAGATCATCGCCGCCATCCGCGAGCAGTTGGATCGGGCCCGCAAGGGCGACACGTAGATTGCCTCTCCGTGAGCTTCGGACGGACCGGCCCTCAGCCAGCCTTCAAGGGCAGTTTGGTGCGCATGGTGCGACACAGACGACCGTTCGGCGCGGCCGTCCGGTCGGTTGCCCCTCTGCCGGTCAGTGCGACCGCGCCGTCACGTGCAGGGTGAGCCCAGCATGGCGCTGCAGGTGGCTGATGACGCTGAACAGGTTGCGCGCCTGCGGGTTGCCGGTCGGGCCGAACATGCGGATCAGGCTCTTCGGCGATGAGCCGACCTCGACGCCGAGTCGCTCGAAGCCGACCGTCGCCTTGATGTAGTCGCGCAGGATCGCCTTGCCGGTGTCCACGTCGCCGGAGAGCATGGACTCGATGCCTTCCTCGAGCAGGGCATCGCGGAACTTCGGGTCAGCCTGGACGCGCGCCAGCACCGTTTCCTTGAAGTCTCGTGTCAGGGCCATGATTCACCTCGCCGATCGCTTACGCCGCTTGTAGGCCGCCCAACGGGCCTGCGCAGCCTCGATGTCGCGCTGCTGCCGTTTCTTCGTCCCGCCGGCCAGCAGGATGACCAGCACGTCCCCGTCGCGGCCGAAATACACCCGGTAGCCCGGCCCGAAATCCAGCCGGTACTCCAGCACTCCCTCCCCGACGCCTTTGACGTTGGACAGGTTGCCTTGCTCGATGCGCGCGAGGGCGACCGTGATCCTGGCCGCTGCAGTGGCGTCCAGGACTGCGAACCATTCCGCAAAGGGACTGGTGCCGTCTTCATCCAGGTACTCGCGCACATCCAGCATGGCGATTGGTATCACATAGGTTACCACCAAGCACGCGGAGAACCAAGAGGGCGTCGCCGACGTGAGCGGCCGGGTGCTACGCGCTGCGCGCCCCGAGTCCGTCGTGTTTCCCGCGCTGTCGCACGTGAAGCTGCGCGCCGGGTTCGTCAGCGCATCGAGCCGGTTGCTCGTCGCAGCGGTCGTGTACGCCCGCGTCGTTCCGCCCGTGGTCACCGCCGTGCGATGGCCGTTGGCGTCGTACCCGAGGCTCCACGTTGCGCTCGACGTCGTGATCCCGGTCAGCCGGCCCAGTTCGTCGTAGCCGAAGGTCTGGTCGTATGCGGGCAGCGTCGTCGCCGTGATCGCGTCACGGTGCACGCAGCCGCTGATCCGGTCCGCACCGCGTCGCAGCGCCGGCGCCGCCCCTCTCCCCGGCGCGGCCCCAGAATCGACCCGGCGAGCCGCGTCGATCCAGCCGGCGCTGGTTCGTCGTGGTGTCGAGAAGCCGCGGTGCGCGGCCTCGTCCCGTGCCCCCTGGTCACGCCCTTCCCTCGCCGGCGCGCCACGCGCCCAGGAGCTCCCGCATGAAGATCACCGTCTCCACCGTCGTCGACGCCCCCGTGCAGGAGGTCTGGCGCGCCTACACCACGCCGGCGGACATCTGCGCCTGGAACGCGGCGTCGCCGGACTGGCACACGCCGCGTGCCGAGGTGGACCTGCGCCCCGGTGGGCGCTTCTGCTCGCGCATGGAGGCGCGCGACGGGTCCTTCGGCTTCGATTTCGAGGGCGAGTACACCGAGGTCGTCGAGCACCGGCGGATCGCCTATGCCTTCGGTGACCGGGTGGCGGTGGTCGAGTTCGTCGAGACCGGCCCCGGCGTGCAGGTGACGGTGAGCTTCGACGCCGAGGACACCCACTCCGAGGCGCAGCAGCGCGAGGGCTGGCAGGCCATCCTCGACAACTTCGCGCGCCACGTGAAGGGGCAGCTGGCCTCGCAGTGAGGTCGCGAGGCGCGGCCGGCGGGGCCCCGGGCGATGCCGCAGGCGGGCCGGCCCCGCGCGCGCCGCGGCGTCAGGCCGGCGCCACCTCGGCGATGAAGGCGCGCAGCACCGCGAAGGCGGCGTCGGGCTGGTCGCGCCAGGTGCCGTGGCCGGCGTCCGGGATGGTCACGAGCCGGCCCCAGGGCGCCGGGATCGCGGCGGCGATGTCGCGCGCGTCCTCCACCGGGCAGACCGGGTCGTCCTCGCCGGCCAGCACGAGCACCGGGCAGCGCACCGCGGCCAGGCCGGGCAGCAGGTCCATGCCGCGCTGCTCGCCGCCGGCCGACGCGAACAGGATCTCGGGCCGGTAGCGCGTGCGCTCGCGCGCCTGCGGATCCTGCGGCCGGGTGTTGTAGAGCGGCAGGCAGATCCGGCCATAGGCGGCCCAGGTGGCCTCGCCGGGCGCGGTCCAGAAGGCCTCGGCGGCGGCGCGCGCGGCCGGGCCTCCGAGGCGCTCGAAGCGCGCAAGCTTGCGCGCCAGCCCGAGCTGGGGCGAGGTGCTGGACAGCACCACGGCCGCCGGGTGGCCGGGATGGCGCGCCAGGTAGCGCTGCGCGACGAAGCCGCCGAAGCTCTGGCCCAGCACGATCGGCCGCTCGATGCCGAGCACCTCGCACAGGCGCACCACGTCGTCGGCGAAGGTGTCGAGGGTCCATTCCGCGGCCGGGCGCGGGCTGCTGCGGCCGTGGCCTCGGTGGTCGAGGTAGACGATCTGCGCCAGGTCGGCCAGCCGCGAGAACGCGGGCTTGAAGCCGGCGTGGTCGTAGCCCGGGCCGCCGTGCAGCAGCAGCAGCGTCGGGCGCTCGCGCATCCGCGGGCCGTCGGGCACCAGGCCCGGGCCCTCGACGTCGACGAAGAGGCGGACGCCCGGCGCGATCGTGATCTGCATCGGCGCAATCTACACCGCCGGGCCGGGGCGGCGTCGCCGGGAAGCCCGCGGCAGCCCGCTGTCACGCACCGGCACAGGCCCCGGGCAGGTCCCGGCTTGACACCCGGCGGCCCAGCGCCGACCGTGTCGGCCCGCCCGCCACCGTCGGCGGCCGCCACCGGAGACGGCCCATGCATGCCGAGCAGCGCCAGCACATCGACACCGTGATGCAGGTGGCCAGCCTCGGCGTCGACGCCGACGGCGCGCGCCGCCACGAGCGCGTGATCCGCGACAGCTGGCTGCGCTGCGTGCGCCAGCACCGGCTGGACCCGACGCGCATGCAGGAGGCGGTGATCCTGCCGGCCGGCCGGCTGCGCGAGCACCAGGACCAGATGGAGGCCTTCACCCACATCGCGCGCCACGGCCTGGAGACGCTGTACCAGCAGGTGGCCGGCCTCGGCTACGTGGTGCTGCTGACCGACGCGCGCGGCGTGACGGTGGACTTCATCGGCGACCTGCAGCTCGACGCCAGCCTGCGCAAGGCCGGCCTCTACCTCGGCGCCGACTGGAGCGAGGCGCACGCCGGCACCTGCGGCGTGGGCACCGCGATCAGCACCGGCGAGGCGCTGACGGTGCACCTGGACGACCATTTCGACGCCACCCACATCCCGCTGACCTGCACCACCAGCCCGGTCTACGACGACCAGGGCCGGCTGCGCGCGGTGCTCGACATCAGCGCGCTGAGCTCGCCGCGCAACAAGGACAGCCAGGCACTGGCGCTGCAGCTCGTCAAGCTCTGCGCACGCCAGATCGAGGACGCCGCCTTCCTGCAGCGCCACCGCGCCGACTGGGTGCTGCGCCTGGCCGCCGCGCCGCAGTTCCTCGACGTGCGGCCGCAGTACCTGCTCGCGCTCGACGCCGCGGGCCGCGTCTGCGGCCACAACCGCGCGGCCCAGCAGGCCTTCGGCGATGCCGGCGGCCGGCTGCTGGGCAGCGGCCTGGAAGCCCTGTTCGAGCTGCGCCTCGACGAGCTGGGCCGCTTCGCCGCCAGCCTGCCCGGCGACCGCCGCGCGGTGCTGCGGCGCGGCGGCAAGGAGCTGCTGTTCCTGCAGGCGACGCCGCCGCCGGCGCGGCCGGCCCCGCCGGCGCCCCAGGCCGCGGCGCTGCCCGAGCCGCTGGCCGCGCTGTCGGCCGGCGACCCGGCACTGGACCGCCAGCTCGAGCGGGCCGCCCGCCTGGTGAACTCGCCGATCAGCCTGCTCGTCACCGGCGAGACCGGCGCCGGCAAGGAGTACTTCGCGAAGGCCCTGCATGCCGCGAGCGCGCGGCGCGGGCGGCCCTTCGTCGCCGTCAACTGCGCCGCGATCCCCGAGGCCCTGGTCGAGAGCGAGCTCTTCGGCCACGTGGCCGGCAGCTTCTCCGGCGCGGCCGCGCGCGGCAAGAAGGGCCTGATCACCGAGGCCGACGGCGGCACGCTGTTCCTCGACGAGATCGGCGACATGCCGCTGGCGCTGCAGGCCCGGCTGCTGCGCGTGCTGTCGGAGCGCGAGGTGCTCCCGGTCGGTGCCACGCGGCCGCTGCCGGTGAACATCCGCGTCATCGCCGCCACCCACGCGCCGCTCGAGGACCTGGTGCGCCAGGGCCGCTTCCGCGACGACCTGTACTACCGCCTGAACGGCGCGCAGATCACGCTGCCGCCGCTGCGCGAGCGGCGCGACCTGGGCGCGATGGTCGAGCGCCTGGCCGGCGGCCTGGCGATCGCGCCGGCGGCGCGCGCGGCGCTCCTCGCGCACGCGTGGCCGGGCAACCTGCGCGAGCTGCGCAACGTGCTCGAGCTGGCGGCCAGCCTGAGCGACGGCCGCGCGATCGACGTCGCCGACCTGCCGCCCGCGCTGCTGGCACCGGCGAGGCCCGGCCCGGTGCCGGCGGCCCCGGCGGCAGCCGCGACGACGTCCCCGGCGGCGGCCGCCGGGCCGCAGGCGGGCGAGCCCGGCGCGCTGGCCGCCGACGACGCGGCGCTGCTCGCCGCGCTGAAGGCCGCGCACTGGAACGTCAGCGCCGTCGCGCGCCGGCTCGGGCTGGCCCGGATGACGATCTACCGCCGCATGCAGCGCGCCGGCATCGTCGCGCCGCAGCACCGCGACTGAGTCGGGCGGCGACCGCCCGGGGCTGTGACAGCTGTCACCGCGGGCGCATCACCTGTCGCACCCGCCGGCGCTTCCCGCCCGCCGGCGATCGACGCAAGTGCTTGTCACGGCAGCAGAAATTCCCGCTGCATGGGCTGGCACGGGGCTTGAGAAGGGCTCCCCGTCGCGCGGCCCGACGGCCGCCGGCGCACACCCCAACGATGGAGACGAGCGATGACCCTTCCGAGCCCCGACCGCCGCGCCACCGACTGGCTGGCGGCCTTCGACGCGGCGCTGCAGGCCGGCGACCCCGGCCGCGCCGCCGCCCTGTTCGACGCGGACGGCTACTGGCGCGACCTGGTGGCCTTCACCTGGAACATCCGCACCCAGGAGGGCCGCGGCGCGATCGGCGAAATGCTCGCCGCCCAGCTGCCGGCGGTGAAGCCGTCCGGCTTCCGGCTCGACGGCGCGGCCACCGAGGCCGGCGGCGTCGTCGAGGCCTGGTTCGTGTTCGAGACGGCGGCCTGCCGCGGCCGCGGCCACCTGCGCCTGAAGGCCACGCCCGAGGGCGACCGCGCGTGGACGCTGCTGACCACGATGGTCGAGCTGAAGGGCTTCGAGGAGAAGACGGGCACGCGCCGCATCAAGGGCGCCGAGCACGGCGTGCACCCCGGCCGCAAGACCTGGGCCGAGCGCCGCGCCGAGGAGGCGGCCACGCTCGGCATCACCGAGCAGCCCTACGTGGTGATCATCGGCGGCGGCCAGGGCGGCATCATGCTGGCGGCCCGGCTGCGCCGCCTCGGCGTGCCCACGCTGGTGATCGAGAAGAACGCCCGCGCCGGCGACAGCTGGCGGCGGCGCTACAAGAGCCTGTGCCTGCACGACCCGGTCTGGTACGACCACCTGCCCTACCTGCCCTTCCCCGACGACTGGCCGGTGTTCAGCCCGAAGGACAAGATCGGCGACTGGCTGGAGATGTACACCCGGGTGATGGAGATCAACTACTGGTCGTCCACCACCGCGAAGCAGGCGCGCTTCGACGAGGCGCGCGGCGAATGGGCCGTCACCGTCGAGCGCGACGGCCGCGAGATCGTGCTGCGGCCGAAGCAGCTGGTGTTCGCGCTCGGCGTCTCGGGCTACCCGAACGTGCCGGCGCTGCCGGGCGCCGAGAGCTTCGAGGGCGACCAGCACCACAGCAGCCGCCACCCCGGCCCCGAGGCCTACCGCGGCAAGAAGGCCGTGGTGCTGGGCAGCAACAACTCGGCGCACGACATCTGCGCCGCGCTGTGGGAGCACGGCGCCGACGTCACGATGATCCAGCGCAGCAGCACCCACATCGCGCCCAGCGACTCGCTGATGGAGCTGGCGCTCGGCGGCCTCTACAGCGAGCAGGCGGTGCAGGCGGGCATCGACCACCACACCGCGGACCTGGTGTTCGCGAGCGTGCCCTACCGGATCATGCACAGCTTCCACATCCCGGTGTACGAGGAGATGAAGCGCCGCGACGCCGACCTCTACGCCCGCCTCGAGCAGGCCGGCTTCCTGCTGGACTTCGGCGACGACGGCTCCGGGCTGTTCATGAAGTACCTGCGCCGCGGCTCCGGCTACTACATCGACGTCGGCGCCAGCGAGCTGGTGGCCAACGGCAGCATCAAGCTGCGCAGCCGCGTCGGCATCGAGCGCGTCAACCCGCGCTCGGTGACGCTGACCGACGGCAGCGAGCTGCCGGCCGACCTGCTGGTCTATGCCACCGGCTACGGCTCGATGAACCAGTTCCTCGCCGACCTGGTCTCGCCCGAGGTGGCCGACCGCGTCGGCAAGGTCTGGGGCCTGGGCAGCGGCACCACCAAGGACCCCGGTCCCTGGGAGGGCGAGCTGCGCAACATGTGGAAGCCCACGCAGCAGCCGCAGCTGTGGATCCACGGCGGCAACATGCACCAGAGCCGCCACTACAGCCAGTTCCTGAGCCTGCAGCTGAAGGCCCGCTACGAGGGCCTGCCGACGCCGGTCTACGGGCAGGCGCCGGTGCACCACCTGCGCTGACGGCGCGGGGCCGGGGCTCGGGCCCCGGCGCCGGGCACGCGCAGCGATCGCGCCGCGCGCGGCGCGCCGCTCAGCGCCCGTCCGGCGTGTCCTGCGGCGGCGCGTCCGGCGGGTGGCGCATCGTGCCGGTGGCCACGTCGAAGCCGGTGGCGGCCATCACCTGGGCCAGGCCGCCGTCCATGTTCCGTGCATGCGGCACGAACCACTCGGCCAGCGCCGGCACCAGCGCGCCGACCAGCGCGCCCTCGCCCTCGTCGTGCAGGCGCCGGCGCACCTCGTGCAGCAGCTGCAGCACCTCGGCGTGCTGGCGCGCGTGGCAGTTCTCCGGCTGGAAGCCGATGGTGGCCATCCAGGCGTCCTCCTGCCCGAAGTGCGCGACGGTGTGGGCGATGAAGCGGTCCAGCGGGCCGAGCTGCTCGGCTGGCGGGCGCTCCGCGACGTCCCCGAGCGCGGCGAGCAGCGCGACGAACTCCTGGTGGGTGTCGTCCATCTGCGGCTGCTGCAGGGCCAGGGCAGGGGACCAGGTGAGGGCGGACATGGCGCGGACGGGGGACAGGGACGGCGATGCGGGACCGCCAGTGTCGCGCAAAGCGAGCGACCACTGCCACGCGGGGCTGCAAGCCAGCCACACCGCCCCAAAGGAGTGCATCGGGGGAACTGCCGATGGAGCGGGCCGGGGGCTTCGGGCCAGGATGGCTGAGCGACCCACCCGGCCCGGCGGCGCCGCGCGCGAGCGCACCCGCCCGGACCGGCCCGAACGACCCCGGAGACGACACACGATGGCCCCGACCCCGACCTTCCCCCGCCCACGCCACCGCGCGCTGGCGCCGGCCGCCGCCACGGCCCTGCTGCTGCTCACCGCCTGCGGCGGCGGCAACGACGGCGAGGCCACGGCGCCGGCGCCGCAGTTCTCGGCCGAGATCCGGCGCACCGCGATGGGCATCCCGCACGTGAAGGCGGCCGACATGGCCGGCCTGGGCTACGGCTACGGCTACGCGCAGGCCGAGGACAACCTGTGCACGATGGCCGACTCCTTCCTGACCTACCGCGGCGAGCGCTCGCGCTGGTTCGGCCCGGACGCGCTGCTGCTCGCGTCGAGCACCATCGGCCGCCCGGCCAACCTCGATGCGGACTTCTTCCACCGGCACGTGCTGAACGACACCGCGGTGGCCGCCTTCGCGGCCGCCCAGTCGGCCGACGTGCAGCAGCTGATCGACGGCTTCGTCGCCGGCTACAACCGCCTGGTGCGCGAGGTGAAGGCCGGCGGCCAGGCCGGGCGGCACGCGGCCTGCCGCAACGAGGCCTGGGTCGCGCCGATCGTGCGCGGCGACCTGTACCGCCGGCTCTACCAGTCGAACTTCGCCGGCGGCTACAGCAACTTCCTGCCGAACATCGCGAACGCCCAGCCGCCGGCCACCGCGTCGACGCCGGACACGGTCGCGAGCGCACGCGATGCGCGCCCGACGCGACGCCAGGCGCGCGAGATCGGCCGCGCCTTCGCGGCGCTGGACCTGCAGGTCGGCGGCAAGGAGGGGGTGGGCAGCAACATGTATGGCTTCGGCAGCGACGCGAGCGACGTGCCGCTGCTGTTCGGCAACCCGCACTGGTACTGGCGCGGCCCGGACCGCTTCTACCAGGCCCAGCTGACCATCCCCGGCCGCTTCGACGTCAGCGGCACCTCCTTCCTCGGTGTGCCGATGATCCTGATCGGCTTCAACAACGACGTGGCCTGGAGCCACACCGTCAGCACCGCGCGCCGCTTCGGCTTCTTCCAGCTCACGCTGGCCGCCGGCGACAGCAAGGCCTACATGAAGGACGGCGTCAAGGTGCCGATGAAGGCCACGCCGATCAGCGTCGAGGTGCGCCAGGCCGACGGCAGCCTGCGCACCGTCACGCGCACGCTGTACGCCAGCGAGCACGGCCCGCTGGTCAACCTCGCGCTGCTCAACCCGGCGCTGGCCTGGAGCAGCACCACCGCGTTCGCGATCCGCGACATCAACGCCGAGAACTACCGCACCTTCCGCACCTGGCTGCGCTGGGCGCAGGCGAAGTCGCTCGACGAGTTCGCGGCGATCCAGCGCGAGGAGGCCTCGATCCCCTGGGTCAACACCGTGGCGGTGGGCCGCGGCAGCGCGCGCGCCTGGTATGCGGACATCGGCGCGATGCCGAACGTCACGCCGGCGCAGGTCGCGTCCTGCACCACGCCCTTCGGCGCCGCGCTGGCCGCGGCGCTGCCGCGGGTGCCCTTCTTCGACGGCTCGCGCGCGGCCTGCGACTGGGTCGACGACGCCGACTCCAAGCAGCGCGGCGCGATCGGCCCGGCCCGCATGCCCAGCCTGCTGCGCAGCGACTGGGTGGCCAACATGAACGACAGCTACTGGCTGGCGAATCCGCTGCAGCCGCTGACGGGCTTCCCCGACATCGTCGGGCCGACCGGCAGCACGCAGTCGCTGCGCACGCGGCTGGGGCACCTGAAGGTGCAGCAGCGCCTGGCCGGCAGCGACGGCAACGCCGGCACCCGGGTCGACGCCACGCTGCTGCGCAGCCTGGTGCTGGACAACCGCGTGCTGTCGGCCGAGCTGACGCGCGAGGCCGCACTGCCCGTGGTCTGCGCCAGCCCGAGCATCGCGCTGGCCGCCGACGCACTGACCGGCACCAGCTTCAACCCGCCGGTCAGCGTCGACGTCAGCGCGGCCTGCAGCACGCTGCAGGCCTGGAACGGCCGCGGCGAGCCGACGGCGCGCGGCACCCATGTCTGGGACGAGTTCTGGAACCGCGTCTCGCGGCTGCCGGCGGCCCAGCTGTGGACCACGCCCTTCAACCCGGCCGACCCGATCAACACGCCGCGCGGCCTGCGCACCGACAACCCGGCGGCACTGCAGCAGGCCTTCGCCGCCGCGGTCTACCGCGTGCAGCAGAGCGGCTTCGCGGTCGACGCGACGCGCAGCGAGGTGCTGTTCGCCACCCGCAACGGCAACCGCATCGGCCTGTACGGCGGCTGCGGCAGCTCGGGCTACTTCACGATCGCCTGCTCGGAGAACCGCATCGAGCAGGGCGGCTACTCGATGGACGCCAACCCGAACGGCAACAGCTACATGCAGGTGGTCTCCTTCCCGGCCGGCGGGGTGCAGGCCCACACCTTCCTGACCTTCTCGCAGAGCGACGACCCGGCCTCGCCGAACCACGCCGACTACACCCGGCGCTACGCGGCGAAGGACTGGCTGCGCGTGCCCTACACCGAGGCCGAGATCGCGGCCGACGCGGCGCTGCGCAAGGTCTCGATCAGCGAGTGAGCGGGCGCACGCCGCGGGCGGCGTCGAGCGGGCCGGCCGGCGCCACGCCGGCCCGTTCGATCAGCCGAGGCCACGCCGCCGCGCGCGGCCGCAGCCGGCGTCGCAGCCACGCGGCGAGCTGGTCGAGGGCCTGGTCCATCGCCTCGCGGCGCAGCCGCTGGGCCTCGCGGCGGGCCAGCGCGTAGAGGTCGGCGCTGTCGGGCGCGGCCGCCGGCAGGCGACGCGCGGCCGGGGACGGGGTGTCGGCAGAGGGGGGCATGGCGGGCTCCTGGCGGACCGGGGACGGGGGTGCGGCCACTGTAGGAAGCCCGGCGCCGCGCGGACAGCCGCGCCGCGCCACAAGCGCTGTGCGCCCGCTGCACAGCCGGGTCATGCCATCATCGTCCATGGCCCGCACGGCAGACCTGACGCTCGACGACTTCGCGCTGTTCGCGCGCGTCGCCGAGCTGCGCAACCTGTCGGCGGTGGCGCGCGAGCGCGACGTGCCACCCTCGCAGGTCTCGCGCGCGCTGGCGCGCATCGAGCGCCTGTGCGGCGCCCGCCTCGTGCACCGCTCGACCCATGGCCTCAGCCTGAGCGACGAGGGCCAGAGCCTGGCCGCGCACGGCGCCCAGCTGCTCGCCGTGGCGCTCGAGCTGGACGGCGCGCTGGACGAACGGCGCGCCGACCCGAGCGGCCTGGTGCGCCTGGCCAGCAGCCCGGTGCTCGCGATCCACCTGCTGCCCGCGCTGGCGCCGCTGCTCGAGCGGCATCCGCGGCTGCGCCTCGAGATCGCCGCCGACGACCGGCTGGTCGACATGGCGCGCGAGGGCATCGACGTGGCGATCCGCACCGGCGAGCCGCAGGCCGAGGGCCTGGTGGCCCGGCCGATCGGCGAGCACAGCCGCGCGCTGTTCGCCGCGCCGGCCTACCTCGCACGGCACGGCACGCCCGCCCACCCGGACGAGCTGGCCGGCCACCGCCTGATCGCCAACAGCGCCAGCCCGGCGCTCAACCGCTGGCCCTTCGAGCTCGACGGCCAGCCGCAGGCGCTGAAGGTGGCCGGCACGCTGCGCTCCGACAACACCGCGGTCACGCTGGCGATGACGCTGGCCGGCCTGGGCATCGCGCGCCTGAACCGCGTGATCGTCGCGCCGCACGTGGCCGAGGGCCGGCTGGTGCCGGTGCTCGAGCGCCACGTCGTCGTGCAGACCAACGCGATCTACGCGGTGATGCTGCCCGAGCGCCAGCGCCTGCCCAAGGTCCGCGCCTGCGTGGACCACCTGGCCGCCTGGTTCGCCGGCGCGGGCTGAAGGCATGCCGCGCGTCGCGGCGCGGGGGCGTGCAGGCCCGCGCCCGCTTTCGACGTATTCTCGGCGCCCCGCCCGCTGCCCGAGCCCAGGAGATCCGCATGCCGCCCAGAGTCGCCCTCGTCATCGCCGCCGGCTCCGGCATGGGCGCGGCCATCGCGCGCCGGCTGGCGGCCGAGGGTTGCCAGGTCGGCGTGCTGTCCTCGTCCGGCAAGGGCGAGGCGCTGGGCCGCGAGCTCGGCGGCATCGGCATCACCGGCTCCAACCAGTCCGAGGCCGACCTGGGTCGGCTGGTCGACACGGCGCTGGCGCGCTGGGGCCGCATCGACGTGCTGGTCAACGGCGCGGGCCACGGGCCGAAGGGCCCGGTGCTGGACCTGAGCGACGCCCAGTGGCAGGCCGGCATGGACGTCTACCTGCTGAACGTGGTGCGCGCGCTGCGCCTCGTCACGCCGGTGATGCTGCGCCAGGGCGGCGGCGCAGTGGTCAACCTCTCGTCGGCCTGGGTCGACGAGCCGAGCGCGCTGTTCCCGACCTCGGCCGTCTTCCGCGCCGGCCTGGCGGCCTTCACCAAGCTCTACGCCGACCAGTACGCGGCCCAGGGCATCCGCATCAACAACGTGCTGCCCGGCTGGATCGACAGCCTGCCCGAGAAGGCGGAGCGCCGCGAGGCCGTGCCGATGCAGCGCTACGGCACGGCCGACGAGGTCGCGCGGGTGGTGGCCTTCCTCGCGTCGGACGCCGCGGCCTACGTGACCGGCCAGAGCCTGCGCGTGGACGGCGGCCTGATGCGCTCGGCGTGACGGCCGGGCCGGGGTGGATGCGATGAAGGACCTGTTCCTGCTCGACCCGGGCCTGGTCTTCCTCAACCACGGCTCCTTCGGCGCCTGCCCGCGCGAGGTGCTGGCGGCCCAGCACCGCTGGCAGCACGAGATGGAGCGCAACCCGGTGGCCTTCCTCGGCCGCCGCTCGGCCGAGGCCCTGTGGGACGCGCGCCGCGTGCTGGCCGGCGCGCTCGGCGCGCAGCCGCAGGACCTGGTGTTCGTGCCGAACGCCACCACCGGCGTGAACACCGTCGCGCGCTCGCTGCCGCTGCAGCCCGGCGACGAGGTGCTGGCCACCGACCTCGAGTACGGCGCCTGCGACGCGACCTGGCAGCGCGTCTGCGCGCGCGCCGGCGCGCACTACCGGCGCGTCGCGGTGCCGCTGCCCTTCGACGGCGCGGCGCTGGTGGCGCGCCTGATGGACGCGGTCGGGCCGCGCACCCGGCTGCTGTTCGTGAGCCACGTCACCTCGACCACCGCGCTGACGCTGCCCGTCGCGGCGCTGTGCGCGGCCGCGCGCGCCCGCGGCCTGCCGACGCTGGTCGACGGCGCGCATGCGCCGGGCCAGCTGCCGCTGGACCTGGACGCGCTCGGCGCCGACTACTACGTCGGCAACGGCCACAAGTGGCTGTGCGGCCCGAAGGGTTCCGGCTTCCTGCATGCCCGCCCCGAGCACCAGGCCGGTCTCGACGCCACCGTCACGAGCTGGGGCGATGCCGAGGGCAGCGGCGGCCACTCGGGCTTCGATGCCTACCTGGGCCGCACGGTCTTCGAGCGCCGGCTGCAGTGGCAGGGCACGCGCGACCTGTCGGCCTGGCTCGCGCTGCCCGACGCGATCCGCTTCCAGCAGCGCCACGACTGGCCGGCCGTGCAGCGGCGCTGCCATGCGCTGGCCGCGCGGGCGCTGCAGGGGCTCACCCGGCGCCACGGCCTGGCGCCGATCGCCGGCGATGCCGACTGGGCGCAGATGGTCGCGATCCCGGTGCCGCCACAGGACCCGGAGGCGCTGCGCCGCCGGCTGTTCGACGAGAGCGGCATCGAGGTGCCGGTGACCACGCACGGCGGGCACGTCTTCGTGCGCGTGTCGGTGCAGGGCTACAACACCGACGAGGACATCGCGCGGCTGCTGGACGCGCCGGCGCTGCGCTGAGCCCGCCGGCCCGCCCGCCCGGCCGGCTCAGGCGGCCGGCGCGGCCGCGCGGCGCCCGGCCGAGGCCTGCCAGGCCAGCGCCAGGCCGACCAGCGCCAGCGGCAGCAGCGAGCCGAGGTTCAGCAGGAACCAGCCCTGCGTGGTCACCAGCGCGCCGGACGCGAAGGAGGTGAACGCCATGGTCGAGAACACGCAGAAGTCCATCGCGCCCTGGGCCCGCGTGCGCTCCTCCGGCCGGTAGGTGGTGGTCAGCAGCGTGGTGGCCCCGGTGAACAGGAAGTTCCAGCCGACGCCCAGCAGCAGCAGCGCGACGAGGAAGCGCGACAGCTCGAGGCCGGACAGCGCGACGCCGACACAGGCCAGGTTCAGCACCAGCCCGGCCGCCATCACCGGCAGCGTGCCGACGCGCTGGATCAGGTGGCCGGTGAAGAAGGCCGGCACGAACATGCCGAGCACGTGCCACTCGAGCACCAGCGCCGCATCCTCGAAGGGCAGGCCGCAGCGGTCCATCGCCAGCGGCGTCGCGGCCATCAGCAGGTTCATCACCCCGTAGGCCAGCGCGCCGGCGGCCACCGCGACGACGAAGGCGGGCTGGCGCGCGATCTCGCGCAGCGGCCGCCCGCCCGCGGCGCCGGCCCCGCCGCCGGCCGCGGGGAAGCGGATGCAGGCCATCACCGCCAGCCCGAGCAGCGCCACGCCGACCAGCGCGAGGTAGGCGCCGGCGAAGGGCACCGGCAGCCAGCCGCGGGTGGCGCTGGCCAGGTTCGGCCCGGTGAAGGCGCCGATCACGCCGCCGGCCATCACCAGCGAGATCGCCTGCGCCTTGCGCTCGGGCGCCACCAGCTCCGGGCCCGCGAAGCGGTAGAGCTGGGCGTTGGCGTTGTAGAAACCGGCCAGCACGGTGGCCGCGACCACGCCCCAGAAGCTGCCCAGCGCGACCGCCGCGGCGCAGCCCAGCGCCGACACCGCCGCCACGACCAGCCCGGCCATGAAGGCGCGCTGCCGGCCCCAGCGCGCCTGCAGCCGCGCCACCGGCGCGCTCGCCAGCGCCCCGCCGACCACGTAGCCCATCACCGGCAGCGTGGCCATCCAGCCCGCCGGCGCGAGCGACAGGCCGACCAGGCCGTTGATCGCGATGAAGGTGACGTTGTTGGTCAGGAACAGCGCCTGGCAGACGGTCAGCAGCAGCAGCGATCGGTTCATCCGGGGATCATCGCACCGCGCGGCCGGACGGATCGGGCGGAGCGAAGGCCCGCCGACCCCCGGCAGGCGCCCGGGCTACCATGCACGGACCGCGCGCCCCGCCCTGCCCCGCCCCCCGATGCCGCCTGCTCTCCCGCGCCCCGTCGCGCCCCCGGCCCGCGGCCGTCGGCGCGCGCTGCGCTGGCTGCCGCTGCTCGCCGTCGCCCCGCTGCCGCCGATGTCCCACGCCACGACCGACGCCCTGGTCCACGCCGCCGCCCGCGGCGACCTGGCCGCGCTGCGCCGGCTGCTGGACGGCGGCGCGCCGATCGACGGCCGCGATGCGCGCGGCCGCACGGCGCTGCTGGCCGCGACGCAGGCGGACCAGGTGGCGGCCGCGCGCCTGCTCGTCGAACGCGGCGCCGACGTCAACGCGCAGGACCAGCAGCGCGACTCGCCCTTCCTCTACGCCGGCGCCGAGGGCCGGCTCGCGATCCTGCGGCTGTGCCTGGCGGCCGGCGCCGACCTGCGCGCGACCAACCGCTACGGCGGCACCGCGCTGATCCCGGCCGCGCACCACGGGCACGTCGAGGTGGTGCGCGAGCTGCTGCGCACCGCGATCGACGTGAACCACGTGAACCGGCTCGGCTGGACCGCGCTGCTGGAGGCGATCCTGCTGGGCGACGGCGGGCCGGCGCACACCGAGATCGTCGCGCTGCTGCTGGCGCACGGCGCCGACCCGGAGCGCGCCGATGCCCAGGGCGTGACGCCGCTGGCGCATGCCCGGCAACGCGGCCAGGCGGGCATCGCCGCCCGCCTGGAGGCGGCCGGGGCGCGCCGGTGATGCCCGGCCGCCGCGGGCGCACGCGCGCAGGGAGCGCAGCGCGGTGACCGCCCCGCCCGAGGCCGCGGGCCTGCCGCGCGTGCTGGCCTGCGACGCCGACCTGCTGGTGATCGACAAGCCCGCCGGCCTGCTGGTGCACCGCAGCGCGCTCGACGCGCACGAGGCGCGCAATGCGCGCGACCTGATGGCACAGGCGCTCGGCGGCGCGCCGCTGTGGCCGGTGCACCGGCTCGACAAGGCCACCTCCGGCGTGCTGGTCTTCGCCCGCCACGTGGATGCGGCGCGGGCGCTGGGCGCCGCCTTCGAGGCCGGCCGGGTGCACAAGCGCTACCTGGCGCTGGTGCGCGGCTGGCCGCCCGAGGCCGGCGAGACGCGGCAGCCGCTGGCGCGCGACCCGGAACGGCCCTCGACCGGCCAGCCGCTGCTGCCGGCCGTCACGCGCTGGCGCCGGTTGGCCTGCCACGAGCGGCCCGTTCCGGACGGCCGCCATGCCAGCAGCCGCTACGCGCTGCTGGAGGTGACGCCGCTGACCGGGCGGCGCCACCAGATCCGGCGCCACTTCAAGCAGCTGGCCCACCCGCTGATCGGCGACAGCACCCACGGCAAGGGCGCGCACAACCGCGCGGTCGCGGCCTGGCTGGGCCACGCGCGGCTGTGGCTGCATGCGCAGGCGATCGAGCTGCCGGCCTTCGGCGACCGCGCCGCCACGCGCATCGAGGCGCCGCCCGGCGCCGAGTGGGGGCCGCTGCTGCCGCCGGGCTGAGCCGGCGCACGGGCTCCTGCCGGGCGGCTCTGCGGCTCTGCGGCTCTGCGGCTCTGCGGCTCTGTGGCTGTGCCGCTGTGCGGCTTCTCGGCTGCGACTCGGGGCTCTCGGGCCCCGCCGACCCGAGGCCCGCAGGCCGTCAGCCCACCGCGACCGCGCGCCGGCCGACCTCGGCGATCGCGGCGTGGCGGCGCGCGGTCGGTGCCGACGTGCCGACGAGGAAGGCCGCCACCAGGATGGTCGGGCGCCCCGGCGGCCAGTAGAGCCCGACGTCGTTGGTCGCGCCGTTCGCACCGGCGCCCGTCTTGCTGCCCATGCGCCAGCCCGGCGGCACGGCGGCGCGCAGGCGGGTGGTGTTGGTCTCGGTCGCCTCGAGCCAGCCGGCCAGCGTCGCGCGGCTGCCCGGCGCGAGCACGTCGCCGAGCAGCAGCGTGCGCAGCAGCCCCAGCATCGCGCGCGGCGTCGTGGTGTCGCGCGGGTCGTCCGGCGCGGCCTCGTTCAGGTGCGGCTCCCAGCGGTCGAGCCGGGTCACCAGGTCGCCGAGCGTGCGCAGCCAGCGCGTCAGGCCCTCGGGCCCGCCCAGCGCGGGCAGCAGCAGGTTGGCCGCCGCGTTGTCGCTGGTGGTGATGGTGGCGTGGCAGAGCTCGGCCAGGCTCAGCGTCGCGCCGACGTGTCGCTCGCAGACCGGCGAGTGCGCCACCAGGTCGCGCGCCGTCACCGGCAGCCGGCGCGCCAGCCGCTCCTCGCCGGCATCCACCCGCTGCAGCACCCGCGCGGCCACCAGCCACTTGAAGGTGCTGCACATCGGGAAGCGCTCGTCGAGCCGGTGACCGTCCAGCGGCCCGGACGGGCCGGCCACCGCGACGCCCAGGCGGCCGCCGGCCGCGGCCTCCAGCCCGGCCCAGCCCGCGGCCTCAGCCAGCGGCGGCATGGCCGAGCTTTTCAGGGGCTCGGCGCGCCCGGTGGCGGCGCCGGCGGCGCGGCCCAGGCCGCCCAGCGCGGCGGCGGCGGCCGTGGCGGCGAACGTTCGTCGTTTCATCGTGCGGGTCTCCTGCGTTGACGTGGCCGCACGATAGGCGCCGGCCGGGCCCGCGACAAACGGAATTCTCGACGCCGAGACCCGAGAAAATCGAGGCCTCGCTGCCATCGACCGCCCGCCCCGGCCCGTCCCGAATCCAGCCATGACCCTGCCCCTGAACGCGCTGCGCGCCTTCGAAGCCGCGGCCCGCCACCTGAGCTTCACGGCCGCCGGCCGCGAGCTGAACGTCAGCCAGTCGGCCGTCGCCGCGCAGGTGAAGAACCTGGAGTCCCGGGTGGGCGTGGCGCTGTTCCGGCGCCTGCCGCGCGGCCTGGCGCTGACCGACGAGGGCCGCAGCCTGCTGCCGCTGCTGACCGAGAGCTTCGGCCGCCTCGCCGGCGTGCTCGACCACGTGCGCGAGGGCCGCTGGCGCGAGCCGCTCGGCGTGGGCGCGGTGGGCACCTTCACGGTCGGCTGGCTGATGCCGCGGCTGGCCGCCTTCGAGGCCGCCCATCCCGGCATCGACCTGCGGCTGTCCACCCACAACAACCGCGTCGACCTGGCCGGCGAGGGCCTCGATTACGCGATCCGCTTCGGCGCCGGCGCCTGGCACGGCACCGACGCGGAGCCGCTGATGGACGCCCCGATGGCGCCGATGGCGACCCCGGCGCTGGCACGCACGCTGCGCCAGCCCGTCGACCTGCTGCGCCAGCCCCTGCTGCGCTCCTTCCGCCCCGACGAATGGCCGCGCTGGTTCGCCGCGGCCGGCGTGCCGGCGCCGCCGCTGCTGCGCGGGCCGGTGCTCGACTCCTCGCTGGCACTCGCCTTCGCGGCGATGCAGGGCGCGGGCATCGCGCTGCTGCCGGTGCGCCTGTTCGAGCGCGAGCGGCAGGATGGGCGCCTCGCGCCGTGCTCGACGGTCAGCGTGCCGCTCGGCCGCTACTGGCTGACGCGGCTGCAGTCGCGCGCGCCGACCGCGGCGATGCGGGCCTTCCGGCAGTGGCTGCTGACGGCCGTGGGCGCGCCCGGCTGAGGGCGGCGGAGCACGCCGTCGGACCTCGGTCCGGCCTGCCTCGGCGGCCGAGAGGCTGTCAGTCCCCCGGCGGCCGCGTGTCCGGCCCGCCGCCGGCCTCGGCCGCCTCGGCGGCCTTGTCGCGCACGTTCTTCTGCACCGCCACCGCGGCGAACAGGCTGAGCACGAAGGCCATGCCGTAGAAGCCCTTCTCCGAGGGCGCGAGGCTGGCATTCCACAGGCCGGTGGCCAGCAGCGCCAGCGCCGCGCCGAGCGCAACCCAGCTCAGGCCGTAGTACAGGCCGGACACCGGGATGCCCTCGAGGCGGTCGCGCACCACCTTCTGCAGCGAGACCGCGGCATAGAGGCCCAGCAGCATCACGGCGAGGTAGAAGCCCTTCTCGCTCTGCAGCATCTTCTCCGCGTTCCACAGCCCGGCCAGGAAGGCCAGCACGCCGATGAACAGGCAGAGCCAGGAGGCACCGACGAAGGCGGCGGAGGTGGCGGGGCGGCGGGCGGGGCGCATGGGTCTCGGGGCCGGCGGCGAGGCGGCGCGGTGGCGGCGATGGGCCGGATGCTACGCCGCGCCGGGCCCGCCGGGGACGTCGCGCGGGCGGGAGCAGCCCGCGCAGCCGGCGGCCGGGCGGAGGGGCTCAGCCCGCGACGCGCGCGCCCGGCGCCAGGGTCGGCGGCGCGGCGTTCAGCGTCTCCATCGCGAAGCCGGCCGCCTGCTTGTAGCGCGCCATGTAGGCCTCGCGCTCGGCGGCCGGGATCACGTCGTCGATGCGCTCGAACACGCCGCCGCAGCGGTCGTCGACCAGGCCGAGCAGGCCGAAGGGCCCGCTGCCACGGTTGCGCAGCACCAGCGCCGACACCGGGCCGCACAGCTGCTGGTCGTAGGCCTGCAGCGCCGCCGGGCCGACGCCGTGCGCGACCAGCGCGGCACCGAGCACGCGCGCATCGACCACCGCCTGGCTGGCGCCGTTGCTGCCCACCGGGTACATCACGTGCGCGGCATCGCCGAGCAGCGCCACGCGGCCGTCGACCCAGGTCGGCACCGGGTCGCGGTCGATCATCGGGTACTCGTAGATCTCGCCGGCGCCGCGCAGCAGCGCCGGCACGTCGAGCCAGCCGTAGTTCCAGCCGTCGAAGTGGTGCGCGAACTCCTCGAGCGCGACGCGGCGCGTCCAGTCGCCGTGGCCCCAGCCGCGCGACGGGTCGACGGTGATCTCGGCGATCCAGTTGATCGCCGCCAGGCCGGTGGCCGGGTCCGGCCGCGAGATCGGGTAGAGCACGATGCGGTGGCGCAGGCCGCCGACGCCGACGAAGCTGGCGCCGGTGCGGATCGGCACGCCGGGGGTCACGCCGCGCCACATGATGGCCCCGCCCCACTGGATCGGCGGCTGCGCCGGGTGCATCTGCTGGCGCACCGCCGAGTGCAGGCCGTCGCAGGCCACCAGCAGCCGGCCGGGCAGCTCGAAGCGCGCGCCGTCGCGCGTCTCCACCTGCGCGAACACGCCGGCCTCGTCCTGGCGGTAGCCGGCGACGCGGTGGCCCAGCCGCAGCGCCTGCGCGCCGAGGCGCTCGCGCACCGCGTCGGCCAGCAGCATCTGCAGCTGGCCGCGGTGCACCGCGTACTGCGGCCAGCGGTAGCCGGCCTCGCGGCCGCGCGGCTCGGCATAGACGTCGTGGCCGTTGCGGCCGACCAGCGCCCACTCGCGCGCCGGCAGGCCGATGCGGTCGAGCAGCGCCTCGTCGATGCCCAGCTCGAAGAGCTCGCGCACCGCGTTCGGCTGCAGGTTGATGCCCACGCCCAGCGGCAGCAGCGCCGGCACCTGCTCCAGCACCACGCAGGGCACGCCGATCTGGTGCAGCGTGAGCGCCAGCGCCATGCCGCCGATGCCGCCGCCGGCGATCAGCACCGGCGCCTGCGCGCGGGAATCCGTCGTCGTGCCTGCTGCCTGCGCCATGCCTTCGCCCCGTGGTGTCGTCGAGGCGGCGATTGTGCCGGGGCCTGTGGCGCGCCGCGGTCGGCCGCGTGGAGGACAGCGGCCGCGGGGCGCCGGGCGCCGGCATCGGCGCCCCTCGTCCGCGTCAGAAGCTGTGAATGAACCCGGCGCGTCCGAGCGGGCGTGGCGGGTCCGTTCACAGTTTCTCAGCCCTGGCGCACCACCGCGTCGATGCGCAGCGCGTAGGCCGCGGTGCCCATCGGCGAGGCGCTGCGCTCCAGCGCCAGCCGGCCGCTGGCCCACACGGCCTCCATCAGCCGGATGCCGGGCAGCGGCCGGGCGCTGCGGCAGCGCACGACCTGGTTGGCCGGCGGGGGCGGCGAGTGCACGCAGGCGCCGAGGTACGGCACGAGCAGGAAGTCGATCAGCCCGGCCTTGCTGCCCTTCAGCGGGACCACGTAGCCGGGCAGGCGCAGCGCCGCGCCGGCCAGCTCGGGCACGGCCGGCGCCCGGTCCCAGGCGGCACGCAGCTGCTCGAGCGCGGCGCGGGCGCGCGGGTCGCCGTCCTGGAGCGTATCGACGTCGGGCGGCAGCGCCCGCAAGGCCTCGTCCGCGTCCCAGCCGCGCGGCTTCAGCGCGTTCCAGTCGATCGTGCGGTGGGCGGTGTCCGCGTGCAGCGGCAGCGGCCGGCCCGCGACCAGCGCCGCGAGCAGCCCGAGGCTCCGGCGCCGCCCCGGGTCCGCGGCAAGGCCGCGCGCGCCAGCCGGGGCAGCCACCGGCTCGGCCCGTCAGGCGCCGCAGGTCGTGCCGGACGGCACGAGGCGGGCGATGGCATCGACGTCGCGCAGGCCGAGCACGCCGTCGGCATCCACGTCGAGGCGCGCGCTGTAGCCGCTGTCGCCGCGGCGCGTGCCCAGGGCCGCGCGGGCCTGGGCCAGGTCACGGCAGGCGAGCGCGCCGGTGTCCCCGGACGCGGCGGCCGCCTCGCTCGGCAGGTCGACGACGGCCGCCGTCGAGGCCCCGGCGAACTCCGCCGTGACCCGGTCGACGCCGGCGCGCAGCGGGGCCGAGGTGCTGGCGCAGGTGGCGGTGCCGTCGGCACCGGTCACCGCGCTGCACAGCAGCGCGCCGCTGTCCAGCTTGAAGCTCACCGTCTGCCCCGCCACCGGGCCCCAGCCATTGCTCAGCCGGGCGGCCACGCGCCCGGGCGCCGGGCTGGCCGGCAGGAAGTCCAGCTCGCTGACCCGCCAGACCGACGGCGCCGCGGTCGGGTCCTGCTTCGCGAGGTAGGCGGCCGTGCAGGTGCGGCCGATCGCCATCGCGCGCAGCAGGGCCTGGTTGCCGATCACGAACTGGCTGGGCGACTTCAGTCCCTCGGACTGGATGCGCTTGATCAGGTCGCGCGAACCGTCCCAGTAGGTGTGCGGGTTGGACGCGGTGTCCACTTTCAGGGCCTTGAGCATCGCGTAGGTGCTCTCCATCGACGCGAGGTAGGCGCGCACCAGGCCCGGGTTGTTGGCCACGAGCGAGGAGCCGCCGGAGACGAAGAGCCTGACCTCCTTGCCGCCGTCCTTGGCGCGGACGACGAACCCGGTCGCCCCGGCCGTGTGGCCCGGGGTCGACAGCACGGTGATGGTGCGGCCGCCGACCTGGATGTCGTAGGGCGTGAGCACCGACGAGTCCAGCGCCGTCGGCGCGTAGGCCTTGCCGCTGGCGTCGGCCGAGCCGAGGTAGATCGGCGCGCCGGTGGCGGACTTCAGCTCGGCCGCGCCCCCGTCGTGGTCGCCGTGGCCGTGGGTCACCAGCACGGCGTGCAGTGGCATGCCGGTGCCCAGGCCGAGCGAGCGCAGCGCCGGCAGGTTGAAGTTGTTCATCTCGGCCGCGCTGTTGCCGGCGTCGATCATCACCAGGCCCTGCTCGTTGCGCAGGACGTACTGGCCGACGTACTCGGTGCCGATGTACCAGACGTCGTCGAGGATCTGGGTCAGCGGCATGCGGATGCTGTTGCGCTGCCGCTCGGCCAGCACGATCGCGTTGTTGTCGTCGGACAGGTTGCAGTAGAAGGCCCGCCAGGGGTGGACCATGCGCGGGTCGCCGCCGGTGTTCAGCCGCGACGCCTCCATCTGCAGTTCGAAGTTGGTCGGCTGGATCGCGGGCGCCTGCGGCGCGGCCGTGGCGGCCATCTCGCCGCCGTCGCCGCCGCAGGCGGCCACGGTGAGTCCTGCCAGGGCGACCAGGGCCGCCGCTGCGCGATGCATCGTCTTCATGGATCTGTCTCCGGGAGCTGCCGGCCGGGTCGTGTCGCCCGGCCGGTCGTCGCAGGGGCCGCGGCACGCCGGCCGCGGCGGGTCGAGGGGCGCGCCGAAGCGCGCCCGGTCAATCGAGCACCACGTTGGCCTGACGCACCAGCCGCGCGAAGCGTTCGGTGTCCTCGCGCACCTGCCGCGCCATCTGCTCGGGCGTGTTGCCGATCGGCTCGGCGCCGATCTCCTCCATGCGCCGGCGGAACTCCGGCGACTGGATGATCTTCATCGACTCGGCAGACAGCCGCGCCAGCGCTTCCTTCGGCGTCGCGGCGGGCGCGAGCAGGCCGAACCAGGTGCCGATGTCGAAGTCCTTCAGCCCGGACTCGGCCAGCGTCGGCACCTCCGGCAGCGCCGTCGACCGCTTCGCGGTGGTCACCGCCAGCGCGCGCAGCTTGCCGGCCTTGATGTGCGGCAGCACCGGCGTCACGGTGTCGAAGGACATCGTCACCTGGCCGCCGAGCAGGTCGGTGGTCAGCGGCCCGCTGCCCTTGTACGGCACGTGCAGCAGCCGCGCGCCGCTCGCCTGCTCGAACTGCATGCCGATCAGGTGCTGGGCCGTGCCCATGCCGTTCGAGCCGAAGCTGAACTCGGGCCGGGCGGCCTTGGCCAGCGCGACCAGCTCGGCGACGCTGCGCGCCGGCGACTGGGCATTCACGACCAGCACGTTGGGCACCAGCGCGATCGTGGTGATCGGCGCCAGGTCCTTCTGGAAGTCGTAGGGGAGCTTGCGGTAGACGCTGGTGGCGATGGTGTGGTGCACCGCGCCGACCAGCAGCGTGTGGCCGTCCGGGCGGGCCTTGGCCACCATGTCGGCGCCCAGCGTGGCGCCGGCGCCGGGCTTGCTCTCCACGATCACGGGCTGGCCGAGCGCGGCACCGAGGCGCTCGGCCAGCGCGCGGGCGAGCACGTCGGTGGTGCCGCCGGCCGGGAAGGGGACGATCAAGGTCACCGGCTTGGCGGGCGCCCAGCCCTGGGCCAGGGCGGCGGCGGGGCCGAGCGCCGCGGCGCCGGCGAGGCCGGCGGCCAGCACGGTGCGCCGGCGCAGGCCGGGGCATCCGGGGAATCGGGTCATGCGTGTCTCCTGGAAGGGGAACGGGGCGGGAGGGCGCCGTCTGCGCGGTCGCTCGTCCCGGGCGGGCCAGGCCGCCGGCTCAGCGCGTCTGGGCGGCGAGCTGGCGGCAGACGGCGCGGGTGACGTCCGCGGTGCGGGCGGTGCCGCCGAGGTCGCGGGTGTGCAGTTCGGGCGTCGCCGTGACGGACTCGATGGCCTGCATCAGCCGCTGCGCCGCGGAGGTCTCGCCCAGGTGCTCCAGCAACATCACGCAGGACCAGAAGGTGCCCACCGGGTTGGCCAGGCCCTGGCCCATGATGTCGAAGGCGGAGCCATGGATCGGCTCGAACATGCTCGGGTAGCGCCGCTCGGGATCGA
Source organism: Pseudideonella sakaiensis (assembly GCF_001293525.1). Classification (GTDB taxonomy): domain Bacteria; phylum Pseudomonadota; class Gammaproteobacteria; order Burkholderiales; family Burkholderiaceae_C; genus Ideonella_A; species Ideonella_A sakaiensis. The sequence goes on along the minus strand of NZ_BBYR01000032.1, from coordinate 5,741 downwards.
TGTTGCCGGTCGGCGCGATGCCCAGGCTGCCGGCCAGCGCGGCCGCCAGGTCGCTCAGGATGTCGGCGTGCAGGTTGGTGGCGACCACGGTGTCGATGCTGGCGGGCCGGTTGACCATGCGCGCGGTCATCGCGTCGACCAGCTCCTTGTCCCAGCGCACGTCCGGAAACTCGGCCGCGATCGCCGACGCGCACTCGTCCCACATCACCATCGCGTGGCGCTGCGCATTGCTCTTGGTCACCACGGTCAGCTGCCGGCGCGGCCGAGACTGCGCCAGCCGGAAGGCGTAGCGCAGGATGCGCTCGACCCCGACGCGGGTCATCATCGAGACGTCGGTGGCCGCCTCGATCGGGTGGCCCTGGTGCACGCGCCCGCCGACGCCGGCGTACTCGCCCTCCGAGTTCTCGCGCACGATCACCCAGTCCAGGTCCTCGGGGCGGCAGCGTTTCAGCGGGCCGTCGATGCCGGGCAGGATGCGCGTCGGCCGCACGTTGGCGTACTGGTCGAAGCCCTGGCAGATCTTCAGCCTCAGGCCCCACAGCGTGACGTGGTCCGGGATCCGCGCGTCGCCGGCCGAGCCGAACAGGATCGCGTCCATGCCGCGCAGCGCGTCCAGGCCGTCGGCCGGCATCATCTCACCGTGCGCACGGTACCAGTCACCTCCCCAGCCGAAGTGGGTGAACGACAGCTCGAAGCCGCCGTCCGCGGCTGCCAGGGCCTCGAGCACCTCCTGGCCGGCGGGCACGACCTCCTGGCCGATGCCGTCTCCGGGGATGGCGGCGATGCGATAGGTCTTCATGGCGGATCGGGGAAATCGGGGATGGCGCACTCTAGGCCGCGACACCCGCGACGGATCGGGGCTAAAGTGAACCCATCGTCAACCCCAGGTGAACGATCCGGAGCCTCCTGATGAACCCTTCGATCCAGCCGGCCGACCTGGCATTCCTCGTCGCCCTCGCCGCCGGCGGCAGCCTCAGCGCGGCAGGGCGGGAGCTCGGCGTCTCGAAGGCGGCCGTCAGCAAGCGGCTGGCCGCGATCGAGGAACGCTGCGGCGTGGTGCTGATCATTCGCAGCACGCGGCGCATGGGCTTCACGCCCGAAGGCGATGCGGTGGTGGAGCGGGCGCGCCAGATCCTGGGCGAGATCGACGACCTCGCGCGCCTGCTGGCGCGCTCGCGCGAGGCGCCGCGCGGCCTGCTGCGGGTGAACGCGACGCTGGGCTTCGGCCGCACCCACGTTGCGCCGCTGATCTCGCGCTTCGCGCGCCGCCACCCGGAAGTGGAGGTGCAGCTGCAGCTGTCGGTCAATCCGCCACCGCTGACCGACGATGCCTTCGACGTCTGCATCCGCTTCGGCGCGCCGCCGGACGCCCGCATCGTCGCGCGGCGCCTGGCCGCGAACCGGCGGCTACTGTGCGCCTCGCCCGCCTACCTGGCGCGCCACGGCACGCCGCGCACGCCGGCCGAGCTGGCGCGCCACGCCTGCCTTGGAATCCGGCAGGGCGACGAGGCCTACGGCAGCTGGCGGCTCAGCCAGGGTCGCGGACCGCGCCAGCGCACCGAGACCGTGAAGATCCGCGGCCCGCTGACGACCAACGACGGCGAGATCGCGGTGCGCTGGGCCCTCGAGGGCCACGGCATCCTGATGCGGGCCGAATGGGACATCGACCGGCACCTCCAGAGCGGCCGCCTGGTGGCGGTGCTGCCGCAATGGGAGACGCCGGAGGCGGACATCTACGCGGTGATGCCGCAGCGGCTGCACCTGTCGACGCGGGTGCGCGCCTTCGTCGACTTCGCGGCCCAGGCCTTCGCCCAGGCCGAGGCGGCGGCCTGACGCCCTCCCGGGCGCCGCGGCCGCCGCCACGCGCGGGAGTCAGGCCACGCTGACCTGGATGCGCCGCGGCTGGGCGTGCTCGGCCTTCGGGATGCGCACGCGCAGCACGCCCTGGCTCAGCTCGGCGTTGATCTTCTCGGCATCCAGCTCCTTGCTGAGCGTGAAGGTGCGGCGGTAGCGCGCCAGCTGCACCTCGGCGTGGCCGGGCTGCATGCCCTGCGGCACCGGCAGCGCGATCTCGCCCTCCAGCGTCAGCGTGTCGCGCTCGACGCGCAGGTTGAGCTGGTCGCGCGGCACGCCCGGCATGTCGGCGTACAGCGTGATGCCGGTGCTGTCCTCGACCACGTCGACCGGCGGCAGCAGGGCCGGATCCTGGGCGCTGCCCTGGCGGGTGCTGCGCTCGTCCTTCGGGGTGGTGACGGCGGTGGTGTTCATGGTGATCTCCTTCGATTCGGAAAGGCGGTGCGGGGGTCGTCGGGGCTCAGTTCACGTCGATGCGGCGCGGCTGCGCGGACGCGCGGCGCTTCACGCTGACGTGCAGCACGCCGTCGCGGTAGTCGGCGCTGACCGCGGCGGGATCGATGTCGTCGGGCAGGCTCACGACGCGGCGGAACTTGCCCTCGAAGCGCTCGTCGATGTGGCGCGTGGTCTTCTCGGCCTTGTCGTCCGCCGGGCGGCCCGAGCGGCGCTCGCCGGCGATGGTCAGCACGCCGCGGTCCAGCTGCACGTCGATGCTCGCCGGGTCCACGCCGGGCGCGAAGGCGTACAGCTCGACCGACTGCGGCGTGCCGCCGACGTTGACGGCCGGGAAGCCGCCGCGGCCGACGCCGCGGATGCTGGGCGAGACCTCGAAGACCTGCTGCACGTCGCGCTGCAGGCGGTCGAGTTCGGCGAAGAGGTCGCGGGGAAACAGGCTGCGGTACATGGTGGGTCCTCCGTGGGTTCAGGGGGCCGGCGGGGCGGTCGGTGCGACGGGGCCTGCGGGCCGGTGACCCAAGGATGGGTGCCTGTGCGGGGGTTTCAAGACCCGGTCGCGCCGGGCCGCGGGCGGTCGCCATCGGCGCGCCCGCAGGGCTTGAAGGCGGGCCGGCGCGCACCCATCTGCCCCGCAGTTCCCCTGCATTTCCACGAGGCAGCCATGGCCTACAAGGACTACTACGCGGTCCTCGGCGTGCCGCACGACGCCACGCCTGCGCAGATCAAGCGCGCTTTCCGGCGGCTCGCGCGCGAGCACCACCCGGACGTCAACCCCGCCCCCGAGGCGGCCCGCCGCATGAGCGAGATCAACGAGGCGAACACGGTGCTGTCGGACCCGGCGCAGCGCGCCGAGCACGATGCGCTGCGCCGTCGGCGCGAGCGGGCCGCGGCCGGCCGGGCGGCGCGCGGCGCGGCCGGGGCCTTCCCGGACGGCTTTGCGGACGGCTTTGCGAGCGGCTTCCCGGAGGGCTTCCCGGGCACCGACCCGTCGTCCGCGGCAGCCGACGGCGCCGCGGCGGGCTGGCCCTTCACCGGCCGCGCGGGGCCGCGTGCCGGCGCCCCGGACCTCGGCACGCTGTTCGAGGAGCTGTTCGGCCACGCCGACGCGGCCGGCTTCGGCGCGGCCGCCGGCGGGCCGGTGCCCGGGGCCGACGCGCCGACCGAGGCCGAGCTGCCGCTGGACCTGGCCGACGCGCTGCAGGGCCGCACCAGCCGGGTGAGCCTGCAGCTGCCGCAGCGCGACCGCCAGGGCCGGCTGCGCACGGTCGAGCGCACGCTGGACGTGCGCATCCCGCCGGGCGTGCGCGACGGCCAGCGCATCCGGCTGGCCGGGCAGGGCCTGCCCGGGCCGGACGGCCAGCCGCGCGACCTGCACCTCGTGGTGCGCCTGCAGCCGCACCCGCACTGGCGCGTGGCGGGGCGCGACCTGCACGGCGGGCTCGACGTCGCCCCCTGGGAGGCGGCCCTGGGCGCCGTGGTGCCGCTGGCGCTGCCGGACGGGCGGCGGCTGAAGGTGCGGGTGCCGGCCGGCGCGACCGCCGGGCGCACGCTGACCGTGCGCGGCCGCGGGCTGCCGGGCGAGCCGGCGGGCGACCTGGTGCTCACGCTGCGCCTCGTGCTGCCGCCGGCGGACAGCGCCGCGGCGCGCGCGGCCTATGCCGAGATGGCGCGCGCCGCGGACGCCGACGGCTTCGACCCGCGGGCCGCGGCGGAGGCCACCGCATGAGGCCGGCCGCTCAGCCGTCCACCGCCAGGCCGGGGAGCGGCGCATGAGGGCCGCACTGCGCCGCCGCGCGCTGCTGCCGGCCGCGCTGCTCGTGCTGGCGCTGGGCAGCCTCGCCGCCGGCCTGGCCGGCTGGACGCGCGACTGGCCGGACACGCTCGCCAGCGCGCAGGCCGCGGCCGGCCCGCGCCCGGTCGTGCCGCGCGGCGAACTCGGGGCCGACGAACGCCAGACCATCGCGCTGTTCGAGCGCTCGCGCGACTCCGTCGTCTTCATCACCACCCGCGAGCGGGTGCGCGACTTCTGGACCCGCAACGTCTACTCGGTGCCGCGCGGCACCGGCTCGGGCTTCTTCTGGGACGAGGACGGGCACATCGTCACCAACCACCACGTGATCCAGGGCGCGGCCGAGGCGACGGTGCGGCTGGCCGACGGCCGCGACCTGCCGGCCACGCTGGTGGGCAGCAGCCCGATGCACGACCTGGCGGTGCTGCGCATCGGCACCGCCAGCGACTTCAGGCGCCCGCCACCGGTGCCGCTGGGCACCAGCCGCGACCTGCGCGTCGGCCAGCGCGTCTATGCGATCGGCAACCCCTTCGGCCTGGACTGGACGCTGACCACCGGCATCGTCTCCGCGCTCGACCGCTCGCTGCCGAACGACAGCGGCGCGACGATCGAGCACCTGATCCAGACCGACGCGGCGATCAACCCCGGCAACTCCGGCGGCCCGCTGCTCGACTCGGCCGGCCGCCTGATCGGCATCAACACCGCGATCTACAGCCCGAGCGGCGCCTCCGCCGGCATCGGCTTCGCGGTGCCGGTGGACACCGTGAACCGCGTCGTGCCGCAGCTGATCCGGCTCGGCCGCTACCAGCGGCCGGACATCGGCATCGAGCTGGACGAGGCCTGGAACGAGCGCCTGTCCGCGTCGCTGCAGGTCGAGGGCGTGCACGTGCTGCAGGTGCGGCCCGACTCGCCGGCCGCGCGCGCCGGGCTGCGCGGCATGGGCCGCGACCGCGACGGCCGGCTGCAGCCGGGCGACGTGATCGTCTCGCTGGAAGGGCGGCCGGTGCGCAGCGTCGGCCAGTGGCTGGGCCGGCTGGACGACCACGCCGTCGGCGACAGCGTGCGCCTCGGGGTGCGGCGCGACGGGCGCACGGTCGAGCTGCGGGTGACGCTGGCCGCCGGGCGCTGAGGCGGCGCGGCGGCGCCGCCGTCGTCAGCCGGCCTGCACCCGGAACACCGCGACCGCCTCGCGCAGCCGCACCGACTGGCCCTGCAGCGACTGCGCGGCCGCGGCGAGCTGTTCGACCAGCGCGGCGTTCTGCTGCGTCATCGTGTCCAGCTGCGCCAGCGCCTGCTGCACCTGGCCGATGCCGTCGCTCTGCGACTGGCCGACGTCGGCGATCTCGCCGACCAGCTGGCGCACCCGCTCCACGCCGTCCACGCTCTCGCGCATCGTCGCCGCGACCTGCTCGACCAGGCGCGAGCCGGCCTCGACCTTCTGCGTGGAGTCGTCAATCAGCAGCTTGATCTCGCGCGCCGCCGTGGAGCTGCGCTGCGCCAGCGCGCCGACCTCCTGCGCGACCACCGCGAAGCCGCGGCCGGCCTCGCCGGCGCGCGCCGCCTCGACCGCGGCATTCAGCGCCAGGATGTTGGTCTGGAAGGCGATGCCGTCGATCACGCCGATGATCTCGGCGATCTTGCG
>NZ_BBYR01000031.1 GCF_001293525.1 Pseudideonella sakaiensis | reverse complement strand
AGGGGCCGCCGGCGACGGAGGCGGTGGGCGCGGCACCGGCGCTGGTCAGCGTGACGCGGTCGATGCGCTCGCCCTCGACCAGGCCGCTGCTGGTGAACTCGGTGCCGGCGAAGGTGAGGGTGGTGCCGTAGACCTTGCTCGCGTCGTCGGCCGTGACCGTCAGCGCGCGCGGCGTGATCGCGGCCTGCGTGGTCACGGTCGGCGCGATGCGGTAGTTGCTGGCGAGGCCCGCGTTCGGCCCGGTACCGTCCGCCAGCGACAGGTCCACGGTGACGGTCTTGCCGCTGCCGACGTCCTTGGTGTCGAAGCGCCCGACCGCGCCGATGCCGATCGTCTCGCCGGCCACCGGCCCGTCGCCGCCGCCGAGCGTGACGCTGGTCGCGGTGCCGCCGTCGTAGGTCTTGTCGGACGCGGTGACGCCGACGGTGATCAGCTTCGGCGTGATCGCGGCGGTGGTCGTGGTGGGCGTCGTCGGCGCCAGCACGTAGTTGCTGGCGAGGCCGCCGCCGCTGCCGTTGCCGAGCGTCGCGCCGACGCTCACCGTCTTGCCGGTGCCGGCGTCCTTGGTGTCGAACTGGCCGCTGAGCGACAGCGTGAGGCTTTCGCTGCCGACCAGGCCGGTGAGCGGCCCGGCGCTGACGCTGGCCGTGCGGTTGCCGTCGTAGACCTTGTCGGCGGCGGCGAGGCCGGCGTAGGTGACCGCCTTCGGCGTGATGGTCCCGGTCAGGGTGCTGCTGACGGCATAGCCGAGCACCGGCTTGCCGGCGGTGTCGGTGAAGCCGACCGTGGTCGGCGTGACGATCACCTCCTTGCCGGTGCCGGCGTCCTTGGTGTCGAACACGCCGCTGACCGCGCCGACGGCGGCCACGTCGTTGTCACGCTGGCCGCTGACCGCGACGCCGCTCAGCGGGCCGGTCGCGGTGTTGCCGTCGTAGGTCTTTGTGACGGGGTTGGCCGTCAGCGTGACGACCGGCGCCTCGGCGTACATCAGGCCGTTGCCGCTGGCCGGGGTGAGCGCATTGGCTTCGCCGAGCCGCGCGTCGTACTGCTTGAAGTCGTAGGCCAGGCCGCCCGCGTCGATCGACGCGACGTTCTGCCCGTAGATCAGCCAGCGCCCGTTCGGCGTCGACAGCGCGCCGGCGCCGGCGCCGTTGACGAAGCTCAGCCCGTTCGGGCCGCTGCTGCCGCCGATCACGATCGCGTCGCCCGCCGCGTCGGAGCGCAGCGAAGTCCCGCTGTCCAGGCGCAGGTCGTCGCTCAGCACCTGCAGGCTGCCGCCGATGTGGGCGGTGACGTTCAGCTGGGCCGAGCCATTGCCGCGCAGCACGGCGTTGCCGCCGGTCGAGCCGTCGATCAGCAGGCCGTCGCTCAGCGAGAGCGCCGGCGTGCCGCCGCCGCCGTTGCTGCCGACCACCGAGATCGTCGCGCCGTTGGTGGCGACCAGCGAGCCGCCGTACTGGCCGCTGATCGTCACGCCGTAGTTGCCGAACACCGGGGTGGTCAGGTCGCTCCAGGTGCTGGTGCCGGTGATGCTCAGCGCGGCCGGATCGCCAGCGGCCAGCGGGGTGGCCTTCGCCATCAGCTCGAGGCCCCCGGACGGCGGGCGCACCGAGGCATTGCTGTAGTACAGCGCGACCCCGACGCCGGTGCCGGTGCCGTCGATCGACAGCGTGTTGCTGGCGCCGAAGCTCGACGAGTAGGCCTCCACGCCGGTCGAGCCGAAGATGCCGTCGGCCAGGCCGCGGATCGTCACGTCCGCGCCCTGCACGTTGCCGCCGTTGACGGACACGCCGCGCACCGGGCTGGCCTCGGAGACCTGCAGGCCGGTCGCCGAGCCCCGCAGGTCCACGGCGCCGCCGAACAGGCTGCTGTTGCTCAGCTCGATGGCCCGCCCGTAATAGAAGGTCGACAGGCTGCCGTCGAGCGTCAGCGCGCCGGTGCCGGTGTCGATCAGCGTGCGGTCGGCGATGCTGATTGCATAGCTCGACACGCCGCCGGCCGCGTCCGAGGCCGTCGCCGACGCCCGGAAGCTGCCGCCGCCGGTGAGGATCGAGGTGTTCGACACCGAGACCTGGCCGTTGCCGCCAAGCGAGGCCTGCAGGTCCACCGACATCGGTGCCGCCGTGGTCTCGATCACCGAGCGGGTGATGAAGATGCTGCCGTGCGCCTGCAGGCTGAGGCTGACGGCGCTCGACGGCGCGGCGATCAGGTTGATGCCGGTGGCCGTGATGTTGCCCGCTTCCTCGCCGCCGGCGCCGGTGGCGATGACGACGTTGTTGCCGGCGTTGAGGGCGTCGGTGATCCGGCCGGTCTCGATGACGGCGCCGCTGCTGCTGCTGGTGAAGGTCAGGCCCGGCGTCGTGTCGTAGCCGCTGCCGCCGGGCGTGCCGGCCTTGTCGGTGATGACGATGTCGTAGGGGTCGATCAGCCAGGTGCCGGCGAGGCCAGCCACGGCCGCGGTGTCCAGGCGCGCCGGCCGCACGTCGATCCAGCCGCCCGAGGTCTCGATGAAGCCGCCGTTGCCGCCGGCCGCGCCGCCGCGGGCGCTGAGGCTGCCGTAGGCGCGCAGGGTGTCGCGGCCGTACAGCACGATCCGGCCGCCGTCGCCCTGGCCGCCGGCGTCGGCGGAAAGGACCGCGCCGCTGCCCACGTAGACGGACTCGGCGTTGCGCAGCGCCGGGTCGGCGCCGCGCTCGCCGCCGCCGACGTGCACCGTGCCGCCGCCGCTGGCGCCGGAGGCGTCGACGCGCGCCGTGTCGCCGAGGCCGACGCGCGCGCCGAGCAGCGCCACGTCGCCGCCGCGGCCGGCGTCGCCGGTGGCGGCCACGCGGCCGTGCACCAGCGTCGTGCCGTCGGCGCCGCCGTCCACCGTGATGCGGCCGCCGCTGCCGCCGGAAGCGCTGGTCAGGCTGGCCTCGCCCAAGGTCGCGCCGTGGCGGGCGCTCAGCACGACCTCGCCGGCGGCATTGGTGCCGAGCGCATCCGCGCGCACCACGCCCTGCTGGTTGATCACCGCCGCGTGCACGTCGATGCGGCCGCCCGCGGCCTGCAGCGTGCCGAGGTTCAGCGCCTCGCCGGCGGGCGCCTCCACCTTCAGCCGCAGGTTCGGCGTGCCGGTGTCGATCAGCTCGACGCTGCGGCCGGCGGCCAGCAGCACCTGGCCGCCCGGGGCATCGACGAGGCCCTCGTTGCGCACGCTGTCGGCCACCAGCGCGATCCGGCCGCCGAAGCTGCTGCGCAGCTCGCCCTGGTTGACGATGGTCGCCGCGCTGTCGCCGGCCAGTGCGTACAGGCCGCTGGCCTGGCCCTTCAGCCAGTCGACGTCGTTCAGCCGCAGCGTCGAGGTGACCAGGCCGGCGACGTCGATGCGGGCATTCTGGCCGAACAGCACGCCGTTCGGGTTCAGCAGCCAGACCCGTCCGTTGCTGCTCAGGCTGCCGAGGATCTGCGACGGGTCGTTGCCGAGCACCCGGTTCAGCACCTGGCTCGAGGCGTCCGGCTGCACGAAGGTGACGCCGTGGCCCTGGCCGATCGAGAAGCTCTGCCAGTTGAGGATGCTGCCGGAGGAGTTGGTGATCGTCAGCTGCTTGCCGTTGGTGACGGCCTTGACCTGGCCGTTGACCACGGTGAGGCCGTTCGGCAGCGTCGGCGGCGGCACCGCCTGGGCGCGCGGCCCGGTGGCCGGCCACAGCGACAGCAGCGAGCCGGCCGCCAGCGCCAGGGCCAGCGGGCGCAGCGCCGGACGCGGGCGCACGCAGCGGAGGGCCGGCGCCGGTCGGCGCGCGGGGCGGGAGAGGCGATCGTGGGTCATGGCGATCTCAGAAGCTGTAGCTCACCGACACGTGGGCGCGCGTGTCGCCCCGCCCGGTGCGGTTGCCGTCCTTCATGGCATGGGCCACGTCGAAGCGGGCCTGCAGCGGCCCGGCGGCGTAGCGCAGGCCGAGGCCCGCGGCGGCGATGCTGCATTCGCTGGCGGTGCCCCGGCACGGCAGCTCGCGCCGGTTCTGCACCCAGCCGATGTCGGCGAAGGCCGCCAGCCGCAGCTGGCCGGCGCCGGGGCCGCGGCCCCAGTCGTGCGGGATCGGCGGGCTCCAGAGCTCGAAGGACGCATTCGCGCCCCGGTCGCCGGTCAGCTCGCGTTCCTCGTAGCCGCGCACCGACGAGCCGCCGCCGACGCCGAACTGCTCACCCGGCACCAGCGCGTCGCGGGTCCACTGGCCGAGCAGCCGCGCCTGGGCCTGCCAGGTCTCGTCGACGCTCGCGCCGCCGAACAGGCCGACGCGCAGCAGCGTGTAGCGCGGCTTCGCGCCGGGGCGCACGGCCTCGAAGCGTGCCGCATCGGCCAGGCCGCCGCCGAGCTTCAGGTTGTGCTGCACGCCCAGGCTCGCGCTCCAGGGCCGCGGCCCGCCCTGCTGCAGCAGGTACTCCAGCCCGATCGGCTGCACCGAGACGCTCTCGCCGGCACTGCCGCAGGCGCCCGGCGCGAGGCCGAGGATGGCGCAGTTGTTCAGGTAGTCCCGGCGGTCCAGGCCCAGCACCAGGCGCTGGTCGACCTCGCCGAGGCGGGGCAGGAACTTGCTCAGCCGCAGGCCGGCGATGCGGCCCTTGCCGGAGAACTGCAGCGGGCCGGCCGCGGTGGCGGTGGTGCCGCCGTCGACGTCGGAATAGGCGGCGTAGGCGTCCAGCGCCAGGCCCTGGGCATAGAAGGGCAGGCGCAGGCTGGCGCTCAGCACCGTCACCGAGTCCAGCTTCTCGGGCGCGAGCTGCAGCTGCAGCTGCAGCACCTCGTCGCGGCCGAGCAGGTTGGCGTCGCGCCAGCCGAGGTTGGCGCGCCAGCGGGTGCCGGGGCCGCCGCTGTTGTCCAGGCCGACGCTGGCCTGGCGCACCGGCTGCTCGCGCACCTGCACGCGCGCCGCCACCTCGCCCGGGCGCGCGCCCGGCTGCAGCAGCACCTCGACCGTCTTCGCGGGGTTCTCGTTGGCGAGCTGGATCTGGGCGTCGACCTCGCGCACCCGCGGGGTCTGGCCCAGCACCAGCGCCGGCAGCGTGGCCCGCAGGTTGGCTTCGTCGAACTGCGCGGCCCCGACCCAGTCGACCCGCGACAGCCGACCCTCGACCACCGTGATCGCGACGCGGCCGTCGGCCGGGCGTTGTTCCGGCAGGAAGGCGATCACCGCGCCGTAGCCGGCGTCGCGGTACAGCGCCTGCACCGCGCGCGCGGCCGCCTGCAGTTCGTCCAGGCTCCGCTCGCCGAGGTAGGGGGCCAGCGCCGCGTCGATCGTGGCGGGCGGCAACAGGGTGTTGCCGCTGACCTCGTAGCGCTGGACGCGCAGCCGGGCTGCCGGCGCCGGTTCGACGCTGCCCGAGGCGCGGGTGACCGGGGCCGCGGGCGGGGCCTCGGCCGGGCCGGTCGGCGACTGCGCGATGCCCGGCAGCGAGGTGAACAGCAGCGGCAGCACGGCGGCCGTGAACGTGCGCGGCACACGGCGGGGTGCACGCGAGGGCGGGCGGGTCATCGAGGCTCCTGGCGGCTCGGACGTCGTTCTTCGGGCAGGCGCGCGCGGCCCGGCAAGGCCGCGGCGGCAGGGGGTGCACGACCATAGTCGGGTTGGCAGGCCCGAACAAGCCCCGGACGACGCGATTCCCCGGATCTCCGGGGGTTGCGCGGGCCCGGCGTGCGCATCCGGTCACGCGCGTGTCGATTTCGTCACATCTTGATGACCAGGCGCAGCGCCGCGCCGCGCGCCCAGGCGCCGGCTTCTTCCTGCAGCAGGAACAGGGTGCGCGGGTGGGCCTGGGCCCACGCGTCGGCCACCCGCAGCTGCGCCTGCGCGCCCTGGCGCCGCAGCCGCAGGGCCTCGGCATCCACGCCGGTGCGCGCGTGGCAGGCGATGATCGCCAGGCGCAGGCACAGCGCCTGCCACGCGAACTCGGGCCGCGCCAGCGCCGCCTCCACCTTGCGCAGCCCGCCGCGCTGGGCCAGCAGCAGCTCGCCGAGGCGGCGCTGCTGCGACTGCGAGAAGCCGGCCGCATCCACGTGGGCCACGATGTAGGCGCTGTGGCGGTGGTGGTCGTGGTGCGAGACCATCATGCCGACCTCGTGCAGCTCGGCAGCCCACTGCAGGTCGCGCCGCGCCTCGATCGCCTCCTCGCCGGGCGTGCCGGGCAGCGGCGCCACCGCGTCGTACAGCGCCAGCGCGAGCGTGGCGACGCGCGCGGCCTGCGGCACGTCCACCTGGAAGCGCTGCTGCAGCAGGCGCACCGAATGGGCACGCATGTCCAGCGGCCACTCGTCGTGCCCGCCGCCCGCGGCATCCTCGAGCCGCTCGGCGAGGTCGAACACCACGCCCTGGCGCAGCGCGCCGCGCGCCGGCTGCAGCGCCTCGATGCCGAAGTGGGTCGCCAGCGTGTAGAGGATCGCGAGGCCGCCGGCGATCACCGCGCGCCGGTCCTCCTTCAGGCCGGCCAGCGCCAGCCGGTCGACGTGGCCGGCGCGCAGGCACTGCTGCATCAGCCAGCGCAGGCCCTCGGGCGTGATCGTGCCGTCGCTGACGCCGTTCGCCTGCAGCAGCTGGGACACCGCGCCGACGGTGCCGGACGAGCCGAGCGCCTCCTGCCAGTGCCGGGCGGCGAAGGGCTCCAGCGCTTCCTCCAGCTCGGCGCCGGCGGCCACCTGCGCGGCCCGGAAGGCGGCCTCGCTGTAGCGCCCGTCGGCGAAGTAGCGCAGCGACAGGCCGACGCTGCCGACGCGGAAGGACTCCGCCCGCTGCGGCTGGCGCCCGAGGCCGAGGATCATCTCGGTCGAGCGCCCGCCGATGTCGATCACCAGGCGCGGCCGGTGCGAGGGCTGCAGCCGCGCCACACCGGCGTAGATCAGCCGGGCCTCCTCGCGGCCGGAGATCACCTCGATCGGCTGGCCCAGCACCGGCTCGGCGCGGCGCAGGAAGGCGTCGCGGTTGCGCGCCTCGCGCAGCGTCTGCGTGGCGACCGCGCGCACCTGGCCCGGCACGAAGCCCTCCAGGCGCTGCGCGAAGCGCGCCAGGCAGGCCAGGCCGCGCTCGGCCGCCTCCTCCGTCAGCATGCCATCGGCGTCCAGGCCGGCGCCCAGGCGCACCGTCTCCTTCAGGTAGTCGATGCGGCGGTAGCGGCCCTGCTGCAGCTGCGCGATCTCGAGGCGGAAGCTGTTCGAGCCCATGTCGATCGCCGCCAGCGGTCCGGTCGGCAGGGGCAGGGCGGGGGCGGCCTTGGGCGTCGTCGGCATGGGGGCATTGTCGATGCAAAGCGGCCGCGGGCCGTCCTTCCTAGAATGCCGCGGCCTGCCGCGCGCCGCCATGCGCGACGGGTGTTCCGCCCGGTGCCGGGCCCGACCCGCACCCCGCCGAGACCGCGGCCCCCGCCGTTCCACAGGAGACCCCATGCTTCGTTCCGACCTGGACAGCCTGACCCCGACGCGCCCGTTCAACCGGCGCGACTTCGTCCGCACCACCGTCGGCAGCGGCTTCGCCGCGGCGGTGCTGCCGGTCGGCGCGCAGACCGTGCGCACCGATGCGGCCGGCCTCGTGACCGGGGAGGTCACGATCCCGGTCGGCGACTTCAAGATGCCCGCGTACCGGGCCGCTCCCGAGGGCCGCACCCAGCTGCCGGTGGTGCTGGTGATCTCCGAGATCTTCGGCGTGCACGAGCACATCGCCGACGTGGCGCGCCGCTTCGCGAAGCAGGGCTACCTGGCGATCGCGCCCGAGCTGTTCGTGCGCCAGGGCGATGCGCAGTCCTATGGCGAGATGGCCAAGCTGATCGCCGAGGTCATCAGCAAGGTGCCCGATGCCCAGGTGATGGGCGACCTCGACGCCACCGTGGCCTGGGCGAACGCGAACGGCGGCGATGGCAAGCGCCTGGGGATCACGGGCTTCTGCTGGGGCGGGCGCATCACCTGGCTGTATGCGGCGCACAACCCGGCGGTGAAGGCCGGCGTGGCCTGGTATGGTCGCCTGGTCGGCGCGTCGACGCCGCTGACGCCGAAGCACCCGGTGGACCTGGCCGGCGAGCTGAAGGCCCCGGTGCTCGGGCTCTACGGCGGCGCCGACACCGGCATCCCGCTCGACACCGTCGAGGCCATGAAGAAGGCGCTGGCGGCCGGCAGCCCCGCGGCCCGGCGCTCCGAGTTCGTGGTCTACCCGGACGCGCCGCACGCCTTCCATGCCGACTACCGGCCGAGCTACCGCAAGGAGGCGGCGGAGGATGGCTGGAAGCGTTGTCTCGCCTGGATGACCCGTTAGCCCCCCAGTCGCTTCGCTCCTGCCCCCGAGGGGCGCCACCCATCGGGCCGGCGGAGCCGTCCGGTTGGGTGGGCCCCCCAGTCGCTTCGCTCCTGCCCCCGAGGGGCGCCACCCATCGGGCCGGCGGAGCCGTCCCTTGGGCGTGGCTGGATGGGGCCCCCCAGTCGCTTCGCTCCTGCCCCCGAGGGGCGCCGCCCATCGGGCCGGCGGAGCCGTCCCTTGGGCGTGGCTGGATCGGTCGGTCGCGCTGCGCGCTCTCTTCTTGGGTCGGTGGGGCGTGGGGGCGGTGCTCTCGGCAGCAGCGGGCCTTGGGGCTTGGCTGCTGGTCCGTTGCGGGGGGACTTCGGGGCCTGGCGGTGGCTGGGGTCAGGTGGGGCAGGGGGTGATCTTGAACTCGACGCGGCGGTCGAGGGCGTCGGCGGCGTTGTCGCTGCCGCTGCCGACGATGTTCTCGCGGAAGCCTTTGCCGAGGGCGCGGGTGCGGGCGGCGAGGTCGGCGGATTCGCTGGCGAGGCGCTGTTTCACGTAGGCGGCGCGGCGCAGCGAGAGCTGGTCGTTGAACTCCTCGCTGCCGGAGCGGCTGGTGTGGCCGACGACGTCCATGCAGACCCGCGCCGAGACGCTCTCGCGCGCGATCTGGCGCAGCCACATGCCGTAGGCGCCGCTGATCTTCGGGTCGGACCAGAAGTCGGTGCTGTTCGGGTTGAACAGGAACTTGACGCCGAGCTGCTGGTACGCAATGCCGAGCGCGACCACCTTGCCGAAGGCCTGCTCGGCCTCGGCCATGCGCCCGAGCTTCCAGTTGCTGAGGTAGATGCCGTTGAGCACGCGCAGCTGCTCGCCGGCGGGCGTCGCGAGGGCGCTGCGGTACTGGCCGAGCGCTTCCTGGTAGCGCTCGGCGTTGTAGAGCTCGGTCGCGTCGTTGATCAGCGTGGCGGTGGCGATGCGCTCGAGGTAGACCGGGTCGCCGCGCTGGCCCGGCGCGGTGGCCGTCGTGCGCACGTAGCCTTCGACCACCGCGTCCTTCACCAGCACCGGGCTGTCGAGGTAGTAGCGCAGCGGGGTCGCGTCCAGGCCCTCGTCGCGGGCGCGCGCCGAAGCCTGCGCCACGACCTGCCCCGTCTTCAGCTCGGTCAGCGCGAGCTGGATCACGAACACCGCGCGCCGGCGGTCGGCCGCGGCCTGGCGCGTCATCGTGCCGGTCAGCAGGTACTGGGCCCGGGCCAGGTTCGCGGCCTGGAAGGGCAGCACCTCGAGCTGCTCGTGGCGGCTGGCCAGGCGCTCGGTGACGCGGCGCTGCAGCTGCACCGTGGCCTGCGTCTGCTGGCCGCTGCCGGCGTCCAGCATCGGGTCCAGCACGACGCCGCGCCGCGCCAGCTTGGACTCGACCTTGGTCAGGAAGGCGGGCAGCTTCTGCGTCTGCCCGACCAGGCCATCGGTGGCCTGCGCAATGGCCTCGTCGAAGGGCAGGTCCTGGGTCAGCGCGGTGGCCTGCGGCTGGGTGACGCAGGCAGCCAGCGCCAGCAGCAGCGCAGCCAGCAGCACGCCCGTCAGCAGGGCCCGGGCGGGCGCGAGGGCGGCGGCAAGGCCCTGGCGCGGGCGGACGGTCGGGTTCATTGGCACTCCCGCTTCAGGTAGGCGGTTTCCTCGGGGGACAGCGGCTCCAGCGATGCCTTCTGGAGAATATCACTGCACCTCGGCGGCAGGCCGTTGTGGCCGCCCGGGCGGACCGCGGGTTCGCGCCGTTCCGCGGCGGGGGCCGGGGCAGGGGCCTCGGCGCGACGCGGTGGCGCGGGACGGCGCTCCGGCGGCGCGGTGCGCGCCGGCGCGGGCGCCGGGGCCGGCCCGGCCGGGGCGGGTGGCGGCGCCGAGGCCGCCGCGCCGGCGCCGCCGGGGTCGGGTGCGCCGGTCTGCGTGCCGTCGTCGCCCCGCGCCGCGCTGCTCGCCGGCGCGGACGCGGCAGGGGCCGGCCCCGCCGGCGGCGGCGCCGCCACGGGGTCGGCGCCGCCGGCGCGGCGTCGCATCCAGAGCAGCCCGCCGCCGGCGGCCACTGCGGCAGCGAGCGCGAGTCCGGCCGCGGCCAGCAGGGGACGGCGGGCCGGTGCGGCGGGGGCCACCGCAGCCTGCTTCCCGGCGTCCGGTGAGGGCCCGGCGCGCCCGGCCGGGGCACGCGTGCGCGCCTCCGGCGGATGCGTTGGCGACGGTGGCGGCAAGGCCCCCGTCGCCGTCCGGCCCGCGGGCGCCGCCGCGGCAGCCGCCGGCACGGGCGCCGCGGCCCGGCGCCCCGCGCCGTGGTCCGCGCCGGGCGGCGCCGCAGGACCGGGCGGCTGGGTCGCCGGCCGCACGCCGGCGGCGGTTCGTGCGGCCGGCGGCGGCGCCGGGACCGTGACGCCCGGGGCCTCGTAGTCGGGCGCGGCCGGCGCCGGCAGGGGCTGCGGCGGCGGGGGCACCGGCACCGAAGGCGGGGGCGGGGGCGGCAGGGCCGGTGGCGGTACGGGCACGGGGCCCGCGGCCGGGCCGGACGGCGCTCCAGACGCCGGACCCGTCTCACGCCACCCGGTTCCCGGACCGGTGCCGCGCACCCCGGTCCCGGGGCTGCTGCCGCGCAGCCCGGTGCCCTCGCCGAAGGGGCCGGCCCCGAAGACGCTGGGCGAGTAGCCGCCGGGCGCGAAGCCGCTGGGCGCGAAGGCGCTGGGCCCGAAGCGCCCGGTCGTCTCGGCCGGCCCGGCCGGCGCGCCCAGGCCGCTGGCCTCGAGCAGCGCCTGCCAGAACTCGGCCGCGCTCTGGTAGCGCTCCGCCGGGTCCTTCGCGAGCGCCCGCGCGACCACCGCATCCATCGCCGGGCCGACGTCCGGCCGCAGCGAGGAGGCGCGCGGCGGCGGCTCGCTGACCACTTTCATCGCCACCGCGAGCATCGTGCCCTGGAAGGGCCGCACGCCGGTCAGGAACTGGAACAGCACCACGCCGGCCGCGTACAGGTCGCTGCGCGCATCGGCGCGCTCGCCGCGCACCTGCTCCGGCGCCATGTGGGTCGGCGTGCCGAGCACCGCGCCGACCCGCGTGCGCTGCGAGGACTCGATGCGCGCGATGCCGAAGTCGCCCAGCTTCAGCACGCCCTCGTCGGTGACGAAGATGTTGGCCGGCTTGACGTCGCGGTGCACCACGCCGCGCTGGTGCGAGTAGCCGAGCGCGTCCAGCAGCTGGCCCATCAGGCGCAGCGTGTCGGCCGGCGTGAAGGGATGCAGCGCGTCGAACCAGTGCTGCAGCTCGCGGCCCTGCACCAGTTCCATCACGATGTAGGCCAGGCCGTCGGCCTCGCCATAGTCGTAGAGGCCGACGATGTGCGGGTGGTTGAGCTTGCCTGCCGCGCGCGCCTCGGTCAGGAAGCGGCGTGCGTACTCCGCCGCGTCCTCCGGGTCGAGGTCGGCCTTGCGGATGGTCTTGATCGCGACGGTGCGTTCGATGACGCGGTCGACCGCCTCGTAGACCGTCCCCATCGCACCCTCTCCCAGGGCGCGGACGAGGTCGTATTTGCCGAGTGACGGCGGGGCGGAACTCACCGCCCGAAGGATAAGGGAAGACCATGAGCCCGGCGCGGTGCCGCGCCGGGCCCGGGGCTCAGCGCACCACCAGCACCGGGATGGTGGAGTGCGTCAGCACCTTCTGGGTCTCGCTGCCGAGCAGCAGCGCGCTGACGCCGCGCCGCCCGTGCGAGGCCATCACGACCAGATCGCAGCGCGCGGTTTTCGCGTGGTCGATCACCGCCTCCCAGGCGTGCACCGCCTCGACGGTCACGGCCTC
This sequence comes from Pseudideonella sakaiensis, assembly GCF_001293525.1. GTDB lineage: Bacteria > Pseudomonadota > Gammaproteobacteria > Burkholderiales > Burkholderiaceae_C > Ideonella_A > Ideonella_A sakaiensis. Next base: position 16,085 of record NZ_BBYR01000031.1, on the reverse strand, counting down.
GCAGCGCACGCCGGCGGCCTCGCAGGCGGCAGCGACCGCCTTCACGCGCTGCGTGGCGAGGCGCTCCTGGGCGTCGAGGAACTGCTGCGGCGGCGTCGGCTGCATCTCCGAGATCGCGCTGTAAGGGAAGGGCTCCTTCACGCTGATCGCGTGGATCTCGGCGCCGTGGGTGCGGGCCAGCTCGACGGCCATGCGCACCGCCTTCGCGGTGATCTCCGAGCCGTCGGTCGGGACGAGGATGCGTTGGAACATGTCGGGCTCCTGTCTGCGCCGCGCGAAAGGGGCGGCTCCGGGGGCCGGGGGACGGCCCCGGCGCGTGCAGCCAGTGTGCGCCCGGCGCGGGGCGGGCGCCCTTGTGCTGGATCAAGTGGCGCGGGGTCGGGTTCCACGGCCCGGGCCCCGGGGATTCCCGCGGCGGTGCGCGGCCGCGCCCGGGCCGGCGCCGGCGCGGCGCTCAGCCGCGCGCCACCGGCCGCGCCGGATCGGCCGACCACTCGCTCCACGAGCCGGGATAGAGCCGTCCGCCAGCCAGGCCGGCCGCGGCCATCGCCAGCAGGTTGTGGCAGGCGGTGACGCCGGAGCCGCACTGCTGGATCACGGTCGCCGGGTCGTGCGTGCCGACCAGCGCATCGAACTCCGCGCGCAGCTGCGACGGCGGCTTGAAGCGGCCGTCGGCCTGCAGGTTGTCCTTGAACGGCCGGTTGCGCGCGCCCGGGATGTGGCCGGCGCAGGCATCCAGCGGTTCGACCTCGCCGCGGTAGCGCTCGGGCGCGCGGGCATCGAACAGCGGCACGCGGCCGAGTTCGGCCAGCACGCCGGCGGCGTCGATGGTCGGCGCGAGGCGGTTGGCGGCCTCGGCGTCGAGGGCCGGGTAGGGCGCGGCCGCAGCGGGCGCGGCAACCGAGCCGGTCTCGAGCGCGCCCCCCGCGGCCTCCCAGGCCGCCATGCCGCCGTCCAGCACCTGCACCTCGGTGTGGCCGAGCCAGCGCAGCAGCCACCAGGCGCGGGCGGCCATCATCCCGCCCTGGCGGTCCAGCACCACCACCGCGCGCCCGGGCCCGATGCCCCAGCGGCCGACGGTGGCGGCCCACTCGGCCCGTGCGGGCAGCGGGTGGCGGCCGCGGAAGCGGCCGTCGGGGCCGTGCTTCGGCCCGGACAGGTCCTGCTCCAGGTGGGCGTGGAGCGCGCCCGGCACGTGGCCGCCGGCGTGCTGGCGCGCGCCGGCGCCGGGGTCGGCGAGGTCGAAGCTCGCATCGAGCACCACCGGCGGCGGGGACGCGCGCAGCCGGTCGGCCAGGGTCGCCGCATCGATCAGCGTGCCGGCGGGCCAGGGCGCCGCGGCGGTGGACGGGGAGGCATCGGTCATCGGGGATCCTTCAGGATTCGGAGGTGTGCTGGTTGTTCGTCGCGACCTCCTGCCGCAGCAGCGTGGCCGCCAGGCCGGCGCCGACGATCAGCAGCATGCCGCCCAGCGCCAGCGCCGTCACCGGGTCGTCGAACAGCAGCACGCCGTAGACGAAGGCCCAGGCGATGCCGAGGTACTGCAGGCTGGCGTTCACCAGCACGCGGCCGGTGCGGTAGGCGCGCGTCATCAGCATCTGCGCGGTCGTCGCCAGCACGCCGACGGCCACCAGCAGCAGCAGGCCGCGCAGGTCGTGCGGGCTGGCGCCGGTCCACAGCATCGAGGCGCCGCCGGCCACCGCGCCGGCCAGCGAGAAGTAGAAGACGACGCGGTGGTCCGGCTCGCCGGCGCGGCCGAGCGCCGTCACCTGCAGGTAGGCCATCGCCGCCAGCATCCCCGACAGCAGGCCGATCACGCCGTGCCAGAGCTGGTCCTGCTCGATCGTCGGCCGCAGGATCATCGCGACACCCGCGAAGCCCGCGAGCACCGTGGCGACCAGCCGGTAGTCGACCCGCGAGGCGCCCAGCAGCACCGCTCCGCCGAGCAGGAACAGCGCCATCCACACCGAGGACATGTAGTTCAGGGTCATCGCGGTGGCCAGCGGCAGGTGGCCGATCGCGTAGAACCACAGCGCCAGCGAGAGCACCCCGGTCAGGCTGCGCCAGAAATGCATGGCCGGCAGCGCGGTGCGCAGGCTGCCGCCGCTGCGCCGGGTATAGAACCACACCATCAGCACGCCGGTCAGCCCGCGGTAGAAGACGATCTCGCCGGCCCCGTAGTGGCTGGACGCGAGCTTGACGCACACGCCCATGCTGGCGAAGAGGAAGGTGGCGGCGACGATCAACCAGGAGGCGGACATGCCCCGATTCTGACGTCGGCGGGGGCCGGCCCGTCGCCGGGCCGGCCGGCCTCAGCGGCGCACCGGTTCGCCCATCGCCCCGCGGTACCACTCGTGGAAGTGCTGCATGCCGTCTTCCATCGGGCTCTGGTAGGGGCCGACCTCGTCGTCGCCGCGCTCGTACAGCGCGCGCCGGCCGGCGTCCATGCGCAGCGCGATCTCGTCGTCCTCGGCGCAGGTCTCCCAGTAGGCGGCCTGCTCGGCCTCGACGAACTCGCGCTCGAAGGCCGCGATCTCCTCCGGGTAGAAGAACTCCACCAGGTTGAGCGTCTTCTGCGGGCCCTTCGGGAACAGCGTGGACACCACCAGCACGTGCGGATACCACTCGACCATCGTGGTCGGGTAGTGCGTCAGCCAGATTGCGCCGTGCTTCGGCGGCTCGCCCGAGCGGAAGCGCAGCAGCTGCTCGTGCCAGCGCCGGTAGGTGTCGGAGCCGGGCTTGGCGAGCCCCGCGTGGGTGCCCACCGTCTGCACCGAGTGCTGGGCACCGAACTCCCAGCGCAGGTCCTCGCAGGTGACGAACTGGCCCAGGCCGGGGTGGAAGGGCCCGACGTGGTAGTCCTCCAGGTAGACCTCGATGAAGGTCTTCCAGTTGTAGTCGCACTCGTGCACCTTCGCGTGGTCGAACACGAAGCCGCTGAAGTCCAGCTCGGCCGCGGGGCCGAGCCGTGCCAGCTCCGCGGCCACGTCGCGGCCGCCGGGGCGCCGTTCGAAGACCAGGCCGTTCCAGCTCTGCACGGGGTAGTTGCGCAGGTTCAGGCAGGGGTCGTCGCGGAAATGCGGCGCGCCCACCAGCTCGCCGTGCAGGTCGTAGGTCCAGCGGTGCAGCGGGCAGACCACGTGGCTGCGGGTGTTGCCGCGGCCGCGCAGCATCACCGCCTGGCGGTGGCGGCAGACGTTGGAGATCAGCTCCACGCCGCGCGGCGTGCGCACCAGCGCGCGGCCCTCGCCTTCCTGCGCGAGCGTGTGGTAGTCGCCGACCTCGGGCACCGCCAGCGCGTGGCCGAGGTAGCGCGGGGCGGGCTCGAAGATCAGCTCCATCTCGCGCGCGAAGCGGGTCGCGTCGAAATAGGTCGAGACGGAAAGCTGCGAGCGACTGCGCTCCAGGGCATCGAGGCTGATGCTCAGGTCGGACATGATCCCCAGGATCTCCAAAAAACATGTCAAACCGCCGCCCCCTGGGGTGGGCCGGGCGACGTCACCCGGCTCCCAAGGATGGGCCGACACCACCCGCCGGGCCGCCCGGGCGGGCGGTCGCCGTCGTGGCGGGTGGACCGACCTCCGCGCCGCCCGGTTCCACCGGGGCTGCCGCGAAGGGCCGCGGATTGTAGCCGGGGGGTGTGGCCTGCGCGCAACCGCCGGGTGACACCCGTCGCATGGGCCGCGACCGGGGTGGGGAGCGCTGACTACAATCCCTTTTTCCACGATATGGCAACGAGCATCCCCTCCCCCGACGACACCGGCGCGCCCGCGCCCTCCTACGAGGACGCGCTGGGCGAACTGGAGCGGCTCGTCGCCGCGATGGAGGGGGGGCAGCTGCCGCTGGACCGCCTGCTGGACGCCTACCGGCGCGGCGCCGAGCTGCTGGCGGTGTGCCGCCAGCGCCTGGAGGCGGTCGAGCAGCAGGTGAAGCTGCTCGAGGACGGCCAACTGAAGCCATGGGTCGCATGACACCCCCCGCCGCGCAGGCCTTCGACGCCTGGGTGCAGGCCCAGCTCGAGGCGGTCGAGGCCGCGCTCGACCGCTGGGTGCCGGCCGGTGCGCCCGCCGGCCTCGGCGACGCGATGCGCTATGGCGTGCTCGACGGCGGCAAGCGCCTGCGCCCGCTGCTGGTGATGGCGGCGGCGCACGCCGTCGAGGGCTCGCACGAGGTGGCGCTGCGCGCGAGCTGCGCCGTCGAGCTGATCCACGCCTACTCGCTGGTGCACGACGACATGCCCTGCATGGACAACGACGTGCTGCGCCGCGGCAAGCCGACCGTGCACGTGCGCTACGGCGAGGCCCAGGCCATGCTCGCCGGCGACGCGATGCAGGCCCTCGCCTTCGAGGTGCTGACCCCGGAGGAGGGCGTCGCGCCGGCGCTGCAGGCGCGGCTGTGCGGCCTGCTGGCGCGCGCCGCCGGGCATGCCGGCATGGCCGGCGGCCAGGCGATCGACCTCGCCAGCGTCGGCAAGCCGCTGGACGAGGCGGCGCTGCGCGACATGCACCAGCGCAAGACCGGCGCGCTGCTGCAGGCCAGCGTGCTGATGGGCGCGGCCTGCGGCACCCCCTCGGCCGCGGTGGTCTCGGCGCTGTCCACCTATGGCCATGCGCTCGGCCTGGCCTTCCAGGTGGTCGACGACGTGCTCGACGTCACCCAGGCCTCCGAAACCCTTGGCAAGACCGCCGGCAAGGACGTCGACGCCAACAAGCCGACCTATGTCAGCGTGCTGGGGCTGGCGGCGGCGATGCGCCACGCGCACGACCTGCGCGACCAGGCCCTGGCGGCGCTGGCCCGCAGCGGCCTGGCCGACACGACCTGGCTGGCCCGCCTGGCCGACAAGGTCGTCGAACGAGACAGCTGACGATGAACCATCCCCTGCTGCGCACCATCGAGAGCCCGGCGGACGTGCGCCGCCTCAGCCGCCCCGAGCTGAAGCAGCTCGCGGTCGAGCTGCGCGACTTCCTGCTGCACAGCGTCGCGCAGACCGGCGGCCACTTCTCGTCGAACCTCGGCACGGTCGAGCTGACGATCGCGCTGCACCATGTCTTCGACACACCGAACGACCGCCTGGTGTGGGACGTCGGCCACCAGACCTACCCGCACAAGATCCTGACCGGCCGGCGCGAGCGCATGGGCACGATCCGCCAGCTCGGCGGCATCAGCGGCTTCCCGCGGCGCGACGAGAGCGAGTACGACGCCTTCGGCACCGCGCATTCCTCGACCTCGATCTCGGCCGCGCTCGGCATGGCGCTGGCCGCCCGGCTGAAGGGCGAGGACCGGCGCGCGGTGGCGATCATCGGCGACGGCGCGATGACCGGCGGCATGGCCTTCGAGGCGCTGAACAACGGCGGCATGACGCATGCCAGCGGCCAGCCCGACCTGCTCGTGGTGCTGAACGACAACGACATGTCGATCTCGCCGCCGGTGGGCGCGCTGAACCGCTACCTGGCGCGGCTGCTGAGCGGCAAGTTCTACGCCGCGGCACGCGACACCGCGAAGAACGTGCTGCGCAACGCGCCGCCGCTGTTCGAGCTGGCCAGGCGGCTGGAGGAGCATGCCAAGGGCATGGTCAGCCCCGGCACGATCTTCGAGGAGTTCGGCTTCAACTACGTCGGCCCGATCGACGGCCACGACCTCGACGCGCTGGTGCCGACGCTGCAGAACCTGCGCCAGATGAAGGGCCCGCAGTTTCTGCACGTGGTGACCAAGAAGGGCTACGGCTACCGCCCGGCCGAGGCCGACCCGGTGAAGTACCACGCCGCGTCCGGCAAGTTCGATCCGGCCCAGGGCTTCCCGCCGTCCAAGCCGGGCAAGCCGACCTTCACGCAGGTGTTCGGCCAGTGGCTGTGCGACATGGCCGAGGCCGATCCGCGCCTGGTCGGCATCACGCCGGCGATGCGCGAGGGCTCGGGCATGGTCGAGTTCGAGCGCCGCTTCCCCACCCGTTACCACGACGTCGGCATCGCCGAGCAGCACGCGGTGACCTTCGCCGCCGGCCTGGCCTGCGAGGGCCTGAAGCCGGTGGTGGCGATCTACTCGACCTTCCTGCAGCGCGCCTACGACCAGCTGATCCACGACGTCGCGCTGCAGAACCTGCCGGTGGTGTTCGCGCTCGACCGCGGCGGCCTGGTCGGCGCGGACGGCGCGACGCATGCCGGCGCCTACGACCTGGCCTACCTGCGCTGCATTCCCGAGATGGGCGTGCTCGCGCCGGCCGACGAGGACGAGTGCCGCCGCGCGTTGACCACGGCGTTCCGCCGCGAGCACCCGGTGGCCGTGCGCTACCCGCGCGGTTCCGGCGCCGGCGTGGCCGTGCAGCCGGTGCTCGAGGCCCTGCCCTGGGGGCGCGGCGAGCTGCGCCGGCGCAGCGGTGTCGAGGCCGGCCGCGGCGCGCCGCGCATCGCGATCCTGGCCTTCGGGACGCTGCTCTACCCGGCGCTCGCCGCGGCCGAGCGGCTGGATGCGACGGTCGCGAACATGCGCTTCGTGAAGCCGCTGGACACCGAGCTGGTGCTCGAGCTGGCCGACACCCATGACGCGATCGTCACCGTCGAGGAGGGCTGCACGATGGGCGGCGCGGGCAGCGCGGTGCTGGAGGCCCTGGCCGCCGCCGGCCGCAGCCTGCCGACGCTGGTGCTGGGCCTGCCCGACCGCTTCGTCGAGCACGGCGACCCGGCGCGGCTGCTGGCGCTGTGCGGGCTGGACGCCGGCGGGATCGAGCAGTCCATCCTGAAGCGTTTCGCCGGCAAGCCGGCGCTGGTGGCCAGCGCGGAGGCGCCGCTGGTGCGGCCGGCCGTCAACCACTGAAGGCCCCGGGGACGCGGGGCGGCGCCGGCCCGGCGCGCCGCCGCGGCCCCGACCGGAACGGGGCGGGCGCCCGGACGTTGAAGATCTTGATCCGCGCGATTCATTTTCTTCGGCGGACAGGCGCCGCCGTTTGATGTCATCCTCCGGATCCCGCGGCGCCCGGCGCCGCCGTCCCGACGGCCCGCGCCGTGCGCGCGGCCTGCTGCCACCATGAGTCACCTGAAAGACGTCCTGCACATCCCCGACACCCAGAGCGAGCGCGACGAGCGCCACCTGGCGATCCAGCGCGTGGGCATCAAGGACGTGCGCTGGCCGATGACGCTGCGCGTCGGCACCGAGGCGCTGCCGACCGTCGCGCAGTGGGACCTGGACGTCGCGCTGCCGGCCGAGCAGAAGGGCACGCACATGAGCCGCTTCGTGGCCTGGCTCGACGGCTTCGGCAGCGAGGCCGTCGACGCGCCGCTGCTGCGCGCCCGCATGGCGGCGATGCTCGACAAGCTGCACGCGCAGCGCGGCCGGATCGAGGCGCGCTTCCCCTTCTTCCTGCGCAAGCGCGCGCCGGTCTCCGGCGTCGAGAGCCTGCTCGAGTACCAGGGCCGCTGGATCGTCGAGTCCGGCCCGGCCGGCACCGCCGTCTGGGCCGAGGCGGTGGTGCCGGTGAAGAGCCTGTGCCCCTGCTCGAAGGAGATCTCCGACTACGGCGCGCACAACCAGCGCTCGCACGTCACCGTGCGGGTGGAGCTGAAGGACGAGATCGCCTGGCCCGAGCTGGTGCGCTTCGCCGAGGACAGCGCCTCCTGCGAGATCTGGCCGATGCTCAAGCGCGCCGACGAGAAGTGGGTCACCGAGCGGGCCTACGAGAACCCGAAGTTCGTCGAGGACCTGGTGCGCGACGTGGCGCTGCGGCTGAACGCCGACGAGCGGGTCGGCCGCTACCGGGTCGAGGTCGAGAACTTCGAATCGATCCACGCCCACTCGGCCTACGCCTGCATCGAGCGGCCGTGAGCGCGGCGCGGCGGCCGGCCGGCAGGTCGCCGCCGCGGCGTCGATCGGCGCACCGCGAAGCGCCGTGCCCCGGGCCCGACCGCGTCGCCGCGCTGCGGGCGCTGCTGGCGCTGGGCCTCGCGCTGCTGTGGGCGCTGCTGGCCGGGCGCGCCGCCGCCGCGGCCGAGGAGCCGGGTGGCCCGGGGACGTCGCCGGCCGCGGCGTCGATCGACTGCCGCGAGGTCCGCGTGCTGCCGCGCGCCGAGCGCAGTGCGTGGCAGGGCGGGCGGCTGCTGGAGCGCGCCGAGGTCGTGCTGCCCGACCGCCTGCCGCTGGCGTGGCGCAACGAGCGGGTGCAGCTGCGCTACCGGCTCGCGCTCGGCCCCTGCGGTGCGCGGCCGGACACGGTGCTGTGGCTCTACCGGGTCGGCGGGCCCTATCGGCTGCGGATCGACGGCGCCGTGCTGCTGCCGACCCTGCCGCCGATCGACGCGGCCTGGCAGGGCCCGGCCGCCGCGTCGGCGGTGCTGAACGGGCGCACGCCCAGCCTGTTCGCGCTGCCGGACGGCGCGCGCGAGGTGACGCTGGAACTGCAGACCCTGCCCTACCTCAGCGCCGGTGTGGTCGAGGCCCGGCTCGGCCCGGCGGCGCGGCTGGTGCCGAGCCATGTCGCCTCCTTCGAGCGGCTGCCGGGCATCAACGACCGCGTGGCCGCGGTGGCGCTGCTGGCCGGCGTCGGCGTGCTGGGGCTGTGGGCGCTGCGCCGGCGCGACCGCCACCTGCTCTGGTTCGCGCTCGCCTGCCTGGCCTGGGGCCTGCGCGGCAGCTTCTATGCCGACACGCCGCTGCTGCTGCCGCCGCGCGTGTTCGAGCAGATGGTGCCGCTGCTGACGATGCTGGCCAGCGTCGCGCTCGCCGGGGCCACGCTGGCCTGGCTGGGCCGGCTCGATGCGCGCCGCGCGCGCATCGGGGTGGCGCTGCTGCTGGTGGGGCTGGCGGCCTTCGTGCTCGCCGAGTCGGCCGGCCGCGGCGCGCCGTTCGCGCGCGTCTATGGCTTCGGCTGCGGCTTCGTGCTGATGCCCTGGCTGATGGGCCAGCTGTGGTCGGCGCGCAGCCGCCTCGGCCCCTGGCGCACGGCCCTGATGCTGCTCGCCTACGGCCTGGCGCTCGCCGGCGCGGTGCACGACATCGGCATGGTGCTGGGCTTCTCGCCGCCCGGCGGCATGACCTGGCTGCTGCCCGGTTTCGCCGCGATGCTGGTCTGCACCGCCGGGCTGATGGCCGAGTACGCGCTGCGCCAGCTCGACCGCGCCGAGCGCGGCAACGAGGAACTCGAGCGCCGCGTCGCGGAGAAGTCGCGTTCGCTCGAGGCCGGCTGGGCCGAGCGCCGCGAGCACGAGCGCGCCGCCGAGCGCACGCAGGAGCGTGAGCGCCTGCTGCGCGAGATGCACGACGGCCTGGGTGGCCAGCTGATGACCGTGCTGCGCGGCGTCGAGCGCGGCGCGATGCCGCGCGAGCAGGTGCTGGAGTCGCTGCAGGACAGCCTCGACGACCTGCGCCTGCTGATGGACAGCGCCGACGTCGACCGCCCGCTGCCCCAGGCCCTCGGTGCCTGGCGCAGCCGCTGGGAGCCGCGCCTGTCGTGCATGGACATCGCGCTGGACTGGGAGGTCGACGACGCGCTCGACGCGGTCACCCTGCCGCCCGGCACCACGCTGCACCTGATGCGCACCGTGCAGGAGGCCACCGTCAACGTGGTCAAGCACGCCCAGGCCCGTCGAGTGCAGCTGTCGGCCGGCCGGGCCGACGACGGCGGCCTGTGGCTGGAGGTGACCGACGACGGCGTGGGCCTGCCCGCCGTGCCCGCCGGCGGCCGCGGCCTCGCGAACATGGCGGCCCGCGCGCGCCAGATCGGCGCACGGCTCGTGGTCGGGCCGGGCCCCGGCGGGCGCGGCACGGCCGTGCGCCTGCAGCTGCCGCCGTCGCCCGGGCCCTGATCGGGCGAGGAGGCCCGCGGCAGGCCGGGCGGAACACCTCCGGCGCCGCGCGAGGCCGTCAGCCGAACAGCCCGCGCCGCGCCGCCTCCAGCGCCGCCTCCGCGCGCGACGAGATGCCGAGCTTGCGGTAGATGTTGCGCACGTAGCTGCTGGTCGTGGCCGGCGTCAGGCCCAGCTTGCGCGCCACCTCGGGCGCGCTGTGGCCGCGCCCGATCAGGCGCAGCACGTCGACCTCGCGGGCGGCCAGGCGCGGGGCATCGAGCGGGTCCTCGCCGCGCGGCGCGGCCTCGGCCGGCGGCGCCCCGGCGCCGGGTGGCAGCGCCTGGAAGTGGCGCAGGATGCGCAGCGCGATCGACGGCGACAGCGGCGGCTCGCCGCGCTCGATGCCGCGCAGCTGCGACTCCACCACCGCCGCCGGCTGCGACTTCAGGATGTAGCCCGTGGCCCCGGCGCGCAGCGCCGGGAACACGTGCGCATCGTCGTCGTGGATGGTGGCGACGATCACCAGCGCGCCCTCGCGTGCGCCGGCCAGTTCGCCGATCAGCCCCTCGGCCGTGCCGTCCGGCAGCCCCCAGTCGACCAGCGCCAGGCCGTAGGCGTGCCGCGCCATCAGCGCGCGCGCCTCCGCCAGGCTGGCCGCCAGGTCGACCTGCGGCACCGACGGCAGCGCCGCGGGCAGGCGCTCGGCCAGCCAGCGGCGGGGTTCGTCCAGGTCCTCGACGATCAGCGCGCGTTCGATCCGCATCGGCCCAGGATAGCGGCGGCCCGGTGCCGGCGCATCCTGCCGATCGCGGGGAGCGACGGCCGCAGGCCGCGCGGCGTTGCCCGGTGTCAGGCCACGACCAGGCGCGCCGGCCCCTCGCGCACCTCGCCGATCACCGCGGCCGCGCCGAAGCCCTGCGCGTGGAAGGCGGTGAGCACCGCATCGACGGTGTCCGGGGCACAGGCCACCAGCAGGCCGCCGCTGGTCTGCGGGTCGGTCAGCAGCGCGTGGTCGGCCGCGGCGAAGCCCTCGGGCAGCGTGACCTCGGCCCCGTAGCCGGCCCAGTTGCGGCCGGAGGCGCCGGTGACGTGGCCCTGCGCCGCCAGCGTGCGCACGCCCTCGTGCAGCGGCACCCGGGCCCAGTCGATCGCCACCGTGCAGCCGGCGCCGCGCGCGATCTCGAGCGCGTGGCCGGCCAGGCCGAAGCCGGTCACGTCGGTCAGCGCATGCACGCCCGCCAGCGCCGACAGTGCCGTGCCGGGGCGGTTCAGCTGGGTGGTGCTGGCGATCATGCGCGCGTAGCCGGCGGCATCGAGCGCGTCCTTCTTCAGCGCGGCCGACATCACGCCCACGCCCAGCGGCTTGCCCAGCACCAGCCGGTCGCCGGGGCGGGCGCCGTCGTTGCGCTTGATGCGCTGCGGGTGCACCAGGCCGAGCACGACCAGGCCGTAGATCGGCTCGACCGAGTCGATGCTGTGGCCCCCCGCCACCGGGATGCCGGCCTCGGCGCAGGCGGCATGGCCGCCGTCGAGGATGCGGCCGATGGTCTCCAGCGGCAGCACCTTGATCGGCATGCCGACCAGGGCCAGCGCGAGGATGGGCGTGCCGCCCATCGCATAGACGTCGCTGATCGCATTGGTCGCGGCGATGCGGCCGAAGTCGTAGGGGTCGTCGACGATCGGCATGAAGAAGTCGGTCGTCGCGATCAGCGCCTGCTCGTCGTTCAGCCGGTAGACCGCCGCGTCGTCGCTGGTCTCGATCCCCACCAGCAGCTGGGGCGGTACCGGCAGGCCGCGCGCGTGGCGCAGCAGCTCGGACAGCACGCCCGGGGCGATCTTGCAGCCGCAGCCGCCGCCATGCGACAGCGAGCTCAGGCGGGGCGGGGCGGGCAGCGGGGCGGTGGTGTCGGTCATCGGGCAGGCGGAGGCGAAGGCGCCGGCGGCGGCGCGGGTCGGGCGGGGCGGCGACAGCGGGCGGCCTCCCCGGGCGAACCCGCGGGGGCGTTGCCGGCGCGGCGCACCCAGGCACAATCGGCGCGCGCGGTTCCGAGGGCGGGCCGCCGTGCCGAGGATGCGGGGCGCGCAGTGCAGGACGTCATCAGTTCCCAGCTCATCCACACGCCGCAGGTGCGACGCGCCGGCGCCGACTGGCTGTCGCTCGCGTTGATGGACGCGCGCAATCATACGTTGCGCTGGGCGGCCGAGTTCGAGCGCGCCGAGCAGGCCGCGGGCGACGGCGGCGCCGCCTGGGCCGGGCTCGCCGCCGGCGAACCGGAGGTGGATGCGCCGCGCTGGCTGTTCGGCCACGTCGGCTGGTTCCAGGAGGCCTGGATCGCGCGCAACGTGCAGCGCCGGCGCGGCACCCGCTGCGACCCGGCGGTGGCGCGGCTGTCCTCGATCGAGGCCGAGGCCGATGCCCGCTTCGACCCGACGCAGGTGCCGCCGGCGCGCCGCGGCCGCCTGCGGCTGCCCGACTGGCAGGCGCTGCGCCAGTACCTGGCGGACACCATCGAGGTCACGCTGGAGCTGCTGTCGGGCGCCGAGCACGACGACGACGCCTTGTATTTCTACCGCCTGGCGCTGCTGCACGAGGACGCCTGCGGCGAGGCCTTCGCGGTGGCCGCGCAGGCGCTCGGCGTCGGCCCGGCCGGCACCGTGGCCGGCGGCCCGTGGCCGCAGTGGCAGGGCCTGGCCGAGCGCGCGCCGCTGGCCTTCCCCGCCACCCGCTGGACCCTGGGCTCGCCCGATGGCGGCTTCCTGTTCGACAACGAGCGCGGCCCGCACGAGCTGCGCGTGCCGGCGTTCGAGATCGACGCCGCGCCCGTCACCTGGGGCCAGTTCGCCGAGTTCGTCGAGGACGGCGGCTACGACGAGGCCGGCTGCTGGAGCGCCGAGGGCTGGGCCTGGCTGCAGCGCGACGGCCGGCGCACGCCGCGCCACGTGCAGCAGATGCGCCAGGGCGTGCTGCTGCGCCGCTTTGGCCGCGACACCCGGGTGCCGCTGACGCAGACCGCGGTGCACGTCAATGCCCACGAGGCCGAGGCCTGGTGCCGCTGGGCCGGCCGGCGCCTGCCGGGCGAGGCGGAATGGGAGCTGGCCGCCCACCAGGGCGCGTCGCGCGGCTTCCGCTGGGGCGAGGCCTGGGAATGGACGGCCACCACCTTCCGCCCCTACCCGGGCTTCGAGCCCCACCCCTGGCGCGCCGGGTCCGAGCCGCGCTTCCACACCCACCGGGCGATGCGGGGCGCATCGCCGGCCACGCGGGGCCGCCTGCGCGACCCGAAGCTGCGGCGCGCTCGCCTGCCGCACGACGACAGCGGCTTCTTCGGCTTCCGCAGCTGCGCGGCCTGAGCCGGCCGCGCCGGCCCCGTCCGCTCCGGCGCGCCGCGGGGTGCCGGTGCCGCCGCGGCATCGGCGCGGCACCGGCGCGGCACCGGCGCGGCACCGGCGCGTGGCGCGCGCGTCAGTCGGCGCCCGCCGGTCCGACCGCCGCCGCCGCGGCTTCGCCGCGCGGGCCGAGCGCGAGCCGCGGCATCCGCGTCGCGAGCAGCGCGCCCAGCAGCAGCACCCCCGCGAGCACGCCGAAGCCGAGGTGGAAGGCGCGGGTCAGCGCAACGGCGGCGGCGCCGGTCGGCTGGGCCACGGCCTCGCCGGCCAGCGCCTCGAAGGCCAGCGCGCCGAACACCGCGGTGCCGAAGGTGGCGCCCAGCGCCCGGGCCAGCGAGACCAGCGCCGACGCGGCACCGAGCCGCTCCCGGCCGGCCACCGTCTGGACCAGGATCTGCGCATTCGGCATCACGGTGCCGAAGCCCAGGCCGCACAGGCCCATCGCGAGCGCCCGCAGCCCGGGCGTCGACGGCAGCAGCGCCAGCATCGCCGCGCCCGCGGCGGCCAGCGCCAGCCCGTAGGGCGGCAGGCGGCCGGCCACGCCGGTGCGGGCGACCACCCGCCCGGTCAGCGTCGCGCCCGCGGCCATGCCCAGCGTCAGCGGCAGCAGCGCGAGGCCGGCGCGGGCGGCGTCCGCGCCATGGCCGAGCTGCACGTAGACCGGCATGAAGAACACCAGCGCGAACATCGCGCCGGCGAACACCACGATGGTCCCGGCGACCGCGGCCAGGCCGGGCAGCGCCAGCACGTCCAGCGGCAGGAAGGCCGCGCCGCGCCGCGCCCGGCGACGCTGGTGGCCGATCAGCAGCAGCCAGCCCGCCAGCGCGGCGCCGGCCAGCGCCAGCCCGGTCGGCGAGCCCCAGGCGAAGCGGTGGCCGGCAAAGGTGAGCCAGACCAGCGTGCCGCTGGTGGCCAGCACGAAGCCGGCGAGCCCGACGCCGTCGAAGGGCGGGGCGTCCGGCGCGGCGGGGGCGGCCGCACGCCGCGGCAGCCGGCTGACCCGCCACAGCGCGAAGGCGACGCCGGGCAGCAGCCCCCAGAACAGCCAGCGCCAGCCGGGGCCGTGCACCACCCATCCGCCAATCACCGGCCCGGCCACGCTCGACAGCGTGAACACGGCCGCGAACCAGCCCTGGAAACGCGGCCGCTCGCGCGGCGGCACCAGCTCGCCGATCAGCGCCTGCGACAGCACCATCAGACCGCCGCCGCCCAGCCCCTGCAGCACCCGCGCCGCCACCAGCGTGCCCATGCCGCCGGCGAAGCCGCCGAGCGTCGTGCCCACGCCGAACAGCGCGAGGGCGGCCAGCAGCATCGGGCGGTAGCCGCGCCGGTCGCCGAGCCGCCCGTACAGCGGGATGGTCGACGCCGACGCGATCAGGTAGCCCAGCGCGATCCACGGCGTGTCGGCGAGCCCGCCGAACTCCGCAGCGATCGCCGGGCTGGCCGCCGCCAGCAGGGTCTGGTCCAGCGACGCGAGGAACATCGGCAGCATCACCGCCGAGAAGATCTGCAGGAAGTGCTGCAGGTCGACCGGCGCGGCGGCGGCCGCGGGCGCCGGCGGCGGCGCGGGGGGGAGCGGGTGTTCGGACATCGGCGCCCGCAGCTTAGCGCTCAGGTGCGCGCGGCGCCGGCTGTTTCCGAATGTCATCCCATCCCGTCCTCCACACATCGCGATACACCGCGCCGGCGTGCCCGCCTTAGCCTGCGGTCTTTCATCCGACGAGACACCGGGCCTGCATGCGGGGACGACACAAACCTGTACTTTTCGAACCCCGGGGCCACCGCCGCGAGCGGCGCGGGCCGCCGCGCTGGCTGGTGCTGCTGCTGACCGGCACGGCGCTGGGCGTGACGGCGGTGCTGGTGGTGCAGGAGCGCTACCTGCCGCCGCGGCTGTCGGCGGCGGCCAGTGCCGAGCTGCGGGCCGAGCTGTCGGGGCTGCAGGCCGAGCGCGACCGCCTGCAGCGCGACCTGGGCGAGGCCTCGACGCGGCTGGCGCGCACCGAGGAGGCCCGGCGCGGGCTGGAGCAGGAGCTGGCGGGCAGCCGCGCGACCATCGCCGGCCTGCGCGAGGACGTCGCGTCGGCGCTGGCCGCGCTGCCGCCCGATCCGCGCGGCGGCGCGGTCGAGGTGCGTGCCGGACGCTTCAGCGTCGACGGCGGGCAGCTGGTCTACGACGTCGTGCTGTCGCGCGAGCGCGGCAACCCCGGCCGGCCCTTCCAGGGCGTGATGCAGTTCGTGGTGGCCGGCGACGGTGCGCGCGGCAACGGCAGCGTGGCGCTGAAGCCGCTGCCGGTCAGCATCGGCCACTACCAGAGCCTGCGCGGCAGCCTGCCGCTGCCGCCGGACTTCCGGCCCAGCCAGGCCACCATCCGCGTGCTGGACCGGCCGGACGGCCGCCAGCAGGGCATGCGCGTGATGCTGGTGAAGTAGCCGGCCCGGACCCTGCCTCGGCAGCGCCCGGGCCGCGCCGTCAATCCACCTTGAAGGCGGCGACGGTCTGGTGCAACCGGTCGGCCTGGGACGTCAGGCTCTCGGCGGCCGCCGCGCTCTGCTCGACCAGCGCCGTGTTCTGCTGCGTCATGCGGTCGAGCTCGGTGACGGCCTGGTTGATCTGGCCGATGCCACCGCTCTGCTCCTGGGCCGCGCCGGCGATCTCGCCGATCAGCACCGACACGCGCTCCACCTGCCGGACCATCTCCCGCATGGTCTGGCCGGCCTCGTCGACCAGGCGCGCGCCGGTGCTCACGCGCTCGACCGAGTCGCCGATCAGGCCCTTGATCTCGCGCGCCGCCTGGGCGCTGCGCTGCGCCAGCGTGCGCACCTCCCCGGCCACCACCGCGAAGCCGCGGCCCTGCTCGCCGGCGCGCGCGGCTTCCACCGCGGCGTTCAGCGCCAGGATGTTGGTCTGGAAGGCGATGCCGTCGA
>NZ_BBYR01000030.1 GCF_001293525.1 Pseudideonella sakaiensis | reverse complement strand
GCGGGCGTGGCGGGTTCGTTCACGGCTTCTTCAGGCGGCCAGCGCCGGCTGGGCGTCGTCGCACAGGCGGGCCATGTCCTCGAGGTCGAGCGCGCGGTCCGGCTCGAGGATGACGACGAAGCGCTCGCCGACCTTGCCCATGCCGCGCAGGAAGTCGCGCTGCACGCTGCTGCCGAAGCTGGGCGGCGGCTCGATCTGCGCCTCGGCGATCTCGATCACCTCGCTGACGGCATCGACCAGCAGCCCCAGCTCGACGCGCTCGCCGTCGCGCTCGGCATCGAAGATGACGATGCAGGACTTCTTGCCGACGCTGGCCGCCGGCCGGCCGAAGCGCGCCTGCAGGTCGATCACCGGCACGACGGCGCCGCGCAGGTTGATCACGCCGCGCACGAAGCCGGGCATCAGCGGCACGGTCGTCATCGGGCCGACCTGGATGATCTCGCGCACGGTGCGGATGTCCATCGCGAACACGTCGCGGCCGAGCAGGAAGGTGAGGAACTGGGCGGCGCCGCCGGCGGCGGCCCCGACATCACGGGCGCTCATGCCGGCTCCTTCAGTAGGGGCGGAAGCTGCCGCCGGCCACCTTGGCACCGGCCGCCACGCGCAGCGAGGGGCTGGCGGTGGTCCGGCGCCGCGCCGGCTCGGGCTCGGCGCGTCCACGCGCCGGCGTGCCGCCCGCTCCGCCGAGGCTGAAGAAGGCCACCGACTGCTGCAGCTGCTCGGCCTGGCCAGACAGCTCCTCGGCCGTGGCCGCCAGCTCCTCCGAGGCGGAGGCGTTCTGCTGCGTCGCCTTGCTCAGCTGCCCCATCGCGCCGCCGATCTGCGTCACCGACTGGCTCTGCTCGCTCGAGGCCGCCGCGATCTCCTGCACCAGCTCGCTCGTCTTCTGGATCGACGGCACGATCTCGTCCAGCAGCTTGCCCGCCCGCTCCGCCGTCGACACGCTGTGACCCGCGAGGTCGCCGATCTCCTTGGCCGCTTCCTGGCTGCGCTCGGCCAGCTTGCGCACCTCGGCCGCCACCACCGCGAAGCCCTTGCCGTGCTCGCCGGCCCGCGCCGCCTCGATCGCCGCGTTCAGCGCCAGCAGGTTGGTCTGGTAGGCGATGTCGTCGACGATGCTGATCTTCGCGGCGATCTGCTTCATCGCCGTCACCGTCTGCGTCACCGCCGCGCCGCCGTCGCCGGCCTCGCGGCTGGCCTTGGTGGCCATGCTGTCGGTCACCTTCGCGTTGTCGCTGTTCTGCGAGATCGACGCCGACATCAGGTCGATCGACGCCGTCGTCTCCTCCACCGAGCTCGCCTGCTCGCTGGCCGCCTGCGACAGGCTCTGCGCGGTGGCGCTCACCTGGTTGGCCGCGCCGGTCAGCGCGTCGGCCGCCGAGCGCACCTCCTCGATGATGCCGGCCAGTTTCTCGCTGGTGGCGTTGGCATCGTTCTTCATCTGCTCGAACACGCCCTCGGCCTCGCGCGTGATGCGCTGGCCCAGGTCGCCCGAGGCCAGCGCGCCGAACACGCGGCCCACGTCCTCGATGATCGCGCCCAGCTTCTCGCTGGTGGCGTTGGCATCGTCGCGCAGGCGCGCGAAGGTGCCTTCGACGTCGCGCGTGATGCGCTGGCTGAGGTCGCCGGCGGACAGCGCGCCGAACACGCGGCCGACGTCGCCGAAGACGCTCGCGGTGGTGTCGACCAGCGAGTTGATGTCGCCGCACAGCGTCTGGATCGGGCCGCTCTTGCCCTCCATCGGGATGCGCTTGCCCAGGTCACCGGCACGCGCGGCGGAGATCACCGCCTGGGCCTCCTCGACCGCGCGGTTCAGCAGGTTGGCCGCCTGCACGCGCTCGGTCACGTCGGTGGCGATCTTCACGATCTTGAAGACGCGGCCCATCTCGTCCTTCACCGGCGCGTAGACCGCCTGGATCCAGACCTCCTGGCCCGACTTGGTGATGCGCCGGAAGACCTCGTTGTGCGACTTGCCCTCGGCCAGCTGCGCCCAGAACTGCTGGTACGCGGGGCTGGCGGCGACCGCCGGGTCGACGAAGGTGCGGTGCGGGCGGCCGATGACCTCGTCCTGCCGGTAGCCCATCAGCGACAGGAAGTTGGCGTTCGCCACCAGCACCCGCGCCTCCAGGTCGAACTCGACATAGGCGTAGGAGGTGTCGATCGCGGCCAGGATGCCCTTGGCGTTCTGGCGCTCGATCTCCTGCTCGGTGATGTCGTAGCGCACGCCGAGGTACTTCATCGGCTTGCCGTTCTCGCCGAGGATGGGCGCGATGACGGCGTCGACGTAGTACGGCGTGCCGTCCTTCGCGCGGTTCTTGATCACGCCGCGGAAGATCTCGCCGCGGCCGATCGTGGACCACAGCTTCTTGAAGGTCTCCTTCGGCATGTCCGGGTGCCGCGTGGTGCTGTGCGGCGCGCCGAGCAGCTCCTCACGGGCGTACTTCGAGACCTCGACGAACTTGTCGTTGACGCTCAGGATGTCGCCCTTGCGGTCGGACTCCGAGACGATGCTGGTGCGGTTCATGATCGCGACGCGCACGTCCAGCTCGGACTGCAGCGCGGCCACGCGCTCCTTCAGCCCGGCCGCCTCGGCGGCCTGCGCCTTCAGCGTGGCCAGCTCGGCGGCCTGCGCCGCCAGGGTCTGTTCGAGGCGGGCCTGCTCGGCCTGCACGTGGCGCTGGTAGTCGCCGTCGACGAGGCGGGCGATCCAGGAAGGACGGGGGGTGTTCATGCGACGGACCCTTCTGCACTGCGGGAAGACGAGGCCGACGCAGCTGCGACGGCCGGGGAGGAACGGAGGGCGCCGGCCGCGGGACGCGGCGCGGCGGCGAGCTGGCCGAGGCTGGGCACGTCGAAGATCAACGCGACCTCGCCATTGGCCAGGATGGAGGAGCCGGCCATGCCCTGCAGGCTGCGGAACAGCGGGCCGAGCGGCTTGATGACGGTCTGGTGCTGGCCGAGCACCTGGTCGACGCGCACGCCGCAGCGGCGCGTGCCGGCGCGCACGACCACGATGCTGTGGCGCGCCGACGCGGGCGCCTCCAGCGCATACAGCACGCGCAGGTCGATCACCGGCAGCACCTGGCCGCGCAGCTCGACCAGGCCACGGCCGTGCGCATCGGTGGCGGCGACCTCGTCGCGCGCCTCGATCACCTCCACCACCGCGTCGAGCGGGAAGATGAAGCGCGAGCTGCCGACACCGACGAGGAAGCCGTCGATGATCGCCAGCGTGAGCGGCAGCCGGATCTCGATGCGGGTGCCGCGGCCCGGCTCGCTGTCCAGCGTCACCGAGCCGCGCAGCGCCTCGATGTTGCGGCGCACGACGTCCATGCCGACGCCGCGGCCGGAGAGGTTGGTCACCTGCTCGGCGGTGGAGAAGCCGGGCTCGAAGATCAGCTTCAGGATGTCCGCATCCTCCGGGCGCTGGCCCGGCTCCAGCAGGCCGCGCTCCCAGGCGCGCGCCAGCACGCGCTCGCGGTCGATGCCGCGGCCGTCGTCGTCGATGCGGATCAGGATGTTGCCGGCCTCGTGGCAGGCCGAGAGCACCAGCCGGCCCTGTGCCGGCTTGCCGGCGGCGACGCGCTCGGCCGGCGTCTCCAGGCCATGGTCCAGGCCGTTGCGCACCAGGTGCATCAGCGGATCGGCGATGCGCTCGACCACCGACTTGTCCAGCTCGGTGTCGCCGCCGACGATCTCCAGCGCCACGTCCTTGCCGAGCTCGGCCGCGGTGTCGCGCACCACGCGGCGGAAGCGCGTGAAGGCCTCGCCGATCGGCACCATGCGCAGTTGCAACGTGCCGTTGCGGATCTCCTCGATCAGCCGGATCACGTGCTGGTTGGCCTCGATCAGCGCGCCCTGGCGCGACTGCCGCGCCAGCAGCTCGGCGCCGGCGCCGGCGATCACCAGCTCGCCGAGCAGGTTGATGACGGCGTCGAGGCGGTCGGCCTGCACGCGGATGAAGCGCGGCTCCTCGGCGTCGCGGGGCTTGCGCAGGCGCTCGCCTGCGACGGCGGACTCGGCATCGGGCAGCGTGTCGACGCGCTGCGACTCCGGCAGGGCCGGCAGCGGCGTCGCAGCCAGTTCCGCGCCCGCCGGCGCGGTCAGCGTGAGGGCGCAGTCCTCGCGGACGAAGGCGAAGGCTTCCTCGATGCGCTCGCGGGGGGCCGCCGTCTCGAAACCGAAGGCGAGGTCGAGGTGACAGTCCTCGGGATCGAGGGCCTCGAGCGGCGGCACGGCGGCCAGGTCACAGGCCATCCCGGTGACCTGGCCGAAGCCCCCGAGGTAGGCCAGCAGCGCCAACGGATCCATGCCGTTGCGGAAGGTGTCGGCGCCGAAGCGCGCCTGCAGGCCCCAGTGCGCCAGTGGCGCCGCCGTCGGCAGGCCCGCGCCACCGCCACCGGACGGCGATTCGCCACCCGCCGACGGCTCCGGCGCCGCCGCCGCGTCGCCCAGGACCTGGTGCAGTTCGGCCACGAGCCCGGCACCGACGGCGTCGTCGCCGCTGTCACTCTGCGGCGCCTCCGCGGCGTCGACCAGCGTGGCGATGTGGTCCTTGCTGCGCAGCAGCAGCGTGCCCAGCGCAGGCGTCAGCGCAAGCTCGCCCTCGCGCAAGCGGTCGAGCAGGCTTTCGACATGGTGCGTGAAGGCCACCACGGCATCGAGGCCGAAGATGCCGGCGGAGCCCTTGACCGTGTGGGCGCAGCGGAACAGCGCGTCCAGCAGATCGCGGTCACCGGGGAGGTCTTCGAGCTGCAGCAGCAGCTGCTCGAAGCTCTCGAGCTGCTCGCGGGCCTCGCTGACGAAGGCCGGCAAGGCCTCGGCGATGAAGTCGGCGTCGTCGGAGGTCATGGCGCGGAAGGTGGGGTGAGGTTGTCCGCCAGGCGCTCGCAGCCGAGCGCAGCCAGCGCGAGACGCAGGACGGGGCTCGGGTCGGCAAGCTGCCAGGCCAGCCCGCGCTGGCCCGCACTGCGGGCGAGCGCGGCGATGAGCTGGACGCCGGCGGCGTCCACTTCGGCCACCGCATGGGCGTCGACCGCCGCCGTCGCGGGCTCGCCGGCGGCCACGCAGGCATCGAGCCAGTCGAGCCAGGCGGCGCGCAGCGCGCCGACGGCATAGATCGTCAGTTCGGCAGGGAGGACCAGCGCGGTCGACATGGCCGGCCTCAGGGCAGCACCAGCTTGGACACGGCGTCCAGCAGCTGCGGCGGGTTGAAGGGCTTGACGATCCAGGCCTTGGCGCCGGCCGCCTTGCCCTGCATCTTCTTCTCGTCCTGGCCTTCGGTGGTCAGCATGATCACCGGCGCGAACTTGTGCCGCGGATGCTGCTTGAGCTGGGTCACGAAGCCGATGCCGTCGAGCCGCGGCATGTTGACGTCGCTGACGACGAGGTGCAGCTTGCCGATCTCCTCGAGCCGGGCCAGCGCCTCGAGCCCGTCGCCGGCCTCGACGACGTCGTAGCCGGCGCGCACGAGCGCAATCTTGACGACGGTGCGCAGCGAACTGGAGTCGTCGACGATCAGGATGGTCTTCGCCATGGGGTGTCCCGTGGGGGCCTCGTTCAGAAGAAGGTGGTCTCGCCGGAAGCGGGCGTGGAAGCTGCCATGGCCGGGCCGGCAGCGCCGACCGCGCGCTGCTCGTCGGTCGTGTAGCCGGCGCTCAGCAGGGCCTGCCATTGCGCGGCGTCCGGCAGCGCGCCGCGGTCCAGGCCGGCGCGCAGCGTGGCGGCGCCCTCGGCCATCGAGCGCAGCACCTGGTCCAGGATCTGCTGCACCCGGTCCTGGAACTGGAAGGCCACCATCAGCTGCTCGACCTGGGCCTTCACCGCTTCGCCGCGCGCGCGCAGCGCCGCGGCGCGGGCGTTCAGGTTCTGCACCGTGCCGTCGACCTGGCCGACGACCTCGCGGATCGTGGCCTCGGAGGCCTGCATCGCCTGGGCATCGCGCTGCGACGCGGTGGAGGCCTCCTGCAGCGCCTGGTGCATGCGCGCATCGAAGGACTGGACCTGATCGCCGATGCGCCGCCCGGTCTCGCCCGACTCGGTGGACAGGCGCCGCACCTCGCCGGCCACCACCGCGAAGCCGCGGCCGCTGGGGCCGGCACGGGCCGCCTCGATGGCGGCATTGATCGACAGCAGGTTGGTCTGGCGCGCCAGCTTGGCCACATCGTCGGCCATGGTGCGCAGGCTGCCGGAGGCCTCGGTCAGCGAACGCACGGAGCCCACCACCGCCTCGCGCGAGGCGACCACGCCCTGCAGCGTCTGCAGCAGGCCGCTCAGGCGCTGCTCGGCGCGCGCCAGGTCGGCCGCGCCGCGGTCGAGCCCGGCGGCGTCGGGCGCGGCCTGCGGCTGGACGATCGCGTCGAGCTCGCCGAGGATCTGCACGAAGCCCTGCAGCAGGCCCTCGGTCGCGTCGCGCATCTGGCGCTGCGCGGTGCCGAGGTGGGCGCTCCACAGCTGCGCCGCCTCGTCGAGGCGGTCGGCCAGCGCGGCCTGCGCAGGCTCTCCCGCCGGCGCGGGCGCCGGGCCGAGGCGCCGGCGCCACCAGGCCCGCCAGCCACCGCCGATGCGGCGCGCGCCTTCCCCGGCCGCTGGTTCCGGATCCGTCACGGGCGTCGCCCAAGCCATGGTCTGCATGCCGATTTCCCCGCGCGGCCCTCACCGGGTCCGGACCGAAGTTTCATTTCGATCACTTTCGGCCGGTCCTGCGCCACTCTTGAGGCCGGACACGTCGGAGATTTGATCCAAATCAGCGAAATTCGATCGTTTGGATCAAATTCAGGCCAAATCCCTAGCCGGGCCTGGGGCGCGGGCGTAGGCTGGGCGGGCGTGCCTCACGCCAGGCTGCGGGCGCCCGAAGCGGCGCGCCCCGGCGCCGTCGTCGACGGCCCGGGGCGCGGGGAGACCGGTGCAGCGCGGCCGAGCCGCGCGTGCCGGCGCTCGTCAGTGTCCGCCTGGCGTGGTGCTGCCCTTGAGGCGGCGCTGGCGCCAGGCCAGCAGTTCGCCGACGATGCCGCGCCGGAAGGCCAGCACGCAGACGACGAAGATCCCGCCGATGATGACGGTCACCCAGGACCCGACCCGGTCGGCCAGGAAGTTCTGCAGGCCGATGATGGTGAAGGCGCCGATCACCGGGCCGGCAAAGGTTCCCATGCCACCGAGCAGCGTCATCAGCACCACCTCGCCGGACAGCGACCAGTGCACGTCCGACAGCGTCGCGAAGCCGAGCACCAGGGTCTTCAGCGAACCGGCCAGCCCGGCGATCGCGGTCGACAGCACGAAGGCCAGCAGCTTGTAGCGGTTCACGTGGTAGCCGAGCGAGACGGCGCGCGGCTCGTTCTCGCGGATCGCCTTCAGCACCTGGCCATAGGGCGAGTGCACGATGCGCATGATCGCGAGGAAAACCAGCACGAAGATCGCGAGCACGACGAAGTACATGCTCAGGTCGTCGTCGAGCGGGACGAGGCCGAACAGCCGCCCGCGCGGCACCCCCTGCAGGCCGTCCTCGCCGCCGGTGAACGGCGCCTGCAGGCAGACGAAATAGACCATCTGCGCCATCGCCAGCGTGATCATCGCGAAGTAGATGCCCTCGCGGCGGATCGCGATCAGGCCCACCAGCAGCCCGATGCCGCCGCCGACGGCGACCCCGGCCAGCAGCCCGAACTCCGGCGACCAGCCCGCGCTGCGCACCAGCCAGCCGGTGGCATAGGCGGCCGCGCCCATGAAGGCCGCATGGCCGAAGGACAGCAGCCCGGTGAAGCCGAGCAGCAGGTTGAAGGCGCAGGCGAAGATCGCAAAGCACAGCGCCTTCATCATGAACACCGGGTAGAGCCCGATGAAGGGCGCGGCCACCAGGATCGCCAGGCCCACCGTCCAGGCCACGCGGGCGCTGCGCAGCACCTGCTGGCGGTCGTCGGCGGCCGGCGCCGCGGCGGCGGGCGCCGCCGGCTTGCTCGCAGTCGTCACGTTCATTTCTCCTTGCCGAACAGGCCGGCCGGCCGCAGCACGAGCACGATGGCCATGATGACGAACACCACGATGTTCGAGGCCTCGGGGTAGAAGACCTTGGTCAGGCCCTCGACCAGGCCGAGGAAGACGCCGGTCAGGATGGAGCCGAGGATCGAGCCCATGCCGCCGATCACCACCACGGCGAAGACCACGATGATCAGGTTCGAGCCCATCAGCGGGGTGATCTGGATCACCGGCGCGGCCAGCACGCCGGCGATGGCCGCCAGCGCGGCGCCGCCGGCGTAGGTCAGCGTCACCATCAGCGGCACGTTGATGCCGAAGGCCTGCACCAGTGTCGGGTTCTCGGTGCCGGCGCGCAGTTTCGCGCCGAGGCTGGTCTTCTCGATCACGAACCAGGTGCCCAGGCAGATCACGAGCGACGCGACCACGACCCAGGCCCGGTAGTTCGGCAGGATCATGAAGCCGAGGTTGGTCGCGCCCTGCAGCAGTTCGGGCACCGCGTACTGCTGTCCGGACACGCCGAACTGGTCGCGGAAGATGCCCTCGAGGATCAGCGAGATGCCGAAGGTCAGCAGCAGGCCGTAGATCGGGTCGATGCGGTAGAGGTGGCGCAGCAGCAGCTTCTCGACCAGCACGCCGAGCGCGCCGACCACCAGCGGCGAGACGACCAGCGCCACCCAGTAGTTCATGCCGAGCTTCTCGAGCCCGAGCCAGGCCACGTAGGCGCCGATCATGTACAGCGCGCCGTGCGCGAAGTTCACGATGCCCAGCAGGCCGAAGATGACGGCCAGGCCGAGGCTCAGCATCGCGTAGAAGGAGCCGTTGACCAGGCCGAGCAGCAGCTGCCCGAGGAAGGCCTGGATCGGGATTCCGAAGATCTCAGTCATGGCGCGGGCGCCTCGTGGTTCGGGAGGTCGGCCGGCGCACGGCGCCGGCCGTCGCGCCGCAGGCGGCGGCGCCGTGGCCGGCACCGCCGCGCCGCGCGGCGCGGGGATCCGCCGGGCGACGGGCCGCGGCGGGCCCGGCGCACCGGACGGCAGGCGTCCTCAGCGGACGCTCACTTCCACAGCGGGCACTTCGACTCGGCCTTCGTGGTCCAGGCGGCCTCGCCCTTGATCACCTCGGCCACCTTGTAGTAGTCCCAGGGCTCGGTCGATTCGGCCGGCGTCTTCACCTGCATCAGGTACATGTCGTGCACCATGCGGCCGTCGTCGCGGATGAAGCCGCCCTTGGCGAAGACGTCGTTGATCTTCGTCTTCTTCATCTGCGCCAGCACCTTGTCGGCGTCGTCGCTGCCGGTGGCCTTGACGGCGTTCAGGTACTGCAGCGTGGCCGAGTAGTCGCCGGCCTGGATCGACGAGGGCATGCGCTTGATCTTCTCGAAGAACTTGCGGCTCCACGCCCGCGTCTCGGCGTCGCGGTTCCAGTACCAGCTGTCGGTCAGGTACATGCCCTGGGTGGTCTTGAGGCCCAGCGAGTGGATGTCGTTGATGAAGACCAGCAGGCCGGCCAGCTTCATCGTCTTGGTGATGCCGAACTCGTTGGCGGCCTTGATCGAGTTGATCGTGTCGCCGCCGGCGTTGGCCAGGCCGAGGATCTGCGCCTTGCTCGACTGCGCCTGCAGCAGGAAGGAGGAGAAGTCGCTGGCCGACAGCGGGTGCTTGACCGAGCCGACGATGGTGCCGCCGGCCGCCTTGACGATGTTCGAGGTGTCGTTCTGCAGCTGGGCGCCGAAGGCGTAGTCGGCGGTCAGGAAGTACCAGCTCTTGCCGCCGCCCTTGACCACCGCGTTGCCGGTGCCCTTGGCCAGCGCGACGGTGTCGTAGGCCCAGTGCACGGTGTAGGGGTTGCACTGGTCGTTGGTGAGCGCCGCGGTGGCCGCGCCGATCGAGATGAACAGCTTCTTCTTCTCGGCCGCGACCTTGGCCATCGCCAGGCTGGTGCCGGAGTTGGTGCCGCCGATCAGCATGTCGACGCCCTGGGTGTCGAACCACTCGCGCGCCTTCGATGCGGCGACGTCGGCCTTGTTCTGGTGGTCGGCGAACAGCACCTCGACCTTCTTGCCGGCCAGCATGCCGCTGCCGCCGGTGGCGTCGGCCACGGCCATGCGGATCGCCTCCACGCCGGCCGAGCCGTCGATGTCGGAGTACAGGCCCGACATGTCGGTGATGATGCCGATCTTGATCACGTCGCCGGACACCTGGGCCTGCGCCGGCGCCGCTGCCAGCAGGGCGCCACCGAGCACGAGCGAGCAGGCGGAGGCGATCGGGGTGAATCTCTGGAAGGTCATCGGGGTCTCCGTGGGGGATGGACAAGCGGTGCGTTCACCGCGGAAAGGGGCGCGCGGGCGGCTGGCCTAGACGCCGAGGTACTCGTGCAGCTTCTCCAGGCGCGAGGGCAGCTCGGCCTGCGTGAACTGCTGGATGATCTGGCCGTGCTCCATCACGAGGAAGCGGTCGGCGAGCGGGGCGGCGAAGCGGAAGTTCTGCTCCACCATCACGATGGTGTAGCCCTTGGCGCGCAGCGTGGTCACGACCTCGGCCAGCTTCTGCACGATCACCGGCGCCAGGCCCTCGCTGATCTCGTCGAGCAGCAGCAGCCGCGCGCCCGTGCGCAGGATGCGCGCGACGGCCAGCATCTGCTGCTCGCCGCCCGACAGCCGGGTGCCCTGGCTGCCGGCGCGCTCCTTCAGGTTCGGGAACATCGCGTAGATCTCGTCCACGCCGAGGCCGCCGGCCGCCAGCGGCGGCGGCAGCATGAGGTTCTCCTCGGCCGACAGGCTGGAGAAGATGCCGCGCTCCTCCGGGCAGTAGCCGATGCCCAGGCGGGCCACCTTGTGCGTCGGCCAGCCGATGGTCTCGGTGCCGCGCACGCGGATCGAGCCCTCGCGCCGGCCGGTCAGGCCCATGATCGCGCGCATGGTGCTGGTGCGGCCCGCGCCGTTGCGGCCCAGCAGCGTGACCACCTCGCCTTCGGCCACGGAGAAGTCCACGCCGTGCAGCACGTGGGACTCGCCGTACCAGGCGTTCAGGCCCTTGATCTCGAGGA
Source organism: Pseudideonella sakaiensis (assembly GCF_001293525.1). Taxonomy (GTDB): domain Bacteria; phylum Pseudomonadota; class Gammaproteobacteria; order Burkholderiales; family Burkholderiaceae_C; genus Ideonella_A; species Ideonella_A sakaiensis. Next base: position 199,409 of record NZ_BBYR01000030.1, on the reverse strand, counting down.
AAGGTGTGCTCATGTCGGGGAAGCCGGCCGTCAGTGGGCGCCTTGCAGCTCGTTCGCGGCCGAGCCCATGTAGGCCTCGATCACCGCGGGATTGGCCGAGACCTCGGCATACGGCCCTTCGGCCAGCGTGGCGCCGCGCTGCAGCACGGTGATGGTGTCGGCGATGCTGGAGACCACGCTCATGTTGTGCTCGACCATCAGGATGGTGCGCTGGGCCGAGACCTTCTTGATCAGGCGCTTGATGCGGTCCACGTCCTCCAGGCCCATGCCCTGGGTCGGCTCGTCGAGCAGCATCAGCTCGGGCTCCATCGCCAGCGTGGTGGCGATCTCCAGCGCGCGCTTGCGCCCGTAGCTCAGCTCGACCGTGGTGTGGTGCACGTAGGCGCCCAGGTCCACCGCGTGCAGCAGCTCGGCGGCGCGCTCGTTGAGCCGGTCGAGGCTGCGCTCGGAGCGCCAGAAGTGGAAAGAGGTGCCGAGCTTGCGCTGCAGCGCGACGCGCACGTTCTCCAGCACCGTGAGGTGCGGGAACACGGCCGAGATCTGGAACGAGCGGATGATGCCGCGCCGCGCGATCGAGGCCGGCGCCTCGCGGGTGATGTCGTGCCCGTTGAAGAGGATGCTGCCCGAGGTCGGCGTGATGAACTTCGTCAGCAGGTTGAAGCAGGTCGTCTTGCCGGCGCCGTTCGGCCCGATCAGCGCATGGATGCTGCCGCGGCGCACCTTCAGGTCGACGCGGTTGACGGCGACGAAGCCCTTGAACTCCTTGGTGAGCTGGCGGGTCTCGAGGATGGTGTCGGTGCTCATGGCGGCCTTGCGGAGGATGCGGGGGGCGGCGGGGCCTCAGCGCCCGGCCGGCGGCACGCGGCCGCCGAGGCGCTGCGACAGCTGGGCGGCCACGCGCAGCACGGTGTCGAGCTGGCGCGCGCGCATGCCGGCGTCGAGCACGGCCTTCTGCAGGCAGACGCCGACGCCGGCGACCACCGCGCCGGCGGCGTCGAACACGGGAGCGCCGAAGCAGTGCACGCCTTCGCGCACGCCCTCGTCGTCCAGGCTGTAGCCGCGTGCCCGGGTGGCGGCCAGCTCCTCGAGCAGGGCCTCCAGCGTGAGCGGGCCGCCGCGCGCCGGCTGCGCGAGCGGCGTGCCGTCGAACAGGCCGCACACCGCCGGCGTGCCCAGCCACGCGAGCATCGCGCGGCCCGAGGCGGCCAGGTGGGCCGGCAGCCGCATGCCCACGCGGAAGGCCAGGCCCAGCGGCCGCGAGCCGTGGCGGGCGGCGACGTAGACCACGTCGCCGCCGTTCAGCACCGACAGGATCACGGTCTCCTCGGGCAGCGAGCCGGCTTCGTCCCAGACGGCGTTGAAGGCCTGCGCCACGTCGGTGCCGGACACGAAGGCATCGGCCAGCGGCATCACGCGCGGGCCGATCGTGAAGCCGGCATCGCCCTGGCGGCGCAGGTAGCCCAGCGCGAGCAGGGTGTTGCACAGCGCATGCACGCTGCTCTTCGGCAGCTGCAGGCTGCCCGCGAGCCGGGACAGGCCCATCGGCACGCGCTCCTCGGCCAGCAGGTCGAGCAGCGCCATCGCCCGGGTGACCGCCGGGACCAGGCCGGCGGCGCCGCGCCCGGCCTCGGGCCGGCGCGCGCCCGCCGGCGCGGAAGGCCGGGACGGGGAGCGGGCGTCGATGGCGGGCATCGGGTGGGGCATCGAAAGAAGGCGGGGTGCGGCCCGGGCGGCAGGCCGGCGGACGCGGTCGCCCGTTCGCTGGGACCGGGCGGATGGTTCAGCCCGTCGAAACCTGTTCAACGGGATGAACGAAGTGTAGGCAGCCCCTCGCGGCTGCGGACGCGCGATCGGGCGCCGATCGGGGTAAGCCCACCCCGGGGTTTCCCGGTGCCGTGGCGCGGCGCCACGGCGCGCCCCGAGGCGTTCGACAATCGGGGCATGGCCAAGACCCCTTCCCAGGACATTCCGTCCGCCGGCGCCGCCGGCCGCGACCTCAGCGACGAGGAATTCGTCGAGCTCGACGAACTGCTCGCCGCCACCCCGTCCCCGCTGGACCCGCTCGACGCGGTGATGCTGGACGGCTACCTCTGCGGCGTGCTCGTGCAGCCGGTGCTGCTGGCGCCGGAGGACTGGCTGCCGCCGATCTTCGACCTCGAAGGCCGGCCGCTGCCCGACGATGTCGACCCGGCCTGGCAGGCCCGCTGCACCGCGCTGATCCTGCGCCGCCACGCGGCGCTGAACCGCTCGATCGTCGAGGACGGCGGCTTCGACCCGCTGGTGCTGGTCGACGACCCCGACGCCGTCCCCGACGAGGGCGACGGCGACGGCGCGGCCGCGGACCCGGCCGAGCCGCCGCTCGACCCCGCGGACCCGGCGGCCATCCGCGCCGCCATCACGCGCTCGGTCGAGCCCTGGGTCGGCGGCTTCGAGCACGCCACGCTGTGCTTCCCGGCGCTGACCGAGCTGGACGACGAGGACGTCGCGCTGGCGCTGGCGCGGCTGTTCCGCCACCTGCCGCCGCAATCCGACGAGGAACGCGAGGTGATCGAGACGCTGGACCGCGAGCTGCCGCTGCCGGACCTCGACGCCGCGCTGGACGAGCTGGTCGGCGCCGTCGCCGACCTGGCCGACCTGACGCAGGACGCGCGCTACCGCGTCGAGACGGTGCGCCACGCCCAGCCGAAGCCGGGCCGCAACGACCCCTGCCCCTGCGGCAGCGGACGCAAGTTCAAGCAGTGCCACGGGCGGGGCTGAGCCCCCGACGCGGCGCAGCCGCGCCTTGAATCTGCCGCGCCCCGGCCCGCCCACCGGCCGCGCCCGTGCGGCCCGCTCGGCGCCCGCGCCGGCCGCGGATCACCGCGGCGCCGACGCGTCGCCCAGCACCTCGGCGAAGAAGCGCAACATCTCGGCGGACGCGTCGGGCCCGGCCGGATCGGCCAGCGCCTCGCCGGCCGGGCCGCCGGACCACGCATGGCCGAGGCCGTGCACCCGCCACGCCTCGGCGAGCAGGCCGCCGTCGTCGCGCCGGTAGCGGCAGCGCACGTAGCGGTGCCCGCCGGGCACCTCGCCGTCCAGGCGCTCGCAGTCGGGCGCCGGGCCTGGCGATGCCGCGGCCGCCGCCGGGCCGGCGGCCAGCCGCAACCGCAGGATGCGCCGGCCGTGCCCCGGGTGCACGGTGTCGTCGGCCTCGCCGTGGAAGACGATCACCGGCCGCGGCAGCGCCGCGGCGCCGGCGTCGGGCGCCGCCTGGGCCATGGCCGCCAGCGCGGACAGCAGGTCGTGCGCGCTGTCCGGCGGCAGGCCGGAGTGCGCGCCGACCGCGGCGAAGCGCTCCGGGTAGGCGGCGGCCAGCGCCAGCGCCATCGCCGCGCCGGCCGAGAAGCCGGCCACCACGACGCGCCCCGGCGCCACGCCGGCGCGCTCGGCCACCGCCGAGGCCAGGTCGGCGAGCCAGGCGGCCTCGCCGCGGCCCCGGCCGCGCTGCGCCGGGTCGAACCAGTTCCAGCAGCCGCCGGCGTTCGCCGCGCGCGGCTGGGCCGGGTACAGCAGCCACCAGCCGCGGGCCTGGGCCGCCGCGTCCATGCCGCTGGCCCGGGCGAGCGCCTGCGGATCCTGCAGGCAGCCGTGCAGCATCAGCAGCAGCACCGGCTCGGCGGCCGGCCGGGCCGGGCGAACGAGGCGGATCTCGCCGCCGCCGTCCGGGTGGCTGAAGCGGCCGTGGCCGACGCCGCCGGGCGGCGGCAGGCCGGGCGGCTCGGCCGCAACGGCCCCGGGCGGCGGCGGGAACACGGGGGCGGGCGGAGCGGGCGGTGGCGGCATGCGGGCGGGTCGGAGGGCGGTCGCGGCCGCGCAGCCCCGATGGTAGGCCGCCGCCGGCGTCGCGCCGGCTCATCGCCGACAATCCCGGCGATGCCCGTGCGCCGCCCCCGCCCGTCCGCCCCGTCCGACGCCGTCGTCGTGGAGGCCACGCGCGCCTGGGTCGAGCGGGCGGTGATCGGCCTCAACCTCTGCCCCTTCGCCAAGGCGGTGCAGGTGCAGGGGCGCGTGCGCTACGCCGTCAGCCGGGCGCGCGATCCCGAGGGCCTGCTGCAGGACCTGCTGGACGAGCTGCGCGCGCTGGCTGCCGCGGACCCGGCGCTGACCGAGACCACGCTGCTGATCCATCCCGAGGTCCTCGGCGACTTCGCCGACTACAACGATTTCCTGGACGTGGCCGATGCCGCGCTGGAGGCCCTCGGCCTCGACGGCACGCTGCAGGTCGCGAGCTTCCATCCGCGCTACCGCTTCGACGGCCTCGACGAGGACGCGATCGAGCAGCACACCAACCGCTCCCCCTACCCGATGCTGCACCTGCTGCGCGAGGCCAGCATCGACGCGGCCGTGGCCGCCTTCCCGGACCCGGCGGCGATCGTCGAGCGCAACCTCGAGACCCTTCGGCGCCTCGGTCCCGAGGGCCTGCGGCGGGTGCTGGCCGGCGAGGCGGCGCGGTGAGCAGGGCCGGCCCCGGGGCCCCCGCCCGCTCGCTGTGGCGCGACGCCTCGGTGTCGGCGGTGAGCGCCGGCTTCGTCGCCGTGCTGGTCGGCTTTACCAGCTCGGTGGCGATCGTGTTCCAGGCCGCGACGGCCCTGGGGGCCAGCCCGGCCCAGCTCGCGTCGTGGATGTGGGCGCTCGGCGTGGGCATGGGCCTGTGCTCGCTGCTGCCCTCGCTGCGGTGGCGCCAGCCGGTGATGGTGGCCTGGAGCACGCCGGGCGCCGCGGTGCTGGCCAGCGCCGCCGCGACCGGCGCCTACACGATGCCGCAGGCGGTCGGCGCCTTCCTCGTCTGCGCCGCGCTGATCGCGCTGGCCGGCGCGACCGGCGCCTTCGAGCGCGTGATGGGCCGCATCCCGATGCCGCTGGCGAACGCGCTGCTGGCCGGGGTGCTGGCGCGCTTCGGGCTGGACGCCTTCGGCGCGGCGGCGGTCGACCTGCCGCTGGTCGGCACCATGCTGGCCACCTACCTGGTGGGCCGCCGCGCCTGGCCACGCTACGCGGTGCCGGTGGTGCTGCTGGTGGCCACCGCGCTGGCCGGCCTGCGCGGGCAGCTGCACCTGGAAGCCGTCGAATGGCGGCTGACGATGCCGGTCTTCGTGGCGCCCGAGTTCAGCGTGACGGCGCTCGTCGGCCTCGCGCTGCCGCTGTTCATCGTCACGATGGCCTCGCAGAACCTGCCGGGCGTGGCCGCGATCCGCGCGGCCGGCTACCCGATGCCGATCTCGCGGCTGATCACACTGACGGGGCTGGCCACGCTGGTGCTGGCGCCGTTCGGCGCCTTCGCGCTGAACCTGTCGGCGATCACCGCGGCGATCTGCATGGGCCGCGAGGCGCACGAGGACCCGGCGCGGCGCTACGTGGCCGCCGCCGCCTGCGGTGCCTTCTACGTCGCGATCGGGCTGTTCGGCGCCGCGGTGGCGGGCCTGCTGGCCGCCTTCCCGCGCGCGCTGGTCGTGGCGATCGCAGGGCTGGCGCTGCTCGGCAGCATCGGCGCCGGCCTGGCCGGCGCGCTGCAGGAAGAGCGCTGGCGCGAGCCGGCGCTGGTCACCTTCCTCGTCACGCTGTCCGGCCTCACGCTGGCGGGCATCGGCTCGGCCTTCTGGGGCGTGGTGGCCGGCGTGCTCGCGCTCTTCGTGCAACAGTGGCGCCGGCCGGCCGCGCCGGCCTGACGCCCCCCGCTCCCCGAGGTTCCCCATGCCGCTGCTCTTCGTCGCCGACCCGCTGGAAGGCTTCAAGACCCACAAGGACACCAGCTTCGCGATGATGCGCGAGGCCGCCCGCCGCGGGCATGCGCTGCTCGCCTGCGAGGCGCGCGACCTGCACTGGCAGCGCGGCGGCCGCGTCACCGCCCGCGCCCGCGCGATCACGCTGACGGGGCGCGCCGGCGCCGGCGTCACGGACTGGTTCCAGGCCGCGCCGGCCGCGCCGGTGGAACTCGCCACGCTCGACGCCGTGCTGATGCGCAGCGACCCGCCCTTCGACAGCGAGTACTTCTACGCCACCCACCTGCTGGAACAGGCCGAGCGCGAGGGCGCGCGCGTGTTCAACCGCCCGCGCGCGCTGCGCGACCACCCGGAGAAGCTCGCGATCCTGGAGTTTCCGCAGTGGATCGGGCCGACGCTGGTGACGCGCTCGGCCGACGACATCCGCGCCTTCCACGCCGAGCACCGCGACATCATCCTGAAGCCGCTGGACGGCATGGGGGGCATGGGGATCTTCCGCGTCGGCCCGGACGGCCTCAACCTCGGCAGCATCACCGAGACCCTGAACCGCGACGGCGCGCAGACGGTGATGGTGCAGCGCTACCTGCCCGAGATCGTGCAGGGCGACAAGCGCATCCTGCTGATCGCCGGCCGGCCGGTGCCCTTCGCGCTGGCGCGCATCCCGCAGGGCAGCGAGATCCGCGGCAACATGGCCGTCGGCGGCAAGGGCGTGGCGCAGCCGCTGTCGGTGCGCGACCGCGAGATCGCCGAGCACCTCGGCCCGGTGCTGGCCGCGCGCGGCCTGCTGCTGGTCGGCCTGGACGTGATCGGCGACTGCGTCACCGAGATCAACGTCACCAGCCCGACCGGCTTCCAGGAGATCACCCAGCAGACCGGCCACGACGTCGCGCGCGACTGGATGGACGCGCTGGCGGCGGCGCTGGCGGGCTGACGGCGATGGCGGTCCTGTCGCTGACGAATGCCCACCTCGCCTACGGCCACGTGGCGCTGCTCGACGGTGCCGGCCTGGCGCTGGAGACCGGCGAGCGCCTCGGCCTGATCGGCCGCAACGGGGCCGGCAAGTCCTCGCTGCTGAAGGTGCTGGCCGGGCTGGAGAAGCTGGACGACGGCCTGCTGCAGGCGACCCAGGGCCTGCGCGTGCGCTACGTGCCGCAGGAGCCGGCCTTCGACCCGCAGGCAAGTGTCTTCGACGCGGTGGCCGACGGCGTGGCCGAGGCGCGCGCGCTGCGCGCGGCCTACGAGGCGCAGGCCGAGGGCAGCGACCTGGACGCGCTGCACAGCCGCATCGAGGCGCTCGATGCCTGGACCTGGGAGCAGCGCGTCGAGACCACGCTGCACCGGCTGCAGCTGGACGGCGAGCGCCGCGTCGGCGAGCTGAGCGGCGGCACCGCCAAGCGCGTCGCGCTGGCCCAGGCGCTGGTCGCGGTGCCCGACGTGCTGCTGCTCGACGAACCGACCAACCACCTCGACCTGGACGCCATCGCCTGGCTGGAGGACCTGCTGCGCGACTTCCGCGGCAGCCTGATGCTGATCAGCCACGACCGCGCCTTCCTGGATACCGTCTGCACCCGCATCGTCGAGCTGGACCGCGGCACGCTGCGCAGCTACCCGGGCGACTTCAGCACCTACGAGCGGGTGAAGGAGGAGCAGCTCGCGGCGGAGGCGCTGGCGAATGCGCGGGCCGACAAGCTGCTCGCGCAGGAGGAGGTGTGGATCCGCAAGGGCGTGGAGGCGCGCCGCACCCGCAGCGTGGCCCGCGTCGAGCGGCTGAAGCGCCTGCGCACGGAGCGGCAGGCGCGCCGCGACACGCTCGGCCAGGTGCGGCTCGAGGTGGACTCGGGCACGCCCAGCGGCAGGATCGTCGCCGAGCTGCGCCGGGTCTCGCTGCACTTCGGCGACGGCGACGCGCGGCGCACGATCGTGCGCGACTTCAGCGCCACGCTGCTGCGCGGCGACAAGGTCGGCCTGATCGGGCCGAACGGCGCCGGCAAGACCACGCTGCTGAAGCTGATCCTGGGCGAGCTGGCGCCCAGCAGCGGCGAGGTGCGCCGCGGCACGCGGCTGGAGGTGGCCTACTTCGACCAGATGCGCAGCGCGCTGGACCTCGAGGCCACGCTGGCCGACACCATCAGCCCGGGCAGCGAATGGGTGGAGATCGGCGGCCAGCGCAAGCACGTGATGAGCTACCTGGGCGACTTCCTGTTCGCGCCGGAGCGCGCGCAGTCGCCGGTGCGCACGCTCAGCGGCGGCGAGCGCAACCGGCTGCTGCTGGCGCGGCTGTTCGCGCTGCCGGCCAACGTGCTGGTGCTCGACGAGCCGACCAACGACCTGGACATCGACACGCTGGAGCTGCTCGAGGAACTGCTGCAGTCCTATGCCGGCACGGTCTTCCTGGTCAGCCACGACCGGCGCTTCCTCGACCACGTGGTCACCAGCACCATCGCCTGGGAGGGCGACCCCGCCCAGGGCGGCGAGCCTGGCCGCTGGCGCGAGTACGAGGGCGGCTACGAGGACTGGGCGGTGCAGCGGCTGCGCGCGCAGGTGTTGCGCGAGGCCGGGGCCGGCCGCGACAAGCCCCGGCCGGCAGCGCCCGCGGCGCCGGCCGCCGCGCCACCGCCGGCCGGGTCCGCCGCGCCGGCGAAGCGGGCCAAGCTCAGCTACAAGGAGCAGCGCGAGCTGGACGAGCTGCCCGGGCGCATCGAGGCGCTCGAGGCGGAGCAGGCGGCGCTGGTCGCGCTGCTCTCCGAGGGCCGCATCTATGCGGAGGACCCGGCGCGTGCGGCCGCCGCGCAGGCGCGCAGCCAGCAGATCGACACCGAGCTGGACGCCGCGCTGGAGCGCTGGGAAGCGCTGGGCTCGCGGGCCTGAGGCGCGGGCACGCCGGCCGGCGTCAGCGGCGGCGCGGGCCGCCGCCGGTGCCGGTGGCCTGTCGCTCGATGTGGCGGAAGGTGATGCGGCCCTTGCTGAGGTCGTAGGGCGACATCTCGAGCGACACCGCGTCGCCGGCGAGGATGCGGATGTGGTGCTTCTTCATCCGGCCCGAGGTGTAGGCGACGAGCTGGTGCCCGTTCTCGAGCGTGACCCGGAAACGCGAGTCCGGCAGCACCTCGGTGACGGTGCCCTGCATCTCGATCAGTTCTTCCTTGGCCAAAACGGCACTCCCGATGCGTTCCAAGCCAGGCGGGGACGGAGGATGGACCGGCAGCCGCCGCAGCACCTGCGCCGCCACCGCCGACCGCTTCGCGGCCCGCCCCCGCTGACCCGCCGCCGCGCCGGCGGGCACCGGGGCGACAGGCCGCACCGCCGCCGTCGCCGCGGGCCGGAACCGGGATGTCGAAACGGGCAGCGAGGCTGCGCCGAGCCGCGGATTGTAGGACCGTGTCAGGAAATGTGTGCGGGCACTTCGGCGTCGCGCGCGCGGGCCAGCGCCTGCCAGAAGGCCGGGTCCTGGCCGCTCGCGAAATTGACGCGCATCAGGTTCGTGGGCCGCGGCGTCGCATGGAACAGCGCGCCGGGCGCGAGCCACCAGCCCTGGTCGAGCAGGGTCTGCGCGAGGCGCTCGGTGTCGCAGCCGACGTCGACCCAGCCGAACAGGCCGTTCGGCGGCGTGGCGAAGCGGCAGCCGTGGGCCTGCGCGAGCCGCACGCAGCGGTCGCGCGCCGCGTCGAGCCTGAGCACGATGCGCTCGGCGTGGCGGCGCAGCCAGCCCTGCTCCAGGCAGTGCGCCAGCGCGGCCTCGGCGAGGCCGGGGGTGGTCAGGGTGCTCAGCAGCTTCGTGTCGATCAGCCGGTCGACGCGCGCACGCGGCGCCGCGACGAAGCCGACGCGCCAGTTCGGCGCCAGGATCTTCGAGAAGCCGCCGACGTAGAAGGTGCGTTCCAGGCCGTCGAGCGCGGCCAGGCGGGGCCGGTGCGGCGGCGCGAGGAAGGCGTAGCTGTCGTCCTCCAGGATGCAGAAGTCGTGCTGCTGCGCGAGCTGCAGCAGCCGGTGCGCGACCGGCAGCGACAGCGAGCCGCCGGTCGGGTTGTGCAGCACCGAGACGGTCACGTACAGGCGCGGGCGCTCGTGCGGCGCCTGGGCCTCGATCAGCCGGGCCATCGCCGCGAGGTCGGGGCCGTCCTCGCGGCGCGGCACCGGCAGCGCGCGCAGGCCGAGCGCGGCCAGCCGCGCGTACTCCACCGACCAGCCCGGCTCGTCGACCAGCACGCTGTCGCCGGCATGCAGCAGCGCGCGCGTGACCACGTCCAGCGCATGCGTGGCGCCGACGGTGGTCACGATCTGGCCGGCCTCGGCCGCCACGCCGCGCTCGGCCAGCAGGCCGACCAGCGCGGCGCGCAGCCGCGCGTCGCCCGCGGGTTCGCCGTACTGCAGCCCGAGGGCCCCGATCTCGCGGGCATTGCCGAGCCGCCGCACCGCCTGGCCCAGCATGGCCGCGTCGAGCCACTGCGCCGGCAGCGTGCCGAGGCCCGGCATCGGCGGACCGTCGGGCGCCTGGAACATGCCGCGCATCAGCGTGGCGGCGTCGATCGGCAGCAGCAGGCGGCGCGCCTCCGCCGGGCCCGGGCCCGTCCCGGCGGGCCCGCGCGCCGGCGCCGCCGGCTCGCGCACGAAATAGCCGCGCTGGCGCCGTGCCTCGACGAGGCCGAGCGCCAGCAGCCGGTCGTAGGCCGCCACGACCGTGCTGGCGCTGACGCGGTGGCGCCGCGCGCCGTCGCGGATCGACGGCAGCCGGCTGCCCGGCGAGAGCAGCCGGCGGCGGATCTGCTCGGCGTAGCGGCCGGCCAGCTGCTCCGCCAGCGGGGCGGCGGCCTCGCGCGACAGCGTGACGGACGGGGCGGGGTCCGGGGTGCTCATGGGGCGGGACTGTGCCGGATCAGCGACCAGTACAGTTGATGACGTCAGGACGCCGAGTGTATCGATACTGTGTCGCTCGAGACGCCTAGACTGGGCGCATGACGCCACCCCCCCTGCCCACCCCGACCGCCACCGCCCGCGCCGCCGAGCGCCGCGGCCTCGCGCTCGGCCTGCTGGGCGTGCTGATCTTCGCGATGACGCTGCCGATGACCCGGCTCGCGGTCGGGCCCCAGGACGCCCCGCAGCTGCCGCCGGCCTTCGTGACCGCCGGCCGCGCCGCGCTGGCCGGCCTGCTGAGCCTGGCCGCGCTGGCGCTGTGGCGGGCGCCGGTGCCGCCGCGCCGCCACTGGCCGGCGCTGGCCGGCTGTGCCGCCGGCACGGTGCTGGGCTTCCCGCTGCTGCTGGCGCTGGCGCTGCGCCAGGTGGATGCGATGCACGCCGCGGTGGTGACCGGCGTGCTGCCGCTGGCCACCGCGGCGCTCGCCGCGGTGGTGCAGCGCCAGCGCCCGAGCGCGGGCTTCTGGCTCTGCGCGATCGCCGGCTGCGCGATCGTGCTCGGCTATGCGGCCGTGCAGGGCGGCGGCCGCTGGGTGGCCGCCGACGGCCTGCTGCTGCTGGCGGTGCTGAGCGGAGCCGTCGGCTACGTGGCCGGCGCCCGCGTGTCGGCCGAGCTGCCGGCCGCCCAGGTGATCTGCTGGGTGCTGGTCGGCAGCCTGCCGCTGACCCTGCCGGCAGCCTGGGCGACCTGGCCGACGGCGCCGGCACGCGCCTCCGCATGGGCCGGCTTCGCCTACGTCAGCGTGTTCTCGATGTGGCTGGGTTTCTTCGCGTGGTACCGCGGCCTCGCGCTCGGCGGCACGGTGCGCGTCAGCCAGGTGCAGCTGCTGCAGCCCTTCGCCGCGCTGCTGTTCGCGGTGCCAGTGCTGGGCGAGCGCCTGGACCCGGCCACCGTGGGCTGCGCGCTGGCCGTGATCGCCACCGTCCTCGTCGGGCGCCGGCTGCCGGTCGGCACGCCGCGCGCGTTGGCTGCCGCCGGCCGCTGAGCCGCCCGCGCCGCACGAGCCGCACCCGGCCCCCGCCCCTTCCGAACCACCCGCGTGCGCCGACGCGCCCTCTGTCCCGCCTCCGTTCCCGCCTCACCGCCTCCGCCTCACCGCCATGCCCCTCGCCGACCCCCGCCCCCCGTCGCCCTTTCGCCTCGCGCAGCGCGCCGCCCGGATGAACCCGTCGATCATCCGCGAGATCCTGAAGCTGACCGAGCGCCCCGACGTCATCTCGCTGGCCGGCGGCCTGCCGTCGCCCGACGCCTTCCCGGTCGAGGCGCTGCGCGAGGCCAGTGCGCGGGTGCTGCGCGACACGCCGCGCGAGGCGCTGCAGTACGCCGCGAGCGAAGGCCACGGCCCGCTGCGCGACTGGGTGGCCGGCGAGCTGCGCGGCCTGGGCCTGGTGGTCGATCCCGGCCAGGTGCTGATCACGACCGGCTCGCAGCAGGGCCTGGACCTGGTGGGCAAGGTGCTGATCGATGCCGGCAGCCGGGTCGCGGTCGAGACGCCGACCTACCTCGGCGCGCTGCAGGCCTTCGCGCCGCAGGAGCCGGTGTTCGCGGCCGTGCCCGGCGACGACGGCGGCCCGGCGCCGGAGGCGCTGGATGCGGTGGCCGACGCCCGCTTCCTCTACCTGCTGCCGAACTTCCAGAACCCGAGCGGGCGCTGCCTCGACGAGGCCCGCCGCGCGGCCCTGGCCGGCGCCGCCGAGCGGCTCGGGCTGCCGCTGCTGGAGGACGACCCCTACGGCGCGCTCTGGTACGACGCGCCGCCGCCACCGCCGCTGGCGGCCCGCTGGCCCGAGGGCACGGTCTACCTGGGTTCGTTCTCGAAGGTGCTGGCCCCCGGGCTGCGCCTCGGCTACGTGGTGGCACCGGCGCCGCTCTACCCCAAGCTGCTGCAGGCCAAGCAGGCCGCCGACCTGCACACCCCGGGCTTCAACCAGCGGCTGGTGCACGAGGTGCTGCGCGACGGGCTGCTGGCGACCCACCTGCCCGGCGTGCGCGACCGCTACCGCCAGCAGCGCGACGCGATGGCGGCCGCGCTGGCGCGCCACCTGCCGGCCGGTTGCCGCTGGCAGCGCCCGAGCGGCGGGATGTTCTTCTGGGTCACGCTGCCCGAGGGCCTGGACACGCTCGCGCTGCTGCCCGCCGCGGTGGCGCGCGGCGTGGCCTACGTGCCCGGCGAGCCCTTCCACGCGGGTACGCCGCAGCGCAACACGCTGCGCCTGAGCTTCGTGACGGCCTCCGCGGAGCGCATCGAGCGCGGCATCGCCGCGATCGGCGCGGTGGTCCGCGAGGCGCTGGCGGACGCGGCGCCCGCGGCACCGGCCGCCGACCGGCGCGCCGCCTGACCGCCGGCCGTGGCCCCCGACCCGACGACCCTCCGGAGATCCCCCCGATGATGCTGCGCCGCTTCCGCCAGGTCGACGTCTTCACCGACGTCGCGCTGCAGGGCAACCCCTTGGCCGTCGTGCTCGACGGCGACGGCCTCGACGAGGCCACGATGGCCGCCTTCGCGCGCTGGACCAACCTCAGCGAGACCACCTTCCTGCTGCCGCCGACCCAGGCCGGCGCCGACTACCGCCTGCGCATCTTCACGCCCGGCGGCGAGCTGCCGTTCGCCGGCCACCCGACCCTCGGCAGCTGCCGCGTGTGGCTGGACGCCGGCGGGCAGCCGCAGCGCGACACCGTGGTGCAGGAGTGCGGCGTCGGCCTGGTGACGATCCGCCGCGACGGCGCCCGGCTCGCGTTCGCGGCACCGCCGCTGCGCCGCCACGGGCCCGCCGAGCCGGCGCTGGCGGCGCGCATCGCCGCCGCGCTGGGCCTGGCGCCGGCCGAGCTCGAGGCGGTCGAATGGGTGGACAACGGCCCGGGCTGGGTCGCCGCGCTGCTGTCCGGGCGCGACCGCCTGCTGGCGCTGCAGCCCGACCTGGCGGCCCTCGAGGGCGTGAAGCTGGGCCTGGTCGCGCCCTGGCCCGGCGGCGAGGCCGCGATCGAGGTGCGCGCCTTCGTCGGTGGCCGCAGCGGCTACGAGGACCCGGTGACCGGCAGCCTGAACGCCAGCCTGGCGCAGTGGCTGATCGGCAGCGGCCGGCTGCCGCCGCGCTACGAGGCGCGCCAGGGCAGCGCGCTGGGGCGGCGCGGGCGGGTGCACCTCGCCCGGGGCGAGGACGGCAGGGTCTGGGTGGGCGGGGACGTCAGCGCCTGCATCGACGGACGCGTGGCGCTCTGAGCCCCGGGGTGGTCTGCACGCGGGCCCGCGTCGCGCGGCCCCGGGCCGCACGGGCGTCGCCGGCGCGGCGCGGCGCGGCGCGGCGAGGCCGATGCCGGCGGCACGGCCCGGCCCTGCCGACGTGGCCGGAGAGGCTCAGCCGCGCAGGCGCCAGGCCCGCAGCATGTCCCGCCAGGCGGCGTCGCTGCGCGGGTCCTCCGCGCGCACGGCCTGGCCGTAGCGGCCGACCACCACCCACAGCGCGCCGAGCAGCAGGCCGGCCAGGGTGCCGCCGATCACGACCAGGCCGCGCGGCGGAAAGGACCGCGAATCGGGCGGCACCGCCGCGTCGATCTGCTGCAGCACCTGGCCTTCCTTGGCCTCGTCGAGCTTGGCGATCTCGTACTGGCGCAGCATGTTCTCGAGCAGCGTCTCCTGCAGCTTCATCTCGCGGCGGGCGCGGATGTACTCCAGCGCCGCCTCGGGCAGCCGGCCCACCGGCAGGTCCAGCGCGCTCGTCTCCTCGCGCGCCGCGTCGCCGCGCGCGGGCCGGGCCGCCTCCAGCCGTTGCAGCTCGGCGCGCAATGCCGCCAGCTCGGAATTCATCCGCACGACGTCGGGGTTCTGCTCGGTGGCCGCGGTGCGCAGCACCTTCAGCTGCACCTCGCGCTCGGCGATGATGGCCCGCAGCTGGGCCGCGCCGCCGATCAGCGCCTCGGCCTGCTTGTCGAGCACGATCACGCCGGACCGCTCCTGCACCTTGCGCAGGTCCTGCTCGGCCTTGACCAGGCGCTCCTTGGTCGCGGTCAGCTGGCCCTCGAAGAAGACGCGGCGCTGCTGTGCCTCGCTGACGGCCAGGCGGTCCAGCACCTTGCGGATCTCGGCCGCGTGGGCATTGGCCAGCTCGGCGGCGAAGGCCGGGTCGCGGTCCTCGACCTCGACGGTGATGACGCCGCTGCGCTTCTCGGAGGCGACCGCGATGTGCTTGTTGATCTTCTTGCGCAGCCGCTCGTAGCTGCTGGCGTCGTAGCGCTCCTGCAGCTTGTAGCGCTGGTCGAGCGCGCGCAGCACGCTGTCGCTGCGCAGCAGCGCGACGTAGAGCTCGTCCGGCGTCTTCGCAGACAGCCCGGCGATGCCGCCGAGCGCGCCCAGCGAGGCCAGCGCCGCGGCCGAGCCGCTCTGCTGCTGCGAGCCCGGCGGCAGCAGCGTGGTGCGGGCGGTGTAGGTGGGCGGGATCAGGAAGGCCGCGGCCAGCGCCACGGCCGCGCCCAGCGCGGTGGTGGCGGCGACCAGGCCCTTGCGCTCGCCGAGCCAGGTGAACACGTCGACCAGCCCGACCTGCGGGCCGTCGTCGAAGTCGTCCTGCGCGACGTCGGCAGGGGAGGCGGGGGAGGTCATCGGGGGCGGCGGCGTCAGTTGTTGCGCAGGGTCTGGATCGCCGCGGCGCCGAGGCCGAACTGCGAGAAGATCTGCGACCAGTCCTTCAGGTTGCGCACGAGCGCACGGCCCCAGGTCTCGTAGTCGAGCTGGTTCGGCACGATCACCGCGTCCCCGGGGTAGAGCGGCTGCTTCTGCAGCCCGCCGAAACCGAACAGGCCCTTCGAGTCGTTGGCGTGGCTGACGGTGCCATCGGCGCGCAGGATGAACATCGACGAGGGCTCCGCCGCCTCGTCCAGGCCCGCCAGCTTGACGTAGTCGCCGGCGGTGCGGCCCGGCCGCCAGAGGAAGGCGTTGTTGTTGACCACCGCGCCGGACACGGTGACGAAGCCGGGGCGCGCCGGCACGCTGATGCGGTCGGCATGCTCCAGCGGCAGGTCGGGCAGCGCGTCGATCGCGTTCGACTGCGGCGTCAGCTCGAGCGCGATGCGCCCGTTCGGCTGCACCTGCTGCAGCCGCGACAGCTGGGCCTGCGTGGCCGCGGCGCTGACGGCGCCGGTGGCGGCGTCCTCGCGGCGGTTGGCGGCGTCGCGCGCGGCCTGCGTGGCCGACAGGGCCTGCAGCCGCGCGATCGCCGCGGCCAGGTTCTCGCGCTGGCGCAGCCGGGTCTCCTCGCGGCTGAAGTCGAGCCCGTAGAGGTAGGCCTGCGGCGTCAGGCCGCCGGCGCGCTGCAGCAGCTGCTTCAGCGTCTCGCCGGGCAGGAGCTGGTAGATGCCTGGCGCGGCCACCTCGCCCTCGACCGAGACCAGCCGCGTCTGGCGGCCCACCGGCACCCGGATGTCCTTCTGGCTGTAGACCGTGACCACGTCGCCCGGCAGCAGCTCGATGTTGTGCGCCGGGTCGCCCTGCAGCACCGCGCGGCCGAGGTTGAAGGGAATGACCTGGGTCGTCAGGTCGCGCTCGTTCAGGCGCTCGACCACGGCATAGTCCCAGTTCAGCTCATCGAACAGCGCCGCGGGGGACTTCTTCGCGCGCTCGGTGATCTCCTCGTCCTCCAGGCGCTCCTGGCTCTGCCGCGAGCCGGCGCGCCGCGCGGCGCTGCGCTCGCGCGCGTCCTGCTGTTCGCGCGCCGTCTGCACGCTCGGCGCCGGGCCGCTGCCGGTGCCGGCGCGGCGGCGCGGCGTGTTGCCGGCCTCGTCGCGCTCCGGCTCGTCCTCCGGCGGCAGCACCTGCACCAGCAGGTTCTTGCGGCGGTAGAAGTCCGGCGTGATGAGGGCCTCGCGGTCGGGGATCAGGTCGCGGATGCGCATGCCCGGGGTGTGCGGGTAGCGCAGCGGCTGCGCGACGTGGCCCTTCAGCGTGACGGCGTTGGAGAACTCGGGCGAGATCGCCAGCAGCGTCAGCACGTCGCCGTCGCGCATCGGCTTCTGCAGGCCGGCGGCATCGAGCCGGAAGGTCTCCACGTAGCGCGCGGCACGCTGCTGGCCCGGGTCGATGCGCTCGACCTGGGCGCGGTTCGGATTGGCCAGCACCGGCGCGCCGCCGGCGTAGCGCAGCACCTCGCGCACCGCCTCCTGCGGGCCGCGCAGCTCGTAGATCGCCGGCGTGTCGGTGGCGCCGGTCAGCGCGACGCGCGGGCCGACCGGGTGGAAGACGACCACGTCGCCGGCGCGAAGCTGCAGGTCGCGCGACTTGTCGCCGGTGACGAGGAACTCGTAGGCGTCCAGCTCGGCGATCACCTTGCCGTCGCGGCGCAGCGAGAGCTTGCGCATCGAGCCGTTGGTGGCCGGGCCGCCCGCCGCCACCACCGCCGACAGCAGCGTCGACTGGCTGGGCAGCGTGTAGACGCCGGGCCGCTGGGCCGGGCCGACCACGAACACCTTGACCGCGCGCAGCTGACCGAGCGTGACACTCAGGTTGAAGTTGGTGTAGAGCCGGCTGATCTGCGCCCGCAGGTGGGCCTCCAGGTCGGCGGCCTTGACGCCCGCGACGCTGAAGCTGCCGACCTTCGGCAGGTTCAGCAGGCCGTTGCGGTCGACCCGGCTGCGGTAGTCGACGTCGATCGCGCCCCAGGCGCGCAGCATCACCTCGTCACCCGGGCCGACGACGTAGTCGGCCGAGACAGGCACCGCGTCGTTGGCGAGCACCGCGTCGGCGCCCTCGGCGAAGAAGCGGCTGCCGAAGGGCTGCAGCAGGCGGCCGGTGGCCTGTTCGACGAACTTCTGGAACTCGCTCGGCGCCGGCGGGGGCAGCGGGCGGAAGCGGCGTTCGCCGCGCAGGTCGAACTCGCTGTCACCGTCACGGCCGTCGCGACCGCGGCGCTCGCGCTCCATCGCGTCGCGCGCACGGCGCTCGTCGTTGCCGTCGGCCGCGGGGCGCTCGCCCGCGCTCCGCGAACCGCCCGACGTGGAGCCCGGCGGCACGTAGCCGGGGGCATTGAAGCTGCCCGCGCCGGACTGGGCCAGGGCGCCGGGCACGGCCGAGAACAGGGCCAGCGGCAGGAGCAGGGTGGCGAGAAGTCGGTGTGCAGGCATGAAGACAGGCAGGTGCGGTGGCCCCGGGGAGGCGGGCCACGCCGGAATGCGCCGACGGGACGCCCGGAGCGGGCTGGCAGCGCCGCTGCGGGCGGGCCGTCGCCCGCGGCCAGCCTCGGCCGCAGGCGCAACGCCGGCGGCAATGGTACCGGATGACCCGCGCCGCCCCGGCATGGTGCCCGGGCCCGCGCCGCGCCCGGTGCTGGGCAAGCGGCGCCGGGCCGGCTATCGTTGGCACCCATGAACCCTGCCGCCCCGGGCACCGTGCCGGCTGCCGCCGATGCCTGACTCCGCGCCGCCGCCGCAGATCGCGCTGCTGAGTGCCGACAGCGTCGAGCTGCTGGACGAGGCCCGCGCCCTGTTCCGCGAGTACGCCGCCAGCCTCGACGTCGACCTGTGCTTCCAGGGCTTCGACGCCGAGCTCGCTGCGCTGCCGGGCGACTACGCCGCGCCCGGCGGCCAGCTGCTGGTGGCCGCGGTCGACGGTGCCGTGGCCGGCTGCGGCGCGCTGCGCCCGCTGCCCGACTGCGACTACCCGAACGCCTGCGAGATGAAGCGGGTGTTCGTGCGGCCGGCCTTCCGCGGCTTCGGCCTCGGCCGGCTGCTGGTGCAGGCCTTGCTCGACACCGCGCGGCGCAGCGGCTATTCCAGCGTGCTGCTCGACACGCTCGACGACATGGAGGCGGCGCGCCAGCTCTACGCCTCGCTCGGCTTCGAAGAGATTCCCCCCTATTACTACAACCCGATCGCCGGCGCCCACTACCTGAAGGCCGACCTCGACTGACGGCCTGGGCCGAAAGCCGACCTCGACGGTCGGCCGGCGGCCCGCGGGCGTCCGGCGATGCCGCAGCACCCCCCGCCCATGCGCCTCCCCGACGAACCCGCCGAACCCGACGACCCCGTCTCGCTGGCGGTGGCGATCACCTGCCGCCTGGGCGAATCACCGGTGTGGCACCCGCAGGAACAGGCCCTGTATTGGTGCGACATCCCGGCCGGCTGCGTCTACCGCCACGACCCGCGGCGCGGCAGCCTGGACCACTGGACCTTCGACACCGACGTGGGCTGCCTCGCGCCGACCCTCGACGGCCGCCTGCTGCTGGCCATGCGCGACGGCCTGTGGCGCTTCGACCCGCGCAGCGGCGAGCGCGAGCGGCTGGCCCGCGCGCCCTACGACCCGGCGCTGGAGCGCTTCAACGACGGCAAGTGCGATCCGCGCGGCGCTTTTTGGGTCGGCACGATCTACGAGCCGCGCGAGCCGGCGCGCGCCCGGCTCTACCGCTACCGCCAGGGCCGGCTGGACCCGCAGGCGGGCGGCGTGGTCACCGCCAACGGCCTGGCCTGGAGCCCGGACGGCCGGCGCATGTACTGGAGCGACACCAAGGCCCACCGCATCGACGTGTTCGACGTCGATCCGGTCGGCGGCGACATCTCCGGCCGCCGCCCCTTCGTGCAGTTCCCGGCACGCGATCCCGCGGCGCCGCCCGAGGCCTACGGCGGCCGTCCCGACGGGGCAGCGGTGGACAGCGAAGGCGCCTACTGGTGCGCGATGTACGAGGGCGCGCGCCTGCTGCGCATCGCCCCCGACGGGACCCTGCTGCGCGAGGTGCGGCTGCCGGTGCAGTGCCCGACCATGCCCTGCTTCGGCGGGCCCGACCTGCGCACGCTCTACGTGACGACCGCCAGCGACAAGCGCCCACCCGAGGAGCGCGCCCGCCAGCCCTGGGCCGGCGGCGTGCTGTCGCTGCGGGTGGATGTCCCCGGCCTGCCGGCCCACCTGTTCCTGGCCTGAACCCGCGTCGCGGCAGCCCGCCGCAGGCGCCGCGGCGCGCACGATGGCGACCCATGCACGCCCCAAGGCTGGGCACGGGTTTCCACGTATGTATAATTCCGAGGCTTTGCCAGGAGGACCGGGCGCAGACCCATGGATCGGCAAGGGGAGGACCAGCGGGCGGGCACGAGCCGCACGCGCGGTCGATCGGCACGGGCAGCGCGGCCATCCACGCATGCCCACGCATGGCGCCCACGGCGCCGCGCAGCCGGTCGACACCCGACTTCCCCTTCCCCGTGAATCGCGACCGGCGAGATGTCAACGTGAGTTTCGATGATGCGGCCGACGAGCGGCCTTTCAAGACCCTGACGGCCGACGAGGCCCGCCGGGTGCGTGAAAAGCTCACGATGGTGTCGCCCTGGCGGGTGGTGGGGGTGCAGTTGCTGGTGGGTGTGGTCTGTGTCGCAGGGGCCTGGTTGCTGACCGGGAAGGCCTCGACGGCATGGTCGGCGCTCTACGGCGCGGCCGCCACCGTCGTGCCGAACGCCTTGATGGCGCGCGGCATGACGCGGGGAGCGCGCAGCGCCGTGTCGGCCGCGGCGGGCTTCCTGTTCTGGGAGATGCTGAAGATCGGGGTGGCGATCGCGATGCTGTTGATCGCCGCCCGTGTGGTACCCCAGCTGAGTTGGCCGGCACTGCTGCTGACGATGCTGGTGTGCATCAAAGTGAACTGGTTCGCGCTGCTGTGGCGCGGGCGCCGAGGAACCTAGTCGTCAGGATCGCGAATGGCAACGGAAGGCCACGCCCCCACCGCGGGCGAGTACATCGTCCACCACCTGCAGCACCTGCAGAACAAGAAGCAGACGTCCGTCGTCGACTTCTCGGTGATCAACCTCGACTCGGTGTTCTTCGCCGTCGTGCTCGGCGCGCTCGGCGTGTGGCTGCTGTGGCTGGCCGCGCGCAAGGCGACGTCCGGCGTGCCGGGCCGTTTCCAGGCCGCGGTGGAGATCCTGGTCGAGATGGTCGACAACCAGGCCAAGGGCATCGTGCACAACGCCACCAGCCGCAAGCTGGTCGCCCCGCTGGCGCTGACCGTGTTCGTCTGGATCTTCCTGATGAACGCGATGGACCTGCTGCCGGTGGACCTGATTCCCGCCGTCTGGCACGCCGTCGGCCCGGCGCTCGGCTTCAAGGACTACATGCGCGTGGTGCCGACCGCGGACCTGTCGATCACGATGGGCCTGTCGCTCGGCGTGCTGATCGTCTGCCTGGTCTACAACGTCAAGATCAAGGGCGCCGGCGGCTGGATCCACGAGCTGTTCGCCGCGCCCTTCGGCGACAAGTGGTTCCTGTACCCGATCAACTTCCTGATGCAGATCATCGAGTTCGTCGCGAAGACCGTCTCGCACGGCATGCGGCTGTTCGGCAACATGTACGCCGGCGAACTGATCTTCATGCTGATCGCGCTGATGGGCGGTGCCTTCGCGCTGAGCGGCACCGGCATCGCGCTGTTCCTCGGCCACATCATCGCCGGCTCGGTGTGGGCCATCTTCCACATCCTGATCATCACGCTGCAGGCCTTCGTGTTCATGATGCTGACCCTCGTCTACGTCGGTCAGGCGCACGACGCCCACTGAGCCCCGTTTCCGTTCCGTCGCGGGCGCCTGGCCGGGCCCGCTTTTCCTTGCCGTCCCTTTCCCTTTTCACAACCCCCCAAGAGGAGTCATCATGGAAGTCATCAGCTTTGTCGCGCTCGCCGCCGGCCTGATCATCGGTCTGGGTGCCATTGGCGCCTGCATCGGCATCGGCATCATGGGCAGCAAGTACCTCGAATCGGCCGCCCGTCAGCCCGAGCTGATGAACGAGCTGCAGACCAAGATGTTCCTGCTGGCCGGCCTGATCGACGCGGCCTTCATCATCGGCACCGGTATCGCGCTGTGGTTCGCCACCGCCAACCCGTTCCTGGCCCAGATCGCCAACCTGCCGAAGTAATCGGCGGACCGCGCCGTCCGCGGGCCGCCCAGCGCGCGCGCCCGACGCCCCGCCCCTTCCCGAAGTCCGTTCCAGAGGCAACAACGT
The DNA here is from genome assembly GCF_001293525.1 of Pseudideonella sakaiensis. GTDB lineage: Bacteria > Pseudomonadota > Gammaproteobacteria > Burkholderiales > Burkholderiaceae_C > Ideonella_A > Ideonella_A sakaiensis. The sequence continues at coordinate 177,781 of NZ_BBYR01000030.1, read as the reverse complement.
GAGCATCAACGCTACGCTGATCGCGCAGTTGATCGTGTTCCTGATCCTCGTCTGGTTCACGATGAAGTTCGTCTGGCCGCCGATCGCCAAGGCCCTCGACGAGCGCGCCCAGAAGATCGCCGACGGCCTGTCCGCCGCCGACAAGGCCAAGTCCGAGCTGGTGGCCGCCAACCAGCGCGTCGAAGCCCAGCTGTCGGCCGCCCGGACCGACGCCGCGCAGCGCGTGGCCGATGCCGAGCGCCTGGCGCAGAGCCTGGTCGAGGAGGCCAAGACCCGCGCCAACGACGAGGCCGCCAAGATCGTCGCCGCGGCCCGCGCCGAGGCCGAGCAGGAGTCCGTCAAGGCCCGCGAGGTGCTGCGCGACCAGGTCGCCGCGCTGGCGGTCAAGGGCGCCGAGCAGATCCTGCGCCGCGAAGTCGACGCCGGCGTGCACGCCGACCTCCTCGGCCGCCTGAAGGCCGAGCTCTGACCATGGCCGAGCTCGCAACCATCGCGCGCCCCTACGCCGAGGCCTTCCACCAGGTGGCCCGCCAGGGGGACCTCGCCGCGGCCGGCGACCAACTCGACGCCGTCGCGGCGGTCGCCGGCGACGCGCAGCTGCGCCAGCTGGCCGACAACCCGAACACCACCGACGAGCAGGTGCTCGAGGTCATCACCGCGGTGGTGAAGCGTCCGCTGACGCCCGCGGTGGTCAACCTGCTGCGCACGATGGTGGCCAACGGCCGCCTCGCCGCGCTGCCCGAGGTCGCCGTCCAGGTGCGGTCGCTGGCCAATGCCGAGTCCGGCGTGGCCGACGCCGTCATCCACAGCGCCTACCCGATCGAGGGCGCCCAGCTGGCCGAGGTCGTCGCGGCGCTGGAGAAACGCTTCGGCCGCCGCCTGTCGGCGCGCGTCGAGCTCGAACCCGAACTGATCGGCGGCATCCGCGTGGTGGTCGGCGACGAGGTGCTGGACACCTCGGTCAAGGCCCGCCTCGAACAGATGAAGCAGGCGCTGACGGCCTGAGGCCGTCGCCCCAGAGACTGGAGATCTAGCATGCAACTGAATCCCGCTGAAATTTCCGAGCTCATCAAGAGCCGCATCGAAGGCCTGGGCACCGCGGCCGACATCCGCAACCAGGGCACGGTCGTGTCGGTCACGGACGGCATCTGCCGCATCCACGGCCTGTCCGACGTGATGGCCGGCGAAATGCTGGAGTTCCCGGGCGGTGCCGTGGGCCTCGCGCTGAACCTCGAGCGCGACTCGGTCGGCGCGGTGATTCTGGGTGAGTACGAGCACATCTCCGAGGGCGACACCGTCAAGTGCACGGGCCGGATCCTGGAAGTGCCGGTCGGTCCGGAGCTCGTCGGCCGCGTGGTCAACGCGCTGGGCCAGCCGATCGACGGCAAGGGCCCGGTCAACGCCAAGCTGACGGACGTGATCGAGAAGGTCGCGCCGGGCGTGATCGCGCGCCAGTCGGTCGACCAGCCGGTGCAGACCGGCCTGAAGTGCATCGACACCATGGTGCCGATCGGCCGGGGCCAGCGCGAGCTGATCATCGGCGACCGCCAGACCGGCAAGACCGCGGTGGCGATCGACACGATCATCAACCAGAAGGGTCAGAACATGACCTGCGTGTACGTCGCGATCGGCCAGAAGGCCTCGTCGATCAAGAACGTCGTGCGCGCGCTGGAGCAGGCCGGTGCGATGGAGTACACCATCGTCGTGGCCGCGTCGGCCTCCGAATCGGCGGCCATGCAGTACGTGTCGGCCTACTCGGGCTGCACGATGGGCGAGTACTTCCGCGACCGCGGCCAGGACGCGCTGATCATCTACGACGACCTGTCCAAGCAGGCCGTCGCCTACCGCCAGGTCTCGCTGCTGCTGCGCCGCCCGCCGGGCCGCGAAGCCTTCCCCGGCGACGTGTTCTATCTCCACAGCCGGCTGCTGGAGCGCGCCGCGCGCGTGAACGCCGACTACGTCGAGGCCTTCACCAAGGGCGAGGTCAAGGGCAAGACCGGCTCGCTGACGGCGCTGCCGATCATCGAGACCCAGGCCGGCGACGTCTCGGCCTTCGTGCCGACCAATGTGATCTCGATCACCGACGGCCAGATCTTCCTGGAAACCTCGCTGTTCAACAGCGGCATCCGCCCCGCCATCAACGCCGGCATCTCGGTGTCGCGCGTCGGCTCGGCCGCCCAGACCAAGCTGATCAAGAGCCTGTCGGGCGGCATCCGGACCGACCTGGCGCAGTACCGCGAGCTGGCCGCCTTCGCGCAGTTCGCCTCCGACCTGGACGCGGCGACGAAGAAGCAGCTCGACCGCGGCGCCCGCGTGACGGAACTGCTGAAGCAGACCCAGTACCAGCCGCTGCCGATCAGCCTGATGGCCGCGTCGGTGTATGCCGTCAACAAGGGCTTCCTGGACGACATCGAGGTCAAGAAGGTGCTCGCCTTCGAAAGCGGCCTGCACCAGCACCTGAAAACCAGCCACGCCGCGCTGCTGGCGAAGCTGGAGAACGACAAGGCCATGGACAAGGCCGCCGAGGAAGAACTCTCGGGCGCGATCGCCGCGTTCAAGAAGAGCTTCGCCTGAGTTCGGCCCGCCCCCGCGGCGGGCGCGGCGCCCCGGCGCCCGCCCGGCCCGGGACGTCCCCTCGATAGGAGTGCCTGATGGCAGTCGGTAAGGAAATACGCGGCAAGATCAAGTCGGTGGAGAACACCAAGAAGATCACCAAGGCCATGGAGATGGTCGCCGCCAGCAAGATGCGCAAGGCGCAGGAGCGCATGCGCTCGGCGCGCCCGTATGCGGACAAGATCCGCAACATCACGGCGCACCTCTCGGAGGCCAACCCCGAGTACCGCAGCCCCTACATGCGCACCGGCGGCACCAGCCGGGCCGTGGGCTTCATCGTCGTGACGACCGACAAGGGCCTGTGCGGCGGCCTGAACACCAACGTGCTGCGCGCGGTCACGACCAAGATGAAGGAAGTGCAGTCCGCGGGCGGCACGATCCAGGCGGTGGCGATCGGCAACAAGGGCCTCGGCTTCCTGAACCGCATCGGCGCCAGCGTCGTCAGCCAGGCCGTGCAGCTGGGCGATGCGCCGCAGCTGGAGAAGCTGATCGGCCCGGTCAAGACCATGCTCGACGCCTTCGTCGCCGGCAAGCTGGACGCGGTCTACCTCTGCTTCACGCGCTTCATCAACACGATGAAGCAGGAGCCGCTGGTCGAACAGCTGCTGCCGCTGTCGAGCGCCCGCCTGGAGCAGACGGCCGCCGAGAAGAAGGCCTACGGCTGGGACTACCTCTACGAGCCGGACGCGGCCACGGTCATCGACGAGCTGCTGACGCGCTACATCGAGGCGCTGGTCTACCAGGCGGTGGCCGAGAACATGGCCAGCGAGCAGAGCGCGCGCATGGTGGCGATGAAGGCCGCGACCGACAACGCCGGCACGCTGATCGGCGAACTCAAGCTCGTCTACAACAAGACCCGACAGGCCGCGATCACCAAGGAACTCTCCGAGATCGTCGGCGGCGCCGCCGCCATCAGCGGCTGAACCCATTCAGACAGAGGACACAGCAATGTCGCAAGGAAAGATTGTTCAGTGCATCGGCGCCGTCGTCGACGTGGAGTTCCCGCGCAACGCGATGCCCAAGGTGTACGACGCCCTGAAGATGGAAGGCTCGGCGCTCACGCTCGAGGTCCAGCAGCAGCTGGGTGACGGCGTGGTGCGCACCATCGCGCTGGGCTCGTCCGACGGCCTGCGCCGCGGCCTGACCGTGACCAACACCGGCGCCGCCATCACCGTGCCGGTCGGCAAGGCGACGCTCGGCCGCATCATGGACGTGCTCGGCAACCCGATCGACGAGCGCGGCCCGGTCAGCACCGAGCTGACCGCCTCCATCCACCGCAAGGCCCCGGCCTACGACGAGCTGTCGCCGTCGCAGGAACTGCTGGAGACCGGCATCAAGGTCATCGACCTGATCTGCCCGTTCGCCAAGGGCGGCAAGGTGGGCCTGTTCGGCGGCGCCGGCGTCGGCAAGACCGTCAACATGATGGAGCTGATCAACAACATCGCGAAGGCGCACTCGGGCCTGTCGGTGTTCGCCGGCGTCGGCGAGCGCACCCGCGAGGGCAACGACTTCTACCACGAGATGTCGGACTCCAAGGTCGTGGTGCAGGAGGACCTGAGCCAGTCCAAGGTGGCCATGGTCTACGGCCAGATGAACGAGCCGCCGGGCAACCGCCTGCGCGTGGCGCTGACCGGCCTGACGATCGCCGAATCCTTCCGCGACGAAGGCAAGGACGTGCTGTTCTTCGTCGACAACATCTACCGCTACACGCTGGCCGGCACCGAGGTGTCCGCGCTGCTGGGCCGGATGCCGTCGGCGGTGGGCTACCAGCCGACGCTGGCCGAGGAGATGGGGCGCCTGCAGGAACGCATCACGTCGACCAAGGTCGGCTCGATCACCTCGATCCAGGCCGTGTACGTCCCGGCGGACGACCTGACCGACCCGTCGCCGGCGACCACCTTCGCCCACCTGGACGCCACCGTCGTGCTGTCGCGGGACATCGCGTCGCTGGGCATCTACCCCGCGGTCGACCCGCTGGACTCGACCAGCCGCCAGATCGACCCGAACGTCGTCGGCGAGGACCACTACTCGACGACCCGCGCGGTGCAGGCGACGCTGCAGCGCTACAAGGAACTGCGCGACATCATCGCGATCCTGGGCATGGACGAGCTGTCGCCGGAAGACAAGCTGGCCGTGGCCCGCGCCCGCAAGATCCAGCGCTTCCTGTCGCAGCCCTTCCACGTGGCCGAGGTCTTCACCGGCACGCCGGGCAAGTACGTGCCGCTGAAGGAAACCATCCGCGGCTTCAAGATGATCGTCAACGGCGAGTGCGACCACCTGCCGGAGCAGGCCTTCTACATGGTCGGCACGATCGACGAGGCCTTCGAGAAGGCGAAGAAGATCAACTGATGCTCCCCCCGGGGAGCGCCGCTGGCGGACCGGCCCGGCCGGCTCCCCGGCGGCGGCCCGATCACCGGCCGCAGCGGCCGCACCGGCCGCCACGGCCGCAGGAGTCCTGATGGCAACCACACTGCATGTCGACGTCGTCTCGGCGGAAGAGCAGATCTTCTCCGGCGAGGCCAAGTTCGTCGCGCTGCCCGGCGAGATGGGTGAGCTCGGCATCTACCCGCGGCACACGCCGCTGATCACGCGGATCAAGCCCGGCGCCGTGCGCATCCAGCGCGCCGACAACGGCGAGGAGGAGTTCGTCTTCGTCGCCGGCGGCATCCTCGAGGTCCAGCCGGGCACCGTCACCGTGCTCGCCGACACCGCGATCCGGGGCCACGACCTCGACGAGGCCAAGGCAGCCGAGGCGAAGAAGTTGGCCGAGGAAGCGATGCGCAACGCGAAGAGCGACGTCGACTTCGCGAAGGCCCAGAGCGAGTTCGCCGCGATGGCGGCCCAGATCGCCGCGCTGCGCAAGTTCCGCAAGAAGTGAACGGCGGCGGCCCCAGGCCGCCCGCCCGCGCAGGCCTCCCACGCCTGCCCCGACGGCCGCTCGCGCGGCCGTTTTGCATGGCAGCGCCGGGACGGGCCCGCCGCTGCGCCAGAATCGGGGGAACGATCGGCGCCGGCGCGGGTCTTCCCGGGCCCGGCTCCGTGCCGACCCTGCATCGCCCCACGAGGAGGTCCCCATGAGCACCGACACCACGAACAAGCTGGACCCGCTGTCGTCCGACGTCCAGAAGGCCATCAGCGGCGCCGAGGACATGCTGCGCCAGGCCAGCGCCAGCACCGGCGAGAAGGCGGCCGAGCTGCGCGAGAAGGCGGTCGAGCAGCTGCGCAGCCTGCGCGAGAAGCTGCACGACGCGCAGGATGCGGTCGTCGAGAAGAGCAAGGCGGCCGCCCGCGCGACGGACGACTACGTGCACGACCACCCGTGGCGCTCGATCGGCGCGGCGCTGGCCGCCGGCGTCGTCATCGGCCTGCTGCTGAACCGCCGTTGACCGCGCGGCGGGCGCGAAGGGCGGCCCGATGAGCCTGGACGCGGGCCTCTACGACAGCCTGCGCCGCACCGGCGGCTCGCTGCTGGCGCTGCTGCAGACGCGTGCGGAGCTGGCCGCGCTCGAGCTCGGCGAGGCCGGCGGGCGGGTGCTCGGCGCGCTGCTGCTGGGCCTGCTGGGGCTGATGCTGGTCGGCTTCGCGCTGCTCGGCCTGTCGGCCGCGGTGGTGCTGGCCGCCTGGCCGCACTGGGGCCTGGGCGCGTTGCTGGCGGTCGCCGCCGTCGACCTCGCCATCGGCCTCGCGCTGCTGGCCGGCATGCGCGCCCGGTTGCGCGCGATGCCTCCGCTGCTCGACGACAGCCTGCGCGAGCTGCAGCGCGACGCCGCGCTGCTGCAACGCGCCGGTCGCGAACCCCCACGCTGACCGGCTCCGACCCCTCCCCACCCGCCACCGCCATGCCGCTGGACAACGACGCCCGCCGCCAGGTGCTGCTGACGCGCATCGCGCTCGAGCGGGCGCAATGGATGCGCGAGCTGGACCAGCTCCGCCAGGTCGCGCAGCCGCAGCGCCTGGTGGCCGGCGCGCTGAAGGCCTCGGTCGGCGACCACTGGGCGCTGCGCGGCTGGCGCCGCTGGCGCGGCCAGGGCGGCGAGGCGCGCGGCGAGGGCCGCGGGCGCGCCGAGACCGGCCTGATCGAGCGCCTGCTGCAGGCCGGCGCGCTGCTTCGCCGCCATCCCGCGCTGTGGTCCCTGCTGGCCGGCGCCGGCCCCTGGCTCGGGCGTCGCCGCTGGGGCCGCTGGGCGATCGGCGGCCTGGCCGGCGCCGGTCTCGCGGCGGCGGCCTGGTGGACGCTCTCGCAGCGCCGGCCGACCGACGACGGGCCGGACCCGCGCCGCTGACGCCGGGCGCCCGGCAGCCTCCGGGCCTGCCGGCGCTCAGATCTCCAGCTTCGACCCCAGCTCGACCACCCGGTTGGCCGGCAGGTTCAGGAAGTCCGCGGCGGCCGCGGCATTGCGGTGCATGCTGGCGAACAGCTTCTCGCGCCACATCGCCATGCCGCCGCCGAGCGTCGGGATCACGATGTCGCGCGACAGGAAGTAGCTGGTGTCCATCGGGTCCAGCCGCAGGCCGCGCTGGGCGGCCAGCTCGAGCGCCTCCGGCACGTCCGGGTCGTTCTTGAAGCCGAAGTGCAGCGTCAGCTGCCAGCAGTCGCGGCCCAGCGGCTCGATCTCGCAGCGCCGGTCGAACGGGATCCAGGGCCGTTCGTGGTGCTTCACGGTGACGAACAGGTTGGTCTCGTGCAGCACCTTGTTGTGCTTGAGGTTGTGCAGCAGCGCGTTCGGCGTCAGCCCCTGCTCGCTGACGAGGAAGACGGCGGTGCCGGGCACCCGCGTCGGCGGGCTCACGAACACCGCCTCGAGGAAGCTCTTCAGGTCGATCGCCTCGTCGCGCAGGCGGTTGCGCATCAGCCGCCGGCCCTGCTTCCAGGTCAGCATCAGCGTGAACACCACGCCGCCGATGACGACCGGGAACCAGCCGCCGTCGAGCAGCTTGACGGCGTTCGCGGCGAAGTAGGCGAAGTCGACGACGAAGAAGGTGCCGGTGGCGGCGACGCACAGCCACCACGGGTACTTCCAGCCGTAGCGGATCACGAAGAAGGTCATCGTCGTCGTGATCAGCATGTCGATCGTCACCGCGATGCCGTAGGCGGCGGCGAGCCGGCTGCTGGAGCCGAACACCACCACCGCCAGCACGATGCTGCCGTACAGGCTCCAGTTGATGAAGGGCACGTAGACCTGGCCCGTCTCGCGCACCGAGGTGTGGGTGATGCGCAGCCGCGGGAAGTAGCCGAGCTGGATCGCCTGCTTGGTGATCGAGAACGCGGCCGTGATCAGCGCCTGCGACGCGATCACCGTCGCGCAGGTCGCCAGGCCGATCAGCGGGTACAGCGCCCACGTGGGCGCCATCTCGTAGAAGGGGTTCTTCGCGTTCTCGGGGTGGGCCAGCAGCATCGCGCCCTGGCCGAAGTAGTTCACCACCAGCGCGGGCATCACCAGGCTGAACCACGCGATGCGGATCGGCCGCTTGCCGAAGTGCCCCATGTCGGCGTAGAGCGCCTCCGCCCCGGTCACGCACAGCACCACCGAGCCAAGCGCGATGAAGGCGATGCCGGGGTGGTCGAGCACGAAGCGCAGCGCGTACTGCGGGTTCAGCGCCCACAGGATCGCCGGGTTGCGCACGATGTGCATCGCGCCGAGCACGAACAGCACGAGGAACCACAGCACGGTGATCGGCCCGAACAGCCGGCCGACGCTGGCGGTGCCGAAGCGCTGCAGCACGAACAGCGCCGTCAGCACCAGCAGGGTCACCGGCACCACCCAGCGGTGCAGCGCCGGCGCCGCGACCTCCAGGCCCTCGACGGCCGACAGCACCGAGATCGCCGGCGTGATGACGCCATCGCCGAAGAAGATCGCGGTGCCGAAGACCCCGAGCAGCAGCAGCCGGCGGCGCAGCGCCGGACGGTCCTTCACGGCCTGCGAGGCCAGCGCCAGCATCGCGATCAGGCCGCCCTCGCCGTTGTTGTCGGCGCGCAGGATCAGCGCCACGTACTTCACCGACACCACGACCGTGATGGTCCAGAACATCAGCGACAGCACGCCGTGGATGTTCTCCGCCGTCAGCGGCACGTGGCCGTGTGCGAAGACCTCCTTGAAGGCGTAGAGCGGGCTGGTCCCGATGTCGCCGTAGACGACGCCGATGGCGCCGAGGGTCAGCGCTGCGAGGCCGGATCCGCCGGCACGGTGCTCGGAAGTCACATGCAGTGGCGCGCCGCGGGGCGGCTGCGGTCACGGGAAACCCGCATTGTGCGCCGCGCCCTCCCGGGCCTCCGGCGGAGCCCCCGCCTCGTTGCAGCGCAGCAACGCGCGCGGGAAGGGGGCGGGCCGGGCTCCGCCCGGCCCTGGGGGCACACTCAGTACGTCCAGAAGATGCGCTGCAGCTCCGCCGTCGTCAGCCCGGGCAGCGTCAGCGCCACGGCGGTCAGGATCTTGGCCTTCTGCGGGTTCAGGTCGTGCGCCACCACCCAGTCGTACTGGTCGTCCGGCTGCTCGGCATTGCGCAGCACGAAGCCGCCCTCGCCGACGCGAGAGGAGCGCACCACCAGGGTGCCGGCCGCGCGCAGCGCGCGCAGCGTCGGCACCACGTAGTTCGCCACCGAGCCGTTGCCGGTGCCGGCGTGCACGATCGCCTTCGCGCCGGCCTTCGCCGCGGCCTCGTAGAGGCTCGGGTTCATCGCGCCCGAGCCGTAGACGATCGCCACCTCGGGCAGCGCGTCGATGCGGTCGATGTCGAACTCCGAGTTCGCGGTGTGGCGCTTGGCCAGGCTGCGGAACCAGTAGGTCTTGCCCTCGACGATCATGCCCAGCGGTCCCCAGGGGCTGGAGAACGCGCTGGTCTTGATGTTGACGCGCTTGCTGGCGTCGCGGCCCGACAGGATGTCGTCGTTCATCGCCACCAGCACGCCCTGGCCGCGCGCCGTCGGCGACGCCGCCAGCACCACCGCGTCGTAGAGATTGAGCGCGCCGTCGGCCGACATCGCGCTGCCCGGCCGCATCGAGCCGACCACGACGATCGGCTTGTCGGTGCGCACCACCAGGTTCAGGAAGAAGGAGGTCTCCTCCAGCGTGTCCGTGCCGTGGGTCACGACGACGCCGTCGACGGACGGGTCCTTGACCAGTGCCGACACCCGCTTGCCGAGCGCCACCAGCTTGTCGTTGGTGAAGCTCTCGGAGGCGATCTGGAAGGCCTGTTCCCCGCGCACCGTGGCCACCTCGGCCAGCTCCGGCAGGCCGGCGAGCAGCTTGTCCACCGGCACCTTGGCGGCCTGGTAGGTGGCGCTGTTCAGCGCCGAGGCCCCGGCGCCGGCGATGGTGCCGCCGGTGGCCACGACGACCACCACGGGCTTGGGCCCGGCCACCGGCGCGGGCGTCGCCGGCTGGGCGGCGGCCAGGCCCGCGCCGGCCCAGAGGACCAGGCCGGCGGCGGCGGTGGCGAGGCGGTGGGCGAGGCCCGGCAGCGGACGCACAGGGGCCAGGGATCGACGGGATGGAACGGGGTTCATCGGGACTCCGGGGACGACACAGGGCGCCGGGCGGCGGCCCGGCGCCGCTTGCCATGCATCCTCCGGGCCAGCCCCGCGGCGGCCGTGGCGCCGCGGCTCAGCGCCCGATCTCGCCGCCGTCGGTGCGCCGGATGACCAGCGTCGCGGAGCGTGGCCGGCCACCGCGGCGGTGCTCGGGCCAGCTGGACACGGCATCCGGTGCGGCCGGGTCGCTGCGGTCGCTGTCCGGCTCGCCGGGATGCTGCACGTTGACGAACAGCGTGCGCCGGTCCGGCGTCAGCGCGGCGCCGGTGATCTCGCAGCCGCGCGGGCCGGTGAGGAAGCGCCGCACCTCGCCGGTCCGCGGGTCGCAGGCCAGCATCTGGTTGTTGCCGAGGCCGGCGAACTCGCCGCGGTGCATCTGCGAGGCATGCGCGTCGGTCTGGATCCAGAGCACGCCGCGCGGGTCGAGGAAGAGGCCGTCGGGGCAGGCGAAGGCGTCGCCGCGCAGGTCGCCGCGGGCCTCGGCGCGCGCGTTCGCCGGGTCGCCGGCCTGCAGCAGCGTCTCCCAGCGGAAACCCGTGGCGTCGAAGTCGCCGTCCTCCTGCCAGCGCAGCACCTGGCCCATGGTGTTGCGCGCGCGCGGGTTCGGCCCGTCGATGCCGGGCCGGCCGGGCGCGCCGCGCTCGGCGTTGTTCGTCAGGCTGCAGTAGACGAGCCGGCGCGCCGCGTCGATCGCCAGCCACTCGGGCCGGTCCATCGGCGTGGCCCCGAGCGCGTCGGCCGCCTGGCTGCTGCGCACCAGCACGCTCGCGGCGTCGGGAAAGCCGGCCGCCGCCGTGAGCGGGGGCTCGCCAGCCCGTAGCGACAGCCAGCGCCCGCGGCCGTCGGCGTCGAAGCGGGCGACGTACAGCGTGCCCTCGTCGAGCAGCGCCCGGTTCGCCTCGGCCGCCCGCTGGCCGGGCGCCGGCGTGGCGATGCGCGTGCGGCCGACGAACTTCCAGAGGTACTCGAAGCGGCCGTCCTCGCTGAGGTAGACCACCGGGCGCCCATCCGCCGTGGTCGCCACCCAGGCTCCTTCGTGCAGGCCCCGGCCGAGCGCCGTGCGCTTGGCCGGCGGCGCGTCGGGATCGAGGGGGTCGATCTCGACGATCCAGCCGTGGCGGTGGAACTCGTTCGGATGGCGCCGTGCGTCGAAGCGCTCGTCGTGCACCGCCCAGCGGAAGAAGCCCTCGGGCTGCAGGCCCCAGCGGCGCTGGTCGGCATCCGGCGCCGGGCCACCGTCGAAGTAGAAAGGAATGTTCTCCTCGGCCACCAGCACCGTGCCCCAGGGCGTCCGGCTGCTGCCACAGTTGTTCAGCGTGCCCGCCACCCAGCGGCCGGACGGGTCGAAGGCGGTGCGCAGCAGCGCGTGGCCGGCGGCCGGCCCCGTCAGCCGGCACGGCGTCGCCGCGGTGATGCGCCGCGCCAGCGGCGACGGCCGCACCAGCCGCCAGCCCCCGTCGCCCTCGCGCGCGACCTCGGCGATCGACACCCCGTGCGCCGCCTGCGACTTGCGCACCTTCTCCGCCGTCCACGGCTGCATGCCGCCGGGGTGCAGCAGGCCGTCGTCGGTGTACTCGTGGTTGATCACCAGCAGGCCGCGCGCCCCGTGCGCATCGAGCGGGATGAACTGCAGGCCGTCGTGGTGCATGCCGAACTGCGCCGCCTGCTCCCGCGCTGTCTCGCCCGCATCGCCGCGCCACGGGGGCAGCGCACCGGGCAGGCCGACCGGCTCGCCCCAGGCGGCAATCGGCGTCGCCCGGTAGCCGGGCGGCACCTGCACCTCGTCGTCGCGCGACGGCGGCACCGGCGTGAAGCCGAGCAGCGGCCCCGGCGCGGAGCCCGGCAGCGACCCCGGCGCTGCGGGGCCGTCCGGCGGCCGTGCGCAGGCCGCCAGGCCGGCCCCCAGCACCGCCAGCCAGCGGCCCAGCAGCGCCCCGCCGGTGCCGCGCAAGGCGGTGCGCCGGGCAGGGTCGGCCGCCTCCGCGGTGTCGGCCGCAGGGTCGGGTCGGGGGTGGGAGAGCTTCGTGCGCGGGTCCATCGGCCCTTCGGGCCCGCCCTCGGCGGACGCGTTCGGCGCGGATTATCGGCAGCCTGGCCTTGCGGCTGCCCCGCCGGGGCTCGGCGATACTCGGTGCCGCCGATGATCGCCGCGCCGCCGCCCGCCCTGTCGCTGCCCGAGACCCTGCCGGAGCTGCTGAGCCGCGGCCGCGACGCGCTGCAGGCGCAGGCGCTGCCGCAGGCGCGGGAGGCCGCGGAGCGCGCCTGGGTGCTGGCCCAGGCGGAGCCGATCCAGCCCGTCCCGTACGGCGAGGCCGGCCACCTGCTGTGCCAGTGCCTGTTCCGGCAGGGCGCGCTGGCCGAGCTGATTCCGGTGGCGCAGGCCGTGCTGGCCCGCCTGGGCGACGCGGCCCCGTGGCCGGTGCGCTCCGAGCTGCTGCGCCGCCTCACCCTCGCCGGCTGCGAGCTGGGCCGGCACGAGCTGGCGCTGCGCAGTGCGACGGAGTGCTTCGACCTGTCGCATGCGCGGGGCGACGACCTGGCGCTGTCGCTCGCGCACAGCGGCCTGGGCGCCTGCTTCGAGCGCATGGGCGACCCGTGGCAGGCCGAGCGCCTGGTCTCCGACGGGCTGGCGCTGGCGCGCGGCGTCGGCGACGCCTACGTGACGATGGTCACGCTGAACAACCTGTGCGCGATCACCATCGGCGCCTTCTACCTGCTGCACGACGGCGGCAGCGACGAGGCCGAGGCGCGCGCCGCGCTGGAGCGGGCCGAGGCCTATGCGCGCGAGGCGCAGGGCCTGCTGCCGAGCTTCGAGGACCCGCTCTTTCGCGTCTTCGTGGAGGGCAACCTGGGCGAGGTGGCGCTGCACCGCGGCCGACACGACGAGGCGCGCGAGCTGCTCGAGCGCTCGCTGCAGACGGCCCAGGCGCGCGGCTACACCGCCCAGGCCTGGCGCATCCGCTGCTCGCTCGGCGAGCTGCTGATGGCCGAGGGCCGGCCGACGCGCGCGCGCGCCGAGCTGGACAAGCTGCTCGCCGACATGGGCGACGCCGCGGCCCGCGCGACGCTGGTGCGCACCCGGCACGCGCTGTACCGTGCCTGCCGCCGCCTCGACCTGCCCGAGGAGGCGCTCGGCCACCTGGAGCACTACCAGCGGCTGGAGCGGCAGCGCGCGACCCAGCAGCTGAAGGCACAGTCTTCGCTGTTCATCACCCGCATGGAAGCCGAGCGCTCGCGCCAGGAGATCGAGCGTGCACGCCACCAGGCCGAGCAGGAACGCGACCACGCCGCGGTGCTCGCCGCCGATGCGCTGCGCGACCCGCTGACCGGCCTGGGCAACCGCCGCCGCCTCGACCGCGACCTCCCGGCCCTGCTGGCCGCCGCGATCGGGGCCGGCGAGCCGCTGTGCGTCGCGATGGTCGACGTCGACCACTTCAAGCCGATCAACGACCGCCATGGCCATGCCGTGGGCGACCGGGTGCTGGTCGCGCTGGCCACCCAGCTCGGCGCCGGCACGCGCCAGCGCGACCTGCTGGTGCGGCTGGGCGGCGAGGAGTTCGTGATCGTCTTTCCGCAGACGCCGCTGGCCGCCGCCACCGAGGTCTGCGAGCGGCTGCGCCAGCGCGTCGCCGGCCACGACTGGGCCGCGCTGATCCCGGGGCTGTCGGTGACCCTCAGCGTCGGCCTGGTGCAGGCGGGCGAGGACCTGCGCGAGGCCTCGGACGGCCGCCTGCTCGACCGGGCCGACCAGGCGATGTACCGGGCGAAGGCGGCGGGGCGCAACCGCGTCGTGACGCAGGCCGGCCGCGCCTGAGGCGCGCGGTGCGGCGCGCCGCGCCCGTCGTCAGAGCTTCTCGGACTCGCCGCTGCGCGGCTGCCACTTCATCAGGCGCCGCTCGATGCGGCCGACGGCCGCGTCCAGCAGCAGCGCGAACACCGTCAGCACCAGGATGCCCGCCATCACGGTGTTGATGTCGAAGGCCCCTTCGGCCTGCAGGATCAGGTAGCCGACGCCGCGCGAGGACCCGAGGTACTCGCCCACCACCGCGCCGACGAAGGCCAGGCCGACGCTGGTGTGCAGCGAGCTGAAGACCCAGCTCGTCGCGCTCGGCAGGTAGACGTGGCGCAGCAGCGCGCGCCGGCTGGCGCCCAGCATGCGCGCGTTCGCGAGCACCACCGGGCTGACCTCCTTCACGCCCTGGTAGACGTTGAAGAAGACGATGAAGAAGACCAGCGTCACGCCCAGCGCCACCTTGCTCGCGATGCCGAGGCCGAACCAGACCGCGAAGATCGGCGCCAGGATGACCCGCGGCATGCTGTTGGCCGCCTTGATGTAGGGGTCGAGGATGGCCGCAGCCAGCGGGCTGAGCGCCAGCCACAGCCCGCAGCCCAGGCCGAGCAGCGTGCCGATGCCGAAGGCGAGCACCGTCTCGAGCAGCGTGACCGCCAGGTGCTCGTAGATGTCCGCCGAGACGAAGAACCAGCCGACGATGCGCTGCAGCACCTTCAGCGGCTCGCCGAAGAAGAACGCGGCCTGGCGGTCGTTCTCGAACAGGAAGGGCGGCAGCAGGCCGGGCGTGGTCAGCAGGTGCCAGGCGCCGAACACGCCGAACAGCAGCAGCAGCTGCCAGACCCACAGCGGCACGCGCCGCATCATGCCGCCCGCTCCAGCTGCTGCCGGTAGCCGGTGAGCACCTCGTCGCGCAGCACCGCCCAGATCGCGGCGTGCAGCGCGTGGAAGCGCGGCGTGGCCTTGATCTCGGCGACGTCGCGCGGACGCGGCAGGTCGATCGCGAACTCGCCGATGGGGTGCGAGGCCGGCCCGGCACCGAGCACCACCACGCGGTCACTCATCGCGATGGCCTCGTCGAGGTCGTGGGTGATGAAGAGCACCGCACGCGGCCGCGTGGCCCACAGCGCGAGCACCTCGTTCTCCATCAGCTGGCGGGTCTGGATGTCGAGCGCGGAGAAGGGCTCGTCCATCAGGATGATGTCCGGGTCGAGCGCCAGCACCTGGGCCAGGCTGGTGCGCTTGCGCATGCCGCCGGACAGCTGGTGCGGGTAGCGGTCGCCGAAGGCGCCGAGGCCGACCCGCTGCAGCCAGTCCTGCGCCCGCGCGCGGGCCTCGGCCGGCCCGACCCCGTGGAACTCCAGCCCGGCCATCACGTTGCCGAGCGCGGTGCGCCAGGGCATCAGGCTGTCGGCCTGGAACATGTAGCCGGCGCGCCGGTTCAGGCCCTCCGGCTGCGCGGCCAGCGGCGCGCCGAAGACCTCGACGCTGCCGGTGCTCGGCGCCAGCAGGCCCGCCGCCATGTTCAGCAGCGTGCTCTTGCCGCAGCCGGTCGGCCCGACCACCGAGACGAACTCGCCGGCGCCGACCGCCAGGTCCACGCCCTGCACCGCGGTGTAGCGCTGGCCCGGCGCGTCGCGCGAGACGAAGGTGCAGCTCACGCCCTGCAGCCGCAGCGCCGGGACGGCGCTCGCGGGCGGGGAGGCGGCGGGGTCGGCGTGGGCCATGGGCGGGAGGTCGGGGTCGGACGGCAGCGGGGTGACGGCGCCGCGCGACTGTAGCAAGCCACGACGAAGCCGGCTCGCACCGCGCGGGGCGGCACCGGCGCCGCGACGACCCGGGCCGTCGCAGCAGGCTGGCGCCGACGGATCGGCCGCCTAGGGTCGCCACCGGCGCCGGCACCCGACCGCAACGCCGCCCCCTTTCCCAGGAGCCTGCCCATGCCGAACCGTCGCCCCCTGCCCCGCCCCGCACTCGCCCCGCTGGCCATCGGACTGCTGCTGGCCACGGCCGGCGCCGCCGCCCGCGCCGAGGCCGTCGAGGCCTCGCCCACCCTGCTGGCCGCCACCGCGGACCGCAGCGCGAGCGGCTGCCCCGCGCTGCGCCTGAACCACCTGCAGCGGCGCGTGCTGGTGGCCGCCGACCGCGGCGAGGACGGGCTGCGCCGCTATGTCCAGCGCACGCGGATGATCCACCAGCTCGACCTGGCCGAGACGGACCGCTGGGTGCAGCAGGTGCGGGCCCGCAACGCGGACTGCCGCGTCGCGATCACCGCGCTGGCGCCCTGACGCCCGGTGCGCCCGGGCGGCACGGCGCGCCGCCGCGGGCGCCCTCTCCGGGCCGACCTGCGCGGGCCCGGCCGCAGCTTCAGGCCTTCGGCAAGCGCGCGAGGGCCTTGCGCGCGTAGTCGTTCGTGAAGACGGCGGCGAGGTCGAAGCGCCCGCCCTTCAGGCTGTCGTCGATGCTCTGCAGCGCTCGCAGCGCCGTCGGCGCACCGGCCTCGGGGAACAGCCCGTCGGCCGACAGCGCCGGCCGGCTCGCGAGGAAGGCGTCGATGTAGACGGCGCGGTCGCCGAGCAGGTAGCTTTCCGGCACGGCCTTGACGATCTCGCTCGGCCCGGCCTTCTGGATCCACTGGTTGGCCCGCACCATCGCGTTCACCAGCGCCTGCACGGTGGCCGGGTGGCGGTCCAGGAAGGCCTGCGGCGCGTACAGGCAGCCGGCCGGCATCGGCCCGCCGAAGACGCGGTCGGCCTCGGCCACCACGCGGGTGTCGGAGACCACCTTCAGGTCGCCGCTGCGCTGCAGCAGCGTGATCACCGGGTCGAGGTTGCTGATCGCGTCGATCTGGCCGGCGCGCATCGCCGCCACCGCACCGCTGCCGGCGCCCACGCCGATGATCGACACCTCCGAGGGCTTGATGCCGGCCTTCGCGAGCACGAAGTTCACCATCACGTTGGTGCTCGAGCCGGGCGCGGTGACGCCGATCTTGCGGCCCTTCAGGTCGGCCACGGACTTGAAGCCGGCGAAGGTCTTGGGGTTGACGCCGAGCACGATCTGCGGTGCCCGGCCCTGCAGCACGAAGGCGCGCATCGCCTGGCCCTTGGCCTGCATGTTGATGGTGTGCTCGAAGGCGCCGGAGACCACGTCGGCGCTGCCGCCGACCACCGCCTGCAGCGCGCGCGAACCGCCGGCGAAGTCGGCGATCGTCACCTCCAGGCCCTCGGCCTTGAAGTAGCCGAGGCTCTCGGCGATCGTCAGCGGCAGGTAGTACAGCAGGTTCTTGCCGCCGACGGCGACCGTGAGCCTGGGCTTCTCCAGCCCTTGGGCGCGCACGGCGGTCGGCAGCGCGAGCGCGGCGGCGGCGCCGAATGCGCCGGTGAGCAGGCTGCGTCGTTGCATGGGGTGTCTCCGGTGGAAGGGACGCGGCCGCGCGGTTGCGCGGCATCGGCGCCGATTCTCTCCGCCGCGCCGCCGAGCGAGAATCGGGGCATGCCTCAGACCCGCAGCATCCTCGTGACCGGCGGCAGCCGCGGCATCGGCGCCGCCTGCGCGCGCGCCTGTGCCCGCCGCGGCTGGGCCGTGGGCGTCAACTACGCGCACGACGCGGCGGCCGCGCAAGCGCTGGTGGACGAGTTGCAGGGGCTGGGCGTGCAGGCGCTCGCGCTGCAGGCCGACGTGGCGGACGAGGCGCAGGTGCTGGCGATGTTCGCCCGCGTCGATGCCGAGCTGCCGCCACTGTGGGGCCTGGTGAACAACGCGGGCATCGTCGGCCCGGCGATCCGCGTCGAGGCGCTCGACCTGGCCCGGCTGCAGCGCATCTTCGCGGTCAACGTGGCCGGCAGCTTCCTGTGCGCCCGCGAGGCGCTGCGGCGCCTGTCGACGCGCCATGGCGGGCACGGCGGCTCGATCGTCAACCTGTCCTCGGTCGCATCGACGCTGGGCTCGGCGGGCATCTACGTCGACTATGCCGCCAGCAAGGGCGCGATCGACACCTTCACGGTCGGGCTGGCGCGCGAGGTCGCGGCCGAGGGCGTGCGCGTCAACGCCGTGCGGCCGGGCATCATCGACACCGAGATCCACGCCGGCGCGGGCATGACCGACCGGCTGCAGCAGGCGGCCGCCGGCATCCCGATCGGCCGCGTCGGCCGGGCCGACGAGATCGCGCTAGGCATCACGTGGCTGCTCGACCCGGAGAACACCTACACCACCGGCGCGATCCTGGACATCGCCGGCGGGCGCTGACGCGCCGCGGCCTGCGCCCGAGGCGCGGCCGCGCCACGTGGACCCGTCGCGGGTTGGCTCGCTAACGTCGCTCGACGACCACCGGCACCAGCGCCAGCGCCTCGCGCAGCCGCTGGGCGATGGCCTGGGCCTCGTCGCGGCTGGCGTAGGGGCCCGCCTGCAGGCGGTGCAGCTCCGCATCGCGCTGCAGGTGCAGCATCGGCGCGATCCAGTCCTGCTCGGCACGGACGCGCCGCCGGAAGGACTCGGCGCCGTCGCGCAGGCGGAAGGCGCCGATCTGCACCCAGAAGCCGGCGGCCATCGCTGCCTCGTCGACCGACGCGACGGGTGCCGTGGCCGAGGAGGCCGCGGGCTCCGCCAGCGGCGCGGCGCGATCGCCCGCGCGCGTCACCACCGGCAGGAGCAGCAGGTCCGAGGTCGCCTCCGCGGGCGTGGACGCCGCGGACGCCGCCGACCCGACCCGCCAGACCGCGGCCTCGACGCCGGACGCCGCCGGGGCGGCGGCATCGGCGCCCGGCGTCGCGGCCGCCACGGCAGCGGTCGTCCCCGCCGCAGTCGCCAAGGGCGCTATCGCCGCCGCAGCGGCCGCGGGCGGCGCGGCGGCCGTCGGCGCTGCCGCGAGCAGCACGTCACCCGGCGGCAGCGGCTCGGCCGGCGCGCGGCGCCAGGCCCCGGTGCGGATCTCGTCGTGCGTGATGCGCTCCAGTTCGACCACCGAGGGCCCGTGCAGCACGCCCAGCTTGCGCGCGGCGGCATGGCTCAGGTCCACGATGCGGCCGGGGTGGAAGGGACCGCGGTCGTTGATGCGCACGATCACCTCGCGGCCGTTGGCCGGGTTGCGCACCCGCGCATAGCTCGGCAGCGGCAGGGTCGGGTGCGCGGCCGTCAGCGCGTTCATGTCGTAGCGCTCGCCGCTGGCGGTGCGGCGGCCGTGGAAGCGCCGGCCGTACCAGGACGCGAGGCCCCGTTCCGGGTAGGCCTGGTCTTCGGTGCGCGGCACGTAGGCACGGCCACCGACACGGTAGGGCAGGCTGTTGCCCGCCAGGATGGGCTCGAGCGAGGGTTCCGGGTCGGGCGGGTGCTCGGCGCCCAGCGGCTCGAGCGGCGGCCCGTCGGGCTCGGCGCCGGGCGGCGTGCGCAGCGGCGGCGCGGTGCGAGCCGTGCCCGCCGGCGCCGTCGGGCGCGTGGCGACGGTCGTGCGTGCAGCCGGCGCCGTGACGACCTGCGGCCGGTTCACCGTCGACGGCGGAGGCTTGGCGACGCCCGTGGCGCAGCCGGCCAGCAGCGACAGCAGCAGCAGGGCACCCGGGCGGCGCCGATCGATGGCCCGCGTCGGACCGGGGGTGGCTCGCGGCATGGGGCGCAACCCTAACCGAATCGGCGCGCGGCGCCAATGCGCCGCGGCCCCGAAATCCCCACGCTTCCCAAGGATTGGGAGGCGCCGCGAGAATCCGCGCCGTCGAAGGGGGAGTAGCTGGCCGCGGAATGCGGTCGCGTCACCCGTCAATACGGAACGTCGGTGCAATGCCGATGGCCCGGGTGCAGCAGGGGTCCGCCAGGACACCGCGGCAAGACCTTTCGGCGCGATCCTCAACCTCTTCCCGGGAGTGTCCCTTGGACTCCATCGCGCCGACCTGGCTTTGGGTTTTCTTCGTCGCGTCCGTGCTGGTCGCGCTCTTCGTCGACTTCGTCGTGCTGAAAAAGCAGGGCGCCCACAGCGTCTCCGTGAAGGAGGCGCTGAACTGGTCCATCGTCTGGGTGGTCCTGAGCTTCGCGTTCAACGGGCTGTTCTGGTGGGCCGTCGCGCAGGACCACGGCAGCGCCGTCGCCAACACCAAGAGCATGGAGTTCCTCACCGGCTACCTCATCGAGAAGAGCCTGGCGGTGGACAACATCTTCGTGTTCCTGATGATCTTCACCTACTTCGCGGTGCCGACCGAGTTCCAGAAGCGGGTGCTGATGATCGGCATCATCGGCGCGATCGTGCTGCGCACCGTGATGATCCTGCTCGGCTCGTGGCTGATCGCCGAGTTCCACTGGGTGCTCTACGTCTTCGGCGCCTTCCTGCTGCTCACCGGCATCAAGATGTGGTGGGCGGCCGGCCAGGAGCCCGACCTGGAGAGCAACCCCGCGCTGAAGCTGCTGCGCCGCGTGATGCCGGTGAGCCGCAGCTTCGATGGCGAGAAGTTCTTCACCGTGGAGAACGGCAAGCGCATCGCCACGCCGCTGCTGATGGTGGTGGCGCTGGTCGGCGTGACCGACGTGATCTTCGCGGTCGACTCGATCCCGGCGATCTTCGCGATCACGACCGATCCGTTCATCGTGCTCACCAGCAACGTGTTCGCGATCCTGGGCCTGCGCGCGATGTATTTCCTGCTGGCCGCGGTGGCCTCGAAGTTCCACCTGCTCAGCTACGGCCTGGCGGTCATCCTCGCCTTCATCGGCACCAAGATGCTGCTGATCGACGTGATCAAGATCCCGGTGCTGGTGTCGCTCGGCGTGGTGGTGGGGATCCTCGCGATCACGATGGTCTGGAGCGTGAAGACCGCGCCCCGACTGGCCGAGGGCCAGCCTGCCCGCGGCGATTGAGCCCCGCGCGGCCCCGCCCGCGCCCTCGGCGCGGCGGCCGCCCCGCCCCTGGTCGGATTCATGCACTGCAGCGGCCGTGGCCGCCGCGTGCGGCCGAGGCTCCCCAGGCTGGCGCAGCGACGCGCCGACCTGGGGCATCGGCGGGCCCGCCCGCCGTGGGGAGGATCGCCATGGTCGAACTGGACCTGGCCGCCGACACCGGCGGCGATGGGCTGCGCTGCGCGCTGGCGCTGTCACTGGCCAGCGGCCGCAGCCTGCGCCTGCGGCACATCCGCGCCCGGGCGCCCTCGCCCGGGCTGCAGCGCGGGCCGCTGGCCTGCATCGCCGCCGCGCTGGCGGTCGGCGGCGGCGAGGCCGAAGGCATGGCCACCGGGTCGACGGAGCTGCGCTTCGTCCCCGGCACGCCGGGCACGCGCGAGCACGTGCTCGGAGGCCATGGGGCGGCCGCGGTGGCCCACCTCGCACAGACGGTGCTGCCGGCGCTCGCCGCGGGCGACGGCCCGTGCCGGCTGCTGCTGCGCGGCGGCACGCACCTGCCCGGTGCCGCGCCGGTGGCGGCGCTCGAGCGCAGCCTGGGCCCGCTGCTGCGGCGCGCCGGCGCGCGCGTCGAGCTGCGCGTGCACCGGCACGGCTTCGCTGCGTCGGGCAGCGGCACGGTGGAGATCGAGCTGCAGCCACCGCCCGGCGGCCTGGTGCCCTTCGACCTGCCGGCGCGCGGCAGCCCGCGCGATGCCTGGGCCGAGTGCCTCGCGCCGGCCCTGCCGCCGCACGTCGCCGAGCGCGAGCTGGCGACGCTGGCCCAGCTGCTGCACTGGCCGGCCCAGCGCATGCGCGTGCCGGTGCTGCCGCCGGACGAGGGGCCGGGCAATGCCCTGTCCGTGGTGCTGGTGCACGAGCACGTCACCGAGGTCATCGGCTGCAGCGGCGAGAAGGGCGTGCGTGCGGAGCACGTGGCGCGGCGCGTCGCGGCCGACGTGCGCAGCTACCTGGGCGGCAGCGGCGCGCTCGGGCCGCAGGGCGCCGCGCTGTGGCTGCCGGTGCTGGCGGTGGCCGTGGCGCGGCGCCGCCAGCGCGCGGCCTTCAGCACCACCGAGGCCACCGGCGCACTGCGCGCGCAGGCCCAGGTGATCGAGGCGCTGCTGCCGCTGCGCGTGGGCCTGAACACGCGCCGCGCGGGGCGCTGCGACATCGAGCTCCTGCCGTTGTCGCGCTGAGCGCGAGGGCGGCGGCCGGCCGCGGAGGCTCAGGCCGCCGCGGGCTGCGCCACCGCGGGCGCCTCCGCCGGATCCGCGGCCAGCCGGAAGGCCGCGACCGCGCGCACCAGGTTCTGCGCCTGCCCGCGCAGGCTCTCGGCCGCCGCCGCGCTCTCCTCCACCAGCGCCGCGTTCTGCTGCGTGACCTGGTCCATCTGGTTCACCGCGTCGCCAACCTGGGAGATGCCGCTGCCCTGTTCGACGGTGGCCGCGGTGATCTCGGCGACCAGGTCGCTGACACGCCCCACCGAGCCGACGATCTCCGCCATCGTGCGGCCTGCCCGGTCGACGAGGACGCTGCCGTGCGCCACCTGCTCGAGGTTGCCGCCGACCAGGGCCTTGATCTCCCTGGCGGCCTGCGCACTGCGTTGCGCCAGCGCCCGCACCTCGGTGGCGACCACGGCGAAGCCGCGTCCCTGGCTGCCGGCACGCGCCGCCTCGACCGCGGCGTTCAGCGCCAGGATGTTGGTCTGGAAGGCAATGCCGTCGATCACGCCGATGATGTCGCCGATGCGCCGGCCGGCATCGTGGATACCGTGCATGGTGGTCACGACCTCGCCGACCACCTGGCCGCCCGCGGCGGCCACGTCGGCCGCGCGCTTCGCCAGCTGGTTCGCCAGCCGCGCGCTGTCCGCGTTGCCGCGCACGGTGGTGCCCAGCTGCTCCATCGTCGCCGCGGTCTGCTGCAAGGCGCTGGCCTGCTCCTCGGTGCGCTGGCTGAGGTCCAGGTTGCCCTGCGCGATCTGCGTGCTGGCGGTGGCCACGCCCTCGGCGTTGCGGCGCACGGCGAGCACCGTCTGCGCCAGCGCGGCCTGCATGCGCGACAGCGCGCGCAGCAGCTGCGCTGCCTCGTCCTGGCCCCGCACCTCGACGTGGCCGGTGAAGTCGCCGGCGGCCACGCGGTCGGCGGTGGCCACGGCCTGGGCCAGCGGCCGGCCGATCGATCGCACCAGCCATTCACCGGCGAGGACCGCCACGAGCAGCGCGATCAGCACGCCGATCCCGATGCTGCGGGCAGCGAGCGCGAAGGCTTGCTCGGCGGTCCGCACCTCGGCCTGGCTGGCGTCGCGGTTCAGCGCGATCAGCCGCTCCAGCAGCGCGCTGGCGACATCGTGCTGCCGCTTGCCGTCGTCCAGCAGCGCGGCGGACACCCCGCCCGGCCCCGCGCCGAGCATCTGTGCGTGGACGCGCAGGTAGCCGCCCCAGGCCTCCTCGAACTGCTGCAGCAGCGCGCGCTCGGCGGCGCTGTCGACGCGCGCCCGGTAGTCGGCCAGGTGCTGCCTCGTTGCCGCCATCACGGCCTCGGACTCCGCACGCACCACGGCGCGCTGCCGCTCGTCCACCGCCATCACGTGGCGCAGCTCCTTGATGCGCAGGTCGGAGGTGCCGGTGTTGATCGCGTTGATCGTCTCGACGGTCGGCAGCCAATGGGTGGCGATCTCGCGGGTGGAGGCGCGCATCACGCCCATCTCCCAGGCCGCCAGCGCCGCCATCGCGACGGAGAGCAGCGCCAGCAGGGCCAGCGTCAGGCGCAGCCGGGTGGTGATCTTGAGGGAAGCGAACATGGAACTCCTCGGACAGGTTCTCGGGGACGACCGGTGGCCGGCGGCCGCGCACTCGACGGCCCGCGCCGCGGCAGGCGCGACGCCGGCGATCAGGCCTGGTCTATCGGGTCCCGCACGGCCTCGCTTGACGCCTGCGTCCGCCGGATGCGCGGCCAGCCGAGCGTCGCTGGCGCGGATGCGACAAACGACTTCGCCCGCGGGACAAGCGCCCGCGGGCGCCGGTCACGGCTTGTTGCAATTCCGCCGCGCCGCCGGCGCCACGGCTCGCGTTCACGCAGGCCCTATCCCGATTGCGAAACGGGGCGCATGACGCGTGACGAACATTTGACGCAGCGCAGACAAAATCCGCTGCGGCAGTCACCGGCCACGTGACCGACACGCCCCGCGCTCGCTGGCCAGGCGTCCCGACAGCTGCCCCCCGGTCGCCGTCGCGCCAACCCGACCGAACCCCACACCTCGCAGTATTGGTGCTCAAGCGCATAGCCATCGAAGACGCCCGCCTCGGCATGCATGTCCATCGGCTGGAGGGCGACTGGGTGTCGCACCCGTTCTGGCGCAGCCAGTTCACGCTCGAGTCGGCGGCCGATCTCGAGAAGCTGCAGGCCAGCGGGATGCGCGTCGTGTGGATCGACCTGGCGAAGGGCGTCGACGTCGCCGAGCCGGCATCGACGCACACGCCCACCCCTGCCCCTGCCCCTGCCCTCGCCGAGCCCCCGGCTGTGGCCGCCGCGCAAGCGCCGGCCCCGCGCACGCCCGCGGGCTGGCACGAGGAGCAGGCGCGGGCCCGCCGTCTGCTCGACGCGGTGCGGCCGACCGCGCAGCGGCTGCTCGACGAGGCCCGGCTCGGTCGACTGGTCGAGCGCGGCGAAGCCGATCAACTCATCGGGCAGGTGATGGCCTCGGTGGACCGGCACCCCGGCGTGCTGGTGACGCTGGTGCGCCTGAAGCAGGCCGACGCCTACACCTACATGCACTCCGTGGCGGTCAGCGCGCTGATGGTGGCCCTCGGCCGGCAGCTCGGCCTGACGGACGCGAGCTGTGCCGAGGCGGGACTGGCCGGCCTGCTGCACGACATCGGCAAGGCGCGCATCGCTCCGGAGATCCTCAACAAGCCGGGCCCGCTGACCACCGAGGAATGGGTCGAGGTCCGCGACCATCCGCGCCGCGGCCACGCCCTGCTGTCCAGCCGCGGCGACACGCCGGCATCGGTGCTCGATGCCTGCCTGCATCACCACGAGCGCGCCGACGGACAGGGCTACCCGGACGGGGTGGCGGGAGAGGACATCGCGCTGCTGACGCGCATGACCAGCGTGTGCGACGTCTACGACGCGATCTCGTCCGATCGGCCGTACAAGCGCGCGTGGAGCCCGGCCGAGTCGATCGCTCGGATGGTCGCGTGGAAATCCCACTTCGACCAGGATGTGCTGAAGGCCTTCGTCCGCTGCCTGGGGATCTACCCGGTGGGCTCGCTCGTGCGCCTGGCCTCGCAGCGGCTGGCGGTCGTGGTGGAGCATCACCCGGGCCATCCGGCGGCGCCCATCGTGCGGGCCTTCTTCTCGTTGGGCAGCGGGCACGGCATCCCGCCCGTGCGCATCGACCTGCGCCGCGGCAGGGACCGCATCGTGTCGCACGAGGACCCCGGCCCCTGGGACCGCGACCGCCTCCAGGCGCTGTGGCTGGACGACCGCTCGCCGGTGTCCGCCTGACCCCCCGCCCCCGTCCGGCCCGCGAATGCCCAAGAAGTCCCCCCGCCTGATCGAGCTCAAGGGCCTTTCCGCCGAGGAGCTGGAGAAGGCGCTGCGCGTGCTGTATGCGCCGTTGCGCATCGCACCGCTGGCCGATCCCCTGCAGCTCGAGTTGCTGTCGGCCAGCTCGGACGGCATCACCCACTTCCAGACCCAGTGCAACGGCGGCGTGGTCTTCGAGGGACAGGGCGGCTTCGACGGCTACAACTTCGCGCATGCGCTGGCGGGGTCGCAGCAGCTGCGCACGCGCGATGGCCGGGTCCTGACGGCGCAGGCCGACGAGACCTTGGTCTCCGACGGCCTGGAGATCGACAGCGTCCGGCTGTCGCACGGGATGGCACTGCGCGGCCTGTCGATCGCCGCCGATCACGTGCACCGGCGCATCGCGGAGCTGACGGACGCGCCGCTGTCGTCGCGGGTGCAGTTCGAGGTCGACCCGACCGACCGCACGGGCCGCATCCGGGCCGCGCTGGCGCTGGGAGATGCGCTGGCCGCGGGCATCGCCGGCGCCGCGCCGCTGAAGGACTCGCCGCTGGCCCTGGCCAACCTGCGCGAGGCCATCGTGCACCTGGTGATCGGCGTGCCGAGCAACTACTCGGACCGTCTCACCGAGGTGCAGCGCCCGAAGATCTCGCCCGCCTACGTGCGACGCGCCATCGAGTACATGCACGCGAACCGCGGCGTGCCGATCACCGTCACCGACATCGCCCGCGCCGCAGGCGTCTCGCCGCGCGCGCTCCAGTGGGCCTTCCAGAAGTTCCATGGCACGACGCCGCTGGTCTATCTCCGGCGGCTGCGCCTCGAGGCGGTGCGGGAGGACCTGCTGGCTGCCGACCCCCCTGCCTCGGTCGCGGAGATTGCCACGCGCTGGGGCTTCGTGCACATGGGCCTGTTCGCACAGCGCTACCGGCAGGCCTTCGGCGAGACGCCGAGCCAGACCCTGAAGCGGCGTCGGGGCTGATGCGACGCGAGCCGACCCGACCCGAAGGGAGCGCATGACACAGGTCCTGGTGGTGGAGGACACGGCCGTGATCCGCCTGGCCATGCGCTCGCTGCTGGAATCCTGGGGGCTGACGGTGCTCGACGTCACCGACGGGCTCGAGGGCCTGGCGCGCTTCCACGCGGAGCCGGCACTGCGCCTAGTCATCACGGACCATCGGATGCCGCGGATGAGCGGCTTGGAGCTGGTCGAGGCCATCCGCGATGCGGCCCGCCTGCGCGGGGTGGCGCTGGCCCTGTGCTCGTCGGACGACTGCGCGCTGCAGCCCGCACGCTGCCGGGCCGCGGGCGTGCAGCGTCGCCTGCCCAAGCCGCTGGGCGCCGCGAGCCGTGAACAGGTCCTGGCGATGACCCGCCCCGGCTGGGCGCAGCGCTGGCACCGCTGTCTCGAAAGCGCAATCGGGCGCACCCGCGCGACATGATCGTGCAGGGCCCGCGCACGAAAGCCGGTCGCACCGGCTCAAGAAGCGACCGCCCCAGCCGATACCCCGAGCTGATGCTTGTTCTCCTGCCGCCCCGATGGGCCCGCCAGCCCTGCTGCGGGGCCGGTCGCGGCGTGCCGCGCCCATGAAGGTCGCTTACCTGAGCGGCGAGTACCACGGGGCGTCGATCGTCGCCGCCTACCTGATCGCGGTCTTCGCCTCCTTCGTCTCCTTCGGCCTGACCCAGCGCGTTGCCGGCCGGGGCCTGCGCGCCCAGCGCCTGTGGTGGGCCGCCGGGTCGCTGGTGTTCGGCACCGGGGTGTGGTCCATGCACTTCATCGCGATGCTGGGCTTCGACCTGGGCATCCCGGTCGGCTACCGCGAAGGACGCACGCTGCTCAGCTGGGTGGTCGCGGTGGCGGCGGCCACCGTCGGCCTGGGCATCGCGCGGCGCACGGTCATGACGCCGGGGGCCCACCTGCTGGGCAGCGTGGTCATGGCCGCGGGCATCTCGGCGATGCACTACATCGGGATGTCGGCGCTGGAGTTCCACCCCGGCGTGGTCTGGCTCCCCGGCCGCGTCGTGGCCTCGGTGCTGATCGCGCTCGTCGCATCGGCCATCGCGCTGCACTTCTGCTTCAACCTGAAGCGCATCCGTGGCCCGCGTGCACAGCGCGCCAAGCTGGCCGCGTCGCTGATCATGGGGGCGGCCATCTGCGGGCTGCACTA
Source organism: Pseudideonella sakaiensis (assembly GCF_001293525.1). Taxonomy (GTDB): domain Bacteria; phylum Pseudomonadota; class Gammaproteobacteria; order Burkholderiales; family Burkholderiaceae_C; genus Ideonella_A; species Ideonella_A sakaiensis. The sequence continues at coordinate 150,303 of NZ_BBYR01000030.1, read as the reverse complement.
CGTCGGGATGTCGGCGATGCAGGTGCCGATGCTGGCGATCTGCCTGTCGGCGGACGGCCTGGGCGGCCATCCGCTGTCCGTGATCGTTGCCACGTGCGCGACCCTCATCATGGGCAGCGCGTTGCTGAGCTCGCACGAGGCGGACGAATCGTCGCGCCGCGAACGCGCGCTCAACGTCTCGCTGACCCGTGCCAACGATGACCTGCGCTCGGCCCACGCCGCCCTCGAGCTCGTCGCCTTCGCAGACCCCCTGACCGGCTTGCCGAACCGCGCGGTGTTCCACGACCGCATGGCGCACGCCATCGCGCGGATCGGCGAGCGCGCCCGGGCGGGCACCCCCGCGGACGACGAGCTGGGCCTGCTCCATGTCGACGTCGACGGCTTCAAGGCCGTCAACGACTCGCTCGGGCACGAGGCAGGCGACGTGCTGCTGCGGGAGATCGCCGCGCGCCTGCGCCAGGCCGCGCGCCAGGCCGACACCGTCTCGCGGATGGCTGGCGACCAGTTCGTCATCCTGGTCGAAGGCCCGCAGGCCGCGCTGCACGGCCTGCAGGTCGCCCGGGGCGTGCTCTCAGCCTTCGGCCGCCCGTTCCGGCTCACCGGCCAGGACACCACGCTGAGCTGCTCGATCGGCCTCGCGCTGTTCCCCGGCGACGCCGACCGTGCCGACCGGCTGGTCGCGCTCGCCGACACGGCGATGCGCGCCGCCAAGGCCGTCGGCGGGTCGTCGTTCCGGCGCTACGACCCCGGCATGGGCTCGGGCTCGCTCGACCCGCTGCTGCTCGGCCAGGAGCTGCGCCTCGCGCTGGCGCGCGGCGAGCTGCTGCTGCACTACCAGCCCAAGGTCTGCGCCCGCACGGGGCGGCTGCATGGCGTCGAGGCCCTGGTGCGCTGGCAGCACCCCGAGCGCGGCCTGGTCTCGCCGGGCCTGTTCGTTCCGGTCGCCGAGCGCTTCGGCCTGATCGGCGCGCTCGGCCACTGGGTGCTGGAGGAGGCCTGCCGGCAGGCCGTCGCCTGGCGGGAGGCGGGCATCGCCTGCCGGGTCGCGGTGAACGTGTCGCCCCAGCAGTTCCGCAACCCGGCGATGCTGTCCGAGGTGGCCGAGGTGATCGCCCGCAGCGGGATGGATCCGGCCGACCTCGTCTGCGAGATCACCGAGACCGCGCTGGTGGAAAGCATCGGCTCGACGCAGCGGCTGCTGGACGCACTGCGTGCGATGGGCATCGGCCTGTCCATCGACGACTTCGGCACCGGCTACTCTTCGCTCGCCCACCTGCGCGCGATCCCGGTGCAGCAGCTGAAGATCGACAAGAGCTTCGTCGACGACATCGCGACCAGCACCGACGCGCGGGCGCTGGTGGAGGGCATCATCCAGCTCGCGCATGCGCTGCGGCTGGAGGTGGTCGCCGAGGGCGTGGAGACCGAGGCGCAGTGGCGCACGCTGCAGCGCGCCGGCTGCGACGTCGTGCAGGGTTACCACATCGGCCGGCCGATGCCGGCGGACGAGTTGCGGCGGTGGATGGCGCAGCGGCGCGTCGCGCCCGGTGCCGCGGTGACCGCGGCGCTGCCGGCGGCCGAGGCCGAGGCCGAGGCTGACCGTCAGGCGGCCGCCGCGCGGCGGTAGCGGCTCGCGAAGAACATCAGCGGCTCGCCGCCGGCGTGGCCGCAGTCGAGCACGCGCCCCACGAACAGCGCGTGGTCGTGCACCGGCAGCACCTGGTCCAGCTCGCAGGCGAACCAGGCCAGCGCGCCGCGCAGCACCGGCACGCCGCCGCGGCGCTCCCAGGCCACGCCCGGCTCGGGCTGCGGGCGACCGCCGAAGTGCAGCGACCAGCCCTCCTGGTCCCCCGCCAGCACGCTCAGCCCGTAGTGGCCGCGACGCCGCAGCAGCCCGTCAGTGCGGCCAGGCTTCAGCGACACCAGCACGCTCGGCGGGGCCAGGCTGACGGAGGTGAAGCTGTTGACCGTCATGCCCTGCGGCTGGTCCGCGTCGTCGAGGCAGCCGACCACCGCGACGCCGGTCGCGAAGTGCGAGACGCTGTGGCGGAACCGCAGCGCATCCACGGCCTCCCTCACGCCGGCACCTCGTAGTGCAGCAGCGTGGCACCGCCCGGCGAGTAGCGCGGCACGTCGGCCGCCACGGCCTCGCCGGCGGGCGAGCCCAGTGCCGCGAACAGCGCCTCGGCGCTCGCGAAGTCGGCCTCGAACAGCAGGAAGGGCGGCGCGGCCGTGCCGGCCGCCGCCGGCCCGAGCGGCTGCGGCCGCATCCAGCGGCAGCCGAGCAGGCCCGGCAGCGCGCGCGCCAGCGGCAGGTGGCGCGCGGTGTAGTGCGCGAGGAAGGCGTCCGGGTCGGCCGGCGGCGGGTAGCTGACGAGCAGGCGGTGCATGGGATCTCCTGGCGGGCCGCCGCGGCGACCCGGGACGGACCGGGGACGGGGCGACGCGGCCGCCGCTCAGGCGCGCGCGGCCTCGCGCTCGGCGAGCCAGGCACGCATGCGCTGCGGGCTGGCGAGGCGGTCCCACTGGGCTTCGGGGCGGTTGAAGTTGTCGGTGAACTCGTCGCACATCGCGCGGTCCTGGCTCATCGTGCCGATCACCTGCTGCAGTTCCGGCGCCGGCGGCGCGAGGAAGAGGTTGGTCCAGCGCACCGCGCCGAGCACGCGGTCGCAGCGGCGCGCATCGACCTGCTCGCAGAAGCGCTCGTCGTAGACCGACTGGCGCACGATCTCCTCGCCCAGCACGAAGGCCGCGTAGGAGGCCAGGTTGGCGCCCTGCCCGCACAGCGGATCGACCACGGCGTGCACGTCGCCGAGCGCCAGCGCGAACTTGCCGTCGCCGAGCGGCACGTGGGTGCGGCGCACCGTCGGCGTCACGCCGCCTTGCAGCAGGTCGCCGGGGCCATTGGCGAGGTCGAAGGCCGACGGGTCGATGCGGCGCGCGACCGTCGGGTGGTGCTGCTCCAGCTTGGCCAGCAGGGTGTCGAGGAAGCGGCGCGGCCCGTCCTCGTAGCGCAGGCGGGGCAGCTGCTCGAGGTCGCCGCCGGGCACGTTTTCCATCAGCAGCGCATGCGCCATGCCGCCGGCGGTCAGCGTCGGGATGTCGATCAGCTCGCCGTGGCCGGGCGAGACCGACAGCGTCACCGAGCGCGTCGCCTCCTCCGCCACGCCGGCATACAGCCCGACGCACAGCAGGCGCTGCGGCCGGTCGTAGGGCGAGTGCGCCGGGTCGTGGGCGAACATGCGGCCGAGCGGGCCCTTGCCGGTGCAGACCACCACGAGGTCGGCCTCCTGCGCGAGCCGCGCCACGTCGTCGGCCTTCAGTTCGCCGTACTGCAGCCGCCCGCCGCGCTCGGCGAAGTCGGCCATCAGGCGCGGCAGGTAGACCCGGTAGTCGACCGCGCGGCTGGGCGCCGCGAAATCGCCGCGGAAGAACAGCGGCTGCTCGCCGCCGAAGTGGTGGTAGTGGCAGTAGTAGCCGAAGTCCTCGGTCGGCCAGTGGTCCACGCCGAGCTGCGCCTCGCGCGCCAGCGTCACCGCGTGGTGCGCGACCGTGTTCAGCAGGCGGCCGGTGGCCAGCTCCTCGGGCCGCCGGTCGGTGTGGATCGTCACCGGGATGCCGTGCTGCAGCAGGTAGAGGCCGAGGTGCAGGCCTCCGACGCCGCCGCCGACGATCGCGATCCGCTTGTCCATGCGCTGTCTCCTGGTGGTTGCGACCCGTTCCCGGGCAGCTCCCGGGTGGGTGCGGGAGGCTCCTTCTGCGGGAGCCGTTCGCGCCATTCTCGGCAGCGCCAGCCCATCGCAGAAGTGCGCAAGCTCGATATCATTCATTCCAGGATCGATGAGCGCCATGAGCCCGACGACCAGCCTGGTGGCCTACACCGCGTTCGCGCGCGCCTACGAGCTGGGCAGCTTCTCGGCCGTCGCGCGCGAGCTGGGCCTCACGCAGTCCACCGTCAGCAAGCACATCGCCGGCCTCGAGGCCGCGCTCGGCGTGCAGCTGTTCGCGCGCACCACCCGCCAGCTGAACCCCACCCACGAGGCCACGCGCCTGTACGAGGGCGTGCTGCGCCTGCTGGAGGCCGCCGAGGCCCTGCCCGGCACGATCGGGTCGACGCGCGCCGAGCCGGCGGGGCTGCTGCGCCTGTCGCTGCCGCACGCCTACGGCCGGGCCCGGCTGATGCCGCTGGTGATCGATTTCCTCGCCGCCCATCCCAAGGTGCGGCTCGACCTGCGGCTGTCGGACGCGCCAGCCGGGCTGGTCGAGGACGGCGTGGAGCTCGCGGTGCGCCTCGGCGAACTCGGCGCCAGCAGCCTGGTCGCGCGCGCCCTGGGCGTGGCCGAGCAGCGCGTGGTCGCCGCGCCGGCCTACCTCGCGCGCCACGGCGAGCCGCGCCAGCCGAGCGAGCTCGTCGAGCACGCCTGCATCGTCGTCACCGACGCGCCGCGCGGCCAGCGCTGGGTCTTCGAGTCGGAGCAGGGCCGCCAGGTGGTCGAGGTCGGGGGCCCGCTGGCGGTCGACAGCGTCGACGCCGCCTACCTCGCGGTGCTGGCCGGCGTGGGCATCGCCCGCCTGCCGGACTGGGTGGTCGGGCCGGGCCTGGCCAGCGGGGCGTTGCGGGCGCTGCTGCCGGAGCACGACCCGCTGCCGCTGCCGGTGCAGTTCGTGTACCCGCAGACGCGCGTGCTCTCGGCGCGCGCGCGGGCCTTCATCGACTTCGTCGTCGCGCGGCTGGCGGCCTGAGCCGCCGCGCAACGTTGGCGGCGGCCCGCCGGCGGCGGGCCGGGCGCCCGGCCGTCAGACCGTCAGACCGTCAGACCGTCACCGACCTTCAGAGCCGGATGTCCATCGAGAAGTTGACCTGCGGCCCGGTGCGCCGCTCGATGCGGCTGAAGTCCCCGCCATCGGTGAAGGTGGTGGTGCTGCCGTTCGGCGGCCCGAAGGGCTGCGCCCCGTGGGCGACCGCCAACCGCATCGACAGGCCCGGGCGCAGCAGCCACAGCGCATAGAGGTCGATCACGCGGCCGCTCGAGCGGTTCTGCACCTGGTCGAGCGTGAGCCGCGTGTCGTAGGCCGGGTTCAGGCTCAGGTTGCCGCCGATCGTCAGCGGCAGGCCGCGCAGGCGGTGGTCGGCGCCGAAGGTGGCCGACCACGGCGGCTGGCTGTCCAGCCGGTTGTCGGGCCCGGGCAGCGCGGCCACGCGCGAGCGGTAGAGGTTCAGCGACGCGCGAAGGCTCAGCGGGTTCGCCTTGTCGACCAGCGCCGGCAGGAACTCGGCCGCGCGCCCCTTCAGCTCCAGCTCGAGGCCGCTGAAGGTGGCCGACGAGATGTTCTGCGGCTGCGACACCCAGCGCGGCACCGTGGCCCACGGCACGCTGCGCAGCGTGGTGACCGTGCGCATCAGGTCCTGGATGCGGCGGTGGAACAGGCCCACGCTCCACATGCCGCCGCCGGGCAGGTACCTCTCGAGCGCGAGGTCCAGCCCGGTCGCCAGCTCGGGCGCCAGCGCGGGGTTGCCGATGCGGTCCGGCGCGAGCTCGGTGTTCCCGGCCGTGACGTCCGTGTACTGGCTCGCCAGCGACGGGCGCGCCAGCAGCATGCCGATGCCGGGCGCGCGGTAGCTGCGCGTCAGGCTGGCGCGCACCAGGTCGCGGCCCTGGGCATCGAGCTTGTAGGTCAGGTGGGCCAGCGGCGAGAGCACCGCGCTGCGGTTGTTCACGGGCGCGGTGTCGTCGCGCGTCTCGGTTTCGATGCGCTCGTGGCGCAGGCCCAGGTAGACCTGCCACTGCGGCGTCAGGTCCCACTCGTCCTGCAGGTAGACCGCCACCCGCTGCAGCCGCGCGTCGAAGGGCCGGCCCTCGAAGTCCGGCAGCACCGGCTGGCCGAGCTCGGTCACGTTGCGCTGCTCGCTGCGCTTGCGCGACTCGAGGTCCCAGCCCAGGCTCAGGCTGTGCGCCTCGCCCAGCAGCCGGTTGTACTTGCCGGACTGCGTCAGGTTGTCGTCCTTGCCGCCGCCGATCGCGCGCTGGAACTCCGCGCCCTGGCGCAGGTTGCGCGCATCGAAGGTCCAGCGCGACTGCGACAGGCCCGCGCGCAGCTCGATGCGCTGGTCCTCGTCGAAGCGGTTGGCCCAGGTCAGGTTGGCGCGGCGGTTTTCCCAGGTGCCGTTCTGCGCCGGGTCGTCGTCCAGCAGCGGCCGGCCCGTGACGATGCGGTTCGCGTACACCGTCTCGTTGTTCCACCAGCCCTTCTGCAGGAAGCTGGCGATCGACAGCGTCTGGTCGTCGCTGATGCGCCAGTTCAGCCGCGGGCCGAGGTTCGCACCCCAGCCCCAGACCTGCTGGTCGCCCGTCTGCACCGCCTGCGACGGCGCGCCATCGCTGCCTGGCTGGCGGCGCTCGATCTCGAGGTGGTTCTCGCGCCGCCACTCGAACACCGACACCGGCAGCGACACCGCCAGCCCGCCACGCGACTCGCCGATCGTCAGGTTCGCGTTGCCGGTCGGCCGCTGCGTGCCGTCCGACAGGCCGAGCCGCAGGTCGCGCTGCGCGCGCCGCGGCGCCTCCTTCAGGATGATGTTGATCGTGCCCGCGATCGCCTGCGCGCTCTGCTCCGCCGTCGGCGCGCGCAGCACCTCGATGCGCTCGATCTGCGACGGGCTCAGCTGGTCCAGCGCGAAGCCCTGCGGCATCGGGTCGCCGTTGATCAGGATCTGCGTGTAGCCCGAGCCCAGCCCGCGCATCCGCGGCCCGCCGCTGCCGATCGTCACCCCCGGCAGCCGCCGCATCACGTCGAGGGCGTTGGTGTCGCCGTACTTGTCCAGGTCCTCGCGGCCATAGATCTGCTTGGCCACCCGGGAGGCCCGCCGCAGCTCCGTCGCGCCCTGGCGGCCCGTGATGTCGACCCGCTGCAGGCTGGTCGGTTGCGGCGGCGTGGCGTCGCCGGCGCCGGGGGCCGCGACGTCCTGCGCGCGCAGCGCCTGAGGGGCGAGCAGGGCGTGCAGCGCGAGGGCGAGGCCGGGGAGCCCGGGGGCGGCGCACGCCGGCCACGGGCGGCGTCCGGGGCGCATGGAGACGGGACGTGGACGGCGTGCGGGGAGCGGACAGGGGCCCAAGGGGGAACTCCGTGAGGAAGGCGCGCGACGGATGGCCGCGCCCGAGGCGTGGTTCTAACCGATCGCGCAGACCGGGGTTGCAGCAGGCGCCAGGGCCGCTACGCCCCCGGCGGAGGCTGCAACAGCGCATCGACCAGCGTGCGTACCGTGTTCAGCTCCCAGCCCTGCGGCGTGATGCAGATGAGCAGCCGCCTCGTCGCCCAGGCGTCCGACAGCGGGACCACCCGGGTGCCGGCATCGCGGCAGCGAACGGCCGCACGCTCGGGCATCACGGCCACGCCGGCACCTGCCGCGACCAGCCGCGCCACCGCGTCGAAGCCGCCCAGCCGCACGCGATGACGCGGGACGCGTCCACTGCGGCTGGCCTGGCCGGCCAGGAAGCGGCTGAGACCGCTGTCGCGCGGCAGGCCGACCAGGGGCTCCTCCAGCAACTCGCCATAGGAGAGATGCCGACGGCGTGCGAGCGCGTGCCGAGACGGCAGCACGGCCACCAGCCGATCCTCGATCCAGGGCTTCACGAGCAGTCCGGCGGGATCGATGTGGTCCGCCACGATGCCCAGGTCGGCCGTGCCGCGGCGCAGGGCGTCGATCACCTCCTCGCTCGGCAACTCCCGGACCTCGATGTCGAGGTCCGGCGTCGTCGAGAGGAAGCGCCCGATCCGGCCCGGCAGCGCCTCGGACATCGCCGCGGTGTTGCACAGCAGCCTCAGGGTGCCGCGCAGCCCGTGGCCGAAGCTGGCCATGTCGACGTGCAGCGCCTCCAGCTCGGCCAGCACGCGGTGGGCATGCCGGGCGAGTGCCCGTCCGGCATCGGTGGGCGTGGCCCCCGCCTTCGATCGCTGCAGCAGGCGGGTGCCGGCGACCTCCTCCAGGGCCTTCAGGCGGGCGCTGGCTGCCGGCAGCGACAGGTTCACCGCCGCGGCCGCCGCCGTGATCGTGCGGTGCTCCACGACCGCGGCGAACAGGTGCAGGTCGAAAGGATCGATGCGGTAATCGACGGTCCGGCGGGCTGGAGCCATGCCGCGCATCCTACGGAATCGCCGAAGGATCGGTGCGCGTCCTTGCGATGGACGGCGCGAGCGAGGGCCGCCACGATCTCGCGCATGGATCTGTGGCAGCTCGGAGCGGTGACGGCGGTGTTTGCGCTGGCGGGTGGCGTCAAGGGCGTGACGGGCATGGGCCTGCCCACCGTGGCGATGAGCCTCCTCGGCCTGTGGATGCCGCCGCTGCAGGCGGCGGCGCTGCTCGTGGTGCCATCGCTGGCCACCAACCTGGCCCAGTGCCGCGGCGCCCATCTGCGCCGGCTGGCCCGGCGGCTGTGGCCCGGCTGGATGGCGATCGTCGTCGTGACGATTGCCGCGCCGGGCTGGGATGGACCGGCGTCGGCCGAGTCCGCGAAGCCTTGGCTCGGCCTCATCCTGATCGCCTACGGCCTGTGGGGCCTGGGGCGCCCGACGCTGCCGGACCTCTCGGGACGAGGCCGATGGCTGGGCGCCGTGGCCGGCGCCGCCACCGGCCTGGTCACCGCGTCCACGGCCATCTTCGTGCTGCCCTGGGTGCCCTACCTGCAGTCGCTGCGCCTGGCCAGGGACGAGATGGTCCAGGCCCTCGGCCTGTCGTTCACGGTCGCCACCCTGGCGCTCGCGGTCCGGGTTCAGGCGTCGGAACCGCTGTCAGGGCTGTCCGCAGCGGGCGCCGCGGCCGTCGGCCTCGCACTGGCCGGCGCGTTCGCAGGCATGGCGTCGGGCGAGGCACTGCGCGGGCGGCTCTCGGGACCGGCCTTCCAGAAGGCCTTGTTCCTCGTCTTCGTGGCGCTCGGCGTCGCCAACCTCGCGCGTGGCGGGTGAAGGATGGGCGACTCGGCGGACATCCTGCGGCTGGCGGCACGGCTCGAGCGGGCCTACCGGCTGGCACTGGAGGTGCACGACCGCTTGCCATCGCCGACCCCCGACGCCCGGCAGGCGGCGGCCGAGCTGGTGGCTGCGCTGGACGACGCCCGGGTGGATCTGCTGCGGGCCAGTCGTCCGGAACCCAGCGTCGGATGTCCGTCGCGCGACCGTTTCAGCGGCGGCGGATAAGCCAGGCGATCACGCTCGCGCCCATCGGGATCTGCCCTCGCTGCAGCGAGGCACCCAGCAGGCCGGGGAGGCCTTGGTGCGACCGGCAGGAATCGAACCTGCGACTAAGCCTTCGGAGGGCTCAATGATATCCGCTTCACCACGGTCGCCGAGCCGCGCATTCTAGCGCGCCGCGCGGGTGGGTCGTGGAAGGCCCGGCCGCAGGCCCCGCGCCCACGCGGCGCTCGCGCGGCACCGTCGGAGTGCCGACGCGTCGCCATCGCCGCCGCGGCGCTCAGGGTCCGCACCTATAATGCTGGGTTTGACGCGAGCGGGCTGGTGCAGCCGCGCGCGCGCTTCCTGCGAGACTCCGTCCGATCCGCCGCGCAGCCCGCGCGCACCCGTTCCCGAGGATTTCATGAGCGACGCCCACTCCAAGCACGACGAAGACGGCCCGCACGAAGGCCCGATCAAGACGCCGAAGCAGCTCGTGCTGGCGGTGGTCTTCTCGTTCCTGGTGCCGATCATCGGGATCGTGCTGCTGGTGACCTTCGTGTCCCAGGCCAACCGCCCGGCGGCGGGCAGCGACGGGCTGGCGGCCGAGGCGGTGGCGCGGCGCATCCAGCCGGTGGGCCAGGTGGTGGTGCGCGATGCCTCCGATCCGTCGGCGCTGAAGACGGGCGAGCAGGTCTACACGGCGCAGTGCGCGGCCTGCCACGCGGCCGGCGTCGCGGGCGCGCCGAAGTTCGGCGACGAGGGCGCCTGGGCGGCGCGCATCAAGACCGGCTACGAGGCGCTGCTGACCTCGGCGCTGAAGGGCAAGGGCGCGATGGGCCCGCAGGGCGGTGGCGACCACTCCGACCTGGAGATCGGCCGCGCCGTCGTGTTCATGGCGAACAAGGCCGGTGCCGGCTTCCCCGAGCCGAAGGCGCCGGCGGCCGCGGCGCCGGCCGACGCGGGCTCGGCGGCAGCGGCTCCCGCGGCGGCCGAGCCGGCTCCGGCGGCCGCCCCGGCCCCCGCGATGCCTGCCCCGGCGACGACCGCGGCGCCCGCGGCCGCGACGACCACGGCCGCCGCCGGCGCCGTGCCGGCGCTCTACAAGACGGCCTGCGCGGTCTGCCACGACGCCGGCGTCGCCGGTGCGCCGAAGCTCGGCGACAAGGCGGCCTGGGCGCCGCGCCTGGCCGCCGGCATCGACGGCCTGACCGCCAGCGCGATCAAGGGCAAGGGCGCGATGCCGCCGCGCGGCGGCTCGGCCGGCACCGATGCCGACATCAAGGCCGTGGTGACCTACATGGTCGGCCAGGCGAAGTGAGCTCCGGCGGGCCGCCCGGCCCCGGAACAGAACCGGCCCCGCGGGGCCGGTTTTTTTTCGTCGGTCGGCGGCGCGGCTGCATCCAGCCGGGGGGTGGGTTCCGTAAGGCCTTCCAACCTCGCCACGGCGAGGGCAGACCCATCACCCCCCAACCCGACCACGGAGCCCACCCATGACCCCCTCCTCCCGCTTCCCCCTCGCCCGCCACGCCACGCTGGCCGGCGGCCTGGCCGCCGCCGCGCTGCTGGCCGCCTGCGCCGCCTCGCCGATGGCGGCGCGCCCGGTCGACAACGCCGCGCTGCCCGAGGCGGTGCGCGTGCCGGCCGGCGCGGTGCAGAAGATGAGCACCACCGGCGTCGGCCGGATCACCTACGAGTGCCGCGCGAAGAAGGACATGGCCGGCCACGAGTGGGTCTTCGTCGCGCCGGTGGCCACGCTCTACGGCCCGAACCGGCAGGTCGTCGGCAAGTACTACGCCGGCCCGACCTGGGAAGCGAACGACGGCTCGAAGGTGACCGGCAAGCAGCTCGCGGTGGCGCCCGGCGGCGCCGGCAACATCCCGCTGCAGCTGGTGCGCACCGAGCCCGCGACGGGCGCCGGCGCGATGCAGGGCCTGAGCCACATCCAGCGCCTGAACACCAAGGGCGGCGTGGCACCGACGGCGACCTGCGACGCCGCCGCGATGGGCCAGCGCCGCGAGGTGGCCTACGAGGCCGACTACGTGTTCTACGGCAGCTGAGCCCGGGCCCGCACGGCCCGGGCCGTGCGGCCGCGTCAGTGCCGCGCCGGCGCGCCGCCGGCCGCGCCGCGGCCGGCCGGGCTCGGCACGTAGCCGTGCCGGGCCGGCAGCTCGGCGAAGCGCACCGTCTCCGGCACCCACAGGCCGCGCTCGACCTGCTCGGCCGCCAGCCCCATGTCGAGCGTGTGCACCAGGCCGAGGCCGATCGGGCTGTCGAGGAAGAGCCGGCCCTGCTCGTCGAGCCAGGCCGCGCCGGGCGTTGCCGGCTGGCCGGTGTGGGTCGCGAGCCGCACGCCGCCGGCGCCGTCCTCCTCGAGGCGCCAGATCCACGGCGCGGCCTCGAGCTCGACGTAGACGCGCTGCGGCCCGTTCTGGAAGAACCAGGCGCCCTGCGCGTCGGCGAGGTAGTTGCGGTGGATGAACTCGCGCAGCTTCTCGTGCTGGATGCGGCTGCCCTTGACCTGCGGGAACGGCCCGGCGGCCTGGCAGCGGTCGTCGCGCATGTACCAGTCGCCACGCGCGTCCAGCCCGAGCCAGTCGCGGCAGTCGGGCACGTTCGGCCATTTCTTCAATGCGGCCTTGACGATCTCGTCCATGCAGAGGTCTCCATCGGCGGCCGGCGACGCCGCCGCGTGGCCGGCCAGGGCAAGTGGCGAGCCTACGCCAGGTCCGGCGCCGCCAGCCAGTCCATCACGCGGCGCGGCAGCGTGAGCACGTGGCCGCGCGGCGCACCGTCGGGGAAGCCCACGTGGCCGCCGTGCGCCGGCTGCCACAGGCGCACGCGGCGGCCGACCTCGTCGGGCCGCGGCAGGCTACAGGCCGGCACGAAGGGGTCGTTGCGCGCGTTCAGCACCAGCGCCGGCACGCGGATGCGCGCCAGGTGCGGCCGCGCCGAGCCGCGCGCCCAGTAGTCGTCGGTGCCGCGGAAGCCGTGCAGCGGCGCGGTGAAGACGTCGTCGAAGGCGTAGAGGTCGCGCGCGGCCAGCAGGCGCTCGCGGTCGAACAGGCCCGGGTGCTGGGCCAGCTTGCGCAGCGCCTTCGGCTTCATCGTGCGCAGGAACATGCGGGTGTAGACGAGGCGGTTGAAGCCTTCGCCGATCGCGCGGCCGCCGGCCGCCAGGTCCAGCGGCGCCGAGATCGCGGCCACGCCCTGGGCCACCGCGGCCGCGGCCTCGCCCTGCTCCTCGGCCCAACGCAGCAGCGCGTTGCCGCCCAGCGAGACGCCGACCGCGAACAGCGGCCCGGCCGCGGCATGGCGCGCGCGCAGCCGCGCGAGGATCCAGCCGATCTCCTCGTGGTCGCCGGAGTGGTAGGCACGCGGCGCGAGGTTCAGCTCGCCGGAACAGCCGCGGAAGTGCGGCACCACGGCGTCCCAGCCGCGGCGCCGCGCCTCGTCGGCGAAGGCCAGCGCGTAGTGGCTGGCGGACGAGCCTTCCAGGCCGTGGAACAGCACCAGCAGCGGGCGCCCGGCGCCGGCCGCCCGCGGCCGGGCCGGCGCCGGGGCGGGAACGGAAGCCGGGGCCGGGTCCGGCGCGGGCGCGGCCGCGTCGAGCCAGTCCAGGTCGATGAAGTCGCCGTCCGGCGTGGACCAGCGCTCGCGCACGAAACGCGGCCGGGGGCCGAGGTGGCGGCGCGACCAGAGCGCCGGCCAGATGGTCTGGGCGTTGCCGCCGAGCGCGCCGCGGCCGGGCAGCCAGCCGGGAGCGCGGTAGCCGCCCATCGGCACGGAGGCGGCCTCGTCCGGCCGCCGCGGCGTCAATGCAGCACGGCCGAGCGTTCGGCCGGTTCGCTCGGCTCGGCGGCGCTGCCGGGGCTGGCGTGGTGCACCACGAGGCGCCAGCCGAGCCCGGTCTTCAGGTAGACGTTGGTCGACTGCACCCAGGCCGTCTGCGGCCCCTCCTCGGTCATCACGCGCAGGCGCTCGACCACGCTGTGCACCGCCGTCGAGCCGGCCACCAGGCGGCGCACCTGCACCGGCTGCGCGGGCACCGCACCATTGGCGAACAGCTGCTCGAAGCTCGCGCGGATCGCGCGCGGCCCGATCAGCCGCGGGCCGCCGGGGTGCACGCAGGCGATCTCCTCGTCGTCCGCCCACACGGCCATCAGGCGCTCGAGGTCGCCGTGCTGCAGCGCCTCGTAGAACTCGTGCTCCATGTCGTCCGGCGACGCCAGGTGCGCGACCGGGTGCTTGCGCCCGACCATCGCCGGTGTCAGCGGAACACGACCGTCTTGCGGCCGTTCAGCAGCACCCGGTGCTCGACGTGCCAGCGCACGGCGCGGGCCAGCACCACGCACTCGACGTCGCGGCCGACCGCGGTGAGGTCCTCGGGCGACAGCGAGTGGTCCACCCGCGCCACGTCCTGCTCGATGATCGGGCCCTCGTCGAGCTCGTCGGTCACGTAGTGCGCGGTCGCGCCGATCAGCTTCACGCCGCGCTCGTGCGCCTGGTAGTAGGGCTTGGCGCCCTTGAAACTGGGCAGGAAGCTGTGGTGGATGTTGATCGCGCGGCCCTTCAGGAAGCGGCAGAACTCGGGGCTCAGGATCTGCATGTAGCGCGCGAGCACGACCAGGTCCACCTGCCGCTCGGCCACCAGCGCCTCGACCTGCCGCTCCTGCGCGCGCTTGACCTCCGCCGCCGAGCCGGTGGGCAGCGGCAGGTGGTGGAAGGGGATGGCGTAGTTGGCGGCCAGCTCGGCGAAGTCCGGGTGGTTGGAGACGATCCCGGCCACGTCCACCGGCAGCTGCCCCGACTGCACGCGGAACAGCAGGTCGTTCAGGCAGTGGCCGAACTTGCTGACCATCAGCAGCAGCCGCGGCCGCCGCGCCAGCGGGTGGAAGTGCACCTCCATGCCGAAGCGGCCCTGCACGTCGGTGAACAGGCCCTCGAGCAGGCCGGGCGCCGCGAGGTGCTCGGGCGCCTCGAAGTGCACGCGCATGAAGAACAGGCCGGTCGAGTCGGCGTGCTGCACGTCGCCGAACTGCTGCGAGTCGACGATGTTGCAGCCGGCCTGGTAGAGCAGGCCCGAGACCGCGTGGACGATGCCCTTGGCATCGCGGCAGGACAGGGTCAGGACGAATTCGGAGGCGCTCGGCATGGTGCCGCGATTGTCGCAGGAGCGCCGCGGCGGCGTGGCCGCGGCGCGACGGCGCCCACCTAGAATCCCCCGCGATGCCCCGCACGCCCCGCACCGACTGGACCGAGCGCAGCCACGAGCTGGCCCGGCTGCTGGCGCGCAGCGGCCTGGGCGACCGCGCCGCCTTCGCCGCGCTGTACGAGGCCACCAGCGCGCATCTGTTCGCCGTGGTGCTGCGTATCCAGCGGGACCGGGCCCAGGCCGAGGACCTGCTGCAGGAGGTCTACGTCAAGGTGTGGCGCGCCGCGGCCGGCTTCGATGCCGCGCGCGCCCAGCCGATGACCTGGCTGACGCACATCGCCCGCAACCGGGCGATCGACAGCCTGCGCCGGGCCGGCACGCAACCGTCGATCGAGGCGGCCGGGCCGCAGGACGACGAGGACAGCGACGTGTACGAACGGACGGCCGACGAGGGCCCCGGGCCGATGGACCTGCTGGCGCGCGCCGCCGACGCGCGGCGCCTGCACGCCTGCATGGACGGCCTGAGCGCAACGCAGCGCCAGAGCATGGCGCTGGCCTTCTTCGACGGCCTCAGCCATGCCGAGGTCGCCGAGCACCTCGGGCAGCCGCTGGGCACCGTGAAGAGCTGGGTGCGGCGCGCGCTGCTGGCGCTGAAGGCCTGCCTGGAGCGCGCCGCCGACGAGGACCGGCAGCGCAGCGCGGCCAGCCGCGCCTGAGCCGGCCGGCACCGGGCACCACCATGGACTACGGACACCCCGCCCTCGCCGACCGCCTGGCCGCCGACTACGTCGCCGGCACGCTGCGCGGCGCCGCGCGGCGGCGCTTCGAGGCGCTGCTGCCGGCCCACCCGGGGCTGCGCCATGCGGTCGAGGCCTGGCAGGACCGGCTGCTGCCGCTGACCGGCAGCGTCGAGCCGCAGACGCCGCCGGCCGTCGTCTGGCAGCGCATCCAGGCCCGGCTGGGGGGGCCGGCGCCGGCGTCCGCCGCCACGGCGCCGCGCTGGTGGCAGCGCCTGCTGCTGTGGCAGGGCCTGAGCGCCGGCGCGCTGGCCGGGCTGGTCGCGGCGCTGCTGTGGCTGGGCAGCCCGGGCCTGCCGCAGCCGCCGCTGATCGTGGTGCTGGAGCCCACTGCGCCGGCCGCAACGCCGGGGGTGGTGCGCGCGTCCTTCGTCGCCAGCGTCAGCGCCGACGGGCGCAGCCTGTCGACGCGGCCGCTCGGCGAGGTGGCGCTGCAGGCGGACCGCGCGCTCGAGCTCTGGGCACTGCCGGCCGGCGCGGCGCCGCGCTCGCTCGGCCTGATCTCGCCGCTGCGCAGCACCGCGATCCGGCGCGACCGGCTGCCCGCCGGCACCGAGGGCCTGGCCGTCAGCCTGGAGCCGCCGGGCGGCTCGCCGACCGGCGCGCCGACCGGGCCGGTGCTCTACGTCGGCAAGTTCGGCACCTGAACCGGCGCGGCCGCGTCGCCGGCGCCGGCGGCCGCGCCGTTCGGCAGGTGCACGCGGAAGCAGCTGCCCTGCTCGGGCACGCTGTCCACCGCGATGCGGCCGTCCATGCCCTCCACCAGCATGCGCGTCAACGCCAGGCCGATGCCGGTGCCCGGGATGCGGCCGCTGCGCTGGCCGAGCCGGTTGAAGGGCTCGAACAGCCGCGGCAGGTGCTCGGGGCGGATGCCGATGCCGGTGTCGCGCACGGCCAGCACCACCTCGCCGCCGGCCTCGGACAGCGTCACCTCGACCTGCCCGCCGGGGCGGTTGTACTTGATGGCGTTCGACAGCAGGTTCAGCAGCACCTGCTTGAGCCGCCCGGGGTCGGCGCGCGCCGTCAGCGGCGAGTCCAGCGCCGGCAGCGCGAGCGCGAGCCGGGCCTCGTCGACGGCGGGCGCGAGCATGTCGGCGCAGTCGCGCGCCAGCATGGCCAGCGGCACGCGCTGCGGCTCCATCGTCAGGTGGCCGGACTCGATGCGCGTCAGGTCGAGCAGGTCGCCGATCATGCGCAGCAGGTGCTCGCCGGCATCGTGGATCAGCCGCACGCGGCGGCGCTGGCCCTCGCTGAGCGGCTCGCGCGGGTCGTGCTCGAGCAGCTGGGCGAAGCCCATCACCGCGTTCAGCGGCGTGCGCAGCTCGTGGCTGACGCGCGAGAGGAACTCCGTCTTGGCGCGGCTGGCCGCGGCGGCCGCCGCGGCCTCGGCACGCGCGAGGTCGAGCGCACGGCGCTCGGTCACGTCCTGCACGTAGCCGTGCCAGGTGAGCTCGTGGCCGCCGAGCCCGTCCGGGTCGCGCCGCGGGGTCGCCTCGACCAGCACCCAGCGCGGGCCTGCCGCGCCCGGCGGGAAGACGCGGAAGGTCTCGCGCCAGGGCGTGAGGCCTTGTGCGGAGCGGCGCAGCGTGACGGCCAGGCGCGCCAGCTCGTCGCGCGCGATCAGCCGCGTCAGTGCCGCCGGGTCCGCCACCAATTGCGCGGGCGACAGGCCGAACAGGGCCTGGGCGCCCTCGCTCGCGTAGACGAAGCGGCCGTTGCCGAGCGCGTCCTCGACGTACTGGTAGAGCATGCCCGGCACATGCACCGCCAGCTGCGAGAGCCGGTCGCGCAGCGCCTGGGCCTGGTGCTCGGCGCGCTTGCGCGGGCCGATGTCGGTCAGCGTGCCCACGACACGGCGCGCCACGCCCGGGGACTGCCAGGTGGCCACCTGCCCGCGCTCGAGCAGCCAGCGCCACTGCCCGTCGGCGCCGCGCGCCCGGTACTCGCACTCGTAGCGCTCGGCCTCGCCGCGCCGGTGGCGCTCGAACGCGGCCTCGGCCGCGGCGCGGTCGTCCGGGTGGATCAGGGTGTCCCAGCCGGCCTGCGTCCACGGCACCTCGTCCGGCGCGTAGCCGAGCATCGCCACGCTGCAGTTGATGCCGCCCAGCCGGTCCTCGACGGCGTCCCAGGACCACACGGTGGTGCCGGCACCGACCAGCACCTCGTCGAGCAGGTCCGGCAGCGCGGAGAGATCGTCGGAAACCAGGCGGGGGCGCATGCGGCGCACGGAGAAGGGCATCGGGACGGGAAAGGGGGCGGGTCGGTGGCGCGGCGACGGCAACGTCGTTCAGGCCGTCGTCAGTGCGACGGCCCGGCGTGCAGGGCGTCTTCGAGTGCCGCCGCGGCGCGGTCCGGCGCCAGGTCGGCGAGGCAGCGGGTGTGGCCATATCGGCACACCCGCTCGAAACAGGGGATGCAGGGCAGCCCGGCGTCGCCGCCGAGCCAGAGCACGCGGGCCGCGGGGCTGAGCGGCGGGGTGTGGCGCGGGCTGGTGGAGCCGAACAGCGCGACCTGGGGCACGCCGAAGGCAGCCGCCACGTGCATCAATCCGGAATCGTTGCTGGCGACGCCACGCGCGCCGGCGATCAGCGCGATCGCATCGGCCAGCGCCAGCTCGCCGCAGAGCACCCGGCAGGCGCCCGCCGGCGCGGCGGCGGCGATCGCGTCGGCGATCGGGCGCTCCTTCGCCGAGCCGAGCAGCAGCACCGGCAGCCCGTGCGCCGCGTGCAGCCGGGCGGCCAGCGCCGCGTAGTGCGCCTCGGGCCAGCGCTTGGCCGGGCCGTACTCGGCGCCCGGCGCGAACGCGAACCAGCCGCCGGGCGCCAGGCCCTGGGCCGCCGAGACGGCCGCGAGGCGCCCCGCTGGCAGGCGCAGCCGCGGCCGGGCCGAGTCCGCCGGCGCGCCGGCCTCGGCGAGCGCGGCATAGAAGGGGACCATCGGCGGGCGCCCGCCCGGGTTCGGCAGGCGCCGGGTCAGCAGGCCGATGCGGCCCTCGCCGTGGTAGCCGATGCGCTGCGGGATGCCGGCGAACCAGGGCAGCAGCGCCGCCTTGAGCGCGTTGGGCAGCACGTAGGCCCGGGCAAAGCGGCCGCGCCAGCGGCGCCCGAGCCGCCAGCGGGCGCCCAGGTCGAGCCGGCCATGGGCGAAGGGCAATTCCTCGACGGCGGCCACGCCGTCCATCACGCGGTACACCGGCGCCACCCAGGGCAGCGCCGCCACGGTGACGGCTTCGCCGCGCGCGGCCAGGCAGGCCACCAGGGGTTCGCTCATCACCGCGTCGCCGATCCACTGCGGGGCGATGAGCAGGCTGCGCGTCACGCGGGCCGGGCCATCGCCGGCCCGCGGGCCGGCCGCCTGCACGCCCCACCCGCCGGCTGCCGGCGGCGGGGCCGCGGCCGCTCAGTGGGCATGGACCTTTGCTCCGGCCTGCAGCCGGTAGACGGTCCCGCAGTAGGGGCACTTGCCCTCGCCCGTGGTCGCCACGTCGATGAAGACGCGCGGGTGGTTGCTCCACAGGCTCATCTTCGGGTTCGGGCAGGTCACCACGCCGGGGCCCTGCAGGTCCTTCGTGCCGACCTCGACGGCGGCGGCGGCGGGGGAAGGGGTGTGGCTCATGCTGCGCTCGGGAACGGTGGGAGCCGCGCTCGGACCCGGGTCAGACCGCGGTCAGCCAGTGCGCGTACTGGGGGTTGCGGCCGTTGACGATGTCGAAGAAGGCCGCCTGGATCTTCTCGGTGACCGGGCCGCGCGAGCCGCTGCCGATCTCGATGCGGTCGAGCTCGCGGATCGGCGTGACCTCGGCCGCGGTGCCGGTGAAGAAGGCCTCGTCGGCGATGTAGACCTCGTCGCGGGTGATGCGCTTCTCGACCAGCTTCAGGCCCAGGTCCTGGCAGATCGCGAAGATGGTGTTGCGGGTGATGCCGTTCAGCGCACCGGCCGACAGGTCGGGCGTGTAGAGCACGCCGTTCTTGATCACGAAGATGTTCTCGCCGGCGCCCTCGCTGACGAAGCCGGCCGAGTCGAGCAGCAGCGCCTCGTCGTAGCCGTCGTCGGTGGCCTCCATGTTGGCCAGGATCGAGTTGCTGTAGTTGCTGACCGCCTTGGCCTGCGTCATCGTGATGTTGACGTGGTGGCGGGTGTAGCTCGAGGTCTTCACGCGGATGCCGCGCTTCAGGCCTTCCTCGCCGAGGTAGGCGCCCCAGGCCCAGGCCGCGACCATCAGGTGGATGGTGTTGCCCTTCGGGCTGACGCCGAGCTTCTCGGAGCCGATCCAGGTCAGCGGCCGCAGGTAGCAGCTCTTCAGCCCGTTGGCCCGCACCACCTCGCGCTGCGCCTCCATCACCTGCTCGAGGCTGTAGGGCAGCTTCATGCGCAGGATCTTGGCGCTGTTGAACAGGCGCTCGGTGTGCTCGCGCAGCCGGAAGATCGCGGTGCCGGAGACGGTGTCGTAGGCGCGCACGCCCTCGAAGGCGCCGCAGCCGTAGTGCAGCGTGTGGCTGAGCACGTGGATGCGGGCGTCGCGCCAGTCGACCAGCTCGCCATCCATCCAGATCTTGCCGTCGCGGTCGGCCATCGACATCGTGCGCTCCTCACTCGCCAAAGGCCGCGATTCTACGCGGCGGGCGGGGGCGCGGCCGGGGCCGGCGGCGCGTCGACCGGGGCCTCGGCGGGGCCGTCGGCCGGCCGGTCCAGCGTCCAGCGCGCCAGCTGGCCGCGCTCGAAGTGCAGCGTCACGCCGACGCCGCCGTCGTCGGTCCAGGTCCAGACGTCGTCGCCCAGTTCGGGGCGGCGCTGGCCGAGGCTGCGCGTCTGCCCGACGATCTGCAGCATCGTCATGCCGCGCTTCAGCCGCGACTGGAACATCACCGCGTTGCGCAGCCGGCCGACCGGCGATTCGCTCGCGCGGCGCATCGCGCGCATCGCGCGGCTGAACTGCAGCAGCAGCCAGAAGACGATGACGGACAGCGCCAGCACGCCGCCCTGCCAGCCATAGGACCAGAAGCCCACCGCCAGCGCCACCGCCGCCAGCAACCAACCCGTCATCGCATTCATGGCCGCGATGGTAAGCGGCGCCGGGAGGCGGGCCGGGCACTGCCCGGCCCGGGGGGCGTTCAGTAGCTCAGGTTGATCTGCAGCACCGTGGTGGTGCCGCTGACCTCATGGCCGACCACCAGCAGCGGCTTGCCGTTCGGCGATTGCGCGGCCGGGATCAGCAGCAGGCCCTCGGGGCCGCGGTCGCCGCTGGCGCCCTGGCGCGTGTTCAGGTAGGTCACGAAGCTCGCCGCCGCCGGCGTCGTGATGTCGTAGACCATCACCCCGCCGACGCGCTCCAGGCCGACGAAGGCGAACACGCGGGCCCCGAAGCGGCCGATCACCACGCCTTCCGGCTCCGGCCCCTTGCTCGGGCTGCGCGCATCGAGGTCGGCGTTGTCGTGGCTGGCGTTGAAGGGCACGTTCGGCAGCGCGCTGGTGCGGCGCTCGAACTCGTCGCCGGAGTCGTAGACGCGCTGCAGGTCGGTGGTCCAGATCGAGAACGAGCGGGCGCCGAAGGCGAACAGCTCGTTGCACTGGCCCGCGGCGTTCTTGCCGCTGCTGCCGCCGTTCGGCGTGCTGGTGATGCGCAGGCGGCCGAGGTTGGAATCGAACAGCAGGCGCGCGGCGTCGGCGCCGAACACGGCCGGGTCGAGGCCGGCCGTGCAGTGCGCGCGCACCCGCGTCTCCTCGTTGAAGCCGGGCCAGTCGGCGCGCGCGTCGCCTTCGTTGGCGGTCACGAGGTAGGTGGTGCCGCCCACGCGGTAGCTCGCGATCGCGTCCGGCAGGTACAGGCCCTTCACCGGCTGCGGGACGATCTTCACCGACGGCGTGCCGCTGTTGGTGTCGGTGCCGCCGTCCTCGTCGCTCGCGTCCAGGCCCATGCCGGCGACGCGGTGGTCCTTGAAGCCCAGCGGGCGGATCGCGGTGACGCGGGCGCTCGCGATGTCGACCACGGCCACCGCGTTGTTCTCCTGCAGCGTCACGTAGGCGCTGCGGCCCTCGTCGTCGACCGCGATGTACTCGGGCTCCAGGTCCTGGGCCGCGCTGGCGCCGGGGCCGTAGATCCGCACGCCCTGGGCGCGCAGCGTGGCCTCCTGGCCATTGAAGGCGCGGAAGTCGGCCGTCGCCACGCTGACGGCGACCGTCGGTGCGGCGGTGGTGCCGCCGCGCGTCAGCCGCAGCACCGAGACCGAGCCCTCCGGGTCGACCGAGTCGGCCTGGCCGTAGCTGTTCGGCTCGCCCTCGTTGGCCACCAGCAGCGTGCGTCCGTCGGGCGTGAAGACCAGCATGTCCGGCAGCGCGCCCACCTCGGCCACCGCCACGCGCTGCAGCGTCGCGGCCTGCACGAAGGCGACGCGGCCCGGATCGGTCTTGCGGACGGCCTGCACGGCCAGCGCCACCAGCCCGTCGTTCACCGCGACGCTGTTGACGCTGCCGCCGATGTCGGTGACGTCGATGCCGCCGACGCGGCGCGGCGCGCCCGGCGTCGACAGGTCCAGCACGTCGACGGAGCCGTTGGCGCCGTTGACGACGAACAGGCGTCGGCTCGCAGCGTCGTAGGCCGTGATCTCGGCAGCGCCGAGCGCGCCGCCGTCGTAGCCGCCGATCTTCTCGAGCGCCAGGCCGACCGGCGTCGGCTCCGGCACCGGCCCGTCGTCACTGCCGCCGCAGGCCGCGAGCAGGCCCCCGGCGACCAGGCCGGCCAGCACGAGCGGGCGGGCGCTGCAGGCCGCGGCACGCAGCCAGGGGGCGGAAAGGGCCTGCGGCAGCAGGGCTCGAACGGTGGGGCGAAGGCGCGGCATCGGGCACGGCGGGTCGATGAAAGCCCGGCATGCTCGTGACGGTCGATGACAGCAGCGTGACGCCGCATGACGCGGCGTGACGCCCTGCCCGCCGCGCGCCGCTTCAGCCCGGCCGCACCTCCTCCGCGGCCGGCATCGCGCGGCGCGCCAGGTCGCGCTGCAGCTCGGCCGGCAGCTGCGACAGCAGCCAGCGGATCGCCAGCGGGATCAGCACCAGGTCGTCGACGACGCCGATGATCGGCAGCGCATCCGGCAGCAGGTCCACCGGCGACAGCAGGTAAAGCACCAGCCCGGCGGTCGCGGCCTTCAGCCAGCCGGGCGCGCGCGGGTCGCGCAGCGCCCACCAGAGCTTCTTCAGGTCCCCGCGCACCAGGGTCCAGACCAGCGACAGACGTTTCCACATGCCCGCGACCTCCGTTCGTTCCAGCGTGACGCGGACCGCCCGGCGGCCGCATGGCACGTCCAGCGCGCGCCATGGCATGCAGATGGGGGCACACGCCAGCTGTCCAAGACCCGGTGCGGGCGCCGCGGGTTCCCGCCGCCGCCCCGCCCGGCTCAGCGGCAGCGGTCGCGCAGCGCCGCGGCCACGATGAACGGGATCGACAGCAGGCTGCCGCCGGCGTTCGGCGCGAGGCACTCGGGCTTGACGGCCCGGGCCAGGTCGCCGGCGAGCACCGCATCGCGGCCGGGACGCGGCTCGTCCACCGGGCGGCCGGCCGCGTCGGCCTGCGCCCGCACCGCGCCACGGCTGCCGGCGGCGGCGCGGCGCAACGTGGCGGCGTCGAGCTGCAGCGGGCGAGAGGCCGCCGCGTCTGCCAGCGGGCCAGCGGCGGGCCCGGCGGCCGCCGAACCGACACCGGCACCGGCGACACCCGGGACGCCGGAAGCCGCGGCGGCCAGTACGGGGACCGGCGGAGCCGCCGCGGGCGAGGCCTCACGTGGCGCAGGCGCCGCCAGGGCCGGCGCCGCGGATGGTGACGCGCTGCCCGGCAGCACCGGCTGGCCGCCGTCCTCCGGCGCAGGCACCGCGACAGGCGCCGGACGGCGGGAGACGGCCGGGCGGTCCAGCGGCATCGGCGGCAGGCGGGCGGCGGCGGGCTCGGGAGCGCGCCGGGCCGAGGCCGAGGTCGGCGCCGGCACCAGGCGCAGCGTCAGCCGGGGCGCCGGACCGGCCACGCCGCGCGGTTCACGCCCCTCGGGCGCGGGCCGCTGCGGGCGCCACGCGCCCGGCAGCACCGGCGCGAGCGCCGCGGCAGCGGCCAGCAGGCCGGCCGCCAGCCGCAGCGCGCGCGGCGGCCGGGGCGCCTGCCAGCCCGGCGCCAGAGCGGCCGGGGTGTGCGCGCCGCCGCGGGGGGCCGGCGGCCTGCCGCCCGGCCGCGGGTGGCGGGACGCAGCAGTGGCGGCGGAGACGGCTGTCGGTGGCAAGGGAGATCGTGTCGACCGGCGCCGGCACACGCCCGCGGTCGGGAGCCCGCAGCTTAGCCGCGGCGTCGCGAGCCCGCCCGCCGCTGCGACGAAGCCGGCCGACGGCCGACGAAAGCGGTGAGGAGGACCCGGGGATCGCCGATCGCCGTGGCGGCGATCCCGATGGGCAAACAGCCCTCCCGGGCCTAGCATGCGCCTCAGGAAGGCGCCGGGCCGCCCCGCGTCTTCTCGACCCCCACGGGAGGCGGGACGCGCAGCGCCCGGCCCTGGGGGCGCTCTCGACCCCTGGCTCCTGGAGCTGCCGATGCCTCACCGCCGCCTGCCCTGCCCCGCCCCCCTCGCCCGCGCCGCCGGGCTCGCCGCGTGCCTGCTCGCCGGCGTCGCAGGCCCGGCGGCTGCGGCCGGCGACGCGGCGGCCGCCGCGACGCCCGGGACCGCCGCCTCCGCGCCGCCCGGCTTCGACGCCGCGCTGGCGCGCAGCACCGGTGCCGACGAGCGCGGCATGCGCCGCTACGTGCTGGTGATCCTCAAGACCGGCCCGACGCCGGTGCCCCCGGGCCCCGCGCGCGACGCGATGTTCCAGGGGCATTTCGCGAACATGAAGCGGCTGGCCGCGGAGGGCACGCTGGTGCTCGCCGGTCCGCTGGACAACGTCGACGGCTGGCGCGGCCTGTTCGTCTATGCGGTGCCGACGATCGACGCGGCGCGGGCGCTGACCGCCACCGACCCCGTGGTGCGCGAGGGCGAGATGGTGGCCGAGTACCACGTGTACTACGGCAGCGCGGCGCTGATGCAGGTGAACGAGCTGCACCGGCGGCTGGCGCGCCAGCCGCTCTGAGCGCGCCGGGCGCCACGCGGCCGGACCCCGCCGGACGCCGGACCCGCGGCGCGCGGCCTGGCGGCGCAGCCGAGCCTGGGCGCACCGCGGCGGCGCGGCTCATCCCCCCGCGTCCAGCCGTGGCACGGCGGCCGGCGCGTCCTCCGGCGGCGCGACGGCCGCCTCGACCCACTGCGCGAAGCCCGGGTCGGCCTGCACCACCGGCCACGCGTGGATGGCCGGCTGCACGTAGCCGTGCAGCGCCCGGATGCCGGCCTCCAGCGCGGCCGCGCGCGCGCCGGTGGTCTTGAACAGCACCCGGCATTCCGGGGCCTGCTCCAGGCGGCCGTCCCACACGTAGACGCTCTCGATCGCCTCCAGCTGCGCGCAGGCCGCCAGGCGCCGACCGACCAGGGCCTGCGCGAGGCGGCGCCCGTCCTCGTGCGAGGCCACGGTGGTCACCACCGTCAGCAGGCGCGGCAGCGGCGCCGGCGACGCGGGCAGGGTCTCGGCCGTGGCGGTGGCTGCGGGCACCGGCCCGGGCTGCGCCGGGGACCGCGGCACGGGCACCGGCGCGATGGGAGGCTCGGCGGCCGCCACGATCGCCGGGCTCGGGGCCGCCGTCTCGTCGACGGCGCCGGCGGCGTCCGCCGCCGCGCCCGGCTCGGCGCCTGCGGACGCGTCCACGCCCACCTCCGCGATCGGCTCGCTCAGGTGTCGACGGTCGGTGGCCGGCGCGAAGGGCTCGGGCCAGTACTCGACGATGCGGCGGATGCGGCCGGCGGCCACCTCGAAAAAGGAGACCGGCTCGGCGCGCTGGACGCCGTCGCCGACGGTCACCTGGGTGACGACCTGGGCCCCGTCGGCCACCAGCCGGTGCAGCTGCACCGTCCAGGGCCCGTGTGCGGGGTATTCGCGGTTCATCTGCAGGAAGCGCTCGGGCCCGCGGAAGCGCTCGTTCGACTGCGGCCAGTCGACGGTCAGCTCCGGCCCGAGCAGCGGCGCAACCCCGCGGAAATCGCGCCCCTGCATGCGCTGCCAATAGCAGCGCACGACCTCGGCCGGCGGGGTGTCGGCCGGCAGCGCAGCGGTGTCGGACACGTCGTTCACGGGGCAGGCCTCCGGGTGGGCGGACAGCACGAACGGCCGCGCCGCCCGGCGACACGGCGCGGGGATTCGCGCGGGACGCGCATCCTACGCCGCGGGCGTCCGGGCCGGCGCGTCGGCGTCGCCCGTGCGGTCCGCAACGGCTCCGGCCGGCAGGGCCTTCACGAACAGGCGGTTCTCGAAGCGCTCGCCCTCGATCCAGTGGTCGGCCGCCCCCCGGTCGGCATAGCCCCGCGCGGCGTAGAAGGCCCGTGCCCGCAGGTTGCCGACCCAGGCGGTCAGCCAGACGTGGCGCGCGCCGGCCGCCGCCGCCGCCGCCTCGGCCCGGGCCAGCAAGCGCGTCCCGAGCCCCGCACCGGCCTGCGGCGCCTGCACGTACAGGCGCAGCACCTCGGCCGGGTGCGCCAGTGGCGGCCCGGGCGGCACGGCGCCGAGCACCAGGTGCACGAAGCCGACGCGGTGCGGCGCATGCTCCGCGACGAAGAGCCGGCTCGCCGGATCGGCCAGCGCCGCGTCGAACGCTGCCGGCGACAGCGTCGCGAGGACCTCGCGCGCGAGCGCCGGCCGCACGCCCTCCGGCGCATAGGTCTCGAGGAAGACACGCGGCGCGAGCACGCCGAGGCACAGCGCGTCGTCCGGTCCGGCCGGGCGCACGCTCGGCGTGGTGGTGCCGGGCCCGGCCACCGACCCCGGCAGGCCGCTGCCGCCCGGCGCGCTCATCCCAGCGCGAGCGTCATGAAGACGCTGTGCGGGTCCTCGCGGTAGTCGCCGAAGGGCCCGCACTCGACGAAGCCCGCCTGGGCGTAGAGGGTGCGGGCCGGCACGAAGCCGGGCTGGGTGCCGGTTTCCAGGCTCAGGCGGGTCCAGCCGCGGGCGCGCGCCTCGGCGATGGCGTGCGCGAGGATCGCGCGGCCGGCGCCGCGGCGTCGCCGCGCCCGCGGGGTGCGCATCGACTTCAGCTCGCCGTGCGTGGCATCGAGCCGCTTCACGGCGCCGCAGCCGACGAGTTCGTCGCCGTCCCACACGCTCCAGAAGGTGATGTCGGGGTGGCGCAGGCGGTCCAGGTCGAGGGCGTGCACGCTCTCCGGCGGCGACTGGGCGTGCATGTCCGCCAGGTGCTCCTGCAGGAGCGCCTGGACGGCGGGGCGGCTGAGGTCGTCGATCTCGATGCGCAGGGCCATGCCTGGGTTCCCGGAACGATGTGGCGGCCGAAGCGTAGCGCGACACCGCGTCGCGCGGCAGCCCGGCATGCGGGCGCCGGCGCAGGCCTCGGCATCCGGGCGGGTGCGCGCGGGCGCGGGCCCGCGCACCGCCGGCGAGGCATCAGCGCGGGGCCAGCGCGGCCCGCCGCGCGGCGGCGGCCTGTGCGGCGGCCGGGTCGCCGAGCGCGCGGTGCAGGATCTCCAGTTCCTCGAAGACGAAGGGGTCCGGCGTGCCCGCGTCGTCCAGCGCGCGGGCGAGGGCCTGCTGCATCGCCAGGGCCTCGGCCAGCCGGCCCTGCAGCCGGCGCACGCGCGCCTCCATCCAGCGTGCGACCGCGGCGTCCTCGGCACGGCCGTCGCGCTCGTACGCGGCGCGCGCCGCCACGAACGACGCGCCGGCGGCGTCCAGGTCTCCGCCGTCCTGCAGCGCGAGGCCGAGGTTCAGCCGCAGCGAACCCTCCCAGCGGCGCGCCGCCGGCTGGCGCGAGGCCTCGGCAACGGCCAGCGCCGCGCGCGCCCAGTGCGCCTGGCGCGCCGGCGCCGGCTCGACGAAGGCCATCATGTGCAGCGCGTCGATGTGCAGCGCGTCCAGCCCGGCGGCGGCCGCCACCGAGATCGCCTCCCCGTAGCGCCGCGCGGCCTCGGCCCGCGCGGCCGGCGTGATCGCGTCGGGCGCGTGGGCGGCCGAGACCCAGGTGCGGCCCGTCTCGAGCGCGAGCCGCGCGCGCCACTCCGGTGACGCACCGGCTGGCAGCGGCTCCATCGCCGCGAGCAGCCGGCGCGCACCATCGAAGTCGCCGCGCAGGCCGAGCGTGCGGGCGACCTGGGTCTGCAGCCGGCCCCAGTCGTCGGGCGCGGCCCCGTGCTGGGCCTCGCGCAGCCGGCGCTCGCTGGCCGCCGCGTCGCCGCGCACCCACAGCGCATCGAGGTCCGGCGGCGCGGCGCCCAGCGGCGCGGCGGCGAGCACGGCGGGCAGCAGCGCGCTGACGGCCACGCGGCGGCGGCGGGCCGTCGGCGCCGGTGGGCGGGGGGCGGGCGCGGGCGGGCGGGCGGGACTGCGGCGGGCCATGGGACGGGTCTCTTGGCGGGGCTCGTGGCGGATCGTGGGGCGTCGTGTGCTGGTGCGCGGGGTGGCCGCTCAGCCGCCGCTGGCGATCGCCTGCAGCAGCATCAGCGCGCTGGCCCGGGCCAGCAGCGCATCGCGCGGCGACGCGGCGAGGTCGGCCTCGAAGCGCGGGCACAGCGCGCGGTAGTGCATCCACGCGGCCGCCACCGCGGGCCGCGGGTCGGCGCCGAGCCGCGCCTCCATGCGCGCCACCGTGGCCTGCAGGTCTTCCGTCAACGGGCCGCCGGAGCCGGCCGGCCCGGCCCCGGGCGGGTCGGCGATGCCGGTCGAGCCCCCCGGGTCGACCGATGCGCCGGCACAGCCGCCAGGCGCATCCACCGGCTGGGCTTCGCAGCCGTCCGGCGGCTCCTCGCAACGGAAGCGCGGCAGCACGCGCCCGTCGACTTCGACCGTCTCGACGAACATCGCGTACGGGCGCACCCAGTCGCCGACGGCCGCGTCGAGCGGTCGGTACAGCGCCATCGGCTCGAGCGTCTCGCTGTGCCGCACCACGCCCAGCACGCGGTAGCGGCCGCCCTTGTGGTGGCGGTAGCGGCCGGGGCGCAGCGCCGGCAGGGGCGGCAGGTCCGACCCGGCCAGCGAAACGGCCGCGGCCGCCGGGGAGGCGGCAACGCGGCCGGGAGGGGGATCGGTCGGCGCGGGCATCGGCGGATCGTAGACCCGCCGCGCCGCGCCGGCACGCTCAGCGCGGCAGGACCACGCTGTCGATGACGTGGATCACGCCGTTGTCGGCCACGATGTCGGCGGCCGTGACCTTGGCGTTGTCGACGGTGACGCCGCCGGTGGTGCCGAGCGTCAGCTCGGGGCCCGCGACGGTCTTCACCTTGCCGGCCTTGACGTCCTTGGCCATGACCTTGCCCGGCACCACGTGGTAGGTCAGCACCTGGGTCAGCTTGGCCTTGTCCTTCAGCAGGGCGTCGAGGTCGGCCTTCGGGATCTTCGCGAAGGCCTCGTCGGTCGGCGCGAACACGGTGAAGGGGCCCTTGCCCTTCAGCGTCTCGACCAGGCCGGCGGCCTGCAGCGCGGTCGCGAGCGTCTTGAAATTGCCGGCGGCGACGGCGGTGTCGACGATGTCCTTCGCCTGGGCCGACAGCGCGGCGAGACCGAGGGCGGTGCAAACGAGCAGCTTCTTCATGGAACTCTCCTGGGTGACAGTGGGAAAGAGGGGGGACGGCAAAGGGAGACGCTGGGCACGCTCAGGCGCGCGGCAGGATCACGCGGTCGATCACGTGGATGACGCCGTTGCTGGCCAGCGTGTCGGTGGCGACGATCGCCGCCGAGCGGCCGCGCTGGTCGACGATCTGGAAGGCGCTGTTCACGGTGAGCGTCTGGCCCTGCACCGTGGTCAGCGCGTTGCCGACCGGCACCTCCGCGCGCAGCGCGCGCAGCGGCAGCACGTGGTAGGTCAGCACCGAGGTGAGCAGCGCGGTGTTCGCGAACAGGGCTTCCTTCGTGACGCCCAGCTCCGCCAGCAGCGCGGCGAAGGCCGCATCGGTGGGCGCGAACACCGTGAACGGACCGGTGCCGGACAGCGTCGGCGCCAGGCCGGCTGTGACGACCGCCTCGACCAGCAGCGTGAACTGCGGCGGCGTGCCGTTGGCCAGCGCGACCGCGGTCTCGACGACGTTGCGGTTCGCCGGCAGCAGCACCCGGTCGATGGCGTGGATCACGCCGTTGCTGGTGCCGACGTCGGCGGCCACGATGCGGGCGGTCCGGTTGCGGCCGTCCTGCACGCGCAGTGCGCCGTCGACGCGGTCGATCTTGAAGATGCCGCCCTGCACGGTCGTGATCGCACGCCCGATCGGGATCGCCGCGCTGCCGACCCGGCTGCCGAGCACGTGGTAGGTCAGCACCGTCGTCAGCAGCGCGCGGTCGGCGAACAACGCTTCCTTGGTGGTGCCGAGCTCGGCCAGCAGCGCGGTGAAGGCGGCGTTCGTCGGCGCGAAGACGGTGAAGGGGCCGGGCCCGGACAGGGTCGCGGTCAGGCCGGCGGCGACGACCGCCTCGGCCAGCAGGCTGAACTGCGGGTCGGCCAGCGCCGCCTGCACGATGTTGCGGCTGGCCGGGTCGACCGTGTCGTCGTGTCCGCCGCCGCAGGCGGCGACGAGCGGCAGGCTGGCCAGCGCCAGCAGGGAGCTTCTCCGGTTGAGCATGGGCTTCTCCTGATCGGGTTCGTGTTCGGACGCGGCCTTGAACGGCGCGGACGGAATTTGAACCAGTCAGTCTGCAAAGTAAACCGTGTGGTCTTTTCAAGAACCAATTGGTCACTTTCGATACCGATCGGTGCAAGCAGGGTGCGGAACGGCTACACTCGCCGCATGGTCAGGGGTTCGTTCCGGGAACAGGTGCTGCAGGCCCGCGAGGCGGCGATCGTCACGTCGGTGAACCGCCTGCTGGCCGAAAAGGGCTACGACGCGATGACGGTGGATGCGGTCGCGGCCGACGTCGGCATCGCCAAGGCCAGCCTCTACAAGCACTTCGCGTCGAAGGAGGCGCTGGCCGCGGCGGCGATGGCGGCCGTGCTCGACCGCGCGCTGGCGCGCATCGGCGAGCTGGAGGCGCGCGCCGACGGCCCGCCGCCGGTGCCGGCGCTGGAGCAGCTCAAGGCCATGGCGCGCTGGGCGATGCAGGCCCAGCTGGCCGGCGAGATGCCCACGCTGCCGGCCGAGAACTCCTCGCTGCGCCAGGCCCTGGTGGCCGACCGCGGCTACCGCGACCGCTTGCTGGAGGTCAGCGAGCGGCTCGGCGCCTGGATCGAGCAGGCCCAGGCCGACGGCGCGCTGAACCCCCGGCTGCCCGGGGAGCTGGTGCTCTACACGCTGTTCGCCCGCGGCTGCGACCCGGTGCTCGGCCTGCTGCGCGCCAGCGGCCAGTACGACGACGACACCATCGTCGAACTGCTGGTGTCGAGCTGCTTCGACGGGCTCGCGGCCGGGCCTTGACCTGGCAGGTCATCGACGGCCCGCCGGCGGCCCGCGAGACTGGGTCTCCCCGTTCCCGGAGACCCGCGATGACCCGATGGCTGCTGCTGGCCGCGCTGATCCCGTTCACCCTGCTGAGCCTCGCCGCCGTCTGGCAACACGGCTACTGGGGCCTGTTCGAGGGCCAGTTCGCGAGCCTGGCCGGCTGGCAGGTGCTCTGCGACCTGGCGATCGCGCTCGGCCTGGTGCTGGCCTGGCTGTGGCAGGACGCCCGCCAGCGCGGCCGCTCGCCCTGGCCCTGGGTGATCGCCACGCTGCTGCTCGGCTCCTTCGGGCCGCTGCTCTACCTGCTGCTGCGGCCCGCGACACCGGGGCGCTGAGCCCCGACGGCGCGCGCCGAACCGACGATCACAGCCAGCGCCGGGTCCGGCGCGCGTACGCGGCATAGGCCTCGCCGAAGCGGGCCGCGAGCGCCCGCTCCTCCGGCACGATCTGGAAGCGCGTCACGTAGGCCACGAAGACCACTGGGCCCAGCGCCGGCCACGCGGAATCGAGGCGCAGCGCATAGGCCACCAGCAGCATCGCCAGGCTCAGGTAGATCGGGTTGCGCGACAGCCGGTAGATGCCGCCGGTGACGAGCCGGGAGGCCCGCTGCGGGTGCAGCGGATCGATCGTGGTCCGCGCGCGCCAGAAGCCCGCGAAGGCCAGCAGCGCGATCAGGCCGGCCAGCTGGGCCAGCCCGAGGCCCAGCAGCATGCGCCAGCGGCTGGGGTCGATCGCGACCGACGCGCTCACGGCATGCCATTTCATCGCCGCGCCGATCAGCGCGGCGACGACGGGGGCGGGCAGGCGGGTCTCCAGCGGGTGCATGTCGGGTCGATCGGAGCCGGCGGGTCGGAGACGCTCCGAGCGACGCCGGCCGCGCGGAACATCGCGGCGCAGGCGCCGCATCCACCCGATGGATGATGCAGCAGACGCGCCACGGTTCGATCCGTGACAAATTGCACGGCCGACGCCAGGCTGCAGGGCCTGCTCCGGCGGCCGACGACCCGACGGCAAAGGAGTCGGCCGCGCTTCGCCACAATCACGGCCATGAGTGCGTTCGCGACACCGACAGCCGTCACCGCCGGCCAGGGCGTGGATCCGCTGTTCGCGACCCTCTATGCCGAGCTGCACCGCATCGCCCGCCGGGAGGTGCGGCGCCAGGGGGAGTCCTCGCCGGTCAGCGCAACGACGCTGCTGCACGAGGCCTACCTCGACATGTCGCGTCGCGATGCGCTGGCCTTCCCCGACGAGGGACGCTTCCTCGCCTACGCCAGCCGCGCGATGCGCGGGCTGGTGATCGACCGGGTGCGGCAGCGCCAGGCCGCCAAGCGGGGCGGAGGCCTGGACCTGACCGCGCTGGACACCCAGATCGCCGAGGACTGCAGCGCGCCCGAGGGCCTGGTGGCGCTGGGTGACGCGCTGCAGTCGCTGGAGGCCCTCGACCCCGCGCTCGCGCAGATCGTCGACCTGCGCTTCTTCTGCGGCCTGTCGCTGGCCGAGCTGGCGCCGCTGCTGGGGCTGTCCGAGCGCACCGCGCAGCGGCGCTGGGAGAAGGCCCGGCTGCTGCTCGCGCAGTCGCTCGGCGAGCCCGCGGGCGGCTGACGGGCCGCGGCTGCCGGCACCACCCCGCGCTCCCCCGCTGCAGCGCCGACCGCCCTGCCCGCATGCCGCTGCCCGCGCCCGAGCTCTGGCAACGCCTGAGCCCCCGGCTCGACGAGCTGCTCGACCTCGAGCCGGCCCGGCGCCCGCAACGCCTGGCCGAGATCGCGGCGCAGGAGCCCGACCTGGCGGCGGAGCTGGCACGCCTGCTCGACGAGGAAGCGATCGCCCGCGCCGACGCCGTGCTGCAGCAACCGCCGCCGCACCCGCCGCCGGAGGACGGTGCCGGCCTGGTGGGCCTGCGCATCGGCGCCTGGCGGCTGGAGGCGCCGATCGGCCAGGGCGGCTCGGGCAGCGTGTGGCGGGCGCGGCGCTGCGATGGGCGGGTCGAGGGGGTTGCCGCGGTCAAGCTGCTGCACCTGTCGTGGCTGGGGCATGGCGCGGCGGAGCGCTTCCGCCGCGAGGGGGCGATCCTGGCGCGCCTGACCCACCCGCACATCGCGCGGCTGCTGGACGCGGGCGTGAGCGACGGCGGCCAGCCCTACCTGGTGCTCGAGCTGGTGGACGGCGAGCCGATCGACCGCCGCTGCGACCGGCTGCGGATGGACGTGGATGCACGCCTGCGCTGCTTCCTCGACGTGCTCGGCGCCGTCGCGCATGCGCACCGCCACCTGGTGGTGCACCGCGACATCAAGCCGGCCAACGTGATGCTCGGCGACGACGGGCTGGTGAAGCTGCTGGACTTCGGCATCGCCAAGCTGCTGGAGGACGAAGGCGAAGGCAGCACCGCGCTGACGCGCGCCGCGGGCACGGTGCTGACGCCGGACTACGCGGCCCCCGAGCAGATCGCCGGCGGGCCGATCAGCACCGCCACCGACATCTATGCGCTCGGCGTGCTGCTCTACCAGCTGCTCGGCGGCACCCACCCGACCGGCGGCGCGACCGCGACCGGGCCGGCCCGGCTGCGCGCGATCGCCGAGGTGGAGCCGCCGCGGCTGTCGCGCGTGCTGCGCGGTGCCGACGCGGCGCAGGCGGCGGCCATCGCCGCGGCCCGCGGCAGCACGCCGGAGCGGCTCGGCCGCCGCCTCGGCGGCGACCTGGACACCATCGTCGCGCGCATGCTGCGCAAGCGCCCCGCGGAGCGCTACGCCAGCGTCGATGCCGTGGCCGAGGACCTGCGCCGCCACCTCGCCCACCTGCCGGTCGAGGCGCGGCCCGACACCTGGCGCTACCGCGCTGGCAAGTTCGTGCGGCGCCACCGGGTGCCGGTGGCCGCGGCCGCGCTGGTGGGCGCGAGCCTGCTGGCCGGCCTGGCCGGCACGCTGAGCCAGGCGGCGCGGGCGCGCCACCAGGGCGAACTCGCCCGCGTCGAGCGCGACCGCGCGCTGCGCGAGCTGGACCAGGCGCGGGCCGCCAACGAGTTCATCGGCGACGTGCTCACCGAGGGCTCGCGCCGGCCGAACCCGACCAGCGGCGCCCAGCTCGACCGCGCCGCGCGGCTGCTCGCGCAGCAGTTCGACGAGACGCCGGCGCTGAAGCTCCGGCTGGGCCTGATGCTCGGCACGATGTACGGCGAGCTGCGCGAGAACGCGAAGGCGCGCGCCGTGCTCGACGAGGCGGCCGAGCTCGGCCGGCGCCGGCCCGAGGCCACCGACCCGGGCGACCGCGCCGAGGTGGATTGCCTGCGCCATGCGCTGGCCGGCGACCTCGCTCGGCTGGAGGCCGTGATCGCGGCGTTGCCCGAGCACCCCGCGCCGGAGGCCGGCGAACGCGGCAGCAGCGACGCCACCGACCAGCGCGCCACCCGCGCCGTCTGCCTGACCCGGCGCAGCGTGCTGCTGCGCCAGGCCGGCCGGCTGCGCGAGGCCGAGGCGGATGCACGCGCGGCGATCGGCCTGCTCGGCCAGCCCAAGCCGGGCCGCCAGCTGGCCGCCATCCACGCGCGCCGCGAGCTGGCCAGCGCGGTCGGCAACCAGGGCGACAACGCCGGCGCCGCGGCCGACTGGCGGACCCTGCTGTCGGAACTGGACCGTTACGGGCGCAGCCAGTCGGTCTATGCCGCGCGGGCCTGGAACAACCTCGCGACGCGGCTGGCCAATGCGGGCCAGGAGCTCGAGTCCCTGGCGGCCCAGCAGCGCGCGGTCGAGATCTGGACCGAGCTGCAGGGCGAGGCCCAGGTCGACCCGCAGCTGTGGAGCAACATGTCGATCGGCCTGGAGCGGCTGGACCGCCACGAGGAGGCGGCCGCCGCACAGGCCCGCGCGCTCGCCGGCCTCGGCCCCGACAGCAGCTTCGCGGTGCGCCATGCGGTGCTGCTGAACGGCCTGAACCAGGCCTGCCGACGCGGCCCGCTGGCCGAATGCCACCGGCTCGCGGCGCCGCTCGACGACTTGCTGCGCCAGCAGCCGCCGGGACCGACGCTCAACGAGGCGCTGCGCCGCCTGGTGCAGGCCGAGGTGGCGCGCGCCGACGGCCGGCGCCGCGACGAGCGCGAGGCGCTGCGCGATGCGGTGCGGCTGACCGCGGCCGCCACCGTGCGGACCACGCTGCTGCCCTCGGCGGCCACGCGGCTGGCGCGCGTGGAGTTCGAGCTCGGCGACGCCGCCGCCGGCCTCGCCGCAGCGCGGCAGGCCGAGGCGGCCGCGGCGGCGCTGGCGCGCGGCTTCCCGGCCAGCGCCCGGGTCGGCCTCGCGCAGCTCGAGCGCGGGCGGATCGAGGTGGCCAGCGGGGCGCTCGAGGCGGGGCGCGCGACGCTCGGCGAAGCGCTGCGCCAGCTCGTCGCCACCCAGGGCGAGGCCTCGTCGGCGGCCCGCGAGGCGCAGGCCGCGCTGGCCGCGCTGCCGCCACCCCCCTGAATGCGGGGGTGTCCGGTGGCCGGTTCGGCGTCCGGCTTCCGATCTTCCCTCTGACGGCCGCAGGCGGCCGCCGGCTGGCCATCCCGCCCGCCGGCCGGCGCAGGCCACGGGAGGTTCAGGTGTTCTGGCATTGGGAGCCGCGCGTGCAGCGGCGTGAGTTCAGGGACTACCAGCCGCTGTCGATGATGGTGGCGGAGACGGCGGTGCTGCCGGCGGCGACGCGGCGCGAGTTCGCATGCGTCACCGGCACGGTCTGGCGCCAGTACCACACGGTCACGCGCCGCGCGCGCGACCGCCGGCTGACCATGCTCTTCCTCGCCGGCGCCGATCAGGCGCTGACCGAGCTGCTGCTGGTCGGCTGCGACTGCCTGCGGCGCGGCGAGCGGCAGTACCGCACGCTCTACGTCAACCCGTCGTGGCCGATCGACGACGCGCTGGCACGCCGGCTGTGCGTGGACCACGACGGGCGCAGCGTGCTGCCGCTGTCGGCGCTGCACCTCCCGGCGACGGCGGGCGGCGACGCGCTCGACGCCCGGCCACCCCTTCTCCCCGCGCTACAGGAACGCCCGCCATGCCTCTGACCGCCGAAACGCCGCTCGAACAAGGCCTGATCCTCCAGATCACGCCGCTGAAAGTCGCCCGCGTCTACCAGATCTGGGGAATGGACGGCAGCTCGATCGTGCTGAAGTGGGAAATCGGCATGGACAAGCGCTTCATGAAGGAAGGCTCCGAGCTGATCGGCCAGATCGACTCCCTCGCCAAGCCCGTGCCGCTGCGGGGCGGCGAACGCCACGAGCTGATGCGCTGGTGCAAGGACAAGATGGAGTGGATCTCGCGCGCACGCCGGCTACAGAACAGCCCCAACCACGACAAGCGCCTCTACGACGCGGCGCAGCAGGTCGAGATACTGGCCAACGACCCCAAGCAGCACGGTTTCAAGCTGCGGCTGCTGCGGGTCTCGGCCCTGGACGAGGCGATCCAGGCCTTCGACGAGCGCGGCGAGTCCAAGCCCTTGCGCTCGATCGCGAAGGTCCTGCTGGCCCACGACGGCCTGGAACAGTTGGGCCGCGTGGTAGCGCTGGATCTGGTGCTCGGCAACATGGACCGCTTCGACCCCCAGCTGAGGAAACCGAACCAGGTCAAGCTGGGGTCGAAGACCCTGTCGCTGAAGGCGGTCGCGAACGTCGCCAACCTGATGATCGTGACCGGGGGGGAGCGCTGGTCGATCACGGCGCTGGACAGCTTCGACAACTTCTCGAAGTGGAACAAGGACACCGGCAAGGCCTTCAGCAGCCTGTCCAACGCCATCGAGGTGTCGCCGCTGACCTTCCTGGTGCAGAACAGCCTGCGCGAGCGCTATGCCGAGAACATCATCGACGACCTGCAGGCCCTGTTCGCGCCGAGCAAGCGCAGCCTGTTCCCGCTGTTCGGCCGCAAGGAGCGCGACCGGCTGCTGTGGGGCATGATCGACGGCGGCATCCAGACGCGGGAGCGCCTGAAGACCTACATCCGCGGCCGGGTGCAGAACAAGGGCGCCACGATCCACGACCGCTGGGCCGAGACCCTGGAACTGCTCGGCAAGCTGCACCACTGAGCCGCGGCCCGCACGGCGCCGCGGCCTGTCGCCGCCCGTCCGGGCGGCCAGGTCAGCCGTTGCGCACCAGCGCGGCCGTCAAGCGCCGCACCAGCGGCAGCACCGCGAGCAGGGTCGGGAAGGCGACCGCCCAGGACAGCAGCCACGACCCGAGCCACAGGTGCAGGAAGCCGGGCGCCCAGCCGACGCCACGCAGCGTGCTGATGAAGGACACGATGAAGGTCATCAGGCACGACAGCAGCAGCGGCATCACGACGGCCGCCCAGCGCGGCGCCAGCTTGGGCCAGCCGAAGAAGGTGCGCTCGGCGGCAGCGGGAGTGGGGGTCGTGCGCGTCATCGGCCGGGCGGGCCGCTCGGGGCGCCGCCATCCAGGGTGGGGGCCGACAGCATAGCCGCCGCGCCGCCGGGCGGGCCGCCGCGGCGGCGTCCGCGGGCGTCAGCGCCGGGCCAGGCGCTCCACCGCCTTCAGCGTGTTCGCCACGTGCGTGTCGGGATTGCCGTCCTCGTGCACGAAGGCGATGCGGCCGTCGCGGCCGATGACGTAGGAGATGCGGTCGGCCATGCCCACGAAGGAGGCGAGCCGTGCGTCGTAGGCCTTGATCACCTTGGAGCCTTCGTCGGCCGCGACGGCGAACTTGTCGCGGCAGGCTTCGCGCGAGAAGCGCTTGAGCGTGTCGATGTCGTCCGACGAGACACCGACGACCGTCGCCCCCAGCGCGGCGAAGCGCTCGGTGGCCTCGGCGAACTGGTGCGCCTCGTAGGTGCAGCCCGAGGTAAAGGCCTTCGGATAGAAGTAGAGCACCACGGGACCGCGCTTCAGCGCCTCGGCCAGGTCGAAGCGGAAGGCCTTGCCGCCGAGCGCCGCCTCGGCGGTGAAGGCGGGCGCGGCGTCGCCGGGCTTCAGCGCGGCTTGGGCGGCCGGCAACGCCACGGCACAGGCGACGGTGGCGAGGGCACGGATCAGGGCGGCGGGCAGGGTCACGGGAGCGTCTCCGGAACGAAGAACACGATGCTGCCAGCGAACGGAAGGCCCCACCGGATGCCCGGGCGAGGCCGGCCGCTGCCCGGCGGCGGCTCGGCGGGGGCGCCGCACGACCCGGCGGATCCGCGCGGGGCGCGGGCGGGGCCGCCCCCCGGCACGCTCAGCGGATGAAGGCGCGGGCGAGCTGCTCGGACGCGTGTGCGTCCAGCGCCTCGAACGCCAGGCCGATGCGAAAGCCGCCGTCGGCGCCGGACAGCGAGCAGTTCACCACCCGCGCGTCGGTGCCGAAGAACTCCTTCGGGCTGCGCCGGCCGGGCAGCGGCGCGCGCACCGCGACCACGGTACCGACCGGGATCGGGCTGGCGTAGACGACGCCCATCCCGCCGCGGCCGAGGTCGGTGGTGCGGCCGAAGGCCCGCGCGCCGTCCGGCCGGATCAGCAGCACGTCGATGCGCAGCGGGTAGCGCTCGTGCGCCCGCCGGTTCGCCGCCTCGCGGCGCAGCTGGGCCGACGGGGCGGCGAACTCCGGCGGCAGGCCGCCGGCCGGCGCGTCGCCGGCACCACCGCCGCCGCCGCCATCGCCGAAATCAATCACAAGGTCCTCTCCGCCCGCCATGCCGCTCGTCTCCCGGGCCCGGTCGATCGGCACCCCGCTGACCGTCCTATCGGCCGGCGCGGCGCCGACTTGAGCGCGCCCCCAGGGCCGGGCGCTGCCCGTCCCGCCCCCCGCAGGGGTCAAGAGAACTTGGGCCGGCCCGGCGTTCTCTTGAGCACGCGCGGCAGCCTGCTCAGCCCGGCGCCCCGGGCCCCGGCGGCCGCCCGAGCCGCGTCGCCGCCGACTGCAGGCCGCCGCGCGCCTCCACGAGCGACCCCGCGCGGCCGAGGCCGAAGGGCGGCATGTTGACGTAGACGTTCTCGTGGGTGCCCGGCCCGGCGCAGTAGGTCTCGTGCCAGATGCCGACGCTGCCGTCGGTGCCGATCGCGCGGTTGAAGGCCTGCCAGGCCGGCAGGTGGGCCGCGTCGCGCGCGCGGGCATAGGCCAGCAGTGCGTCCAGGCTGCGCCAGTACTGCAGCAGCACGATGGTCCGCGAGAACCACATCTCGTGGCTCAGCAGGCCGAGCGCGGGCTGCGCATACAGCTCGCGCAGCATGCGCGGCATCGCCGCCGCGACCGGCAGCCAGCGGTGCGGCAGCCAGGGCCGGTTGATGCGCATGCCGATCAGGAAGACCGCGAACTCGCCCTCGAGCCGGGCGGTCATGCGCTGGCGGTGGATCATGCGGCGCGGCTCGCGGCGCTCAGAACGGCCGCCGGCCGCTCACGACCTCCCACCACATCCGCCAGTCGCCGAGGAAGCTGTACAGCGGGTGGCGGAAGGTGGCCGGGCGGTTGTGCTCGAAGAAGAAGTGGCCGACCCACGCGAAGGCATAGCCCTGCAGCAGCGCCAGCAGCAGCCAGCCGGGCCGGCCCGTCCACGCGGCGGTGGCGATGAGCACCACGGCGAGGCTGGTGCCGACCACGTGCAGCCGCCGCGAGGTCGGGTGGCGGTGTTCGCCGAGGTAGAAGGGATAGAACTCGGCGAAGGAGCGGAAGCGGGGGGCGCTGTCGGCGGTGGGCATCGGCGGCTCCGGATCGAGCGGGGTGGCGACACACCATATCACCGACGGAACCTCCAGGGCCAAGGTCGAGCCTGCCGAACGGGCCAGCTCCCCTTTCCCGGAGCACCCTCCGCTAGAAGCCCTCGGGAAGCGTCATCTTCTCGTTCTTGCGCAGGTGCTTGACGAACTCGTCCCAGGGCACGCCCCAGTACTTCTCCTTGCGCAGCCTGGCGATCTTCTCGCGCTGCCCCTTCTTCAGCGCCGCCAGCCTGGCATCCCGCGCGGCTTCGGCAGCTCGCGCCGCCTCCCGCTTGGCATTCGCAGCCTTCTTGGCAGCGACCGCCCGCGCCGACAGTTCGGTCAGGACCGCCTGCAACCACGCTCGCTCGATGGTCAGCCTCAGGGCGTGCCCCGCATCCGCCGTGCCCCCCGCCTTGACGATCTTCTTGCGTTCGCGTTCGCGGTTCTCGGTCGAGATCACCAGCGCCTCTCGCCATCGCTTCAGCGTCTTGTCGGATCGCTGGGCCAGCAGCGCAGGAACCGAGGCCGACAATGGCAGCTTGCTGCCCAGGTGCAGCTCCACGTCGTCGACGATGTGCTTCTCGCATTGGTAGGCGCAGTTCGACGACAGCACGTCCGCATCGCAATCGCAGGCCATGTGATCCTCCGCTGGGCTGGGTCGCCACTGAAGCGTGGCCCCGGGGAGGCATCCCACCCACCCGTGGTCGAACGCTAAGGCGCGCGCAGCGCCTTGTCTCGGCAAATTCGGCACAGCTTCCCAGCCAGGCCGACACTGCTCGCAGGCGTCAGCGCCGGGGCTGGCGGCCGGGCATCGCGGAAGACCGCTCCCTATACTTTGCTTTGGAACTGTTCGCGGGGGCGCTCCGTCGACCGATGGGCCGCGCGCAGAGCCCACCCCAGCGCGACGCCCGAAAGGCTTTCCAGTGAGTGCCGCCAGCCGCCCCGGTCACCGCTTCAGCTTCTGCGCCTCGCAGTTCCCCGCCGATGCCGGGCACCGCGGCTTGACGGACGCGGTGGCGCAGGCCATGCAGCGCCCGTTCCGGCTGCAGCCGCTGGCGCCCGCGGCGCCCTTCACCTACCGGATGGACGGCGTGATGCTGGGGCTGACGATGGTGGCGCGGCTGCACACCTCGCCGATCGACGTGCACATCGGCCCGAGCGCCGCGCCGGAGGACAACCTCGTCGTCGAGGTGCTGGCCGAGGGGCAGCGCTGGCTGGCCAGCCAGGGGGGCGTGCAGCTCGCCGTCGGCGCCGGCGAGGCGCTGATCTCGATGGGCGGGCTGCCGCGCCACAACCGCGTCGAGACCGACGCGCAGGTGCTGATCCTGCAGCTGCCGCGGCGCAGCTTCAGCGCACTGATCGATGACACCCCCGGACGCCCGCTGCGCCGGCTGCCGGCGGACACGCCGGGCCTCGCGACGGTGCGTCACTACCTGCAGTCGGTGCTGGAGGCACCGGCCGCGGCCGACACGCTGCTCGCCCGCCTGATGGCCGAGCAGCTGCGCGACCTGTGCCTGGCGCTGATGCGCACCGCCTGGCCGGGCATCACGCGGCTGCAGGGGCCGCTCGCCTGGTCGATCGCGGCACGCCAGCTGGTGGCGCAGCGCCTGGGCCAGGCTGGCTTCGACGAGGAGGCGGCCGCCAGCGAGCTGGGCATCTCCGGCAGCTACCTGCGGCGGCTGTTCAGCACCGATGGCGGCTTCGCGGCCTATGTCCGGCGCGAGCGCCTGGACCGCGCGCGGCTGCTGCTGCTCGACCCCGGCTGCGCGTCGATGCGCGTCATCGACATCGCCCAGGCCTGCGGCTTCGGCGACCTGTCGACCTTCAACCGGCGCTTCCGGCAGCGCTTCGGCCAGGTGCCGAGCCAGCTGCGCGACGAACAGCGGCCGCCTCGACGCACGAAGCGCCCGCCCCCGTCGCCGGCCGGCTGAGCGGCTTGGCGCACGGACCCGGGCCGCGCCCCTGCCGGTGCCCGGTCCGCGCGCGCGCCGTTCAGGCCAGCCCGCGCACCACCTCGATCGCCTGCTCGATGCGCTCCACCGGGTGGATCGCCAGCCCCTCGATCGGCTTCTTCGGCGCGTTCGCCTTCGGCACCACGGCCACGCCGAAGCCGAGCTTGGCCGCCTCGCGCAGCCGCTCCTGGCCGCGCGGCGCGGGCCGCACCTCGCCGGCCAGGCCGACCTCGCCGAACGCGATGAAGCCGCGCGGCAGCGCACGGCCGCGCAGGCTGCCGTGGATCGCCAGCATGACGGCCAGGTCGGCCGCAGGCTCGCCGATCCGCACGCCGCCGACGGCGTTGACGAAGACGTCCTGGTCCAGGCAGGCCACGCCGGCATGGCGGTGCAGCACGGCCAGCATCATCGCCAGCCGCTCGCGGTCGAGGCCGACGCTGAGGCGGCGCGGGCTGGGGCCGCCGCTGTCGACCAGCGCCTGGATCTCCACCAGCATCGGCCGCGTGCCTTCGAGCGTGACCAGCACGCAGGAGCCCGGCACCGGCTCGCCGTGGGTGGACAGGAAGATCGCGCTCGGGTTGGCCACGCCCTTCAGGCCGCGCTCGGTCATCGCGAAGACGCCGATCTCGTTGACGGCGCCGTAGCGGTTCTTGATCGCGCGCACCAGCCGGAAGCTGGAGTGGGTGTCGCCCTCGAAGTACAGCACGGTGTCCACGATGTGCTCGAGCACGCGCGGGCCGGCCAGCGCGCCATCCTTGGTGACGTGGCCCACCAGCACCATCGTGACCGCGCCCGTCTTGGCTGCGCGCGTCAGCTGGGCGGCGCACTCGCGCACCTGGGCGACCGAGCCGGGGGCCGAGGCGAGCTGGTCGGAGTAGAGCGTCTGGATGGAGTCGATCACGCAGAAGGCCGGCTGCTCGGCCTCCAGCGTGGCGAGGATGCGCTCGAGCTGGATCTCCGCCAGCACCCGCACCGCGCTGCCGGCGAGCCCGAGGCGGCGTGCCCGCAGCGCCACCTGCGCGGCGCTCTCCTCGCCGGTGACGTAGAGCACCTTCATCTGCGTCGACAGCGCGTCGACCGCCTGCAGCAGCAGCGTGCTCTTGCCGATGCCGGGGTCGCCGCCGATCAGCACCACGCCGCCGGCCACGATGCCGCCGCCGAGCACGCGGTCCAGCTCCTCCTGGCCGGTGGGCGTGCGCACCACGTCGGCGGCCTCGATCTCGCTCAGCGTGGCCACCGGCTGGCTGCGCGCCAGCGCCTGGAAGCGGTTCTTCGGCGCACCGGACGGCTCGGCCACGCCCTCGTCCAGCGTGTTCCAGGCCTTGCAGTGCGGGCACTGGCCGAGCCAGCGCGGGCTGCTGCCGCCGCACTCGCGGCAGGTGTAGACGGTGCGTTCCTTGGCCATCGCGCGATTCTCGCCGGCCGCGCCGGCCCGCCCCGGCCGCGCGGCTGAGACAATCGGGGGATGGACTTCTCCGTCTGGCTTGCCTTCTTCGCCGCCGCCTGGGCGATCAGCCTCTCGCCCGGGGCCGGTGCCGTCGCCGCCATGAGCGCGGGCGTCGCGCACGGCTTCGTGCGCGGCTACGTGATGACCTTCGGCCTGGTGCTGGGCATCTGGACCCAGGTGCTGGTCGTCGGCGTCGGGCTCGGCGCGCTGATCGCCGCGTCCGCGCTGGCCTTCGCGATCGTCAAGTGGGTCGGCGTGGCCTACCTGGTGTGGCTCGGGCTGCGCCAGTGGCGCGCGCCGGGCACGCCGCTGGCCGACGGCGCCGACGCACCGGCCGCGGTCTGGTCGGCGCGTGCGCTGTTCCTGCGCGGCTGGGCGGTGAACGCCGTGAACCCCAAGGGCACGGTCTTCCTGCTCGCCGTGGTGCCGCAGTTCCTCGACCCCGCGCAGCCGCTCGGGCCGCAGTACCTGGTGATCGCCGCGACGCTCGGCTTCACCGACCTGGTCGTGATGGCCGGCTACACCGCGCTCGCCGCTCGCGTGCTGCGGATGCTGCGGCGACCGGCCCAGGTGAAGGCGCTGAACCGCCTGTTCGGCGGCCTGTTCATGGTCGCGGGGGCGCTGCTGGCGACGTTCAAGCGGGCCTGAGCGGCCCCCGCTGCCGGCTGCCGGAGCAGCCCCGGCAGCATGCTCAGCCGGCCAGGCCCTCCGCCTTCAGCGCCGCCTGCACCGACGGGCGGGCTTCCATGCGCGCGCGGAACGCAGCGAGGTGGGTCAGCGCGCCCAGGTCCACGCCCATCGGCGCGGCCCAGCGGCTGACGGTGTAGAGGTAGGCGTCGGCCACGCTGAACTCGTCGCCGAGCAGCCAGGTGCGGTCGGCGAGCTGGCCGTCGACGTAGCCGAAGCGCTCGACCAGCTTCTGCCGGAACACCGCCTTGGCCTCGTCGCCGATCGCCGGGTTGAACAGCGGCGAGAAGGTCTTGTGCAGCTCGGTGCCGATGAAGGTCAGCCACTCCTGCAGGCGGTAGCGCGGCATCGTGCCGGCGGGCGGCGCGAGCCGGCGCTCGGGCACCTGGTCGGCGATGTACTGGACGATCGCCGGG
This sequence comes from Pseudideonella sakaiensis, assembly GCF_001293525.1. Taxonomy (GTDB): domain Bacteria; phylum Pseudomonadota; class Gammaproteobacteria; order Burkholderiales; family Burkholderiaceae_C; genus Ideonella_A; species Ideonella_A sakaiensis. The sequence goes on along the minus strand of NZ_BBYR01000030.1, from coordinate 106,561 downwards.
CCCTCGGCCAGGCGCTGGCCGTCGTCCAGCTCGAGCAGCGGCACATAGCCCTTGGGGTTGATCGTGCGGTAGTCGGTGCCGTCCTGCAGCTTCTTGGTCTTGGTGCTGGCGAACACCGCCTCGAAGGGCAGGCCGGACTCGTGCAGGACGATGTGCGGCGACAGCGAGCAGGCGCCGGGGCTGTAGTAGAGCTTCATGGTCGTGGTGGCGTGGAGGCGTGGGGGCCCGGGTGAGCCCGGGGGCGGGCCGTCGCACGGCGGCCGGGCGGGGCGCGGCGGCGGGCCGCCACTGTAGACCGTCCGGGCCGGCCGTGCCGGCGCGGCTGGCCGGCGCGGGCCCCACCCGGAGCCCGTGCCGGCCGGTCGCAGGGAAACTCAGTCCGCCTCGGCCTCGACGCGCACCGGCACCCGCGGCGCCACGCCGCACATCAGCTCGTAGCCCAGCGTGCCGGCAGCGGCGGCCACCTCGTCGATCGGCAGCACCGGGCCGGCCGCGCTGCGGCCCCACAGCACCACCTCGCTGCCGGGGCCGGCCTGCGGCACCGGGTCCAGGTCGACGGTGATCATGTCCATCGAGACGCGGCCGAGCACCTGGCTGCGCACGCCGTCGACCAGCACCGGGGTGCCGCTCGGCGCGACCCGCGGGTAGCCGTCGGCATAGCCGCAGGCGACCACGCCGATGCGCTGCGCGCGCTCGGCGGTGTAGCGGCTGCCGTAGCCCACGCTGTCGCCGGCGCGCAGCGCCTGCACGCCGATCAGGCGCGCGCGCAGGCTCATCGCGGGCTGCAGGCCCCAGGCCTCGGCGGCCGTGTCCGGGTGGTCGGGCGAGGAGCCGTACAGCATGATCCCGGGACGCACCCAGTCCGACTGCAGCCGCGCCGGCAGGTCGCCGAAATCGCCGCGCGCGTGGCGCAGCAGCGCCGCGCTGTTGAACAGCGAGCGCTCGCCGGACAGCTCGCCGGCGACCGCATCGAAGACGGCCAGCGGCGCGGCGATGCCGCGCGCGCCGTCGGCATCGGCGAAGTGCGTCATCAGCGTGACCGACTCCACCTGCGTCAACCCGCCCAGCCGCAGCCAGGCGGCCCGGAACTCGGTGGGCGCGAAGCCGAGGCGGTTCATGCCGCTGTTGAGCTTGAGGAAGACCTGGTGCGGGCGCTGCGTCTTGTGCATCGCGAGCCAGTCGATCTGTTCGGCGCGGTGCACGGTGTGCCAGAGGTCCAGGCGCGAGCAGGTTTCCAGGTCGCGCGGCTCGAAGCAGCCCTCCAGCAGCAGGATCGGCCCGCGCCAGCCGAGCGCACGCAGGCGCTCGGCCTCGGCCAGGTCGAGCAGCGCGAAGCCGTCGGCGCCGCGCAGCGCGTCGAAGACACGCTCCAGGCCGTGGCCATAGGCATTCGCCTTCACGACCGCCCAGACCCGCGCCTGCGGCGCCGCCGCGCGCGCCCGCCCGAGGTTGTGGCGCAGGGCGCCGGGGTGGACGACGGCTTCGATCGGGCGCGGCATGCGCCGATTCTGCCCGAGCAACACCGGCGGCCCGCCACGCGCGGCCACCGCCCTGGGATCGGCAAATGCCACAAACCTGCGTGCTATAACCCGCGACCGCAAGGAGACAGCCGTACGTTCCCCGATGCGTCGCGCGCGCCGACACGCGCGACGCCGCCCGACAGAGCCCGAGCCGACAGCGAATGAAAAAAGGCTTCTACACCATCATGTCGGCGCAGTTCCTGAGCTCGCTGGCCGACAACGCCCTGTTCATCGCCGGCATCGAACTGCTGAAATCGGAGGGCAAGCCCGCCTGGCAGGGCGCGGCGCTGGTGCCGATGTTCGCGCTGTTCTACGTGGTGCTCGCCCCCTTCGTCGGCGCCTTCGCCGATGCGATCCCGAAGGGGCGCGTGATGTTCATCGCGAACGCCATCAAGGTGGTGGGCTGCCTGATGATGCTGTTCGGCGTGCACCCGCTGCTCGCCTATGCGGTCGTCGGCCTCGGCGCCGCGGCCTATTCGCCGGCCAAGTACGGCATCCTCACCGAGCTGCTGCCGCCGTCGCAGCTGGTCAAGGCCAACGGCTGGATCGAGGGCCTGACGATCGGCTCCATCATCCTCGGCGTGCTGCTCGGCGGGCAGCTGGTCGGCCAGGCCCTGTCGACGCGGCTGCTGGGCATCGACCTGCCGGTGATCGACACCGGTATCGACACACCACCGGAAGCGGCAATCGCAGCCATCGTGGTGCTGTACGTGGGCGCCGCCCTGTTCAACCTGCGCATCCCGCGCACCACCGCCCCGCTGCAGCCCTTCAGCGCCGACCTGCCGGCGCTGGTGCGCGACTTCTCCTCCTGCAACGCCCGCCTCTGGGGCGACAAGCTGGGCCAGATCTCGCTGGCCACGACCACGCTGTTCTGGGGCGTGTCGGGCAACCTGCGCTACATCGTGCTGGCCTGGGCCGCGGCCGCGCTCGGCTATGGCACCACCCAGGCCTCGTCGCTGGTCGGCGTGGTCGCGCTGGGCACCGCGGTGGGCGCGGTGGTGGCCTCGGTGAAGATGCGGCTCGACCAGGCCACCTCGGTGATCACGCTCGGCATGTGGATGGGCGTGCTGGTGATCGCGATGAACTTCATCAGCAATGTCTGGGTGGCCGCGCCCTTCCTGATCGTGCTGGGGGCGATCGGCGGCTTCCTGGTGGTGCCGATGAACGCGCTGCTGCAGCACCGGGGGCACAACCTGATGGGCGCGGGTCGCTCGATCGCGGTGCAGAACTTCAACGAGCAGGCCTGCATCCTCGGGCTGGGCGCCTTCTACACCGGCCTCACCCGGCTCGGCCTGTCGGCCTTCGCCGCGATCACCGCCTTCGGCCTGATCGTCGCCGGCGTGATGTGGCTGATCCGGCGCTGGCACCGCAGCAACTGCGTGCACCACCGGGTCGAGGTGGAGCGGCTGCTCGCGATCGCACGGGTCGACAAGCACTGACGGCGGCGCGCGCGAAGTCGGCGCACGGCACGTCCGGCCGTTCCGCCCTAGCATCCGGGGCCGTGTCCCTCCCCGGAGAACCCCGCATGTCCACCAGCGTCTACGACTTCGAGGCCACCGGCATCGATGGCCGCCCCCTGTCCCTGGCCGAGCACCGCGGCAAGGTGCTGCTGATCGTCAACACCGCCAGCGCCTGCGGCTTCACGCCGCAGTTCGGCGGCCTGGAGGCGCTGTGGCAGGCCTATGCCGATCGCGGCCTGGTGATCGTCGGCTTCCCCAGCAACCAGTTCGGCGGGCAGGACCCGGGCAGCAACGACGAGATCGCCGGCTTCTGCCAGCGCAACTACGGCGTGAGCTTCCCGATGATGGCCAAGGTCGATGTCAACGGCGCGAACGCCCACCCGCTGTGGCAGTGGCTGAAGACGCAGGCGCCCGGGCTGCTCGGCACCGAGGCGGTGAAGTGGAACTTCACCAAGTTCCTGGTCGGCCGCGACGGCCGGGTGCTCAAGCGCTACGCCCCCACCGACACGCCGGAATCGCTGAAGGCGGACATCGAGAAGGCACTGGGCTGACAGGCGGCCGCGACCGCGCTGCGGGCCGCGGCCGATAATCCGCGCCACCTCCCGCTTCGCTGCCCGCGCCATGTTCCAGCACGTCGAACCCTATCCCGGCGACCCCATCCTGTCGCTGAACGAGGCCTTCCAGAAGGACCCGCGGCCGCAGCGGATCAACCTGTCGATCGGCATCTACTTCGACGACGCCGGCCGCATCCCGATGCTGCCGTCGGTGCGCGAGGCCGAGCGCCGCGTCGTCGAGGCCGCCGGCGCGCGGCCCTACCTGCCGATGGAAGGCGCGGCCAACATGCGCAGCGCGGTGCAGGACCTGCTGTTCGGCGCCGGCCACCCGGCGCTGGCCGCCGGCCGCGTCGCCACCATCCAGTCGGTCGGCTCCAGCGGCGGGTTGAAGGTCGGCGCGGACTTCATCAAGCGCTGGTTCCCCGACAGCGCCGTCTACCTCAGCGACCCGACCTGGGACAACCACCGCGCGGTCTTCGAGGGCGCCTTCCTCGAGTGCCGCAGCTACCCCTACTACGACGCCACCACCGGCGGGCTGCGCTTCGACGCGATGTGCGAGGCGCTGCGCGCCGCGCCCGAGCGCAGCGTGGTGCTGCTGCACGCCTGCTGCCACAACCCGACCGGCGTCGACCTGACGCCGGCGCAGTGGCGCGAGCTGGTGCCGGTGCTGCGCGAGCGCCGCCTGATCCCCTTCCTGGACCTCGCCTACCAGGGCTACGGCGACGGCATCGAGGAGGACGCCCAGGCGGTGCGCCTGCTGGCCGACGAAGGCCTCGGCTTCTTCGTCGCGAACTCCTTCTCGAAGAGCATGAGCCTGTACGGCGAGCGCTGCGGCGCGCTCAGCGTGGTCTGCCCGGACGCCGCGCAGGCCGAGCGGGTGCTCGGCCAGCTCAAGTTCACCATCCGACGCAACTACTCGAACCCGCCGCTGCACGGCGGCCAGCTCGTTGCCCGCGTGCTCGGCGACGCCGACCTGCGCGCGATGTGGCAGGCCGAGGTCGACGGGATGCGCCAGCGCATCCAGGCCATGCGCCAGGCCCTGCACGCCGTGCTCAGCGCCAAGCGCCCCGGCCGCGACTTCGGCTACTTCCTCACCCAGCGCGGCATGTTCAGCTACACCGGCCTCTCGCCGGCCCAGGTCGACCGCCTGAAGGACGAGTTCGGCGTTTACCTCGTGCGCTCCGGCCGCATGTGCGTCGCGGGGCTGAACACCGGCAACGTCGAGGCGACCGCGAACGCGATGGCGGCGGTGCTGGGCTGATTCAGGTGAACCGGGCCCGCTGCCGGCTCGGCGAGCGGTGTCGAACCGGGTGTGCCGCTCCGCCGGTGAGGCAGCGTTCGCCGTCCCGCGGCTGCCAGGGATCCAGCACCCGTACGCGGGCCTTCACGAAGCCGGACGTGTCCCGGGTCACGACGGTCAGGCCGTGCAGCGCGGCCGTCGCGGCGATGAGGAGATCGGGCTGGGAGAAGGTGTGGCCCGTCCTCCGCCCCTCCTCGACCATCAGCCGCCACTTCAGCATCACGTCTTCCGACACCGGCAGCACCCGCGGGCCGAACATCGGTCGGATGCGGGTGTCGAGCCAGTCGGACAGGTCCGCGCGCTTGCCGGCGTCGGTGACCTGCTCGATGCCGAAGCGAATCTCGGCCAGCGTCACGGCGCTCACGAACAGCGACTCGAGCGCCTGGGCCGCGACGAAGGATTGCACCCGCGGCTCGGGGCGCGGCCGGCGCAGCTCGGAGAGGATGTTCGTGTCGAGGAGCCAGCCGGTCACAGGAGCACGTCCCGGACCGGCATCGCCGACCGGGCCACGGCCAGGTCCGTCTCCGGATGCGGTGAGGCCTGCAGCGCGTCGACGAGGGCCTGACCCGTCGGGTGGCCCTGCAGGCGACGGAAGTCCTCGGCCGTGATGACGACCACCTCGTCCCGGCCATGCACCGTCACATGCTGCGGCCCTTCGCTGTGCACGCGGCGCACCAGCTCGCTGAAGCGCGCCTTGGCGTCCTGCAGGATCCAGTGGCCGGGCGGAGACTCTCTGGCTTTGTGGTCGCTCATGGGCCCTCCATTCTGGTTGGTCTGACCAGAATAACAGCGTGAGGCGCTGGGTTCAAGCGCGTGGCATGGCCTCGAGCCCCAGCACCTGCGCCAGCGCCGCATCGAAGGCCGGCGCATCCTCGTAGGGCGCCCAGTGGCCGGCGCCGGGCAGCAGCACGAGGCCGCGGAAGTCCGGCGCCGCGGCGAGGGCGGGGGCGACTGCGCCGATGCGGCCGCGGTAGAGCGCATCCTCGGCCCCCCAGATCCCGTGGACCGGGCAGCGCACCGCGGGCAGGGTGCGGTGCAGCAGGTCGGTGCGCGAGAGGCGGCGCAGCTTCATGCGGTCGCGCGCGAGGTTGTCGGCGTGCAGGCGCAGCGCGAGGGCATCGATGGCCTCGGGGCGGGCCAGCATCAGCCGCTGGAGGTTGTGGCGCAGCACGGCCTCGCGCTCGCCCGGCGGAAGCGCCGGCGACCAGGCGCGCAGCGCGAGCGGCGCCAGGCCGCCCGAGAGCAGCGCGGGTGCCCCGACGAGCACCAGGCGGCGCACGCGCGCGGGCCAGCCGGCGGCGAGCAGGCCCGCCACCATCGCGCCGAAGGAGAAGGCGACCACCTCGCACGCGGCCTCGCCCAGCGCCTGCCGCAGGCCGGCCTCGACGAAAGGCGGCAGCACGTCGGCGTCCTGGCCGCGCGGCGGGCGGTCGGAGTCGCCGAAGCCGGGCAGGTCGGGCGCCAGCACCTGGTGCCCGGCGGCGAGCAGCGCGGGCAGGTTGCGCGCCCAGTGCGTCCAGCTGCCGGCGCCGCCGTGCAGCAGCAGCACCGGCGGCGCGGACGGATCGCCCCAGCGGTGCCAGACCATGCGGCCGTCGCCGCAGGGCGAGTGGCTGCGGACGGCGGCGGCGGCGAGGCGGTCGAGGTCGGCGGCATCGCGGATGGCGGACCCGCGGCGGGCGGCCCAGGCGACAGCGCTCGACGGTGGGGAGGACGGAGGAGGGGGCGGCGGCACGGCGCAGAACGGCGGGCAGGTCGGGGGAGCGGCGGGCCGCGAGCGGCGCGAGTGACTTCGGCGACTTCGGGGACTCGATCGGCTCGAACCGCTCGAACCGCTCGGACGGCCCGAGCAGCCCCAGCGATCGCCTCGGCAGCGTCACGAAGGGTAACCGGCGGGCGGGCGCGGCGCCGCCGGCGCGGAGACCCTGGCCGGGGCGCTGCCTCCCGGGCGTGGCAAGCTCCGCGCCATGACGGTGCCCTTCCCCGCTCCCTCGCTGCCGCCGCGCACGGTCCCCGGCCCGCGCCGGGCGGGCCGCGGCCTGCTGGCCCTGCTCGTCGTCGCCGGCGCCACGCTGGCCCTGCCGGTGCCGGCCCAGACGATCTACCGCTGGACCGACGACGCCGGCCAGGTGCACTACGGCGACCAGGTGCCGGACCGCTACAAAACGAAGGCGCGCGCGCTGAGCGTGAAGGAGTCGACCCCGGCCGGCTCCGGCTTCGGCGGCATCCCGCGCCGTGCCGAGGGTCGGCCGGTGCCGGCGGCACCGGGCGCCTCGGCCGCGCCGACACTGTCGACCACGCCCCCGGGAGGCGGCGCCGCACCGCTGGCCGGCACGCAGCGCCCGGGCACCGCACCCGCCACCGCGGGGGGCAGCGGCGGCACGGGCTGCGCCGACCAGTGGCGCCGCTACGAGGCCTCGGGCGCCTGCTTCGCGCCCTTCCGCAATGCGAACGGGTCGATCAAGGCGGAGGCCTTCCAGCAGTGCCAGGAGGTGCAGCGGCCGAGCTGCCAGCCGTGACGCCGCGGCCTCAGCGCGGTGCCGGCACGCGCCACAGCTTGCCGCAGAGCCCGCGGTAGAGCCACGCGCCGGACGGCTGGGCCGGCGCCTGGCCCAGCGGCTCGGCGGTGACGCCGAGTTCGACCGCCTGCGCGAACACCGCCTCCGCCGGCTGCGGGATCGTGAGCCGGACAAAGGGGCCCGCCGCAAGGGGCGCCACCGGCGCCGGCCGGCCCTGTGCATCGATCGTCCACAGGTAGAGCGTGAGGCCCGGCGGCACCGGCTGCTCGGCGACGCGCTTGACGTCGACGACGCGGCCCAGGCGCCGGCTGGAGACGATCAGCCCGGGGCGGCCGTCCGTGGTGGCGAGCACGCCGACATAGCTTTCGGGCAGCTCGGTGCGGGCTTCCGGATCGCCGAGCATCGGCAACAGCCCCGGCAGCAGCAGCCCGGCGAACAGGCCCGCGGCCAGCGCGAAGGCGGGCGCCGGCGCGAGCAGCGCATCGAGCCAGCGGCGCCAGCGCGGGGTGTCGGCGCGGCGCGGGGTCGGCGCGGCGCGCGCTGGCGCGGCCGCCGGGGTCTGCAGCGCCGGGGCGGACGCGAGCGGCGCGGGCGCGGGCGCGGGCGCGGCCGAGGCCGAGGCCGCTTCGGCACCGAAGGCCTGCGACGCGATCCGTTCCCACAGCGCCGGCGACGCCGGCACCGGCGCCAGGCGGCCGCCGAGCGGCGCCAGGCGGCGCACCCACTCATCGACCGCGCGGGCCGCCGGCGGGTGGCTCGCGCGCAGCGCCTCGAAGCGCCGGCGGGCCGGCCCGGACAGCGTGCCCAGCACGTAGGCGGCGGCCAGCTGCTGCAGCCGCTGCGGAGAGTCGCTCCAGTGCGTCATGCGAGCGCCTCCAGGTCGCCCAGGCAGTCGCGCAGGCGGCCGAGGCTGCGGCGCACCCAGGCCTTCACGGTGCCCAGCGGCTTGCCGAGGCGCTCGGCGAGTTCACCATGGGTCAGGCCCTCGAAGTAGGCCAGCAGCACCGCGTCGCGCGGCTCGGGCTCGAGGCGGCCCAGGCAGTCGCGCAGGCGCTGGTCCGACTGGGCCTCCATCAGGCGCCGCGCGGGGTTGGCTTCCGGGTCGGGCAGGTCCACGGCATGCTCCTCGCCATCGGCGTCCTGCCACTGCAGCGGCACCTCGGGGCGGCGGCGCCGCAGCTGGTCGATGGCCCGGTGGCGCACCATCGTCGTCAGCCAGGCGAGCGGGTGCTCGCGCAGCTCCGGCAGCTGGTCGGCGCGGGTCCAGACCGCGACGAAGACCTCCTGCACCACGTCCTCGGCCGCGCCGCGGTCGTCGAGCAGCCGCGTGGCCACGGCCAGCAGGCGCTCGACGGTGGCGTCGTAGAGCTCGCGCAGCGCCGCACGGTCCTGGCGGGCGACGCGGCCGAGCAGCGGGGCGAGGGGGCGGTCCATGGCGCGGCGGGCGGGGGAGCAATCGGTCGGGGCGGTTCGCGGGGCAGGCGGCGCGGGGGTCAGCGGGTGGCGCCGTCCGGCCGCACCAGCGCGACATTCTGGCCCGAGGCGTCGGCGAAGCCCTGGCGGATCGCGTCGAAGCTCTTCAGCGCGACCGGATCGAAGTCGCCCCAGCGCAACGGCGCGGGCAGGTCGGCGTAGACCTCGCGCGGCGCATGCAGGCAGGCCAGCGCCTGGTCGGCGGCGATCGAGAAGCCGGCGCGGCCCGGCAGGCGCAGCGTCTCGCCGGCCGCCAGCCGCGGGTCGCGGTCGAAGCGGTTCGGGAAGATGCGGCGGATCGCCTGGGTGCGCGGGTCCTGTGCGTAGCAGTAGACGTAGCCGCCGGTGCGCGCGGACAGCGCGAGCTGCTGCCGCGCGCCGGCGGGCTGGAGGACGAGGCGGATCGGCGCCGCGCCGGCTGGCGCCGCGGGCTCGGACCCGCCGGGCAGCGCCACGGCACCGGGCGTTGCGTCGGACCGGCCGGTCGGCGCGCCCGAGGGGCTGCCCGGCGCCGCCGTCGAGGCCGTGGCCAACGCGGGATCGGCGGCCGCGGCGGGCGGAAGGCCCGCCGTCGGCGGGGCGGCGGCGGCCGAGGTCGGCACGACGGCCGTGGCGTCGGGCACGGCGGTAGGCGCAGCGGTTGCCGCCGCAGCCGGCGCCGCGACGGCGGCCCGGGCCGCGGCGCGCCGCGGCAGCGGCGCGAACGGCCCCGGCGGCACCGCGCGCACCAGCAGCGCCCGGAACTGCGCGAGGTCGTCCGGCCCCTCGGCCGGCAGGCCGGCCGCCACGCGCCAGGCGCGCAGCGCGGCGCGGTAGGCCTCGTCGGCCTCGCCATCGAGCGCGCCGTCGTAGTAGCGGCGCTCGCGCAGCCGCTCCTTGACGAAGCGCACGCGCTCGTCGGGGTCCATCGAGACGAACCAGTCCTCGGTCTCGCGCAGCACCTCCGGGTCCTGGTCCGGCGTGCCCAGGCACTGCCAGTAGGGCGCGCGGATCAGCTTGCCCACCAGCTCGATCGCCGCCAGCTCGACCATGTTGCGCGCGGCCTGCGAGGGCCCTTCCGAGCGCGCGGCCGAGAAGGAGAACACCGCGCCGGCGCCGAGGATGCGCGCCTGGCCGTCGCCGGCGCTGGTGTCGCGCCGCACGATCACCGTGGTGTTCTTCGAGGACACGCCGTGCACCAGCTGCATCGAGTCGGTGCGCACGACGGCGGTGTCGAAGCCGAGCACCGAGAAGCGGGTCTCGTTGCCGAACTTCACGCCGAAGGCCTTCTCGGTCAGGAAGCCGAAAGCGCTGGCATCGCGCCGCACGTCCTCGTCGAGCTGGCTGATGGTGCCGCGCACGTTGTACTCGGGCAGCGCCTCGAAGGCGGCCGTCTTCTGCAGCTGCTGCAGCAGCTGGGCGAGGTTCTGCTGGTCGCTGCCGAACACCGACAGGCGCACTGCGCGCGAGCGCCGCGTCATGTCGGAGATCGCGGAGGTCATCATGTCGCGCGCACTGACGGGCACCTTGGTGGTGGCGTCGCGCAGCTCCTCCATCATCAGCGTCACGTCGCGCGTGCCGATGCGGAACATGAGGTCGTCCATGCAGCGCAGCGCCGGCGTGAAGCTGGTGATCGTGCGCTGCGCGGTGTCGGTGGGGTTCTGCTGCGCGCGCACCTGCTGCAGCGACTGGCGCGAGGGCTGGCCGGCACAGCCGGCGGCCAGCAGGGCCGCGGCGAGCACGAGGGCGGCCGGCGCGGACGGGGCGGGGGACGAGGCCATGCGGGGCTCCATTCGGAAGGACGAGGGGGGGCCGGCGGAACGGGGCGCCGCCGGCCCGCGGCGGCGCCGGGGCCGCGGCATCAGCGGCTGTTCGGGAACACGTAGACGCGGCGCTGCCAGGTGTCCGCACCGGCATTGCGGTTCAGCACCCAGCCCACGGTCGGCAGCGCCTTCTCGATCTGCAGCTGCGCGAAGGTCATGCCCACCGGCTTGGTCTGGCCGCGCTGGTTGGCCAGCACGCAGCGGTCCTCGCGGCCGGCCTCGTCGGGCAGCAGCGACCACGGGAAGTCGCAGTCCGCGCGCTTCGGCGCGCCATCGTTCCGGTCGCAGCGGATGCCGCGGTCGTTGCCGACCTTGTCGCCGTCGTAGCCCGCCGGGCAGGCCACGCCGTTGGCAGCCTGGTGCATCGGGTTGAGGTACAGCGGGAGGCTGCCGTTGAGCGGGAAGACGTAACCCGGCACGGTGGCGCGGAACACGTCCTTGCCCGGCAGCGGCACCTGCACGAAGGCCGAGGCGGGCGGGTCGCCGGGCAGCGGCACGAACTGCGGCGCCGAGGTGGCGACGTTGCCGCTGCTGCCGGGGGTGCGGCAGACGTCGCGGCCGGCCGTCACGTGCTCGATGCGGGTGTTCAGGCGGATGTCGCCGTTGGCCGGCAGGTTCACGGCATAGCACACGGCCTCGCGCTCGACCACGAGGGGCTTCGCGCAGCGCAGCGTGCGGTCGCCGGGGCCGAACTCGGGCGTGCTGCCGGCGGGGCAAAACACGCCCTCCTGCTCGCCGGCGTGGGCGGTGCCGGGCGCGGCCAGTCCGAGGCCGGCGGTGGCCAGCGCGAGCGCCAGCAGCAGCGGGCGGCCGGCGGCGGCAGCGGGGATGGAGACGGTGGCGGCGGTGATGCGGTTCATGGACAGCTCCTCGGGGGATTCGCCTGCCTTGCACCCTGCAAGGCTTCGGGCACCTTGCTGACGCGGCGGATCGCCCGCTGGACGCAGCGGATGCGCGGCGCCGTGCAGATCGCGGCCGCGGATGCCAAGGAATTCACGCCCGGTGCCGCATCTGCGGTAGAACCCGCATCCGTTCCGACCGCCGCCGACCCGAGAGGCCGACCATCGCCCGCTTCCTGCTGCGCCGCCTCGCCGGCACCCTGCTCACGCTGTGGCTCGCATCGGCCGTGGTGTTCGTCGCGCTCGACCTGCTGCCCGGCAACGCGGCGCAGGTGATGCTCGGCGAGACCGCGACGCCGCAGGCGGTGCAGGCGCTGGAGCGGCGGCTCGGCCTCGACCGGCCGCCGCTGGAGCGCTACCTCGGCTGGCTGCAGGGCCTGCTGCGCGGCGAGCTCGGCGTGGCGGTGTCGTACGAGGCGCCGGTGGCCGAGCTGCTGCGCGAACGCATGGCGGTGACGCTGCCGCTGGCGGCGCTCGCGATGGCCGCGACCACGCTGCTGGCGCTGGGGCTCGGCGTCTATGCCGCCTCGCGCCACGGCCGGCTCGGCGACGTCGGCGTGATGGCGGCCAGCCAGCTCGGCATCGCGCTGCCGAGCTTCTGGCTGGCGATCCTGCTGGTGCTGCTGTTCTCGGTGCAGCTGCAGTGGTTCCCGGCCGGCGGCTTCCCGGGCTGGACGGAGGACGCGGGCGGCGGCCTGCTCGAGGGACTGCGTGCGCTGCTGCTGCCGGCGCTCGCGCTCGCGCTGGTGCAGGCGGCGATCCTCGCGCGCATCACGCGCGCGGCGGTGCTCGAGGTGCTGCGCGAGGACTTCGTGCGCACCGCGCGCTCGCGCGGCCTGTCGCCGCGCCAGGTGCTGTGGCGCCACGTGCTGCGCAATGCGCTCTTGCCGGTGCTGACCGTGATGGGCCTGCAGTTCGCGAACCTGCTGACCGGCACGGTGGTGATCGAGAACGTGTTCAGCCTGCCCGGCCTGGGCCGGCTGAGTTTCCAGGCCATCGCCAACCGCGACCTGGTGCTGCTGCGCAACCTGGTGATGCTGCTGGCCGCGCTGGTGATCGCGGTCAACCTGCTGGTCGACCTCGCGCAGGCCGCGGTCGACCCGCGGCTGCGCGCGCGGGGCTGAGGCCGCGGGCCGGATTCCTCACGGCACCCGGCAGGCCCCGGTCCGGCGCGGCGGGCGCCCGCCCGCCGGCGGGCCTCAGCGGTCCTTGCGCAGCACGCCGGTCGGCGCGCTGCCGCCGCCCAGGATGAACACGGTGTAGACGCCCTGGGCCTGCAGGTTGACGGTGCTGCTCGCGGTCGAGAACAGCGGCGCGGCCACCAGCGGCGAGCTGACCTCGACCGTCGCCGTGGCATTCGACGCCACCGACGCGAAGGGCGAGGCGCTGCCATAGGCCACGCCGGTGGCCAGCGCGTTGTAGTCCACCGCGAGCGTCAGCGCGTCCTGGCCGTTGGCCCCGTGCACCAGGCGGATCTTGCTGCGCGTGGTGCTGGTCGGCAGGCGGTTGTCGTCGGTGAGCAGCGTGGCCTGCGGGCTGGCCGACGCGCCGCTCACCAGCAGGGTGTAGTCGCCGCCGGCCGCGAGGCTGCGCGTGCTGTCGGCCTGCGGCACGCCGGCCACCGTCAGCGAGAGCACCTGCGCCGTGCCGGCCGGCACGCGCACGTAGCTGCCGACCGACGGCGAGCGCAGCCCGACGTTCAGCGAGCTGCCGGCGAGCGAGGCGGTGACGGCGCCGTTGCCGTCGACGCTCGCGGCCACGCGCACGCGGGCCTCGGTGTTCTTCAGCGCCGTCAGCGTGGTCGAGCCGTAGTCGAACTGCAGCGCGTGCACCAGCGTGCCGCCAACCCCGGGCTGCAGCACCAGCGTCGTGCGGGCCTGGTTGCCCACCACCACGCCGCGCTGGTCGAGCCGGATGTCGGTGCGGTCACCGGTGCCGGTGATGCGCAGCCGGTAGGTGCCGGGCGTGACCGTCGCATAGCTCGTCATCGACCCGACGGCCAGCCCGCTGACGTTCGGCGTCGCCGCGTCGAGGTCGGCCGTGTCGCTGGTCAGGTACAGGTCGACCGAGCCGGCATCGGCGGTCGCGTTGAACACGCGCAGGATCGCCGAGCCGCTGGCCGGCGCATTGCTGGCGTCCGCGGTGTCGGCCAGCGAGGTCAGCTTCAGCGCGCTCGCGCTGCCCCAGGCCACCGCGGTGTAGTCGGTGCTCTCGGCGTAGACGCGGTTGCCGGACAGCAGCGCGGTGCTCGAGCTGCCGCTCGTCAGCGTGGTGTCGTAGGTGCCCGCGTCGAAGGAGAAGGCCGCGCTCAGCGCATCGGCCGCCAGCGCGGTGAAGCGGCTCGTGCCGCCGAGCGACAGGTTCATGTCGCCGACGTCGCTGGTGGCGTTGACCACGCGCAGCGTCGCCTGCTTGCTGCCGCTGCTGCCACCGCCGCCGCAGCCGACCAGGGCCAGCGGCAGCACGACGATCAGGGACAGGACGGCGGTGGCCAGGCGGCCGCGCAGCAATGGACGAATCATGGCTCCCTCGGGATGGTGGTGGGCCGGGCTGGCCGGCTGCCCCGATTACAAGAAGGCCGCTTCACCCCCGTGTTGCCCCTGCCGCAACCTTGGTGACACACGGTGACAACCGACGCAGGCCAGCCGCCGGGCGCCCCGCAGGCGTCGCCGCGCTACCATCGTCCGCGTGTCGTCGTCACGAGGTTTCCGCATGCGCCTGCTCCGCTCCGCGAACCCTTCCGCCGTGCAACGCCGCGGCGGCCTGGCCGCCGCCGCAGGCGTGCTGTCGCTGGCCAGCCTGGCGGCGCAGGCCGCGCCGCCGCCCTGCCCGTATCAGGCCGACCTGGTCTCCAAGGTGGTCGGCCTGCGCGTCGCGGCCGGCCAGGCCGAACCGGGGATCGGCGGCACGTCCTGCAAGTACGCCGGCCAGAACGGCGGCCCGAGCCTCTGGGTGCTGGTGCTGCCCCCCGGCTCGGACCAGGCCATGATGCGCACCATGACGGCCGGCGGCCCCAAGGCCCGCTTCGAGCCCATCGCCGGCGACCCCGACGGCGCGGCGCGCGTGCGCAGCCCGGCCGGCGACGGCGTGGTGGACCTCAGCTACACGCGCGGCGGGTACGTGGTCTTCGTGCGGGCGTCCGGGATGGGCCACGAGCCCGATGCCAAGACCCGCGCGGCCCGCGACGATGCGCTGGCAGCGAAGCTGCTGAAGTTGCCGCGCATCCCCTAGCCGGCCGCCGCGCCGCCGGGCCGGCCGCGTTCGGCGATGATCGCGCCGCCGCCCGCTGCCCCGATCCGTGCCCGTCCCCGCGTCCTTCCGCCCTCCGCGCCCGCCGGGCCGCCTCGCCCTCGCCCTCGGCGGCGGGCTGGTCGGCGTGGTCGTGCTGGCCGCGCTGCTCTCCTTCGCGTGGACGCCCTACCCGCCTGCGGCCATCGACGTCGCGAACCGGCTGCAGGCACCCTCGGCGGCGCACTGGCTCGGCACCGACAGCCTGGGGCGCGACATCGCCTCGCTGCTGCTCGCCGGGGCGCGCACGGCCCTGTGTGTGGGCGCTGCGGCGGTGGGCGCGGGCGCGCTGGCCGGCGTGGCGCTCGGCCTGCTGGCCGCGGCGCGCGGCGGCTGGGTGGACGAGGCGCTGATGCGCGCGAGCGATTTCGGCTTCGCCTTTCCGGCGCTGCTGACGGCCATCATGCTGACCGCGGTGCAGGGGCCGGGGCTGGCGACGGCGGTGGTGGCGATCGGCCTCTACAACGTGCCGGTCTTCGCCCGCGTCACGCGCAGCGCGGCACGCGCCGTCTGGGCGCGCGACTTCGTGCTGGCGGCGCGGGCCTGCGGGCACGGCGCGCTGTCGATCACGCTGCGCCACGTGCTGCCCAACGTCGCGGCGGTGCTGACGGTGCAGGCGACGATCCAGTTCGCCACCGCGATCCTGGCCGAGGCGGCGCTCAGCTACCTCGGCCTGGGCACGCAGCCGCCGCTGCCGAGCTGGGGGCGGATGCTCAACGAGGGCCAGTCGATGATGTTCCAGGCGCCGCTGCTGGCGCTGTGGCCGGGCGGCGCGATCGCGCTGACGGTGCTGGGGCTCAACCTGCTGGGCGATGGCCTGCGCGACCGCTGGGACCCGCGGCTGCAGGGCAGCCGCTGAACACGCCGTGGACCAGCCGCACGCCGACGCACCGCCCCCCCCGCCGCTGCTGGCGCTGGAGGACCTGCGCCTGCGGCTGCGCACGGCCCGCGGCGCGCTGCCGGTGCTGCACGGGGTGTCGCTGCGGCTGGCGCGCGGCGAGACGCTGGGGCTGATCGGCGAGAGCGGCTGCGGCAAGTCGATGACCGCGCTGGCCCTCGCCGGGCTGTTGCCGGAGGGCGCGGAGGTCGAGGGCGCCCTGCGGCTCGACGGCGAGCAGCTGCTCGGCGCGCCCGAGGCCCGCTGGTGCCGGCTGCGCGGCGCGCGCGTCGGCATGGTGTTCCAGGAGCCGATGACGGCGCTCGACCCGCTGCAGACCATCGGCCGCCAGGTGGCCGAGCCGCTGCGCCTGCACCGCGGCCTGGGCCGGCAGGCGGCGCGCGCCGAGGCCTTGCGCCTGCTGGAGCGGGTGCAGCTGCCGCAGGCCGCACAGCGCCTCGACGCCTACCCGCACCAGCTGTCCGGCGGGCAGCGGCAGCGGGTGCTGATCGCCGCGGCCATCGCCTGCGGGCCCGACCTGCTGATCGCCGACGAGCCCACCTCGGCGCTGGATGCCGGCCTGCGCCGCGAGATGCTGCAGCTGCTGCGCGGCCTGGCCGAGGCCTCGGGCATGGCGCTGCTGCTGATCAGCCACGACCTGGCGCTGGTGGGCGAGCACGTCGAGCGCGTGGCCGTGATGTACGCGGGGCGCATCGTCGACGAGGGACCGACGGCGGCCGTGTTCGCGCGCCGCGCCCACCCCTACACCCGCGCGCTGTTCGAGGCCCGGCCGCGGCTGGGCCGCACCGCGCCGGGCGCGCGGCTGCCCACGCTGCCGGGCCGGGTGCCGCCGCTGCACGCCCTGCCGCCGGGCTGCGCCTTCGCGCCGCGCTGCGCGCGGGCCGCCGAGGACTGCCGCCAGGCGGTGCCCGCGCTGCGGCCGCTGGCCGGCGACGGCCATGCGCTGCGCTGCCTCCACCCCTGGCCCGACGAGGCGCGGCGATGACGGCACCGCAGGCCGCGCCGCAGACCGCACCGTTGCTGGCCGTCGAGGGCCTGTCGAAGGACTACCCGCTGCCGCGGCCGCGGCCCTGGCAGCGCGCGCCCCGGCTGGCGGCGCTGCAGGACGTCTCCTTCACGCTCGAGGCCGGCCGTTCGCTGGGCATCGTCGGTGCGTCGGGCTCGGGCAAGTCGACGCTGGCGCGGCTGGTGATGGCGCTGGAGCGGCCGAGCGCCGGCCGGGTGCGGCTGGCCGGGCAGGACCTGCATGCGCTGCCGCCGGCCGCGCTGCGCAGCGCCCGTCGCGGCTTCCAGATGGTGTTCCAGGACCCCTACGGCTCGCTCGATCCGCGCCGCCGCGTCGGCGACAGCGTGGCCGAGCCGCTGCCGCCGCGCGTCGCGGCCCAGGAGGGCGGCGAGCGGGTGGCCGAGGCGCTCGCCGCCGTCGGGCTGCACCCGGACGACGCGCGCCGCTACCCGCACGAGTTCTCCGGCGGCCAGCGCCAGCGCATCGCGATCGCCCGGGCGCTGATCACGCGGCCGCGCCTGATCGTGGCCGACGAGCCGGTCAGCGCGCTCGACGTCTCGGTGCAGGCGCAGGTGCTCAACCTGCTGCAGGACCTGCGCGCCTCACACGGCCTGAGCTACCTGCTGATCAGCCACGACCTCGCGGTGGTGGCCCACCTGTGCGACGCGGTCGCGGTGCTGGACGGCGGGCGCCTCGTCGAGCAGGGCCCGCCGGCCGCGCTGTTCGACGTGCCGGCGCACCCGGCGACGCGGCAGCTGCTGGATGCGCTGCCGCGCGGGCCCTGGGCCTGAGGAACCGCGGGCCGCCCGGTCGATCTCTTACAGTCCCACGCGGCATGCGTCCAGCGCCGCGTGCCCGAACCCTGACCGAGGAGCCCCGCATGCCCCTGCCGAACCGCTGGATCGCCGCCACCGCCCTGCTGCTCGGGGCCGCCCTCGCGGCCGCGCCGGCCGCGGCCCAGTCGCGCCGCGACGCGGTCGTCCTCGGCATGACGCTCGAGCCCGCGCCGGGCCTGGACCCGACCGTCGCATCGGCGGCGGCGATCGGCGAGGTGGTGCACACCAGCGTCTTCGAGGGCCTGACGAAGATCGGCATGGACGGCCGGGTCTCGCCGCTGCTGGCCGAGAGCTGGGGCATCGATCCCGACGGCAAGGTCTATGCCTTCAAGCTGCGGCGCGGCGTGAAGTTCCACGATGGCGAGGACTTCGACGCCAGCGACGTGAAGTTCAGCTTCGAGCGCGCGAAGGCGGCCGACAGCACCAACAAGGCGAAGAAGGCGGTGTTCGACAACATCGCCCGCATCGAGACGCCCGACCGCTACACGGTGATCGTGGTGCTGAACCAGCCCGACGCGAACTTCCCGTTCCGCCTCGGCGAGGCGACCGCCGTGATCCTCGACCCGAAGAGCGCGGCCAGCGCCGCCAGCCGCCCGGTCGGCACCGGGCCCTACCGCTTCGGCAGCTGGACCAAGGGCAGTTCGATCACGCTGCTGAAGAACGAGGCCTGGCGCGAGGCCGGGCGCGTCGCGCTGAAGCGCGTGACCTACCGCTTCATCGCCGACCCGGCGGCCCAGGTGGCGGCGCTGCTGGCCGGCGACATCGACGCGATGCCGCGCTTCGGCGCGCCGCAGAACCTCGAGCAGTTCCGCCGCGACCCGCGCTTCCAGGTGGTCGTCGGCGGCACCGAGGGCAAGACGCTGCTGGCGATGAACCACCGCCGCAAGCCCTTCGACGACGTGCGCGTGCGCCGCGCGGTGGCCGCCGCGCTGGACCGCCGCGCCATCATCGACGGCGCGATGGAGGGCCACGGCACGCCGATCGGCAGCCACCTGGTGCCGAGCGACGCGGGCTACGTCGACCTCACCGGCAAGAGCCCGCACGACCCGCAGCGCGCGCGGGCGCTGCTGAAGGAGGCCGGCGTGGCGTTGCCGCTGCAGGTCACCCTCTCGCTGCCGCCACCGCAGTACGCTCGCAAGGGCGGCGAGATCGTCGCGGCCCAGCTGGCCCAGGTCGGCATCGTCGCGAAGATCGAGAACGTGGAATGGGCGCAGTGGCTCGCCGGCCCGTTCAAAGGCCAGTTCGACCTGACGCTGATCAGCCACGTCGAGCCGCTCGACCTGGACCGCTACGCCGACCCGGCCTACTACCACGGCTACGACAGCGCCGCCTACCGCACGCTCTACGCGAAGTTCGCCGCGACCACCGAGCCGCGGCTGCGGCTGGCGCTGATCGGCGACCTGCAGCGCCAGCTGGCCGACGATGCAGCCAGCGCCTGGCTGTTCCAGCTCCCGCAGTTCGCCGTGTCGCGCAAGGGCCTGGTCGGCGTCTGGAGCAGCTCGCCGGTGTTCGCGAACGACCTGGCAGCGCTGCGGTGGCAGTGAGCCCGCGCCGGCGCGGCCGCGTCGCGGGCGGCGAGGACCTCCGGCGCGCCCGCCGGGCCGCGCCCGGCCCCCACCCCGGCATGCGTCGAACGGCGCGGGCCCGATGAGCGTGCTCGTCACCGGCGCGAGCGGGCGCGTCGGCCGCGCGGTCTGGGTCCGCCTTGCCCGCACCGGTCCGGTGGCCGGGCTGGACCGCGCGCCCTCGTCGACGGCCCAGTGGGTCGGCGAGCTCGACGACGAGGCGCTGCTCGAACGCGCGCTCGCGGGCCGGCAGGCGCTGGTGCACACCGCCGCGCTGCACGCGCCGCAGGTCGGCCGCGTGCCGGACGCCGAGTTCGAGCGCATCAACGTGGCCGCCACGCGCCGCCTGCTGCGCTGCGCGGCGGCCGCGGGCGTGCGGCAGGTGGTCTACACCAGCACCACCGCGCTCTACGGCGCGGCGTCGACGCCGCCCGGCCGCGCCGGCTGGGTCGACGAGGACACGCCGCCCGCGCCGCGCGATGTCTACCACCGCAGCAAGCTCGCGGCCGAGGCGGTGCTGGCCGAGGCCGCGTCGGCGCACGGCCTGGCGGTGACCGTGCTGCGCATGTCGCGCTGTTTCCCCGAGCCGGCGTCGGCGATGGCGGTCTACCGGCTGCACCGCGGCGTCGATGCGCGCGACGTCGCCGCGGCGCATGCGCTGGCGCTGGCGCGGCCGGGCCCGCCGGGCCAGGTGCGCTGCTTCGTCGTGTCGGGCGCCACGCCCTTCCTGCCCGAGGACGCCCCGGCGCTCTGGCAGGACGCGGCCGCGGTGCTGCGGCAGCGTGCGCCGGACCTGGTCGCGGCCTTCGCGGCCCGCGGCTGGGCGCTGCCGGCCCGGATCGACCGGGTCTACGACCCCGCTCGGGCGCGCGCCGTGCTCGGCTGGGCGCCGCGGCACGGCTGGGACGCCGTGCTGCGCGCACTCGACGCGTGCTCGTCGGAAGTGCTGCCGCCGGCCTGGCCGGCGCCGTCGATCCCGCCGGCGTCGGCGGCGGAGCCGGAGCCGCCGGGGCCGCCTGCCGCGGCGGCATAGCCCACCGCGTCCACCGCCGCGGCCTCGGCGCGCAGCCAGGCTTCGAAGGCCTGCAGCGCCGGCCGGCCGGCCTTGTGCTCCGGCACGATCAGGTAGTAGCGCCGGCCGCTGGGCACCGGCGCCTCGGCGACCGGCACCAGGCGGCCCGACGCGAGCTCGTCACCGATCAGGAAGGGCGGCAGCAGCGCGATGCCCTGGCCGTGCACCGCGGCCTCGGCCAGCATCGACAGCAGCTCCATGCGCGGGCCGGCCATGTCGCCGTCCACCTGCAGGCCCTGGGCGGCGAACCACTCGCGCCAGGCGTGCGGGCGCGTGCTCTGGTGCAGCAGCGTCTGCCCGGCCCAGTCGGCCGCGCCGAAGCAGCGGCGGGCGGCGGCCAGCGCCGGCGCGCAGACCGGCAGCACGCCCTCGTCCATCAGGCGGTGGCCGGTGGTGCCGGGCCAGGGCGCGCTGCCGACGTGGATCGCGGCGTCGTAGGGCGTGCCGTCGAACAGGAAGGGCCGGGTCTGGGCATGCAGGTGGACCTGCACACCGGGATGGGCGGCGCGGAAGCGGCCCAGGCGCGGCAGCAGCCAGCGGGTGGCGAAGGTGGGCACCACGCCCAGCTCGAGCGCGGCCCCCGGCCCGCCGTCGGCCATCAGCAGCAGCGCATCGCGCTCGACCTCGTCGAGGCGCAGCCGCACCTGCCGGGCGTAGCCGCTGCCGGCCTCGGTCAGCGCGACGCCACGGCGGCTGCGCTGGAACAGGCGCACGCCGAGGAAGGCCTCGAGCGCGGCGATCTGGCGGCACACCGCGCCCTGGGTGACGGACAGCTCCTGCGCCGCCTTGGTGTAGCTCTGGTGGCGCGCGGCGGCCTCGAAGGCGGCCAGGGCCACGGTGGAGGGAAGCTTGCGCCGCATCCGGCGATTCTCGCCGCACCGGGCGCCGACTGCCCGTCCTGTGCGGAACGCTCACGAGTGGGTGCACACAAATCGGTTGCCCGGGCCCGGGCCGGCCCGTAGAGTGCCGGATCCCGCGTCGACACGAACGGCCCTGCCCATGCCCTCCGCTCACACCGCCTCCGCCCCCGCCCGCTTCCACTGGGACGACCCGCTGCTGCTGGACCAGCAGCTGAGCGACGACGAGCGCGCGGTGCGCGACGCCGCGCGCAGCTACTGCCAGGAGCGCCTCGCGCCACGCGTGCTCGAGGCCTTCCGCCACGAGAAGACCGACCCGGCGATCTTCCGCGAGATGGGCGAGCTCGGCCTGCTGGGCCCGACCATCCCCGAGGCCTACGGCGGCGCGGGCCTGAACTATGTCTGCTACGGCCTGGTCGCGCGCGAGGTGGAGCACGTGGACTCGGGCTACCGCTCGATGATGAGCGTCCAGTCCTCGCTGGTGATGGTCCCGATCTTCGAGTTCGGCAGCGAGGCGCAGAAGCAGAAGTACCTGCCGAAGCTCGCGCGCGGCGAGTGGATCGGCTGCTTCGGCCTGACCGAACCCGACCACGGCTCCGACCCCGGCAGCATGGTCACCCGCGCGAAGAAGGTCGACGGCGGCTATTCGCTCACCGGCGCCAAGATGTGGATCACCAACAGCCCGATCGCCGACGTCTTCGTCGTCTGGGCCAAGGACGATGCGGGGCAGATCCGCGGCTTCATCCTGGAGAAGGGCTGGAAGGGGCTGAGCGCCCCCGCGGTGCACGGCAAGGTCGGCCTGCGCGCCAGCCTGACCGGCGAGATCGTGATGGACGGCGTGTTCTGCCCCGAGGAGAACGCCTTCCCCGAGGTGCGCGGCCTGAAGGGCCCCTTCACCTGCCTGAACTCCGCGCGCTACGGCATCGCCTGGGGCGCGCTGGGCGCCGCCGAGTTCTGCTTCCACACCGCCCGCCAGTACACGCTGGACCGCCGCCAGTTCGGCCGCCCGCTGGCCGCCAACCAGCTGGTGCAGAAGAAGCTGGCCGACATGCAGACCGAGATCGCGCTCGGCCTGCAGGCCTGCCTGCGGCTGGGGCGCATGAAGGACGAGGGCACGGCGTCGGTCGAGATCACCAGCATCCTGAAGCGCAACAGCTGCGGCAAGGCGCTGGACATCGCCCGCACCGCGCGCGACATGCTCGGCGGCAACGGCATCAGCGACGAGTTCGGCGTGGCGCGCCACCTGGTCAACCTCGAGGTGGTGAACACCTACGAGGGCACGCACGACGTGCATGCGCTGATCCTGGGGCGGGCGATCACGGGGATCGCGGCGTTCAGCTGAGCGCGGCGGGCGCCGCGCGACGGGCGGCGGCGAAGGGCGCGCTCGGTGCCTAGAATGCGCACCACGCAGAAAAGGCGGACCCATGCCCGACCCCGCACCGCCGCTCGTCGATCAGGCCTTCCAGCGCCTGCGCCACGACGTGCTGACCGGCCGCCATGCGCCCGGCAGCAAGCTGAAGGTCGATGAACTGCAGGACACCTACGGCTGCTCCAGCAGCCCGCTGCGCGAGGCCCTGAGCCGGCTCTCTCAGGAAGGCCTCGTGCGGGCCGACGAGCGCCGCGGTTTCCGCGTGGCGGCGATGTCGGCCGAGGACCTGCGGGACATCACGCGCCTGCGCCTGACGCTGGACCTGCCGGCCCTGGACGAGGCCATCCGCGCCGGCGACGACGCCTGGGAGGCCGGCATCGTCGCGGCCTTCCATCGGCTGGAGAAGGTGGAGTCGCGCCTGTCCGACGGCCCGCTGATCCTCGACGACGGCTGGAGCGCGCTGCACCGCGACTTCCACGCCGCGATGCTGGCCGCCTGCGCGTCGATGCGGCTGAAGGCCTGGAGCGCGAGCCTGTTCGACCAGGCCGAACGCTACCGCCGCTTCGCGGCGCGCCACCGCACCCAGGCCCGCCGCAAGAGCGCCGACCACCGGCGCCTGATGGACGCCACGCTGCAGCGCGACGCGGCCACGGCCTGCGCGCTGCTGGGCGAGCACATCCGCGGCACGCTGCGCCAGGTGGAGGCGGCCTTCGCCGCCACCGGCCGCAGCGAGCGCTGACACGCGCCGCCGCCCGGCGGCCTGACGCCCGCTTCCCGCCGCGCCCCGATCCCCGGGGCGCGGCCGCTGCCGCTCGTCCGTCCGTCGTTGCCGCCGCCTTCGCGTCCGGCCGGCCATCCGGGTTTACGCTCGATTCCATTTTTTATGCACAAAACATAGAATGGCGCATATTCCACTCCGGAGCGCACATGAAGCTGCTGTCCTACCTGCACCAGGGCCACGAAGGCTGGGGGGTCGTCGTCGGGGACGGCGTGGCACCGCTGGCCGAGCGCAGCGGGCAGGCCACCCTCGCCGCCTTCATCGGCAGCCCAGGCTTCGCCGAGCGTGACGCGCTGGTGCGCGGCCTGGCGGCCGAGCTGCCGCTGGCCGGGCTCACGCTGCTGCCGGTGATTCCGCGGCCGGAGAAGATCGTCTGCGCGGTGCGCAACTACATGGACCACCACCAGGAGGTGCTGGCCGCCGGCATGCAGCGCGAGCTGTCCGAGCAGCCGCCGATCTTCCTGCGCGTCTGGCGCTCGCAGGTCGCGCACGATGCGCCCATCGTGCGGCCCCGGGTCTCCGAATCGCTGGACTGGGAAGGCGAGCTGGCGGTGGTGATCGGTGCGGGCGGCCGCGACATCCCCGAGTCCGAGGCCTGGGCGCACGTGGCCGGCTACTCGGTCTACAACGACGCCAGCGTGCGCGAGTGGCAGTTCCACGCGAAGCAGATCGCCTCGGGCAAGAACTTCGAAGGCACCGGCGCCTTCGGCCCGTGGATGGTCACGGCCGACGAGATCGCGCCGGGCCGCGCACTGCGGCTGCGCACGCGCCTGAACGGCGAGACGGTGCAGGACAGCCACACCGGCCACATGATCTTCCCGATCCCGCGGCTGATCGCCTACGCGTCGACCATCTTCACGCTGGTGCCCGGCGACGTGATCGTGACCGGCACGCCCGCCGGCGTCGGCTGGAGCCGCAAGCCGCCGCGCTTCATGCGGCCCGGCGACACCGTCGAGGTCGAGATCGAGGCCATCGGCACGCTGCGCAACCCGGTGGTCGCGCAGGCCTGAAGACGAACGCCTCCGCAGCGGCGCCTCGGCGCCGGTGACGGCGGCGACGACAACGCATCCGGAGACACCGATGATCCAGCGCCGCGACCTGCTCGCGGCGGGGCTGGCCAGCCTGGCCGCCCCGCTCGCCGCCCGAGCCGAGACCTGGCCCGCCCGCCCCTTGAAGGCCCTGCAGGGCTTCGCCGCAGGCGGCAATGCCGACACCATCGCCCGCCTGCTCGGCGCGGAGATGGCCAGGGGCCTGGGCCAGCCGATCGTCGTCGAGGCGGTGACCGGCGCCGGCGGCACCCTCGCGTCGGCCGCCGTGGCCCGCGCCGCGCCCGACGGCCACACGCTGCTGCTGGCGACCGGCGGACATGCCGTCGCGGGAGCGCTCTACGAGAAGCTGCCTTACCAGACGGTCGGCAGCTTCCAGATGGTGTCGACGATCACCTTCTTTCCCTTCCTGCTGCTGGTCAACCCCGCGTCGAACCTGCGCACGCTGGCCGAGGTGGCGGCGCAGGCGAAGGCGACGAACGGCGGCATCGCCTACGGCTCGGCCGGCGTGGGCTCGACGCACCACCTGGTCGGCGAGCTGCTCGGCAAGTCGGCCGGCATCCCGATGCTGCACGTGCCCTTCCGCGGTGACGCGGCCTCCCTCACCGCGCTGCTGGGCAACGAGGTGCCGATGGTGATCGCACCGGCGACGGCCGCGCTGCCGCAGATCAAGGCCGGCAAGCTGCGGCCGGTGGCCACCACCGGCCCGGCCCGCTGGGCCGGCATGCCCGAGCTGCCGACGGTCGCCGAGCAGGGCGTGGCCGGCTTCGACGTGCGGTCCTGGGCCGGCTGGATGCTGCCGGCCGGCACGCCGCAGCCGATCGTCGAGCGACTGCATGCCGAGACCCAGAAGGCCCTGCAGCTGCCCACCGTGCGCAGCCGCCTCGAGGAGATGGGCGGCGAGGCGCGCGGCAGCAGCCCGCAGGAGATGACCGCGATGGTCGCCGCCGAGGTGCAGAAGTGGAGCCGCGTGATCGCCGACGCGCGCATCCAGCGGCTGTGAAGCCGGCTCCCCGCCAGGTCCCCGTGCAAGGTTTTCAGCGCTGAGCCCGGAGAACCGCATGCTCGCCGTCGTCGTGCGCCAGCCGGGGGGCCCCGAGGCCCTCGAACTCACCGACCTGCCAAGGCCCGAGCCTGGCCCGGGCGAGGCCCGGGTGCGCGCCGAGGCGATCGGCGTCGGCCGGCCCGACGCCTTGATCCGCACCGGCCGCTACAAGTGGATGCCCCCGCTGCCGGCCATTCCGGGCAACGAGCTGGTCGGCACGGTCGACGCGCTCGGCCCCGGCGCGGCCGGCCTGCGCCTGGGCCAACGCGTGCTGCTGAGCGCGCGCGAGCTGCCGCAGCGCGGCGGCGGCTACGCCGAGTACGCGTGTGCCCCGGCCGACGCGCTGTACCGCCTGCCGGACGACCTGGACCCGGTGGATGCCGCCAGCCTTCCGAACTTCCAGCTGGCGCAGGCCCTGCTCTTCGGCGTCGGCAGTGCCGTGCCGCCGCGCAGCGTGCTGCTGACCGCCGCGGCCGGGGGCGTCGCCTCCGCGATGCTGCAGCTGGCGCGGGCGCAGGGCCTGGCCGTGATCGCCACCGCGCGCAGCGACGCCAAGCGCGCGCACCTGCACGAGCAGGGTGCCGACCACGTGCTGCCCTCGGACCCGGCGACGCTGGCCGCGGCCGTGCGCGAGCGGACGGACGGCCGCGGCGTCGACCTGGCGCTCGACCCGGTGGGAGCCGAGCTCTTCATCGCCTGCCTGCATGCGCTGGCGCCGCACGGGCTCGCCGTGTCGTACAACGTGCTCGGCGGGCCGCCCTCGGCCGATGTCTTCGCCACGCTGCGCGCGCTGCTGGGCCACAGCCTCGCGGTGCGGACCTTCTCGATGCACGCCTTCGATGCCGACCCCGAGCGCCGCCGTGCCCTGATGCAGGCGGCGATCGAGGCGCTGGCCAGCGGCCGCGTGCGCGCCCCGCGTGCGACCGTGCTGCCGCTGGCCGAGGCGCGGCGCGCGCACGCGCTGCTGGACGCGCCGGACACCGTCGGCAAGCTCGTGCTGCGCCCGTGATGCCGGCCGCCCGCAAGGACCCGCGCAGGGCCCACCGCGAGGCAGCGCGGTGGCCGGCGGCAGGCCGCCCGCTCTCAGACGACCCTGCAGCGCCGCCTGCAGACCGGAGGACCCCATGACCCCCCCGACCGCCGTGGCCGGCGCCACGCCCCAGCTCTCGCACTTCGGCATCTTCGTGCGCGACATCGCCGCGATGACCCGCTTCTACACCGAGGTCTTCGGCCTGCGCCTGACCGACCAGGGCGAGGGCCGCAATTTCCGGATGCAACTGCACTTCCTCAGCGGCTCGCCGCAGCAGCACCACCAGCTCGTGCTGGCGAGCGGCCGCGGCGCCGGCGCACCGAGCACGGTGATGCAGCTGTCGTTCAAGGTGGCCGCGATCGACGACCTGCGCCGCGTGCGCGAGCGCGCGCTGGCGCACGGCGCCGAACAGATGCGCGGCATGAACCACGGCAACGCGCTGTCCATCTACTTCGCGGACATCGAAGGCAACACCGTCGAGGTCTACCTCGACACGCCGTGGTACGTGCCCCAGCCGCACGGCGATCCGCTCGACCTCACGCGCAGCGACGCCGAGATCTGGGCCGAGACCGAAGCAATCTGCCGCGCCGACCCGGGCTTCCAGCCGGTCGAGACCTGGGCGGCCGCGGCCTTCGGACCGCGCTGAACCGCGGCACGCCTGCGCCCCGCGCTCACCCCGCGGCCAGCACCCGCCGGTACTGGATCGCCTCCGCCACGTGCGCCACGTCGGCGGCCGGCGCGCCGGCGAGGTCGGCCACCGTGCGGGCGATGCGCAGCACGCGGTGGTAGCCGCGGGCCGACCAGCCGAGCCGCCCGGCGGCGGCCTGCAGGAAGCGCTGCGCGTCGGGTGTCGGTGCCGCGTGGCGGTCCAGCGCGCCCCCCTCGAGCGTGGCGTTCGGCGCGCCCTGCCGCGCCTGCTGCCGCTGCCGCGCGGTGGCGACGCGGGCCGCCACCGTGGCGCTGTCTTCGCCGGCCGGCAGCCCGGCCAGCACCACGGCCTCGATCGCCGGCACCTCCACCTGCAGGTCGATGCGGTCGAGCAGCGGGCCGCTGAGCCGGCCCTGGTACCGCTGCACCCGGTCCGGCGGGCAGCGGCAGGCCCGCAGCGGGCTGCCGTGGTGGCCGCAGGGGCAGGGGTTCATCGCCGCGACGAGCTGGAAGCGGGCCGGAAACTCGGCCTGGTGCAGCGCACGCGAGATCGTCACGCGGCCCGACTCCAGCGGCTCGCGCAGCGCCTCCAGCGCGGCACGCGGGAACTCGGGCAGCTCGTCGAGGAAGAGCACGCCCGCATGGGCGAGCGAGATCTCGCCCGGCCGCGGCGGCGACCCGCCGCCGACCAGCGCCGGTGCCGAGGCCCCATGGTGGGGGGCACGCAGCACCCGCCGGCCCCACTGCGCCGGGTCGAAGCGGCCGGCGAGGCTCCAGACGGCCGCGGAGGCGAGCGCCTCCTCGCGCGACGGCGGCGGCAGCAGGCCGGGCAGGCGCTGCGCCAGCATGGACTTGCCGGTGCCGGGCGGGCCGACCAGCAGCAAGCTGTGCCCGCCGGCCGCCGCCACCTCGAGCGCGCGGCGCGCGCCGGCCTGGCCGCGCACCTCGCGCAGGTCGGGACCCGGGGGCGCGGCGACCGCCGGCGCGGGCTCGGCCGGACGCAGGCCGGGCGCCCGCCGGCCCGGCAGCGGCGGGGGCAGCGTGGCCTCCGCCCGCGCCACCGCGGCGACCACGTCCAGCAGGTGATCGGCGCGCCACACCGGCCCGTCGTCCAGCCGGGCCGCCTCCTCGGCGCTGCCCGGCGGCAGCACCAGGCGGCGCGGCACGCCGTCGCGCTGCAGCGCCAGCGCCATCACCAGCGCGCCGCGCACCGGCCGCAGCTCGCCGCCGAGCGACAGTTCGCCGGCGAACTCGTGCGCGGCCAGCCGCGCCGGCTCCAGCTGGCCGCTGGCCGCCAGGATGCCGAGCGCGATCGGCAGGTCGAAGCGGCCGGAGTCCTTTGGCAGGTCGGCCGGCGCGAGGCTGACGGTGATGCGCTTGTCGTGCGGGAAGGCGAGGCCGCTGTTCACCAGCGCCGCGCGCACCCGCTCGCGCGCCTCCTTGACCTCGGTGTCCGCCAGGCCGACCAGGCCGAAGTACGGCAGGCCGTTGGCCAGGTGCACCTCGACGGTGACCACCGGGGCGTCCAGGCCGCGCAGCGCGCGGCTGTGCAGGATCGCGAGCGACATGGCGCCACTGTGCGGCGCCCCATCCTTGGGAAAACGGCCCGGGGAACCCCTTGCGGAGGGGTGCGACCTCCCACGTTCTGGGGATACCGGGCCGCCGATGCACCACCTCGGTGCATTTCCGGGTCGCGGCAGCGCGCTTGGTGCAGCACGGCCGGTCCCGCCCCGATCCGGCCCGGTCCGCCTGTTTCCGGCGCAGTGGCATGGATTCTGCAAAGACCCCACGCCGTTCCTTCCCACCCCCTTCCGCCCCGGGCCCGCCCGCGGGCGCTGCTCTTCCCGCACTGGAGACCTATGAGTACCTCGCGTTCCTGGGCCGTCGCCGGTCTGCTGGCCCTCACGTCCATCGGCGCCCTGGCACAGTCCACCGGCCCGACGGTGACGGGCAACCTGAGCCTGGTGTCGGACTACCGCTTCCGCGGCATCTCGCAGACCGACAAGAAGCCGGCGCTGCAGGGCGGCTTCGATTTCAGCCACCCGTCGGGCTTCTACCTCGGCAACTGGAATTCGAACCTCGACAGCGCCTTCTACAACGGCGCCAACCTCGAGATGGACTTCTACGGCGGCTTCAAGACCGAGGTCGGCGGGGTCGGGCTGGACGTCGGCGCGATCTACTACTACTACCCGGGCAGCGGCAAGGGCGGCACGACGAAGATCGACAACACCGAGCTCTACGTCGGCGCGACCTTCGGCCCGGCGACGCTGAAGTACTCGCACGCCACCTCGGACTTCTTCGGCGCGCCGAACACGAAGAACTCCGGCTACCTGGACCTGTCGCTGGCGCAGGACCTCGGCGGCGGCTTCGGCGTCAACGCCCACGTCGGCTACCAGAAGGTGCGCAACGTGCCGGGCGCGGCCGGGAAGATCACCGACTACAAGCTCGGCGTCACCTACGACCTGAGCGGCTTCGTGCTCGGCGCGAGCTACGTCGGCACCAACCGCGACGGGATCTTCTTCGGCCCGCAATCGGGCAAGGACCTGGCGAAGGACACCGTCGTGCTGTCGGTGCTCAAGAGCTTCTGACCCCTCAATCCAAATCCGGGAGAAAACCTTATGAAGATGGTGACTGCGATCGTCAAGCCGTTCAAGCTTGACGAAGTGCGTGAGGCCCTCAGCGCCATCGGCGTGCAGGGCGTCACGGTGACGGAGGTCAAGGGCTTCGGCCGGCAGAAGGGCCACACCGAGCTGTACCGCGGCGCGGAGTACGTCGTCGACTTCCTGCCCAAGGTCAAGATCGAGGCCGCCGTCGACGACGCGATCGTCGACCGCGTGATCGAGGCGGTCGAGTCCGCCGCCCGCACCGGAAAGATCGGCGACGGGAAGATCTTCGTCTCGGCGCTGGAGCAGGTCGTCCGCATCCGCACCGGAGAGACCGGCAAGGACGCCCTCTGAGACGCTGCCCCGGCGGCCGCTGAGCCGCCCGCCACCGACCAACCGAGAACCCGAATCCGACCATGAAGAAACTGATCGCATCCCTTGCCCTGGGCCTGGCGGCCTGGGGCTTCGCCGGCGCCGCCCTGGCGCAGCCGGCCTCCGCGCCCGAGGCCGCCGCCTCCGCCGTCGCGACCGAAGCCTCCGCGCCGGCCGCCGCGCCTGCGGCTCCCGCGGCCTCGGCCGCCGCCGATGCCGCGTCCGCGGCACCGGCCGCCGCGCCGCAGATCAACAAGGGCGACACCGCCTGGATGATGGTCGCCACGCTGCTGGTGATCATGATGACTGTGCCCGGCCTGGCGCTGTTCTACGGCGGCCTGGTGCGCAGCAAGAACATGCTGTCGGTGCTGATGCAGGTGATGGTCACCTTCTCGATGATCGTCGTGCTGTGGGTGCTGTACGGCTACAGCCTGGCCTTCACCGAGGGCAACAAGTTCATCGGCGGGCTGGACCGGGTGATGCTCAAGGGCATCTGGGACAACGCCGCGGGCACCTTCGCGCCCGGCGCGACCTTCAGCAAGGGCGTCTACATCCCCGAGATCGTGTTCGCCGCCTTCCAGGCCACCTTCGCCGGCATCACCTGCTGCCTGATCGTCGGCGCCTTCGCCGAGCGCATCAAGTTCTCGGCGGTGCTGGCCTTCATGGTGCTGTGGTTCACCTTCAGCTACACGCCGATGGCGCACATGGTCTGGTTCTGGATGGGTCCGGACGCCTACACCTCGGCCGCGGTGGCCGACGAGATGACCAGCAAGGCCGGCCTGATCTGGCAGTGGGGCGCGCTGGACTTCGCGGGTGGCACGGTGGTGCACATCAACGCCGCGGTCGCCGGCCTGGTGGGTGCCTACATGGTCGGCAAGCGCATCGGCTTCGGCAAGGAATCGATGACGCCGCACTCGCTGACGCTGACGATGGTCGGTGCCTCGCTGCTGTGGGTGGGCTGGTTCGGCTTCAACGCCGGCTCCGCGCTGGAAGCCAACGGCTTCGCCGCGCTGGCCTTCGTCAACACGCTGGCCGCGACCGCCGCCGCCGTGCTGGCCTGGTGCATCGGCGAAGCGCTGATGAAGGGCAAGGCCTCGATGCTCGGCGCGGCCTCGGGCGCGGTGGCCGGCCTGGTGGCGATCACCCCGGCCTGCGGCAACGTCGGCATCGGCGGCGGCATCGTGATCGGCTTCATCGCCGGCTTCGCCTGCCTGTGGGGTGTCAACGGCCTGAAGCGCATGCTCGGCGCGGACGACTCGCTGGACGTGTTCGGCGTGCACGGCGTCGGCGGCATCGTCGGCGCGCTGCTGACCGGCGTGTTCAACTCGCCCAACCTGGGCGGCCCGAGCGCGGTGGGCGACTGGGTCACGGCCACGGCGATCGCGCCGGACGCCTACTCCATCGCGTCGCAGGTCTGGGTGCAGCTGAAGGGCGTGCTGCTGACCATCGTCTGGTCGGGCGTCGTCTCGGTCGTCGCGTTCAAGATCGTCGACATGGTGATCGGCCTGCGCGTGCCGGAAGACGAGGAGCGCGAAGGCCTCGACATCACCTCGCACGGCGAGACGGCGTACCACAACTGATCCGCCCACCCGTCCGGCCCGGGGCCGGACGCTGCCGATCCTCAGGGGCCCTCCGGGGCCCCTTTTATTTCTCCCGCCGGCGCCGCCGATGCCCGCGAACGCGCCACCGCCGGCCCCAGAGCGGGCAGGGGCGCGACGTTCAGGGCACCGGCACGTCGGTGAGCGTCGCGTGGGGCCAGAGCGCCGAGATCGACGTTCGCAAGGCCGCCATCAGCCGGACGAGGTCTGCGGTCGCCCCGTCGTGCAACGCCTCCGCCACCACGAGCGCACGGGTGGTCCTGTCCATCACCGCCGAATGGCCGCTCTGGCGGTTCGCCCAGCGCCGGGCGTGGGCTCGGTGGGCGGCATCGACGAAGATGATCTCGCCGGCCTCCGGATGCTCGATGTCGCCCGCGAAGGTCTCGTAGATCTCCGTGCCGCTGGCGGCTTGCACGCGGAGCCGGCCGTCGACCCGGTCGAGGTCGATGGCCGCGATCGGGATGGCGAAGCCCGCCGACACGGCATTGCACAGGTCCACCAGGGGGTGGACGGAGGGCAGGCCGTCTTCCTTGCGAAGCCGGCGAAGCAGGGCTTCCGACGCACAGCGGTACTGGGTGGGCTTCAGGCCCATCTTCGCGAACGCGCGCCGCCAGGCCTGGATCTCGGGCAGGCCGCCCTCCGTCGTCCCCGCCATGCGCCGGCGGGCCAGCGCGAGGAACCGGGCCACGGGCTCCGCCGCCGTGGCGGCGGTGGTCACGCCGTCGACGCGCAGCACGCAGGTGGCCAGTTCGGGAAAGTCGCGGCGGATGGACGGCGCGTAGGAGAACACGATCAGGCCTCGTGGGGGTGGTTCCGCACGGATGCTCGCCGCGCGCCCGTCCGGCCGTCTTGAATGAGATTGCAGGCGGGTCGGATCAGGCAGTGGCCCGGGCGTAAGCCCCCGGCGACATGCCGAAGCTGCGCACGAACAGCCGGGTCATGTGGCTCTGATCGGCAAAGCCGGCGTCGGCGGCCGCATCGGCGAGCGGCAGGCCTCGGGCGATGAGCCGGCGCGCGTGGTGGATGCGCCGCTGCACGAGGTAGGCGTGGGGCGTCAGTCCGGTGGCCCGGGCGAAGGCCCGCAGGAACTGGTGGCGGCCGAGCCCGGCCTCGTGCGCGAGGTCGGCCAGGGTCGGCGCGGCGCCCGGATCGTCGTCGATCCGCGCGCGCGCCCTCGCGATGCCGGCCGGCACGGCGCGGCCCTCGGCGCGCCTGGCCTGCAGCAGGTCGCCGAGCAGGAGCAGCAGCGCCTGGTCCGTTGAGCATCCGTCCCGCGCTGCGGGCTCGCCCGCGGTGACTGCGTGGAAGAGCCTTCTGAAGCGGCCTGCGATGCGCCCGTCGCTGACGGTCGGCCGGCTGAACTCGATGGCCGATGCCGTCCATCCGCCCGCAACGTCGGCGCCGAGCTCGGCCACGAGCGCAGGGTCCAGGTAGAGCATCCGCCAGGATCGTCCGCCATCGCCGATCGGCGCCCCGTCGTGCACCTCGCCCGGGTTGACGGTGATGATGTCGCCCGCACCCGCTTCCACGACTCCCCGGCCGCTTGCCGATCGCTGCGCGCCGCGCTCGATCAGGCCGACGCCGTACTGGTCGTGGGTATGGCGGCCGAACACGAGCGCCGTGTCCGCCGTCACGGCCTCGATGCCGGCGCTCGCGCACCGAAGCAAGGTGAAGGGAGGGTGCTGCACGGCTCGGGTTGGCGCGGGACGGCTACCGGCGCCGCCGGGAGGGGCGCGCCGGCGCGACCGTCGTCATGATGTCACCACGGCAGCGCGGGCGCTGCCGGCGCGAGGGCCGACAGCGCAAGCCCGCCATGGCCCCGGCCTCGTCGGGCGCATCCCCGGCGTGCCTAGAATTCCCGGCAAAGCACTGCCAGCCACCCCGGGGCGTCCATGGTTCCTCACCTCATCACCGCCCTGACCGGGCCGATCAACGAACTCGAGCAGCGCATCCTGGAGTCGCTGCCGGCGATCG
Organism: Pseudideonella sakaiensis; assembly: GCF_001293525.1. Taxonomy (GTDB): domain Bacteria; phylum Pseudomonadota; class Gammaproteobacteria; order Burkholderiales; family Burkholderiaceae_C; genus Ideonella_A; species Ideonella_A sakaiensis. Next base: position 73,049 of record NZ_BBYR01000030.1, on the reverse strand, counting down.
AGCGCTGGTTCCGGCTCGAGTGGATGGAGCACACGCCGCCGTTCTACACCGCGGTCGACGTGCGCAACGCGGGCTTCAAGCTGGCGCCAGTGGACACCCACCTCTTCCCCACCGGCTTCCACAACCTCACCGACGAGATGCTGCCGCTGGCGGTGCAGGCGGCGATGGCGGCGATCGAGAAGATCTGCCCCGAGGCCAAGAACCTGCTGCTGATCCCGGACCGCAGCACGCGCCACGGCTACCTGATGAACGTCGAGCGGCTGGTGCGCATCTTCCACCAGGCCGGCCTCAACGTGCGCCTGGGCACGCTCGACGAGTCGGTGACGGCGCCGACGCCGGTGGCACTGCCGGACGGCAGCGCGCTGACGATCGAGCCGCTTGTGCGCCAGCGCGGCCGGCTGCTGCTGAAGGACTTCGACCCCTGCACCATCCTGCTGAACCACGACCTGGCCGACGGCGTGCCCGCGGTGCTGCAGAACCTGCACGAGCAGTACCTGCTGCCGCCGCTGCACGCGGGCTGGGGCGTGCGGCGCAAGACCAAGCACTTCCAGGCCTACGAGGAGCTGGCGAAGAAGTTCGCGAAGATGCTCGGCATGGACCCGTGGCTGATCAACCCGATGATCACGCGCGCCGGCCGGGTCGACCTGGAGTCGCCGGCCGGCCTGGACGCGCTGACCACGCACGCCGACGCGCTGCTGTCGAAGGTGCGGCGCAAGTACAAGGAGTACGGGATCCAGGAGAAGCCCTTCGTGCTGGTGAAGGCCGACGACGGGCCGGACCGGCTCGGCGTGCTGACGGTGCGCGAGGCGCGCGACGTCGCGGTGCTGGCCGAACGCGCGCGCGTGCGCCGCGCCGAGGGCCAGGCCCCGGCGGAGCCGGGCGACGAGCTCTTCCTCCAGGAAGGCGTGCCCACCCACGAGCGCATCAACGACGCGGTGGCCGAGCCGGTGGTCACGATGATCGACCGCTACGTCGTCGGCGGCTACTACCGCGTCAATCCCGAGCGCGGTGCCGACGAGAACCTGAATGCGCCGGGCGCGAGCTTCGTGCCGCTGGCCTTCGCCGAGTCGAACCAGCTGCCGCGCCGCGGCGCGAAGCCGGGGGCGAGCGCGCCGAACCGCTTCTACATGTACGGCGTGATCGCGCGGCTGGCGATGGTGGCCGCCTCCTACGAGCTGGAAGCGACGGACCCGGACGCGGAAAGCTACGACTAGCGCGTCCGGGGCGTGCGCGGCGGGCGCGGCGCCCCTATGATCGCGCCCCCGCCGAACGGCCGCCTTCCCGCCCCGCCATGTACTGCGCCATCGACTTCGGCACCTCGAACTCCGCGATCGCCGTGCCCGAGGGCCCCGCGGGCGCCACCGCGCTGGTGCCGCTGGAAGGCGAGCACCGCACGATGCCGACCGCGGTCTTCTACTTCGTCGACGGGCCGGAGAACGACGGGCCGCCGCGTGCCTTCGGCCGGGCGGCCGTCGCCGCCTACGTCGATGGCCTGGACGGCCGGCTGATGCGCTCGATGAAGAGCATCCTCGGCTCGGCGCTGGTGGAGCAGACCACCGACGTCGGCGGCGGCCGCGGCGTGAAGTACCTGGACATCATCGCCGGCTACCTGCTGCACCTGAAGCGCTGCGCCGAGGCGCGCGTCGGTGCGCCGATCGAGCGCGCCGTGCTGGGCCGCCCCGTGCACTTCGTCGACGACGACCCGGCGCGCGACGCCGCGGCCCAGGAGGCGCTGGCCAGCGCCGCGCGGCGCGTCGGCTTCCGCGAGCTGCAGTTCCAGTACGAGCCGATCGCCGCCGCCTTCGACCACGAGCGCCACCTCGGCGCGGAGGAGATCGTGCTGGTGGCCGACATCGGCGGCGGCACCTCGGACTTCTCGGTGGTGCGCGTCGGGCCGGCGCGCGCGCGGCGCGTCGAGCGCCACGACGACGTGCTCGCCAACCACGGCGTGCACCTCGCCGGCACCGACTTCGACCGCCGCATCGAACTGGCCGCCATCCTGCCGGCCTTCGGCTATGGCGCCTTCGGCCCGAGCGTGGGCGGCGCGGCCCCGCGCGAGGTGCCCAGCGGCATCTACTTCGACCTCGCCACCTGGCACCTGATCAACACCGTCTACTCGCCGCAGCGGGTGGCCGAGCTGCGCGCCCTCAAGGGCAACTACGCCGACCCGCGCCACCACGCGCGGCTGATGACGGTCGTCAGCGAGCGCCTCGGCCACGAGCTCGCGGCCCGCGCCGAGCAGGCCAAGATCGACGTGGCCGACGGCGGGCAGACCACCATCGACCTGTCGGTGGTGGAGGCGCGGCTGGCGGCCGGGCTCGACGAGGCCACCGCGGTGGACGCGATCGAGGCCGACGTGGCGCGCATCGTCGAGGCCGCGCGCGAGACCGTCACCCGCGCCGGCCTCGCCCCGGAGCGCATCGCCACCCTCTTCTTCACCGGCGGCTCGACCGGCCTGCGCCTGCTCGCCCAGCGCATCGCGGCCGCCTTCCCGGGCGCCCGCGCGGTGCGCGGCGACCGCTTCGCCAGCGTGGCGACCGGGCTGGGGCTGCACGCGGCGCGCTGTTTCGGGGGCTGAGGGACCGCGCCGCGCGTCAATCCTTGAAGGTCCGCCAGCCCGAGACCATCGTGCTGAGCATGCTGGAGCGGCCGAGGATCTCCTCGCGCAGCGCGGCGTACACGTGCAGCATCGCGAAGCACAGCAGCGCCCAGAGGCCGAGGTGGTGCGCGGTGTGCACGTCCTGCGAGGAGCCGAACAGCGGGATCACCCAGCCGAAGGCGTGGTCGAACAGGCTGCCGGCCTGCTGGCCTTCGGCATAGAGCGCGAAGCCGGTCAGCACCATGAAGACGCAGGGCAGCAGGAAGCAGAAGAACATCGCGAAGCGCGCCAGCGGGTTGTGGCCGACGTACTGGCCGGGCCGCGCGCTGAGGAAGCCGTACCAGCGCAGCATCGCCAGCAGGTCCTTCCAGTAGGCGAGCTGGAACAGCGGCACCCAGTAGAGCTCGCGCGCATAGGGGTTGCCCGCGAAGGCCCAGTAGGTGCGGCCGGCCAGGCCGACCGCGAGGATCCAGCCGGCAGCGAAGTGCGCGAAGCGCAGGCTGCCCATGATGAAGTGCGCGCTGGCCTCGCCGACCGGCGTCGGCGGGGGCGAGGCGATCAGCCAGCCGGTGACGGCGAGGACCAGCAGCGCCCCGGCGTTCACCCAGTGCCACAGGCGCACCGGCACCTCGTAGACGTAGACGGCGCGCTGCGTCCGGGCGGCGGCGAGTTCGGCCTGGTCGAGGGCGCTCAGGTCGCCGGCGGCGGCCCGGGCAGCGACGTCGCGGGAGGGGTCGGGCATCGGGGGATCTCCTGGCAGGGGGAAGGGGATGGGACGGCGCGGCGCTCAGGCCGCGGCCGGCCCGGGCGGCGCGACGAAGACCTCGACCGCGCCGACCAGCTCGCCCGACTGGGCCTTCAGGCTGTCGGCGGCGGCCGCGAGCTGCTCCACCATCGCCGCGTTCTGCTGGGTGGCCTGGTCCATCTGGCGCATCACGTCGCCGAGGGCCTCCACCTCCTCGGTCTGGCGGCGGCTGCGCTCGCCGAGCGTGGCCATGATCTCGTGCACTTCGCGCACGGCGCCCACGATGTCGTCCATCGTGCTGCCGGCACGGTCCATCAGCGCCGAGCCCTCGCCGACGCGCTCGGTGCTGTCGAGGATCAGGCTGCGCACCTCGCGCGCCGCGTCGGCCGAGCGCTGGGCGAGGCTGCGCACCTCGGCCGCCACCACCGCGAAGCCGCGGCCCTGGTCGCCGGCGCGGGCGGCCTCGACGGCGGCGTTCAGCGCCAGCAGGTTGGTGCGGAAGGCAATGCCGTCGATCAGCCCGGTGATCTCGGCGATGCGCCGCGAGCTGTCGGCGATGCCCTGCATGGTCTGCACCGCGCGCGCGATCACTGCGCCGCCATCGACCGCGACGGCATGCGCGGTGCGCGCCAGCGCGCCGGCCTGGCGGGCCTGGTCGTCGGCGCTGCGCGCGCCGGTGGTCAGGTCGACCATGCTGCCGGCGGTGCGCTGGAGGTTGTGCGCCGTCCGCTCGGTGCGGGCGCTCAGGTCCTGGTTGCCGCAGGCGATCTCGTGGCAGGCCGCGTCGATCCGGCTGGAGCCCTGGCGCAGCGCGCTGACGGCGCGGGCCATGCGGCGCAGCATGCGGTACAGGGCCCGGCCGCCGGGCGTGCGCAGCGGGCGCTCCGGCAGGTCCAGCGCGATGGCCTCGCCCTGGTCCACCTCGGCGACGAGGCGGGACAGCTCCTCGCCCTCGGCGGCCATCGCCGCCATGCCGCGCGCCAGCACCACCTCGGCCGCGGCCTGGGCCGCGATGAACACCAGGTGCAGCAGCGTGCGCGGCAGCGAGGCCTCGGCCCCGTTGTAGACCGGCCAGCCGGCGGCCTGCAGCCGGTCCATCGCCAGCTGCGCGACGCCGAAGCCGAGCGCCGCGACGACGATCGGCCGCCAGTCGCGGTAGACCAGCAGCAGCGCCAGCACGACGAACACGCCGTAATGGAACTCCGCCAGCCCGCGCGCGAGGTGGATGTGCAGGCTGACGAAGCCCACCATCACGCCGGTGAGGATCAGGCGGCTGAGCAGCGAGCCGCGGGCGGTGGCGTAGCCCAGGCCGGTCAGCGCCAGCAGCGCGAGCGTCGCCGGCACGGCGGTGCGCGGGTCGGCGTACTGGCCGCCGAGGACGAGCGCGACGGCCGCGCTCAGGCCGACCGCGATCAGCAGCGCGTTGTCGCCGAGCACGCCCAACGAGGGGGGTTCGGCGGGAACGTAGGTGATGGCCATGGATGCTCCGGGGCCGCGCGTGGAGGGCGCGGTGCCTCCGCATATCGGCCGAAGATCCCATGCCGTGACGGGCCGCCGCGGCGCCGCGGCGTGCTGTGACGCGCCCGGTGGCGCCACCCCCGCCCGCGGCACGCGCCCCGCGGGAGCGGCGGACCGCGCCGGCGACGGGAAGGCTCAGCGGGGCGCCCGCGCGGGCGCGGCGCGGCGGTTCAGCGCGGCGGACGCCCCGGGCGGGGCCGGCGCCGCGCGGTGGCCGGCGCCGCGGGCGGCCGGCGCTGCGGCCGGCCGATGTCGGCCAGCAGCAGCGTGGCGCGCACCAGTTCCTCCACCGCGGTGGCCAGGTCCTCGGCCGGCTCCAGCGTCTCGATGGTCTCGAGGATCGCGTCGGCGTCCTCCAGGTCCTCGGGGTCGAGGTGGCGGTAGAGCAGCACCAGCGCCTCGTCCAGCGCCGGGCCGGTCAGCGCCATCACGCCCGGGAAGAGGTCGAGTGCGGTGACGCAGCCGGCCACCCAGGGATAGACCGCCTGCACCTCGGGCGGTGCACCGTCGGCCCCGTGCGCCTCCGACCCGTCCTCGTCCGCCAGGCCAGCCAGCCCGGCGAGGCCATCGTCCGCGGCCGGCGCGCGGGTGGGGCCGGGCGCCTCATCATCCGCCTCCGGTTCGAACACCCAGGGGTCGAACCAGCGGCGCGCCTCGATTGCCGCGTCGAGTTCCGCATGCCGGCGCCGCACCAGCGCGCGCAGCGGCGCCGCGTCGTAGCCGGGCCGCGCCGGGCGGCCGGACTCGGCGTCGAGCACGTGCGGAAACCAGGCCGACTCCGGCACCGGCCGCGGCTGTACCAGCACCCCGCAGAGGAAGCCGTCGAGCATGGTCGCGTCCAGCGGCTCCAGCGGGGCCGGCACCGCCTCCAGCAGGGCCTGCAGGCGCTCGAGTTCCGCGTCGTCCAGCGGCCGCGGCGGGGCGGCCGCCGGGCGCTCGCCGGCGGCACGCGCCGGGCCGCGGCCGGCCTCCGACGGCCCGCCCCGCCCGGCCGGACCCCGGCCCGGCGCGCGCGGCGGAGGGCGGCCCGCGCCGCTCACCACAGCACCATCTGGGTACACCGGAACAGCGCGAGCGGCCGGTCCCCCGCCTCGGCCGGCCGGAACACGCGGGCCGCCCAGACCTGGGTCGTCCGCCCGAGGTGCTCGGCCACCGCCTCGCAGCGCACCGTGCCCTCGCGCGCAGTGCCGAGGAAGTTGCTCTTCAGCTCGATGGTGGTGAAGTGCTTCGCGCCGGCCGGCAGGTGCGCGAAGCAGGCCTGCCCGCAGGTCGTGTCGGCCAGCGCGATCACCGCCGCCGCGTGCAGGAAGCCGTTCGGCGCCCACATCCACGGCAGCACCGTCATCTCCGAGTCCAGCCGGCCCTCGGCCAGCGCCGTCAGCCGGAGGCCGAACTGGCCCGGCAGCGTGCCGGCCTGCACGCGCTGGAGTTGGTCGATCGAGACGTCGTCGCGCAGCACCGGGGGCTCCTGGTTCGTGGAGGCCCGGAGCTTAGCGCGGGTGGCGCCCGGCGCATGGGCCCGGGCCACGGCGGCGGCCCATGCCAAGGCGGAGAGCCGCCCCGGTCACCCCGATCCGGCGTGCGGTGCGTGTCAGTCATCATCGCCACCGACCGGAGGATCGCCCGATGTCCCCACGCCTTGCCCTTGCCGCCTGCCTGGCCCTGCTGGCCGGCTGCAGCGCCACCGACCCGTCCGCCGCGCAGGCGCCGGCGGCCACGCTCACCGCCTTCCGCAGCGAGGACGAGCTGATGCAGGCGCTGCAGCGCTGGCGCGCAGGGGCCGAGGCGCAGCGGCGCAGCGCGCGGGCCAGCGGCCCGGCCGTCGCCTACTCGGCCGCGCCGCAGGCCATGGCGGCCCCGCCGCCCGCGCCGGCAGCGGCGGCCAAGGGGTCGGCCGCCGAGGCCGCGGCGGACGCCGGCATCACCAACGTGCAGACCGCGGGGGTGGACGAAGGGGGCATCGTGAAGGCGCTCGGCGAGCACCTCGTGATCCTGCGGCGCGGGCGCCTGTTCACGGTGCGCGTCGGCGGCGACCGGCTGGAGCCGGTGGCGATGGAGGCCGCCTACGCGCCCGGCGCCGACCCGCGCGGCGCCTGGTACGACGAGCTGCTGGTGTCGGGCTCGACGGTGGTCGTCGTCGGCTACAGCGCGGCCCGCGGCGGCACCGAGATCGGCCTGTTCGAGATGGACCGCGACGGCCGGCTGAGCCACCGCGCGACCCACCACCTGCGCAGCGGCGACTACTACTCCTCGCGCAACTACGCGAGCCGCCTGATCGGGCGCACGCTGGTGTTCTACGCGCCGGTGCCGCTGCCGGTCTGGGGGCCGTTCGCGCCGGCCGAGCTGCTGCCCGCGTGGCGCCGCTGGCAGCCGCAGGCGCTGCCGGCCGACTTCCGGCGCATCCTGCCGGCCACCCGCATCTACCGCAGCGACGACGAGTTCGACCCGTCCCAGCCGCTGGTGCTGCACCAGGTCACCCGCTGCGCGCTGGCGGACGGGGCCGACCTGCGCTGCGAATCGACCGGCGTGCTCGGGCCGCAGGGCCGGGTCTTCCACGTGTCGGCCGGCTCGGTCTATGTCTGGACCAGCCCGGTGCCGCGCTTCGGCCGCGGCGAGCCGGCCGAGGCGGCCGCGCCGGCCTCGACCGTGTTCCGCCTGCCGCTGGACGGCGGCGCGCCGAGCGGCCTGAAGACGGCCGGCGTGCCGGTGGACAGCTTCAGCTTCCTGGAGGACGGCGAGGGGCGGCTGAACGTGCTGGTGCGCGAACAGGGCCGCGGCGAGGGCATGTTCGGCGCCGAGCGCGGCACGGGCCGGCTGGCGCTGCTGCGCGTGCCGCTGGCCGAGTTCGGCGACGGCCGCGGCGCCGCGCGGCGCGAGCACTACCGCCGCCTGCCCGGGCCCGACGGCGGCCCGCTGCAGAACCGCTACGTCGGAGACTGGCTGCTCTGGGGCGGCGGCGACGCGGCCTGGGCGCTGCGCTGGCGCGACGGCCAGGAGGCGACGGCACTGGCGCCGGGCCATGCGGTGGAGCGCATCGAGGCGCTGGGCCGGCATGCGGTGCTGGTCGGCAACGCCGGCACCGAGCTGCGTTTCAGCAGCCTGCGGCTCGACCGCGACGCGCGGCTGGCCGGCGTCATCGCGCAGGCCGCCGCGCGCCAGGGCGAGACCCGCAGCCATGGCTTCTTCTACCGGCCGACCGGCCCGGACGAAGGCCTGCTCGGCCTGCCGGTGATCGACGCGGCGCGGCGCGTGGCGGCCGCCCCGTCGGGCGCCGCCGGGTCGGCCGCGGTGCTGGTGCTGCGCGAGCGTGCGCTCGACTTCTCGCGGCTGGGCGAGCTGCGGGCCACCGCCGGCCCGCCGGCCCCCGACGGCTGCCAGGCCTCCTGCGTCGACTGGTACGGCAATGCGCGCCCGATCTTCCTCGGCGAGCGGGTGTTCGCGCTGCTCGGCTACGAGCTGGTCGAGGGCCGGCTCGCGGGGCGCGGCGGCGCCGAGCGGCTCGACGAGCGCCGCCGGATCAGCTTCGCGCCGGGCCGCGGCGGTGATGCCGGCGGCCGCTACTCGCCGTTCGCCAACTGACGGCCGCGCCGCCCGCGCGGCGGGGCGGGTTCGTTCACGGCTGCGTCAGCGCACCGTCGGCGCGTCGGCCGCTGTCGGCGCGTCGCCGGCGGCCGCGGCGGCCAGCAGGCGCCGCCCCATCGCCCGCTCGACGATCGCGACGCCGGCCCCGGCGGCGCAGATCAGCGCGATGCCGGCGGCCGTGGTCGGGTCCGGCAGCTGGCGGAACACCCACCAGCCGAACAGCACCGCCGAGACGATCTGCAGGTAGCTGTAGGGCGCCAGCAGCGTGGCCGGGGTGCGGCGGTAGGCCGCGGCCTGCAGCCAGTGGCCGAGGAAGCCGGTCAGCCCGGTGCTGGCGAGCAGCGCGGTGTCCGTCCACGACAGCTGCAGGGTCTGCCAGGTCCACGGCAGCGCAGCGGTCAGCACCACGGTGCCGACCAGGCCGCCCCAGGCGTTGGTGGTCAGCGGATCGTCGTGGGCGACGCGCCGGGTCGAGATCTGGAAGGCCGCGAAGGCCAGCGCATTGGCGATGCCGAGGGCCACGCCCAGCGGGCTCAGGTTGCTGCCGGGACGCACCACCACCAGCATGCCGAGGAAGCCGATGCCCACGCCGACCCAGCGGTGCCAGCGGTGCGGCTCGTGCAGCAGCCAGGGGGCCAGCGCCATCAGCACCACCGGCGCGAGGAAGTTCAGCGCGGTCGCCTCGGCCAGCGGCAGGTGGCGCAGCACGCCGAAGAAGGACACCGTGGTCAGCACCATCAGCGCGCCGCGCTGCAGCTGGCGCGGCAGCGAGCGTGTCGCCCACAGCGCGTGCCCGCGGCGCGGCCACCAGACGACGGCCACCAGCGCCGTGTGCAGCGCATAGCGCGCCCAGGCCAGCATCAGCAGCGGCACGCCGGCCAGCACCAGGTGCTTGCCGGTGGCGTCCAGCGCGGACAGCGTCCACAGCCCGGCCACGTGCAGCAGCACGCCGCCGAGCACGCCGGTGCCGAGGCCGCTCATGCAGCAGCTGCAGCGGCCGGCCGGGCTCGGTCGATGCGACGCAGCGGCACCGCGTCCGCACCGGCAGCGCCGTCGACGCGGGCACGCAGCTGGCCGCAGCCGCCGTCGACGTCCTGCGCGGCCGACTGGCGCAGGGTGGCCAGCACGCCGCGCTCGCGCAGCGCGCGCACCATCGTGACACTGCGCGCCGGGTCGGGCCGCCGCCAGGGCAGGCCCTCGACCGTGTTCCACGGGATGAAGTTGACGATCGCCGGCTGCCCGGCGAACAGCCGCACCAGGCCCTCGAGCTCGTCGTCGCCATCGTTCAGGCCGGCCAGCAGGGTCCACTGCACCTGCAGCGGGTAGCCGCTGTCGCGCGCCCAGCGCGTCGCGGCCGCGGCCAGCTCGGCCACCGGAAGGCGCGGCGCGCGCGGCAGCAGGGCTTCGCGGCGCGCGTCGTCGCAGCTGTGCAGCGACAGCGCCAGCGCGGGCCGCACCGCGCCCGGCGGCAGCGCCTGCAGGCGCTCGAACAGCCGCGCGTCGCCGACGCTGGAGACGACGATCGCCTTGTGGCCCAGGCCGCCCAGCGTGCCCAGCAGCTCCACCGCGTCGAGCACCGCATCGAGGTTGTGCGCCGGCTCGCCCATGCCCATGAAGACCACCTTGCGCACGGCGCGCAGGCGCCGCGCCAGCGCGACCTGCGCGACGATCTCGGCGCTGCCCAGCTGGCGCAGCAGGCCGCTGCGTCCGGTCATGCAGAAGCCGCAGCCGACCGCGCAGCCGACCTGGGTGGACACGCACAGGCCGCCGCGCGGCAGCAGCACCGCCTCGATGCCCTGGCCGTCGGCCAGCCGGACCAGCAGCCGGCGCGCGCCGTCGGCCGCGGGGTGCTCGCTGTCCACGCGGGCCAGCGCTTCCAGGTCGGCCAGCAGCGCCGGCAGCTCGGCACGCACCGCGGCCGGCAGCGTGTCCTGCGGCTTGCGGCGGCCGTGGTCCTGCGGCAGGCCCTGCGACCACAGGCGCAGCACGCGCCGCACATGCACGGGCAGGGCGCCGTGGGCGGTCAGGCGGCGGCGGAAGGTCTCGAGGTCCATGGTCGAAGGCGCCGGCGGGTGCCGGCGCAGCCCCCGATTGTCGCCGCCCCGGTGGGCGGCCTGCCGGTGGCCTCGGTTCCCCAAGTTGTCTCGACCCCCGCGGGAGGCGGGACGGCCACCGCCCGGCCCTGGGGGCGCGCTCAAGTCGCCACCCGTCCGCGCCGACAACCGGCCATGGACCGGCCTCCGCACCCCGGCGGCGGCCCGCCGCCCGCGCCCCGCTTGCCACCCCGCGCGGGCAGCGAGCGCACGCGCCCCGCCGGGGACGGGCCGGGCGCGGTCCGCGCGGGGCTCTGCGCGGCGCTGCTCCTGCTGCTCGCGCTGCCGCTGCTGCTGTCGGCCAGCACCCCGGGCGCCAGCAGCCCGCCGGCCGACGAGCCGGAGGCGCGCCTCGGCCACGCGGTGTACCAGCGCCGCTGCGCGCGCTGCCATGCGACCGGGATGCACCGCGAGGGCCCGGCGCACTGCGGCGTGGTCGGCCGCGCCGCCGCCACCCAGCCCGGCTTCCGCTACTCCGAGGCGCTGCGCCGCTCCGGCATCACCTGGACCCCGGCCGAGCTCGACGCCTGGCTGAGCGACCCGGAAAGCCGGGTGCCGGGCCAGGCCATGGACGTGCAGGTCAGCAGCCCGGTCGCCCGGCGCCGGCTGATCGCCTACCTGGCCACGCTGGAGCCCTGCACCCCGGTCGCGGCGCGCCGGCCCTGACGCGGCGAGGCCGGCGCCGGGCCGCCTTTTCAGGCCGCCGGCGGCCGGCGGAAGGCCTCGCGCAGGTGCGCCACCAGCGCCTGCACCGCCTTCGGCGTGTGCGGCGCCCAGGGCCGCAGCGCCCAGATCGCATCGCCGAACACCGCCACCGGGCGCCACTGCGGCAGCAGCAGGCGCAGCCGCCCGCGCGCCAGCGCGTCGGCCGCGCTGAAATCGGGCAGCAGTGCGATGCCGAGCCCGTCCAGCGCCGCGTCGCGCAGCACCTCGCTGTTGTTGGCGCGCAGCGGGCCCTGCACGTTGACGTGCACCCGCTCCGGCTCCTCGCCCGCGGCGCCGCGGCGCTCGAAGGGCCACAGCGCCGGCCCCGGGCGCAGGTAGGTCAGGCAGGCATGGCGCGCCAGGTCGGCCGGGTGCGCCGGCGTGCCGTGGCGGCGCAGGTAGGCGCTGCTCGCCGCAATCACCGAGGCCGAGTCGTCGAGCCGCCAGGCGACGTGGTTGTCGGGCGGCGCGCCGGCGTGGCGGATCGCGAGGTCGAAGCCCTCGTGCGCGAGCGTGACCAGCCGGTCCGACAGGTCCAGCTCGACGCGCACGGCCGGCTCGGCGCGGCAGAAGGCCGCGATCGCCGGCGCGACGCGCTGCCGCCCGAGCGCCACCGGCGCCGACACCCGCACCAGCCCGCGCGGCGCACCGGCCTGGTCGCGCGCCTCGGCCACGCCGCGCGCGATCTGCGCGAAGGCGTCGACGCTCTGCGCGACCAGCGTGCGGCCGGCCTCGGTCAGGCGCAGCGAGCGGCTGCTGCGCTGCACCAGGGTCTGGCCGACGTCGCGCTCGAGCTCGGCGATGCGCTGGCTGACCGCCGCCTTGCTGAGCCCGAGGCGCTGCGCCGCCGCGGTGAAGCTGCCGAGCTGGGCCAGCAGCGTCAGCGTGTGCACCTGCGGCCACAGCAGGTCGATGCGCTGGCCGCCCGCCGGGCCGGCGCGCCCGGATGCGGGCCCGGGAGGATCGAGGTCGGAGGCCTTCATCGTCGTTCAGTTTATCGAACGATGGAATCAGCCGGGCGCGATTGCGGTGCCCGGCCGCGCTGCCTAGACTGCCCGGCACCGGATCCACGCACCCCAGGAGACACGCATGGGCGCTCCCGAAGCCTTCACCGCCACCACCGAGGTGGGCCACTTCATCGCCGGCCGAGCGGTGGCCGGCCGCAGCGGCCGGCGCCAGCCGGTCTACCACCCCGCCAGCGGCGCGGTGGCGCGCCAGGTCGCGCTGGCTTCCGTCGACGAGGTGAATGCGGCCGTCGCGGCGGCGCAGGCCGCCTTTCCGGCCTGGGCCGACACGCCGCCAATCCGCCGCGCCCGCGTGATGCAGAAGTTCCTCGAGCTGCTGAACCGCCACCGCGATGCACTGGCGGCGATCATCACCGCCGAGCACGGCAAGGTCTTCAGCGACGCCCAGGGCGAGGTCACGCGCGGGCTGGAGATCGTCGAGTTCGCCTGCGGCATCCCGCAGCTGCTGAAGGGCGATTACTCGGAACAGGTGTCCACCGGCATCGACAACTGGACGATGCGCCAGCCGCTCGGCGTCGTGGCCGGCGTCACCCCGTTCAACTTCCCCTGCATGGTGCCGTGCTGGATGTTCCCGGTGGCGATCGCCGCCGGCAACGCCTTCGTGCTGAAGCCCAGCGAGCGCGACCCCTCCGCCAGCCTGCTGCTGGCCGATCTGCTGCAGCAGGCCGGGCTGCCGGACGGGGTGTTCAACGTCGTGCAGGGCGACAAGCTGGCCGTCGACACCCTGCTCGAGCACCCGGACGTGAAGGCACTCAGCTTCGTCGGCTCGACGCCGATCGCGCAGCACCTGTACGAGACCGGGGCGCGCCACGGCAAGCGGGTGCAGGCGCTGGGCGGCGCGAAGAACCACCTGGTGGTGATGCCCGACGCGGACCTCGAGCAGGTGGTGGACGCGCTGATCGGCGCCGGCTACGGCTCGGCGGGCGAACGCTGCATGGCGATCAGCGTCGCGGTGCTGGTCGGCGACGTGGCCGACCGCGTGGTGCCGATGCTGGCCGAGCGCGTGCGCGCGCTGAAGGTGCGCGACGGCATGGACCCCGAGGCCGAGATGGGCCCGATCGTGACCCGCCAGGCGCTGGAGCGCATCGAAGGCTACGTGGCGCTGGGCGTCGAGGAGGGCGCGACGCTGGTGGTCGACGGCCGCGGCTGCCGCGTGCCCGGCTGCGAGGGCGGCTTCTTCACCGGCGGCACGCTGTTCGACCACGTGACGCCGGCGATGCGGATCTACCGCGAGGAGATCTTCGGCCCGGTGCTGGCCTGCATGCGCGTGCCCGACTTCGCCGCCGCGCTCGAGCTCGTCAACGCGCACGAGTTCGGCAACGGCGTGGCCCTGTTCACCGGCGACGGCAACGTGGCGCGCGAGTTCGGCCGGCGGGTGCAGGTGGGCATGGTCGGCATCAACGTGCCGATCCCCGTGCCGATGGCGTGGCAGGGCTTCGGCGGCTGGAAGAAGAGCCTGTTCGGCGACATGCACGCCTATGGCGAGGAGGGCGTGCGCTTCTACACGAAGCAGAAGTCGATCATGCAGCGCTGGGCCGGCAGCATCGGCAAGGGCGCCGAGTTCGCGATGCCCACCGCGAAGTAGCGACCGCTGCGGGGCCGCGCCGGCTCAGCGGGCCTGCCCGCCGAGCACGCCGGCCCAGCGGCGCAAGGCCTCGGGCGCCGGCGGACCGTCCAGCCGGGCCGCCAGCACGGCCGCGATCGGGTGCCGGAACTCGCGCAGCCGCAGGCGCTCGAGCACCGATTCGGCGGCCGCGCGGTCACCCAGGCGCCAGGCCAGGTGGCCGCGGAAGGCGGCCGCGAAATCGCTGGGCGGCACCTCGCCGCCGGGCTCGCGCAGCAGCGACAGCGCGCGCCGCCAGTGCGACGCGGCCTCGTCCGGCCGCCCGGCGCGCGCGGCCAGGTCGCCCTGCCACAGCGCCGCCCAGCCGAGGCAGAGCCGGTCGGAGCGGTCGCGACCGGTCTCGGTGGCGAGCGCCGCCAGTGCGGCGGGCAGGCCGGGATCGTCGGCGCGCCATTCCGCGCGCAGCGCCAGCCACCAGCCGCGCAGCGTGACCGAGGTGCGTGCGGCGTCGGGGCTGGCGGCCAGCAGCTGGGGCACGGCCGCGCCGATGGCCTCGATCTGCGCGGCCGCGTCGGGCGACTGCTGCGCCACCAGGCCCTCGGCGTACTGCGCCCGGTAGAAGCTGAGCGCGTCGAGGTTGGACAGGTTCTCCGGGTCGTGGGCGACCATCGCCTCGGCGCGCTGCACCAGCTCGCGGCCGACGCGGCGCGCCGACGCCGCGTCGCCGATCCGCAGGTAGGCGGCCTGCAGCCGGTTCTGCGCCGCCAGCTGGGAGTCGATCACGCGCTGGTCGGCGGCGGGCAGGGCCGGCAGGCCCTCGCCCAGCCGGCTCAGCGCGTCGACGGCGCGCCGGTATTCGCCCAGCCCGTAGTGGGCGTCGCCGATCGCGGCGCGCACCTCCGTCAGGCGCACCGCCAGTTCCGGGCGGCCGGCCACCCGGCGCAGGTAGGTGGCCTCGGCACGGCGCAGCAGCGGCAGCGCCCGCTGCGGGTGGTCGGCGTCCACGTGGATCTGGCCGTACTGGGCCACGAGGTCGGCCTCGGCCAGCTCGAGCGCGACGTCGCCGGGCTGCTGCCGGCGCGCCCGGGCCAGGCCGGCCAGGGCGCGCTCGAAGTGCGGGGGCGCGGCCTCGAAGTCCAGCGACAGGCCGGCCATGTAGCCCAGCTCGGCCTCGCTCTGCGCATGCGCGAGCAGGCGCTGCGGATCGTCCGGGCGGCGCTGCAGCCACTGCGCACTGCGCCCGGCCGCGGCCTCGAGGTGGCGGCGCGCCTCGGGCAGGCGGCCGCGCGCCTGCTCGATCAGCCCCAGCTGGCGCAGCGCGCGCGCCTGGCGGCCGAGCCCGGCATCGTCGAGCGCCTCGCCGGCCGGCGCCGCGTCGTAATAGTCGAGCGCGCGCTGGCTGACCGCGTCCAGCACGTCGATGCGGCCCAGCGGCTCGAGACGCTCGCGCAGGTCGCCGAGCATGAACTCGACCAGGCCCTCGGCGCGCTGGCGCTGCAGGCTGGCCACCTCGCGCTGCTGCGTCGCCTCGTGCGCCTGCCGCACCGCGACGGCGGCGGTGGCCAGCACCGCGGCCAGCGCCATGCCGCCCAGCGCCACCGGCAGGCGGTTGCGCCGCACGAAGCGCGACGCGCGGTAGCTCCAGCGGTCGGGCCGGGCAACGACCGGCTCGGCCCTCAGGTGGCGGCGCAGGTCGTCGGCGAGGTCGTCGGCCTGGCGGTAGCGCTCGGCCGGGTCCTTCTTCAGCGCCTTCGCGACGATGGTGTCGAGGTCGCCGCGCAGCTGCCGCGCGAGGCGGCGGGCCGCCGCATCGCCGCGCGCCGCGACCCGTTCCGACAGCCGCGGCGGCTGCACCTCCAGCACCGCGCGCAGCCGCTCCAGCGGCGTGGTGCGTGCCCCGGTGGTCGGGTGCCCGCCGCCGAGCAGCAGGTAGAGCAGCACGCCCAGCGCATAGACATCGGTGGCCGGCGTCGGCGGCAGGCCCTGGATCTGCTCCGGCGCGGCGAACATCGGCGTGAACACCGGCCCGGCATGCTGGGTCAGCGCCGCGGTCTCGGCCGCCTCCTCGTCCGCCACCAGGCGCGCGATGCCGAAGTCGAGCAGCTTCACCTGGCCCTCGGCCGTGACGAGGATGTTCGACGGCTTCAGGTCGCGGTGCAGGATCAGCCGCTCGTGGGCATGCGCCACCGCCGCCAGCACGTCCAGGCACAGGCCGATGCGGGCGCGCAGGTCCAGCGCGAGCCGCTCGCAGTAGCGGTCGATCGGCTCGCCGCGCACGTACTCCAGCACCAGGCAGGGCAGGCCGGCCTCGCCGTCGAGCAGGCCGGCGTCCAGCAGGCGCGCGATGTGCGGGTGGTCGAGCCGCGCCAGGATGCGGCCCTCGCGCGCGAAGCGGGCCTCCTCGCCGCGGCCGACGCGGCCGGCGTGCAGGAACTTGATCGCCACCTCGCCCTCGTAGCGGCCGTCGTCGCGGTGCGCCAGCCAGACCGCGCCCATGCCGCCCTCGCCGAGCAGCCGCTGCAGCCGGTAGGGGCCGACGCGCCGGCCGGGCGCCGGCCCCGGGCGGGCGGCGACGCCCGCCGGGCCGTGCTGCATGAAGGCCTCGTCGTCGAGCGAGGCCAGGCGCTGCAGCAGGCCGGGCAGCTCGTCGGCGAGCGACGGGTCCTCGGCGCGCAGCGCGGCCAGGCGGGCCTCGCGGGCGGCATCGTCGGGCAGCGCCTCCAGCGCGTCGATGAGCGGCAGCAGGCGGGCCCAGCGGGCCGCGTCGATGCGGCCCGCGCCGGTGCCCGCGGGCGGCGGCGGCCCGGGCGGCGGCGGTGGCGGCGGTGGCGCGTCGCTCACGCGAGGCTGGTGAGCAGGATCAGGCGCGCCTTCTGCCAGTCGCGGCGCACGGTGCGCTCGGTCACCTCGAGGCAGGCGGCCACCTCGGCCTCGGTCATGCCGCAGAAGTAGCGCAGCTCCACCACGCGCGCCAGGCGTTCGTCGACCTCGGCCAGCGCGTCCAGGCTCTCGTGCACGCGCAGCACCTCGGCGTCGTCCGCGACGGCCACCGACTCCAGCACGCCGGTGCCGAGCGTGACGCGCTCGAACTCGCCGCCGCGGCGCTGCGCCTGGCGCGCGCGGATCGCGTCGACCACCACGCCGCGCATCGCCCGCGCGGCGTACGACAGGAAGTGCCGGCGGTCGGGGAAGTCGCGCGGCGCGCCGGCCTGCAGCCGCAGGTAGACCTCGTGCACCAGCCCGGTGGTGTCGAGCGCGCTGACCTCGCCGGACTGCCACAGCCGCCGGCGCGCCTGGCGGCGCAGCTCGTCGTACAGCAGGCTGAAGGCGCGGTCGGCCGCGGCGCGGTCGCCGGCGGCCGCGCGCTGCAGCAGCTGGGTGACTTCGGCGGCCGCAGCCGCGGCGGGTTCGGGCTCGTCCATCGCGGCCGCAGTCTAGTGGAGGCGGCGCGGCTCGGCGCGGGCGTATGCTGGCAGCACCGCTCCACCGAACGCCGTCCGATGCGCCCCACCCCGCGCCTGCCGCGCCACCCCGCCCCTTCCCGTTCCCTGCTGCGGCCGCTGCTGCAGCCCGCCCGCGCGCTGGCCGTGCTGGCCGCCGTCGGCCTCGCCACGCTCGGCGCCGGCAGCCACGCGGCGACGCCGGCCCCGCCGCCCACGCCGTCCGAACCGGTCACCGACGTCTACCACGGCACCACGGTCGTCGATCCCTACCGCTGGATGGAGGACATGAAGTCGCCCGCCTTCCAGGCCTGGCTGAAGGCGCAGGCCGCGCATGCCGGCGCCGTGCTGGCGACGCTGCCGGGCCGCGCCGCGCTGCGCCAGCGCCTGGGCGCGCTGGCCGATGCGTCGGTCAACGTCGGCGAGGTCAGCGTGAGTCCCGGCGGCCGCACCTTCTACCTGAAGCGCCTGCCCGGCGAGGCCTCGCGCAAGCTGTGGATGCGGGAGGGCCTGGACGGGCCGGAGCGCCTGCTGCTGGACCCGGAGGCCCTGCCCGGCCGGCCCGGGCGCCACGCGATCGACTGGACCTCGCCGTCGCCGGACGGCCGGCTGGTCGCGCTCGGCCTGTCGCTCGGCGGCTCCGAGGACAGCGTGCTGCACGTCATCGACGTCGCCAGCGGCCGCCTGCTCGGCGAGCGCATCGACCGCACCGGCCTGAACGAGCCGGGCGTGGCCTGGCTGCCCGGCAACCGCGGCTTTTTCTACAACCGCCACCCGGCCGACGAGCGCTACAACCAGAGCACCGTCTGGCGCCACACGCTGGGCCGGCCGGACGGCGAGGACGTGCCGGTGTTCGGCTGGGGGGCCGATCCGGCGCGCCGCTTCGAGCGCCCGGACCTGCCCTACCTGTCCACCGTCGGCGGCTCGTCGTGGGCGATGGCCGAGGTGCTGCACGGCGACGCGGCGGAGCGCTCCTACTGGCTGGCGCCGGTGGCCGCGCTGCGCGGGCCCGCGCCGGCGCGCGCGGGCTGGCGCCGGCTGCTCGGCCCCGAGGACAAGGTGACGCAGGCGGTGCTGGTCGGCCGCACCGTCTACGCCGTCAGCCAGAGGAACGCCTCGCGCCGCGAGCTGTGGGCAATCGACGTGGCGAGCGGCCGCCGCCAGGTGGTGCTGCCGGCGGGCGACCAGGTGCTGCAGACGGCCGTCGTCGGCCGCGACGGCGTCTACCTGAAGGCGCTCGACGGTGGCGTCAGCCGGCTGTGGCGCGTGCCGCTGCGACACCGCGCGAGCGGTGCGCCGGCCGGCCCGGCGGCCCCGGTCGCGCTGCCCTTCGAGGGCTCGCTGCGCGAGCTCGCGCCGCTGCCGCGCGGCGGCGTGCTGGTGCGGCTGGAGGGCTGGACGCGCGCGCCGCAGGTCTTCGCGCTGCGCGACGGACGCAGCGAGGCGCTGGGCCTGCAGCCGCCGTCGACGGTGGACGCGTCGGGCGTCGAGAGCCGGCGCGTGATGGTGCGCGCCGCCGACGGCACCGCGGTGCCGATGTCGCTGCTGCTGCCGCGCGGCCTCACCGCCGAGCAGGCGCGCCGCGACGGCGGCCGGCCGACGGTGGTCACCGGCTACGGCGCCTACGGCATCTCGCTGGAGCCGCGCTTCTCGCCGACCCGGCTGGCCTGGATCGAGCGCGGCGGCCTGGCTGCGGTCTGCCATGTGCGTGGTGGCGGCGAGCTGGGCGAGGACTGGCACCGCGGCGGCTACATCGAGACCAAGCAGAACACCATCGGCGACTTCATCGCCTGCGCCGAGTGGCTGGTCGACCAGGGCTGGGCCAGCCCGCGCACCCTGGCCGGCACCGGCGGCAGCGCCGGCGGGATCACGATCGGCGGCGCGATCACGCAGCGGCCCGAGCTGTTCGCGGCGGCGCAGAGCGCGGTCGGCGTGTCCGACATGCTGCGCATGGAGCTGACGCCGAACGGCGCGCCCAACATCGCCGAGTTCGGCACCGTGACCAACCCGGCGCACTTCCGTGCCATGTTCGCGATCAGCCCCTACCACCGCATCCGCGACGGCGTCGCCTACCCGGCGGTGATCGTCACCACCGGCGCGAACGACCCGCGCGTCGATGCCTGGATGCCCGGCAAGCTGGCCGCCCGGCTGCAGGCCGCGAACCCGAACGGCAAGCCGGTGCTGCTGCGGGTGGACTTCGACGGCGGCCACGGCATGGGCTCCAGCGTCACGCAGCAGCTCGACGAAACCGCCGACGTCTGGAGCTTCTTCCTCTGGCAGATGGGCGACCCGGCGTTCCAGCCGAAGGCGAGCGCGCCGTGAGCGCGGACCGCCGCGCGGCCGACGACGCCGGGCCTGCGGCGCCCGCGGGCGGCATCGCGGTCCGCCGCGCCGGCCTCGACGACGCGGCCGCGCTGGCGCGGATCATGGGCCACCCGCAGGTCTACCGCGGCCTGCTGCAGCTGCCCTACGCGGACGAGGCGCTGTGGCGCGGGCGGCTGGCCGAGCGCTTCAGGCCGGACCAGCCGGACCTGCTGCTGGTGGCCGAGCTCGACGGCCGGGTCGAGGGCAGCGCGGGCCTGCACCCGGACGGGCCGAACCCGCGGCGCCGGCACGCCATGTACCTGGGCATCTCCGTCCACCCCGAGGCCCAGGGCCGCGGCGTCGGCAGCGCGCTGATGGCCGCGCTGTGCGAGCTCGCCGACCGCTGGCTGGGGCTGCGCCGGCTGGAACTGACCGTCTTCGTCGACAACGCGCGCGCGATCGCGCTCTACGAACGCTTCGGCTTCGTCACCGAGGGCCGGCTGCGCGGCTACGCGCTGCGCGATGGCCGCTACGAGGACGTGCTGACGATGGCGCGCTGCACGGCCGGGCCGGTGGCGGCCGACGGCCCGGGCCGCTGAGCCGCGCGCTCAGCGCGCCGCGGCGACCTTGCGCAGCAGCTCGACCAGCATCGCCCGCTCGGCCGGCGAGAGGCCGCGCAGGCGGGCGTCTTCCGCCTCGACGATGCGGGCGATGGCGTCGGCCGCGACGGCCTCGCCCTCGGGCGTGGCGTAGAGGTGCTGGGCGCGCCTGTCGGCGGTGCCGGCCTCGCGGCGCACCAGGCCCTTGTCGACCAGGCGGTCCACCCACATCGTGATGTTGCCGGGCGTGAAGGCGAGCGCCCGGGCGAGCTGGGCCGGCGTGCCGCCGGGGTTCTCGCCGATCAGCGTGAGCACCGTGAACTCCACCTTGCGCAGGCCGAGCACCGGCTCGACCTGCGCCTCGAAGACCGCATTGGTGACGATGGACGCCTGGGCCACGTGGTAGCCCAGCACGTCGTGCAGGCGGGCCTGGGCCAGGCGGCCGCGCGGGGTGCGGTCGGTGTCGGGATCGAGGCGGGAGCGCATGGCGGGATTCTCGCTGCCGATTGCCCGCCCGACGGAGCCGGAAGCATGCTCGATTACCTGAAGCATTCCGGATCAACCCTCATAGGGAGAAACCGGATTCGATGATTCAGGCGCTGAAATAGATTGTCGTCGAGGCGTCCATCCCGGCGCGCCGCAGTCCGACCCGTCCCCATGCGCCCTGCCCTTGCCCTCCCCCTCACGCTCGGCCTCGCCGGCCTGCTCGCCGCCTGCGGCGGCGACGACGGCGAGCCACCGCTGCCGCAGCTCGGCCCGGCCACCGGCGCCTCGCTGCGGGGCTGCGCCAGCCTGGCCGGCTTCTCCTTCGCCAACACCACGGTCACCGCCGCCACCGACGTCGCGGCCGGCACGCTGACGGTGGCCGGCACGCCCGTCCCCGCCCACTGCCGGGTCACCGGCACGATGTTCTCGCGCACCGGCGTGAACGGCAACTACGCGATCGGCTTCGAGGCGCGCCTGCCGGCGGCCTGGAACGGCCGCTTCTTCCACCAGGTCAACGGCGGCACCGACGGCAGCGTCGCCACGGCCACCGGCGCCGTCAATGGCGGCGGCGGCCTGACGAACGCGCTGAAGCTCGGCTTCGCCGTCGTCAGCTCGGACGCCGGCCACAACGGCGCGCAGAACGCCGCCGGCACGGCCAACTTCGGCAACGACCCGCAGGCCCGGCTCGACTACGGCTACCAGGCGGTCGGCAAGGTCGGCCCGATGGCCAAGGCGCTGATCCTGGCCGGCTACGGCAAGGGCCCCGACCGGTCCTACATCGGCGGCTGCTCGAACGGCGGCCGCCACACCCTGGTCGCCGCGTCGCGCTACCCCGACCAGTACGACGGCTACCTGGTCGGCAACGCCGGCTTCAACCTGCCGAAGGCGGCCACGGCCAACATCGGCGGCTACCAGCGCTACCTGACGCTGGCCAGCACGCCCGGCGATGCGTCGACCGGCTTCACGGCGGCCGAGCGCACGCTGGTCAGCAACGCGGTGCTGGCGCGCTGCGACGCGCTCGACGGCGCGACCGACGGCCTGGTGCAGGACACCACCGCCTGCCAGGCCACCTTCGACCTGGCGCGCGACGTGCCGACCTGCACCGGTGCCCGCGACGGCAGCTGCCTGACCGCGGCCCAGAAGACGACCATCGCCGGCATTTTCTCCGGCGTGACCACCAGCAACGGCACCAAGGTCTACGCCAGCTGGCCCTGGGACAACGGCCTGCAGACCGGCGGCTGGAGCTTCTGGAAGTTCGTCGTGCCGAGCATCCTGGACTCGGTCGCCGTCGGCCAGATCTTCCAGTCGCCGCCCGAGGACGCGGCGACCTTCGTCGGGCCCGTGTTCGCCGCCACCGCCAGCGTCGACCAGATGGTGGCGCGCATCAACGCGACCGCGGGCGCCTTCACCGAGTCGGCGATGAGCTTCATGACGCCGCCGAACCCGAGCGACCTGTCGCAGCTGAAAGGCCGCGGCGCGAAGGTGATGGTCTACCACGGCACCGCCGACCCGATCTTCTCGGCCGACGACACCACGGCCTGGTACGAGGCGCTGCGCCGCGCGAATGGCGGCAATGCCGGCGACTTCGCGCGCTACTACCGCGTGCCGGGCATGAACCACTGCTCGGGCGGCCCGGCCACCGACCAGTTCGACATGCTGTCGCCGCTGGTGGCCTGGGTCGAGCAGGGCCAGGTGCCGGGCGCCGTGACCGCCAGCGCCCGCGGCGCCGGCAATGCCGGCGGCGTGAACGCCGACCTGCCGGCCAGCTGGAGCGCGACGCGCACCCGGCCGCTGTGCCCCTACCCGCAGGTGGCGCGCTACCGCGGCACCGGCAGCCTGGAGGATGCGGCGAGCTTCTCCTGCCAGTGAGGCCGCTCGGAGCGCCGGCAGCGTCGTGAGCGTGCAGCCGGGCGGCCCGGGAGGCGCCGTCCGGCCGCGGCGGGCTCAGCCCCGCAGGTCGAAGCGATCCAGGTTCATCACCTTGACCCACGCGGCGACGAAGTCCTGCAGGAACTTCGCCCCCGCGTCGACGCTGGCGTAGACCTCGGCGATGGCGCGCAGCTGCGCGTTCGAGCCGAACACCAGGTCGACCGTGCTGGCCGTCCACTTCACCGCGCCGCTCACGCGGTCGCGGCCCTCGAGCAGGCCGGGGCGGCCGTCGATGCGCTTCCACACCGTGCCCATGTCGAGCAGGTGGGTGAAGAAGTCGGTGCTCAGCACGCCGGGGCGGGTGGTCAGCACACCGTGCGGGGCGCGGTCGGCGTTGATGTTGATCGTGCGCAGGCCGCCGAGCAGCACCGTCATCTCCGGGGCGCTCAGCGTCAGCAGCTGGGCCTTGTCGACCAGCAGCTCGGGACCCACCAGCTCCAGGCCCGGCTTCAGGTAGTTGCGGAAGCCGTCGGCGCGCGGCTCGAGCAGCGCGAAGGACTCGGCATCGGTCTGCTCGGCGCTCGCATCGGTGCGGCCCGGCGTGAAGGGCACGACGATCTCGTGGCCGCCCGCCTTCGCCGCCGCCTCGATGCCGGCGCCGCCGGCCAGCACGATCAGGTCGGCCAGCGAGATCCGCTTGCCACCGGCCTGTGCGGCGTTGAAGCCCTGCTGGATGCCTTCGAGCGTCGCCAGCACCCGGGCCAGTTCGGCCGGGCGGTTGACCACCCAGTCCTTCTGCGGCGCGAGCCGGATGCGCGCGCCGTTGGCGCCGCCGCGCTTGTCGCCGCCGCGGAAGGTCGACGCGGAGGCCCAGGCCGTGGCGACCAGCTCGGCCACCGACAGGCCCGTGGCGAGCACCTGCTGCTTCAGCTGCGCCACGTCGGCCGCGTCGACCAGCGGGTGGTCCACCGGCGGCACCGGGTCCTGCCAGATCAGCACCTCGGCCGGCACCAGCTTGCCGAGGTAGCGCGCGCGCGGGCCCATGTCGCGGTGGGTCAGCTTGAACCAGGCGCGCGCGAAGGCGTCGGCAAAGGCCGCCGGGTCGTTCATGAAGCGGCGCGAGATCTTCTCGTAGGCCGGGTCGAAGCGCAGCGCCAGGTCGGCGGTGGTCATCATCGGCGCATGGAAGCGGGTCGGGTCGTGGGCGTCGACGACGGTGTTGGCGCCGGCGCCGTCCTTCGGCCGCCACTGGTGGGCACCGGCCGGGCTCTTCGTCAGCTCCCACTCGTAGCCGAACAGGGTCTCGAAGTAGCCGTTGTCCCAGGTGGTCGGGTTCGGCTTCCACGCCCCCTCGATGCCGCTGGTCGTCGCATGCGTTCCGACGCCGCTGCCGTGGGCATTGCGCCAGCCCAGGCCCATCTCCTCGATGTCCGCGCCCTCGGGCTCGACGCCGACCAGCTTGGCATCGCCGGCTCCGTGCGCCTTGCCGAAGGTGTGGCCGCCGGCCACCAGCGCGACGGTCTCCTCGTCGTCCATCGCCATGCGCTTGAAGGTCTCGCGGATGTCACGGCCCGAGGCCACCGGGTCGGGCTTGCCGTCCGGGCCTTCCGGGTTCACGTAGATCAGGCCCATCTGCACCGCGGCCAGCGGGTTCGCCAGCTCGCGGTCGCCGGCGTAGCGGCTGTTCGGCTTGTCGCTGGTCGCCAGCCACTCGCCCTCGGGGCCCCAGTAGATGTCCTGCTCGGGCTCCCAGATGTCGGGCCGGCCGCCGGCGAAGCCGAAGGTCTTGAAGCCCATGGTCTCGAGCGCGACGTTGCCGGTGAGGATCAGCAGGTCGGCCCAGGAGAGTTGCTGGCCGTACTTCTGCTTGATCGGCCACAGCAGGCGGCGGGCCTTGTCGAGGTTGCCGTTGTCGGGCCAGCTGTTCAGCGGCGCGAAGCGCTGCGCGCCGGTGCCGGCGCCACCGCGGCCGTCGGACACGCGGTAGGTGCCGGCGGCATGCCAGGCCATGCGGACGAACAGCGGGCCGTAGTGGCCGTAGTCCGCCGGCCACCAGGCCTGCGAATCGGTCATCAGCGCCTTCAGGTCGGCGACCACCGCATCGAGGTCCAGGGTCTCGAAGGCGGACGGGTAGTCGAAGGCGGCGCCGAGCGGGTTGCCGGTGGCCGGGTGCTGGTGCAGCACCGACAGGTTCAGCTGCTGCGGCCACCACTGGCGGTTGCCGCGCGCGCTGGCGACGGCGTGGGGGGCGGCGGACGCGGCGGCCGCGCCGGAGAAGGGGCACTTCGATTCACTGCTCATGACGGGTCTCTCCTGGATGGATCCGATCAACGGACCGGCACAGTCTAGGAGCGACCCCCGCCACGAACAATGAAAACGCGCCAATCGGCGCCATAGGGAGGCGATTGCCTCAATCCAGCGGTGGAAAGACCCTCGGTGGACTCAGGGAATCGGGCGGGGCACGGCCGCAGGGGCCGGGTCCCGCCAGGGCGGTGGCTGTCACCGCCCGGCGCAGGCTGGGGCGAGGCCGCAAGGGCCCGGCCCCGGCCTCAGGGCTCAGAGCGCGCGGATGCGCATGGCCTGCGGGCCCTTCTGGCCTTGGCCGACCTCGAACTCCACCCGCTGGTTCTCGGCCAGGGTCTTGAAGCCCGTGCCCTGGATTTCCTTGAAGTGGGCGAACAGGTCCTTGCCGCCATTGTCGGGAGCGATGAAGCCGAAGCCCTTGCTCTCGTTGAACCATTTCACGGTTCCGGTTTCCGTCGTCATGTCGTCGATCCTTGCTGGATGCGTTGAAGAAATGCCCCAGCTCGTGCCGGTGCTCGCCAACAGCCTGCGGACATGCAGGCCGTGGATGGTGGGCGATGCCGCAGGGTCGTCCTGCGTCATCGACGTTGGGTGCGCGTCGGCCCGGGGCCGCGCGTTTCCAGGTGCCGGAAGGTGATCCGGCCCTTGGTCAGGTCATAGGGCGACAGCTCGAGCGAGACGCTGTCGCCGGCCAGGATGCGGATGCGGTGCTTGCGCATCTTCCCGGCGGTGTAGGCCACCAGCGTGTGGCCGTTGTTCAGGGTAACGCGGTAGCGCGCGTCGGGCAGGATTTCGTCGACGACGCCCTGCATTTCGATCAGTTCTTCCTTGGCCATGGGGGTCTTTTCCTAGGAAAGGGAGGCAACACGGGGGCGCCGTGCCACGGGCTGCGCGGGGAGCGCGCCGCGGCGCAGCACCGGCTGCGGGTTCGCACGAGGCATCGGGACGGGAAGGTGGTCGGCATCCGGGCGGCCCGCGAGGATGCAGCGCTCACGGCCACGCCGCACAGCCCGCGCCGGCTGCGCCTGCAGACGGCCGCTGGGGCCCGGGAGACAGAGGAGGGACGAACCGACCTGGAACGACGACCGAATGGAGACTTCCTTCGAACGGCCGCTGCGGAGCGGGCCGTGGCTGACGATGACCGGCCGCTGCGCGCGCCCGACGGCGGATGAACTCGGTCCGTCGGCTGGCACAGGCCAGGAGCCACCGGGAGCAGCCGGCGCAGCGCAACACGTCGCGGCGGGCATCCCAAGGGGAGGAAGGAGGTCGATCATTCCCACCGGCCTCACCGCTGCGACCAGCCGCCCGGGAACATGCGGTCGGCATGCGCTCGGACAAGGGGCCATCGGGGCTGTGAATTCTGCAGGAACCCGGCATTGTAGCAGCATGCGCCGCGCGCCGGGCGTCCTCCGACGCGCCGCGCCGAGGATCACGTCCCGGTGGGTCGGCCCGCTGCCATCCGGCGCGGCGGCCGGCCGTCCGGCCCGTCCGCGGACCGGGCGGCCGGTGCCGTGTCGTCCGGGCCGCGCGCCCAGTCGGTGACGACCACCAGCGCGACCCGCCGGTTGCGCGCGCGACCTTCCTCGCTGCGGTTGTCGGCGATCGGACGCGCCATCCCCAGGCCGGCCGCCTTCAGCCGCGCCGGCGGCCAGCCGGCCTCCGCCAGCACCGCGGCCACCGCCCGTGCGCGCCGCAGCGAGAGGCTGCGGTTGTACTCGGGCGCCCCGACGTTGTCGGTGTGCCCCAGCACGTGCAGCGCCGGCACGTCGATCTCGCGCAGGCTGCGGCCGAGGCGGCGCACGCGCTCCGCCTGCTCGGGCTTCAGGCGGTCCGAATCGAACTCGAACAGCAGGCTCACCGCGAGGTCGAGCTGCCAGCCCTCGTCGCCGGGCTGGAAGCCGAGGCCGGCGAGCGCCTGGGTCTGCGCCGGGCTGAGCTGCCCCGCCGGTGGCGGCAGCGGCGAGGGCGGCGCGACCGGCGGCGCCGGCGGCGGGGCGGCGCAGCCGGCGAGCAGCGCCCCCACGCCGGCCAGCGCGACGCGTCGGCGCGCGAGGCGCGTCGGGCTCACGAGACGCCCCTCCGCGCTGCGCGCGCCGGGATGGGCACTGGGGAGCGGCCCGGCGGGCTCATGGGACGACCCTCCCGGCGGGCTCACTGGGCTACCTTCGTGCTGCGCACTCCGGTTTTCGCCCTGGGAGCGGCCCGGCGGGCTCATTGGGCTACCTCCGTGCTGCGCACGCCGGTATTCGCCCCGGGGGCGGCCCGGCGGGCTCATGCCCGCCGCCGGGCCGCGGCCCCGGCGTGGCCGGCCTTGACGGCGTACATCGCCGCATCGGCCTGGCGCATCAGCGCGTCGACGTCGCCGCCGTCGTCGGGGTACACGGCCGTGCCGATGCTGACGCTGGCCTCGAGGCTGCGGCCGCCACCGATGTCGATCGGCCGGGCGACCGCCTCGCCCAGGTGGCTCACCAGCGTGGCCAGCGCCTCGGGCTCGCGCAGCGGGGCCACGAGCACGACGAACTCGTCGCCGCCCAGGCGCGCCGCCAGGTCGTGCTGGCGCAGCGCGCCGGCCAGGCGCTGGGCCATGGCCTTCAGCACCGCGTCGCCGGCGGCGTGGCCATGCTGGTCGTTGACCTGCTTGAACCGGTTCACGTCGATGAACAGCAGGCCGAGCCGCTCGCCCTCGCGCCGCGCGCGGCTGAGGGCCTCCTGCAGGCGCGTCTCGAAGTAGCGGCGATTGGCCAGGCCGGTGAGCGCATCGTGCCGACTGTAATGCGCCAGTTCCTCGTAGGCGGCCTCGAGGCGGCCGTGTCTGTCCACCAGTTCACGCTCGTAGCGCTGGACTTCGGCCAGCAGCGCATTCACGTCGGCCGCGAGCGAATCCAGCTCGGTCACGGCCGCCGCATCGACGCGCCGGTCGAAGTCGCGCGAGGCGCGGATCGCGTGCGTGGCCCGGGACAGGCGCTGGATCGGCGCCAGCACCAGCGCGAGCTGGCGCCGCGAGGTGAGCAGCACGAACAGCGCGATCGAGGCCATGCCGGCGAGCGCGCCGCCCACGGTCCAGCGCAGCAGCGCGCCGAGGAAGCCGGCCTCGCCGCTGAGCTCGAGCCGGCCCACGGCGCGGCCATCGACGTCCACCTGCACCTCGGCGGTGGCCGCGAAGCCGCGGCGCAGGCGGTCGGCCCAGTCGCCGGTGGGCGGGCGGTCGTAGCGGGCGAGCAGTTCGCCGCCCAGCTCGAGCCGCACCGCATCCAGGCCTTCCCGCTGCGCGATGCGGCCGACCAGCAGTTCCGCTTCGGCCGCATCGCGGAAGGCCACGGCCGCCTCGGTGGAATAGGCGATCGCGCGACCCACCGACGCCAGGCCGTCGCGCTGGGCCAGGCGCAGCTGCAGCGCGGCGCCGACCGACAGCACCGCGCACACCACCAGCACCGCGCCGGACGCGACGCGCCACTGGCCGCGGCGCAGCACGCTGGCCAGCGAGACGCGGCGCGGCGGTGTCGCGGTCACGGCCTCGGGCTGCATGCAGACCGCCTCATCCCCGCGAGCGCGCCCGCGCCAGCCGCAGCACCTGCGGATGCACGCGCAGCCGGCCGCGCTCGACGGCATCGAGGTTGACCTCGAAGCGGGTGCGTCCGGCGCCCTGCTCGAGGCAGAACATGCCGCCGTCGCGGCAGAAGGCGTGCGTCCAGCCGATGGTCAGCACCGGCCGGCCGGCCAACGCATGCAGCGTCACGAGGCGGGCCGCCGGACGCTCGCTGTCGTGGATCCAGGCCGCGCAGTCCGCCGGCGGCTCGCCGGTGTCGGCGGGCAGCTCGCGCAGCGCCAGGCCGCGCGGGTCAGCGGCCTCCGGCAGCAAGCGCCGCAGCGCCTCGGCCAGGCCGCCGTCGCCCGCAAGGCAGAGCAGCAGCGGCCGCGGCTCCGCGGGCCAGCGCGTGTAGCGCACGATGGCCAGCACCACCTCGGCCGGCGCCAGGCCGGCGGGCTCGCCCGCGGCCAGCGTCTCGTCGCCCCGCGCCGACCAGGCGCCGAGGGCCAGCACGGCACCCAGCAGGCAGCCACCGACGTGTCGCGCGACGGGCAAGGGCCTCCACCCGGGTAAAGTGAGACAGGGCCGGCGCCGTTCGCGGCACGGGCCCGGGAGCGCGGATTATCGAGGCCCCGCCGGCCCCGCGAATCGGCCCGCCGAGCATCTTTCGCGAAAGCCTGCACATGTTCGCCCTGTCCCTCCTCGCGCGCCGGCTGGCGCGCAGCGCCTGGCCGCTGCTGCTCGGCCTCGCGGCCGGCCTGTGCGCGGCGGCCGATCCGAAGCCGCTGCGCATCGGCATCGAAGGGGCCTACCCGCCCTTCAGCAGCGTCGCGCCGGACGGCACGGTCCGGGGCTTCGACATCGACATCGCCGACGCGGTCTGTGCCGAGCTCCGGCGCGCGTGCACCAAGCTCACGCTCGACTTCGACGGCATGATCCCGGCGCTGCAGGCGCGCAAGATCGACCTGGTGGTGGCCTCGATGGCGATCTCGCCGGAGCGGCTGAAGGTGGTCGATTTCAGCGACAAGTACTACAACACCCCGGCGCGCTTCGTCGCGCGCCGCGACGCCGGGCTGCAGCCGACGCCGCAGGGCCTGGCGGGGCGGACGATCGGCGTGCAGCGCGGCACCGTGCACGAGCGCTACGCGGCCGCCCGCTTCACCGCCAGCCGCATCGTGCGCTACGCGAAGCAGGACGAGGTCTTCCTCGACCTCGCCGCCGGCCGGCTGGACGGCACGCTGTGCGACTCGGTCGCGGCCGACCAGGGCTTCCTGAAGACGCCGGCCGGCCGCGCGCATGCCTTCGTCGGCCCGGCCTTCGACGACCCGGCCTTCTTCGGCAGCGGCGCCGGCATCGCGATGCGCAAGGGTGATCCGCTGCGCGAGGCGGTCAATGCCGCGCTGCGGACCCTCCGCGCGAACGGCAGCTACCAGCGGCTGCAGGCGCGCTACTTCGACTTCGACATCTACGGCCGCTGAGCGGCCGAGGCCCGATGCGCCCGCAGCCCACGCACCGCGCGCCGGCCGGCACCTCCCCGTGAGCGCGCCGCCGATGCTGCACGGCTACGGTCCCGCGCTGCTGCAGGGCACGCTGCTCACGCTGCAGCTCGC
The DNA here is from genome assembly GCF_001293525.1 of Pseudideonella sakaiensis. Classification (GTDB taxonomy): domain Bacteria; phylum Pseudomonadota; class Gammaproteobacteria; order Burkholderiales; family Burkholderiaceae_C; genus Ideonella_A; species Ideonella_A sakaiensis. Next base: position 43,077 of record NZ_BBYR01000030.1, on the reverse strand, counting down.
GCTGGCGGCGCTCGCGCTGGCGCTGCTGCTCGGCGCGGCCTGCGCAGCCGCCCGGCTGTCCGGCTCGCGCGCGGCGCGCGCGCTCGGCACCGCCTACACCACCGTCGTGCGCGGCGTGCCGGACCTGGTGCTGATGCTGCTCGTCTACTTCGGCGGCCAGGCCGCCCTCAACGCCGCCGCCGACGCGCTGGGCGCCGAGCCGCCCGACCTCGGCCCCTTCGCCGCCGGCGTCGCCACGCTGGGCTTCGTCTTCGGCGCCTACCTGGGCGAGACCTTCCGCGGCGCCTGGCTGGCGGTGCCGCGCGGCCAGGCCGAGGCGGCGCTCGCGCTCGGCCTGCGGCCGCGCCAGGCGGCGCGCCACGTGCTCGCGCCGCAGATGCTGCGCCATGCGCTGCCGGGCCTCGCGAACCAGTGGCTGGTGCTGGTGAAGGCCACCGCGCTGGTGTCGGTGATCGGCCTGAACGACACCCTCGCGCGCGCCGGCCAGGCCGCCGGCGCCACCCGCGAGCCCTTCACCTTCTACCTGGCGGCCGCCGCGATCTACCTGGCGATCACGACGCTGTCGCTGCTCGTGCTGGGGCGCCTGGCCCGGCGGGCGGCACGCGGGCTCGCGCCGCCCGGCGGCCGGGCCTGAGGGCGCGAGGCCGGGCACGCCGGGGCCGCCGCGATGCGCTGGGACGCCCTCGCCGAGCACCTCGGCGCCTATGCCGACGGCCTCGGCACGACGCTGCGCCTGCTGCTGGCGGCGCTGGCCATCGGCGGCCTGCTGGCGCTGCCGCTGGCCGTGCTGCGCGTGTCGCCGCGCCCGCTGCTGCGCTGGCCGGTGGCCGGCTTCACCTGGGCGATCCGTGGCACGCCGCTGCTGGTGCAGCTGTTCCTGCTGTACCACGGCCTGGCGCAGTTCGACGCGGTGCGCGCGAGCGCGGCCTGGCCCTGGCTGTCCAGCGTCTGGTTCTGCGCCATCACCGCCTTCGCGCTGAACACCTGCGCCTACACCACCGAGCTGCTGGCCGGCGCGATGCGCGCGGTCCCCGCCGGCGAAGTCGACGCGGCCCGAGCGCTCGGCCTGACGCCGGCCCAGGTGCTGTGGCACGTGGTGCTGCCCTCGGCGGCACGGCGCGCGCTGCCGGCCTACGGCAACGAGGTGGTCACGATGCTGCACGCGACCTCGCTGGCCAGCGTGGTCACGCTGCTGGACCTGACCGGCGCCGCGCGCGAGCTGTACGCGCGCCACTTCCTGCCGGTCGAGGCCTTCGCGAGCGCCGCGCTGTGCTACCTCGCGCTGAGCGGCGCGCTGTTCGCGGCCTTCCGCGTCGCCGAGCGGCGCTGGCTTGCGCATCTGCGCCCGAGCGGGCACGCTCGGCCTCCCGCCGCCGAGCCGCCGCCCCGATGCTGACCCGCACCCATCCGCTGCCCGGCGCCACGCCCGGCACCCAGCGCCACCTCACCAGCTTCCACTACGGGCCGACGGACCGCGGCCGCAAGGTCTACGTGCAGGCCTCGCTGCACGCCGACGAATTGCCCGGGATGCTGGTGGCCCACCACCTGCGGCACCACCTCGCGGCGCTGGAGGCCCAGGACCGGCTGCGCGCCGAGGTCGTGGTGGTGCCGGTGGCGAACCCGATCGGCCTGTCGCAGGCCGTGCTGCGTCGCCACGTCGGCCGCTTCGACCTGGCCAGCGGCCAGAACTTCAACCGCCACTACCCGGCCCTCTTCGAGCCGGTGCGCGGGCGCGTGGCCGGCCGCCTCGGCACGGACCCGGCCGCCAACGTGGCCGCGGTGCGCGCGGCGATGCGCGAGACGCTGGCCGCGCTGCCGGCGCCGGACGAACTGGCGGCGCAGCGCCGCACCCTGCTGGCGCTGGCCTGCGATGCCGACCTGGTGCTGGACCTGCACTGCGACAGCGAGGCGCTGACCCACCTCTACACCGCCACCCCGCTGTGGCCGCAGGTCGAGCCGCTGGCGCGTCTGATCGGCGCGCAGGCCACGCTGCTGGCGCTGCAGTCCGGCGACCACCCCTTCGACGAGGCCTGCTCGCAGACCTGGTGGCAGCTGGCCGAGGCCTTCCCGCAGCACCCGCTGCCGGCCGGCTGCGTCAGCGTGACGGTGGAACTGCGCGGCGAGCGCGACGTGTCGCACGAACTGGCCGGGCCGGACGCCGAGGCCCTGCTGGCCTACCTCGCGCACCGCGGCGACATCGACGCGCCGCCACCGCCGCTGCCGCCGCTGCCGAACGAGGCCACGCCGCTGGAGGCCACCGAGGTGATCGCCACCCCTGCCGCCGGCGTCGTCGTCTACCGCCGCGCGCTGGGCGAGCGCGTGCAGCCGGGCGACCTGCTGGCCGAGGTGATCGACCCGCTGAGCGGCGAGGTCCACCCGCTGCGCAGCGGCACCGAGGGCCTGCTGCTCACCCGCGACGCCCAGCGGCTGGCGCCCGCCGGCCGGCCCCTGCTGAAGGTGGTCGGCCGGGTGCCGGTGCGCAGCGGCAAGCTGTCGAGCGACTGAGACGGAGCGCCCGCCGCCGGCTGCAGGCCGGGACGGGCAAGCCGGCGGCACGCCGGCCACGCCATCCGGCCGTCAGGCCGTCAGGCCGTCAGGCCCGTTCCGTCAGCGGCAGCTGAAGTTCGCCGCGTCGTCGGTGCTGCCGCTGCCGCCGTACACCGCCTTCTTCGGGTAGGCGCACAGCGGCCGCGTCCGCACCACGTTGCCGCCGACGACGCGCGAGGCGACGAGGCGATCGGGCGCGGTGCCGGACGTCACCCAGCGGTCCAGTGCCATCAGCACGTCGCGCTCGGCGCTGAGCACCGGCGAGGCGCCGCCCTGGTTGCCGAACTGCGTCGCGCCGGCGCCGCCGGAGCAGTGGCCCATGCCCGGCACCATGAAGAGCCGCAGGAAGCCGTCGACCTCGGCCTGCGAGCCCTGCGCCGCCTTCACGCGGTCCACGTAGGCGATGGTGTCGATCGGGTTGACGACCGGGTCCTGCCAGCCCTGGTAGACGATGGCCTTGGCGCCACGCGCCTTGAAGCGCGACAGGTCGGCGCTGGTGTGGTCCACCAGCGGGCCGAGCTTGGCGTCGGTGAAGGTCACGTCGCGGTCGTAATCGAAGGTCCACCAGTTCCACTGCGGGTTCTCGAAGGACCACAGCCGCCAGTAGTCGGCCCGCACCGGCTCGCTGCCGCCCCAGTAGCCCGGCCAGCCGGCCTCGGTGCCCACCGGCAGGCCGGGGTAGAGCTGGGCGCCGGTGCGGGCGTTCTTCGGGCCCGCATAGATCTTCTTCGCCGCGGCCACCTGCTCGGCCGTCAGGCAGTCGGCGGCGTCGGCCCCGCTGCACTGCAGCGCGTCGATCGAGAAGCGGTCGGGCGTGCACTGGCGCGGGTCCTCCAGCACGCCGTCGACCACGCCGTCGACCGCATCGCAGGCCGCCACCACGCGCTGCGTGATCAGGCTCGCCTTCGCCGGCGTCAGGATCAGCTGGGTGTTGCTGCCCGGCACGCGGTTCGACAGGAAGCGGTGCAGGAACTCGACGTTCAGGCGCGTGCGGTTGTTGCCGGGCGCGCCGGCGATGACGCCGTCGAAGTCGTCCGGATAGCGCTGCATCTGGGCATAGGCCTGGTGGCCCCCGGTCGAGCAGCCGTAGTAGTAGGCCTGCGTCGCGCTGCGGGCCGCGAGGTCGGCCACGATGCGCTTGGCCGGCACCGTGATCGCGTGGATCGAGCGCGTGCCCCAGTCGGCGATCTTCTCGGGCCGGCCGACGCCCCAGAACATCTCGTTCGGGTCGCTGGACTGGTGGCCGGTGTCGCCGCCGACGACCGCGTAGCCCTGGCGCATCGCATAGGCCATGTCGCCGTAGTTCAGCGTCGGGCTGTAGCCGCCGTTGCCGGTGGCGACCAGCTTGCCGTTCCAGCCCGTGCCCTCCGGCACCCAGAGCTCGAAGTTGATCAGCGAGTCGCTGGTGGGCGTGGCCTGCGCGGTGATGCGGCAGAACGCCGGCAGGTTGGCCTGGGCGCCACCGGTCGGTGGCTGGAAGCTGCCGGCGGCCACCGGGGTGGCGGCGAGCACGCGGGCCTGGTCGAGCGACAGTGACGCGAAGCTGGCCGTCGCGCAGGCCTTGGGCTGCGCGACGGGCGCCGGGGCCGGCGCGGCCGGCGCCGGCGCCGGGCTGTCGTCGCCACCGCCGCAGGCGGCCAGGGCGCCGAGCGCAGCCAGCGCGGCCAGCGCACGGCCGCGCGCCCGGGCGGACGGGTTGATCGGGGGTCGGGAAAGGTTCACGGGTGTCTCCTGTCGGAAGGCGGCCGCCGGGCGGCCATGGCTGCGCCCGCCGGGTCCGTCGAGGGACCCGGATGCGGGCAGGAAAGGGGCGGGAATGGGCGCGGAGCCGGTCACCCGGCGGGTGACCGCGGGCCGCGCGGGCGCCGGGCGCGCCTCAGGCGCACGCCCGGCGGAGCCTCACTCGGGCTCGATGCCCGCGGCCTTGATCACGCGGCCCCACTTCTGGGTTTCCGCGGCCTGGAACTTCGCCAGCTCCTCGGGCGTGGTGGTCCAGGGCTCGGAGCCGCCGGTCTCGAAGAAGGTCTTCGCGGCCGGGCCGCGGACGGCGTTCGCCAGCAGCTGGTTGAGCTGGGCCACCACCGGCGCCGGCGTGCCGGCCGGCACGTAGGCGGCGAACCAGTAGCCCATGTCGTAGCCCTTGATGCCGGCCTCGTCGAGGGTGGGCACCTCGGGCAGCTGGGCGCTGCGCTTCTGCGTCGAATAGCCCAGCGCGCGCAGCTTGCCGGCCTTGACCTGGGGCACGCCGGTCGAGGTGTCGGTGATCATGAAATCGATCTGGCCGCCGAGCAGGTCGGTGATGCCCATCGGGTTGCTCTTGTAGGGCACGTGCAGGATGTCGGTGCCCGAGAGCTGCTTGAACATCTCGCCGGCCACGCGGCTGGACGAGCTGCCGCTGCCGAAGCTGAGCTTGCCGGGCGACTTCTTCGCGGCCGCCACCACGTCGGCTGCGGTCTTGTACGGCGAGCTCACGTTGACCACCATCACCTGGCCGCCCTTGCCCAGGCCGGTCACCGGCTGGAAGTCCTTCACCGGGTCGTAGGAGAGCTTCTTGAACAGGTGCTCGTTGGCGGCATGGGTGGTGTTGGTGGTGATCAGCACCGTGTAGCCGTCGGCCGGCGCACGTGCGGCGGCCTGGGCCGCCAGCATGCCGCCGGCGCCGGCCTTGTTGTCCACCACCACCGCCTGCTTCGTCTGCTCGGTCAGGCCCTGGCCGAGCGCGCGCGCCAGCTGGTCGGTGGCACTGCCGGCGGCGAAGGGCACGATGAAGGTCACCGGCTTCGCGGGGTAGGCCTGCGCGGCGGCCGGCCGCGGGGCCAGTGCCGCGGCGCCCAGCAGGGCGGCCGCGGCGGCGCTGGCGACGAGGCGGCGGCGGGTCGGGCAGGCGGGGCGGAAGGGGGTCATCGGTCGTCTCCTGTCGGGGTTGAAGGCTGCGTCGGCGCCGGATCGTCCGGGCCGACGAGGTGGATGCACAGCGCCGCCGGCACCTGCACCGGCAGGTCCAGCAGCAGGTAGGACAGCGCCTTGCCGTGGCTGTCGAGGTTGAGCGCGTCGTTGACGCCGCCGTCGAGCACGCCGTCGAGCACCAGGTTCATCGCCTGCAGCCGCGGCAGCAGGTGGCGCACCACGCGGCTCGGCCGCCGGTGCGCGAAGCAGCGCGCCACCGCCTCCTCGGTGACCTGCTCGACCAGCAGCGGCCACAGCGCGGGGTGCCAGGCGATCACGCTGATGTTCGAGCGGTCGCCCTTGTCGCCGGTGCGGCCGTGCGCGAGGCGGTGCAGCGGGACGGTGCGGCCATCGGCCGGGGTGAGGGCGCGCGGGTTCATCGCAGGCTCCCGGCGTCCGCGGCGCCGCCGCCCGGCGGCGACGCCACGAAGGCATGCCGCGCCGGCACCGCGTCGCGCGGCACCAGGCCGCTGACCGTGCCGAGGCGCGGCCGCAGCGCGGTGCGCACGCCGCCCCCGCCGGCCGGGCCGCAGGTGTAGAGCGCGGTCACCTCGCGCAGCAGGCGCTCGGCCTGCGCGCGCTCGCGGTGGCTCAGCGCCACGCGCAGGCGCACGTCGCGCGCGTGGCCGCAGGTCGTGTCGGCCAGCCAGGCGCCGGCATCGTCGGCGAAGACGCTGGCCACGCCGACCAGGTCGACACGCAGCCGGCCGAGGCCGGCCAGCCGCTCGCGCAGCACCTCGGCCGCGAGCCGCGCGCGCGCCTCGGCACGCACGCCGGCATACGAGATCTCGCCCTCGGCCAGCCAGCCGGTCTCGTGGAAGACATTGACCTTCAGCGTGGCCGGCCGCGGGTGGCCGCGCACGCCGCTCAGGCGCACGCGGTCCGGGCCCAGCTCGCTCACCTCGGCCTCGCCGAGGTCGGCCACCACGTCCGGCGTCAGGTAGGCCGCCGGGTCGTGCACCTCGTACAGCAGCTGCTCGCGCACGGTGTGGCCGTCGATGCGGCCGCCGGTGCCGGGCGGCTTGGTGATGGTGCAGTGCCCGTCGGCCTCGATCTCGGCGATCGGATAGCCGAGCCGCGCGAGGCCGGGCACGTCCTTCACGCCCGGGTCGGCGTAGTAGCCGCCGCTGACCTGCGCGCCGCACTCGAGCAGGTGGCCGGCCATGGTCGCGCGGGCGATGCGGTCCCAGTCGTCGGCGGCCCAGCCGAAATGCGCCAGCGCCGGGCCGACGGTCAGCGAGGGGTCGGCGACGCGGCCGCAGACCACCACCTCGGCACCCTCGCGCAGCGCGGCGGCGATCGCCTCGGCGCCGAGGTAGGCATTGGCGCAGACCACCGACAGGTCGGCCAGCGCGTCGCCGAGCAGGGCCTGCTGGCGCGCGCCGTCCAGCTCGTCGCCCTCCACCACCGCGATGCGCGGCGGCCGCAGCCCCAGCTCGGCCGCGAGCGCGTGGATGCGTTGCGCCGCGCCGCGCGGGTTGGCCGCGCCGAAGTTGCTGACGATGCGGATGCCGTGCGCCAGGCAGCGGCCGAGCACCGGCCGCAGCAGCTCGTCGAGCAGCGGTTCGTAGCCGCCCTCCGGCTGGCGCCGCCGGGCCAGCTGCGCCAGCGCCAGCGTGCGCTCGGCCAGGGTCTCGAAGATCAGCACGGCCGGCCCGCCGGCGGCGATCAGCGCGTCGACGACGGGCCCGGCCGCGTCGGTGCGGTCGCCGGAGAAGCCGGCGGCACAGCCGACGCGCAGGCAGGCGGAAGAGGACATGGGCGGCAGGGAGAGCAGGCGACGGGCTACGGTAGCACCGGCGCCGCGGCGGCGGCCGCCGCCTTGACGCGCGCCGCGTCGCGCGGCAGCAGGAAGCGCTGGGCCACCAGCCGGTCGGCCGCGGCGTTCACGGCCGCGAGGTAGCCGGCCTGGTTGCCATAGAGCGATTCCAGCGAGGGCCGGGTGTCGCCGGCCGCGCGGCGCGCCGCCTCGGTCTTGTGGAAGGGGATGTAGGCGCCGCCGAGGCTGACGTTCTCGCCGAACAGCGGGTTGGCCACCGGGTTGAACTCCAGGCTGGTGCCCAGCGGCGCCTGCACGTCGACGCTGCGGATCCCGGAGGTCGTCAGGCCGGTGGACGGGTCCACCTGGGGCACGAGGATGGCGTAGTCGCGGCCGGTCAGGTGCGGCGGCAGCAGCGTCGCGATGCCCGACTCGTCCTGCGGCACGTACTGCGGACCGTAGTCCAGCACCGACCAGCCGTTGTAGCGCGCCAGGTACTGGAACTCGGGGATCGGCGTGGCCACGCCGGCCACGGGCCAGCTCAGGCCCTTCATCACCGGGAACACCAGCTGGCTCGGCCGCACCAGCGTGCCGTCGGCGATCTTCGGCACCGCGCTGTCCGGCGGCGCGACGTTGCGCACCACCCAGTCCTCCAGCGCGATGAAGAGCGCGCGGAAGGTGTCGACGTGCTGCGTCACCGTGCCCATCGGGTAGATGCCGGCGGCCGGGTTGTAGTTGATCGACGCGGTGCCGCCGTTGCCGCCGTGCTGGGTGCTGGCGTAGTAGTAGACGCGGGCGTTGTCCGGCTGCGCGATGTCGCCGAAGCCGTAGGCATCGGTCAGCACCGGGGAACCCTGCAGCTGCCAGAACTCGGTGCCGGACAGGCCGAGGAAGAACTTCGGGCAGGTGTTGCTCGCGCTGCAGCGGCGCATCACGCCGCCGCTGCGGCCGGCGACGTCGTCGCGGTAGTCCGCCGCCAGGCCGCGCGGCGCGGTCTGGCCGAAGGCGGTGTGGTCGGTGCGGATCGCGCCGCCGCCGCCCGGCACCGCGAAGCGGGTGTTGATGTTCGTCTGGCGCGCCGCGACGTGGGCGTACAGGCCGTCGAACACGCGGCCGCCGTCCAGCGCCTCGTTGAAGCCGAGGTGCAGGAAGGTCTTCATCGCATTGCCGGACTGCGAGGTGCCCTGGCCGATCGCGTGCGTGATGCGGCCGGCCAGCGGGTTGGCGGTGCCGGCGGCGTCGGCGGCGGCCTTGCGGAAGAAGCTGACCGTGTCGCGCAGCGCGGCCAGGCCCACGCCCATGACCTTCGGGTCCTTCGCGACGTAGACCAGTTCGTAGAGGTAGCTCGGGTCGAAGCCCTCCTTCAGGCAGACCTTGGCGCCGTCCGGCGTGCCGGGGAAGGGGTTGGTGGTGGTGTTGCAGTCGGCGAACTTCCAGTTCGCCGGCGCGATCGTGATGCGCGGGTCGGTCTCGCGGATGCGCTTGGTCAGCGAGTAGCCGGGCAGCGTGTTGTCCAGGCTGGCCGGCGCGTAGGGGATCATCGTGCCGTTGAAGACGCCGCCGGGCAGGCTCATCACCGGCGTCGCCGACGACGGGATCAGCTCGGAGCGGTAGGGCCCGGTGATCGCGCTGCCGTCGGCGTTCTTCGCCACCGGCACGGTCAGCGTCAGCCGCGCCGCGCTCGACTTCGGCACGTCGCCCTGCCAGGCGGAGTACAGCAGCGTGTAGCCCCGTTCCAGGTACTCGGCGTCCGAGGGCACGGCCGTCGGGTTGACCAGCGTCAGGATGTTGCCGCGGTTGGGCGCGTCGTAGCGCAGCACGCCGTTGGCCTTGGCCATGTCCTTCGGCTTGAGCATCACGAACTCGGCCGTGTACTCGACCATGCCGCGCGCGTTCACCGGCGCCAGCGCCAGGTCCTGGATGATGGCGTTGCGCGCCGCCTTCGGGTCGACCTCGCCGGAGAAGCTGCCCGTCAGGCGCTCGTAGGCGCCGACGCTGCCCCAGCTGCCGGCCACGTCCTCGCGGGCGCTGATCGTCAGCCGGAACTGCGGCGTGGCCGCGGCCGCCGGCGGCGGCGCGGGCGGGGTCGGCGCGGGTGCCGGGGCGTCGTCGCCGCCACAGGCGGCAAGGGTGCAGGCAAGGCTCGCCAACGCGGCGTTCAGCCATCGGCTCATGGTCGTCTCCTGGTTCGCTCGCGCTCTGGGGGCGGGCTTCGGCGGCGACTCTAGGCAGCCGCCCTTCATCTGTGAAACTTAAAATCCGGATCGATTGATCCGATCCACAGATGAATCGACGATGCACGTCTCGACCCGCCAGCTGCGCGCCTTCCTCGCGCTGATCGACGCGCGCAACTTCACCCGCGCGGCCGCCGCCAGCCACCTGTCGCAGCCGGCCTTCAGCGCGCTGATCCGCCAGCTCGAGCAGGCGCTGGGCGTGCGGCTGTTCGACCGCAGCACCCGCCACGTCGCGCTGACGGCCGAGGGCGAGGAGTTCGCGCACGCCGCACGCCGCGTGCTGGCGGCCTTCGAGGGCGCGGTGGGCGCGATGCACGCGCGCGCCGCGCTGCAGCGCGGCCGCGTCGCGCTGGCGCTGCTGCCCTCGCTCGCGGCCGACTGGCTGCCCGAGGTGCTGGCGGGCTTCCGGGCCGCCCACCCGGGCATCGAGCTGGCGGTGCACGACGTGCTGTCCGAGCCCTGCATCGAGCGCGTGCGCCAGGGCGAGGCCGATTTCGCGCTGGCCGCGATCCGCGCCGACACGCCCGAGCTGCGCGCCGAGCCCTTCTGTGCCGACGACTTCCACCTCGTCTGCCCGCGCGGCCACCCGCTGGCCACGCAGCGCAGCCTGCGCCCGCGCGACCTGGCCGCCTGGCCCTTCATCCACCTGTCGCGCACCTCGAGCGTGCGGCAGTACATCGACGCTGCGACGCTGCCGCAGGCCCTGCCCTCGGTGCTGGAGGTGGACCAGCTCGCCACCGTGGCCGGCATGGTGCGCGCGGGCCTGGGCATCAGCGTGGTGCCGGCGCTGACGCTGTACCAGTTCCGCAGCGAGGCGCTGGTGGTGCGGCCGCTGCGCTGGCCCGGCCTGACGCGGCGCATCTACCTCGTGCGGCGGCGCGACCGCGGCCTGTCGGTGGCGGCCCAGGGCCTGTACGACTGGGTGATGGCGCGCCGGCCGCGCGGCCCGGCAAAGGCCCTGCCGGCCTCCCTACAATCGCCGGGTGACGACGCGATGACGGTTTCGTGACGCCCCGGTCCGCGCGACCGCCATCCTGGAGATCCCCCCGATGTTCTTCGGCAAGCTGCTGCCGCGCGAAGGCAACTTCTTCGAACTGTTCAACCAGCACGGCACGCACATCTCGGAAGGCGCACGCGCCTTCCTCGCGATGCTGCAGAACTACCGCGACGAGACGCGCCGCGGCCAGTACCACCTGGAGGTGGACACCGCGGAAAAGAAGGCCGACAAGATCACCGCCGAGGTGAACCGGCTGCTGCACAAGACCTTCATCACGCCGATCGACCGCGACCAGATCCACGGCCTGATCAACGCGATGGACGACATCCTCGACCTGCTGCAGGACTCGGCCGAGGTGATGCAGCTGTACGACCTGAAGATCGTCAACGAGGACGTGGTGCGCCTGGGCGAGATCTCCACCCGCTGCTGCGAGCGCGTGCAGCACGTGGTGACGCTGCTGCCCAAGCTGAGCGACCCGCCGGTGGCCGAGGCGGCGCTGAAGACCTGCCAGGAGATCGACCAGCTGGAGTCGGACGCCGACCGCGAGATGCGCTCGGCGATGAGCCGGCTGTTCCGCGACAACATCGAGGTGCGCGAGCTGATCAAGCTGAAGGCCGTGTACGAGCACCTGGAGTCGATCTCCGACCGCTGCCAGGACGTCGCCAACGTGATCGAGGGCATCGTCCTCGAGAACTCATGAAGCGCGCAGCGCAGCGCGCGGGCCGTGCGTTGATCGCGCGCCCCGCCGTTCCGGCACGGCCTGCGCCGACCCGGGAGGCCTGAGCCATGGGCGCCATGCACATCGACCTGTGGGTCGTGGTGATGCTCGTCGGCCTGGCGATCGCCTTCGACTTCATGAACGGCTTCCACGACGCGGCGAACTCGATCGCCACCGTCGTGTCGACCGGGGTCCTCAAGCCGCAGACCGCGGTCGCCTTCGCGGCCTTCTTCAACGTGGTGGCGATCGGCGTGTTCCACCTGCACGTGGCGGCCACGGTCGGCAAGGGCATCGCCCACCCCGGCGTGATCGACGAGCACGTGGTGTTCGGCGCGCTGATCGGCGCGATCACCTGGAACCTGGTCACCTGGTGGTACGGCATCCCCTCGTCGAGCTCGCATGCGCTGATCGGTGGCATCGTCGGCGCGGTGATCGCGAAGGCCGGGCCCGGCGAGCTGGTGGTCACCGGCGTGGCCAAGACCGTGGCCTTCATCTTCGTGTCGCCGTTGCTGGGCTTCCTGCTCGGCGGGCTGATGATGGTGCTGGTGGCCTGGATCTGCCGGCACCGCACGCCGCTGCGCGTCGACCGCTGGTTCCGCCGGCTGCAGCTGGTGTCGGCCGGCCTGTACTCGCTCGGCCACGGCGGCAACGACGCGCAGAAGACGATCGGCATCATCTGGATGCTGCTGATCGCCGCCGGCTACGCCCAGGTCGGCGACGATCTGCCGCCGGCCTGGGTGATCTGGGCCTGCTACCTGGCGATCGGCGCCGGCACGCTGTTCGGCGGCTGGCGCATCGTCAAGACCATGGGCCAGCGCATCACCAAGCTGAAGCCGGTCGGCGGCTTCTGTGCCGAGACCGGCGGCGCGATGACCCTGTTCCTCGCGACCACGCTGGGCGTGCCGGTGTCGACCACGCACACGATCACCGGCGCGATCGTCGGCGTCGGCGCGATCCGCAAGGCCTCGGCGGTGCGCTGGGGCGTGGCCGGCAACATCGTCTGGGCCTGGATCTTCACGATCCCGGCGTCGGCGCTGGTGGCCGCGCTGTCCTATTGGCTGAGCCTGCTGCTGTTCTGAACGCCCTCCGGGCCGGGCGGCGCGGCGCCCGTCGCGGCGCCCGTCGCCGCGGGCCGGGGCCGCGCCGCGCGCGCCCGCTACGATCGGCCGGGTGAGCCCTTCCGCCCCGACCCTGCCCGCCGCCGCGCCGAGCCGCGCCCGCCGCGCCCTCGCCGCCTCCTGCCTGCTCGCCGCGCTCGCGCTGCCGGGCCTGCCGCGCCCCGCCGCGGCCGCCGAGGAGGTGCCCTTCATCACCACGCCCGACCACGTCACGCTGGCAATGCTGGAGCTGGCGGGGCTGCGCGCCGGCGAGCACCTGATCGACCTCGGATCCGGCGACGGCCGCATCGTGATCACCGCGGCGCGCCGCTTCGGCGCCAGCGGCCTCGGCGTCGAGCTCGACCCGGCGCTGGTGCAGCGCAGCCGCGCGGCAGCGCAGGCCGCCGGCGTGCAGGCCCGCACCGAGTTCCGCGAGCAGGACCTGTTCGCCACCGACCTGGCGCGCGCGCAGGTGATCACGATGTACCTGCTGCCGGCCGTCAACCTGCAGCTGCGGCCGCGGCTGCTGGCGCTCGCGCCGGGCACCCGCATCGTGAGCCACGACTGGGACCTGGGCGACTGGGCCCCCGAGCGCACGCTGACGCTGGACGTGCCCGACAAGGCGATCGGCCTCGAGAAGCGCTCGCGCGTGCACCTCTGGGTGGTGCCGGCCCGCGTCGACGGCCGCTGGTGCGGCCCGGCCGGCACGCTGACGGTGACGCAGCGCTTCCAGGCCTTCTCCGCCACCTACGAGGCCGCGGGCCTGCCGGCGCCGCTGGGGGTGCACGACGGCCGCATCCTCGGCACGCGGCTGAGCGCGGTGCAGCCGGCCACCGGCAGCACCCTCGAGCTCGAGGCCGGCCGCGACACGCTGACCGTGCGCCGCGCGCTCGGCGGCGGCACGCCCGCCACCGGCGCGGTGTTCCAGCGCGCCGGGCCGCAAGGCTGTCCCGCCGATCCGCCTGCCCGGCCCTGATCCACCGCCTCCCTGCCTCCCCGTCCCCCGACCCGCCGACGGAGCCGCCGATGCCTCCCCGCCCCCTCCTCCCCCTGGTCCGCGCGGCCGCGGGCGCCGCCGCGCTCGCCGGCGCGGCGCTGCTGCTGGCCGCCTGCGCCAGCCCCGAACCGACGGCGGACCGCGCGGCCTCCGCACGGCCCCCGGCCCCGCCCGCCTACCCGCCGACCCGCCGCGTCGACCAGATCGACACCTACCACGGCGTGGCGGTGGCCGACCCCTACCGCTGGCTCGAGGACGACCGCAGCGCCGAGACCGCCGCCTGGGTGCGGGCGCAGAACGCGGTGACCGAGGCCTACCTCGGCGCCATGCCGCAGCGCGAGCCGGTGCGCCGGCTCTACACCGCGCTCTACGACCATGAGCGCTACGGCGTGCCGTTCGAGGAAGGCGGCCGCTACTTCTGGACCCGCAACGACGGCCTGCAGGCGCAGGCCGTGCTCTACACCGCGCCGGCGCTGGACGCGCCGCCGGCGGTGGCGCTCGACCCGAACCGCCTGTCGGCCGACGGGACCGTGGCGATGACGGCGGCCGTGCCCTCGCGCGACGGCCGCCTGCTGGCCTATGGCACCGCGCGCGCCGGCTCGGACTGGCAGACCTGGCGCGTGCGCGACCTGGCCACCGGCGAGGACCGGCCCGACACGATCGAGTGGGTGAAGTTCTCGCGCGCGGCCTGGACGCCGGACCACCGGGGCTTCTTCTACGCCCGCTACGACGCGCCGGCCCCGGGCGCCGCGCTGACCGGCGCGAACCGCTTCCAGAAGCTCTACTACCACCGCCTCGGCACGCCGCAGTCCGAGGACCGGCTGGTGGCCGCGCACCCGACCGAGGCGACCTGGGGCTACGAGGCCACGGTCAGCGACGACGGCCGCGCCGCCCTCGTCTCGGTGTGGAAGGGCTCCGGCCGCCGCAACGGGCTGATGCTGGTGCCGCTGCGCGACGGCGGCTATGCCGGCGACGCGCCGCGCCCGCTGACGCTGGACTTCGACGCGCAGTACGAGCCGGTGGCGCTGGACGGCGGCACGCTGCTGCTGCGCACCGACCGCGACGCACCGAACGGCCGCATCGCCGCGGTGGACGTCGGCGCGCTGCTGCGCGGGCCGGCCCCGGCCGGCCTGGCGATCGGCCAGGCCCCGCCGCTGCCGCCGGCGCCGGTGCTGCGCACCGTGGTGCCGGAAGGGCCGGATGCGATCGTCTCCGCCAGCGGCGTCGGCGGCCGGCTGGTGCTGCGCACGCTGCGCGACGCGTCGACCCAGGTGCGCGTGCACCGCCGCGACGGCACGCTCGAGCGCGAGCTGGCGCTGCCCGGCATCGGCACGGCCACCGGCTTCGGCGGCCGCAGCGGCGCCGCCGAGACCTTCTACAGCTACACCAGCCTGGTGACGCCCGCCGACATCTACCGGCTGGACCTGGCCAGCGGCCGCAGCACCCTGTTCAAGCGGCCGCGGACCGCCTTCGACCCGGCGCGCTACGAGACGCGGCGCGCCTTCGTCACCAGCCGCGACGGCACCCGCTTCCCGATCTTCATCGCGCAGCGCCGGGGCGCGCCGCGCGACGCCGACCAGCCGGTGCTGCTGACCGGCTACGGCGGCTTCAACGTGCCGACCACGCCGAGCTTCAACATCAGCGCGGCGACCTGGCTGGAGATGGGCGGCACCTGGGTGGCGGCGTCGATCCGCGGCGGCGGCGAGTACGGCCGCGCCTGGCACGAGGCCGGCACGCTGCTGAAGAAGCAGAACGTCTTCGACGACTTCATCGCCGCCGCCGAGTGGCTGCAGGCCGAGCGCATCACGCGGCCGCAGCGGCTGGCGATCACCGGCGGCAGCAACGGCGGCCTGCTGGTGGGCGCGGTGGTGAACCAGCGGCCCGAGCTGTTCGGCGCGGCGGTGCCGGCGGTGGGCGTGATGGACATGCTGCGCTTCCACCGCTTCACGATCGGCTGGGCCTGGGCCAGCGACTACGGCACCGCCGACGACCCGGCACAGTTCCGCGTGCTGCGCGCCTACTCGCCGCTGCACAACCTGCAGGCCGGCCGGCGCTACCCGCCGATCCTGGTGACCACCGCCGACCACGACGACCGCGTGGTGCCGGCGCACAGCTTCAAGTACGCGGCCACGCTGCAGGCCACCGACACCGGGCCGGCGCCCAAGCTGATCCGCATCGACAGCGACGCCGGCCACGGCGCGGGCAAGCCGACCGCGAAGGTGATCGCTGAGCGCTCCGACATGCTGGCCTTCGTCGCGCACGCGCTCGGCGTGGCGGTGCCGGCGCGGCCCTGAGGCGCGTCCCGCCGCGCCAGCCCGGCCGAAGCCCGCGGCACACCGCCCGGCACGGCGCGGCGGGCATTGGCGGGCGCGAGCGGGCGCGAGCGGTCAGGGCCCGCAGCGCCGCACGGCATTCCGTCGCCGCCGAAGCCGGTCCATCACGCCGGCGGCGCCGTCCATCCGCGCCGGATGCGCTTCGCGCCGCGGCGGCTGCAGGCCGTCGCAGAGCGCTCGCGGCCGCCGGGGGCCCTGTCGATACTGCCTCCCATCGACAGACACGACGCCCCCGAGGAGCCCGCCATGACCACCACCCGCCGCCCCGCCCTGACCGCCCTGCTGCTCGCCGGCGTCGCCGTCGCCAGCGCCGCCGCCGCGGTGCTGATGACCTGGAGTGCGCCGGCCCCGATGACGGTGGTGGAGCTGCCGCGCGTGGAGATCACCGGCCGGGTGACGCCGCAGGTGATCGAGCTGCCGCGGGTCGTCGTCACGAACCGCGTGGCGCCGCAGGTCGTCGAGCTGCCGCGCGTGCTCGTCACCAACCGCGTGCCGGCGACGGAAGCGCATGAAGCGCCGGTGGCGACCGCCGCCGCGCCGGTCGTGATCGAGCTGCCGCGCGTGGTGGTCACCGGCCGGCCGCAGCTGGCCGTGGCCGAGGCCGAGGCGGAGACCCGCTGGACGGCCCGCACCGAGCGCAGCGCCGACGACGGCGCCTGAAACCGGACGGCCCCGCCGGCGCCTTGCGCGCCGGCGTGCCGCAGCGGATCGCCCACGGCGACCGCACCACCTCCCATTTCCCCGGCGCTCCCGGCGGCCGCCCTTGCGGCGGGTGCGCCGCGACGCTTCCCACCGCGCCCACGCACCGAGCCACCCGACCGCCTTCGCGGGTCGGCCCGGGGTGGACACGCGCACACCCCGCGCCCAGACTCGCGCCGGTACGTCCGGCCCGGCGGGCACCACGAAGGACGACCCCACACGCCTCGAGGGAGGACCTGTCATGACTCGCCACGCCGCTGTACGCACCGGCCCCGCCACCTGCGACGCCGTACGCACCCCCGGCCGCCGGCTGCCGCCGGCCCGGCCCTCCGCCCGGCCCCGCGCCGCGCGGCAGGCCACCGGCGCGCTGCTCGCGCTGCTCGCCGCCACGCTCACGACCGGCGCGCTCGCCCAGACCGGCGGCGGCGATGCCGCGGCGGTCGAGCGCGGCCGCTACCTGGTCAAGATCACCGGCTGCAACGACTGCCACACGCCGGGCTACACCGCGCGCGCCGGCCAGGTGCCCGAGAAGGACTGGCTGGTCGGCGACGCGCTCGGCTGGCAGGGTCCCTGGGGCACGACCTACGCGCCGAACCTGCGGCGCTACTTCGCCGGCCTCAGCGAGGCGCAGTGGCTGCAGCACGCGCGCACGATGCAATGGCGGCCGCCGATGCCCTGGTTCGGGCTGCGCGACATGACGGACGCCGACCTGAAGGCGGTCTACGCCTACGTGCGGGCCGCCGGCCCGGCCGGCGAGCCGGCGCCCGCCTACCTGCCGCCCGGCACGGCGGCGAAGGGGCCGGTTGTGCGCTTCCCCTGAGCGGGTCGACGAGCACGACGGCCGGCCCGGCCCCGGCCCCGGCCGCGCCATCTGCTGCTGAGCTGCTGCCGCTGTCGCTGCCGCTGCCGCTGCCGCTGGACTCAGATCATCGGCGTCAGCGCCCCGTCCATCGCCAGCACCGCGCCGTTGACGTAGCTGGCGCGCGCCGACGCGAGGAAGAGCACCGCATCGGCGATTTCCTCCGGCCGCGCCATGCGGCCGAGCGGCAGCCGTGCGGTCGCGCGCGCCGCGGCCTCGTCGACGCTGATGCCCTGGCGCCGCGCGTCGGCCGCCAGGCCCTCCTGCAGCCGGTCGGTCTGCGTCAGGCCGGGGTTGACCGCATTCACGCGCACGCCGCGCGGCCCGAGCGCCGCGGCCAGCCCGGCGGTCACCAGCATCAGCGCCGCATTGGCCGCACCGCCGGGCAGGTGGATCGGGCTCGCGACCTTGCCGCCGGCGCCGATCACGTTGACCACCGCGCCGGCGCCGCGCCCGGCCATGCGCCGCGCGAGCGGCTCCATCACGTGCACGCCGGCGAAGAACTTGGCCTGCATCGCGTCCTGCCAGGCGGCGGGCGTCAGCTCCTCCACCGGCGTGCGGCGCGCCGCGCCGGCCGAGTTCACCAGCACCTCGACCGGGCCGCCCGCGGCCTCGGCGGCGTCGATCATCGCGGCCGCCGCGGCCGCGTCGCGCAGGTCGGCGGCCTGCACCGCGACGCGGGCGCCCGGCTGCGCCGCGCGCAGGGCCGCCGCAGCCGCCTCGAGGCGGGCCGGGTCGCGGGCGACGAGGGTCAGCCGCGCGCCCTCGCGCAGGAAGCCGGCGGCGCAGGCGTGGCCGATGCCGCGGCTGGCGCCGGTGACGAGCACGTGCCGGTCGGCAAGCCCGAGGTCCATGGTGTCTTCTCCGGATGGGGTGGCGCGGCGCAGGCCGCTAGAGTGGCCCGGACGATAACGCCACGGCCCGCGCCGTGCCCCACCCTGGAGACCGCATGACCCGTCCCACCCGGCGCCCCACGCCGTCCCGCGCCGTCGGCGCCTTGGCAGGCGCCAGCCGCCGCAGCGCCCTGGCAGCCCTGGCGACCGCCGCCCTCGCCGCCTTCGCGCTCGCCCCGCGCCCGGCCGCCGCGCAGGCCTTCCCGAGCAAGCCGATCCGGCTGATCGTGCCCTTCACGCCCGGCGGCGTGACCGACACCAGCGGCCGCGTGGTCGCGGACTCGCTCGGCAAGCGGCTCGGCCAGCAGGTGGTGGTGGACAACCGGCCCGGCGCCTCCGGCAACATCGGCACCCAGGCCGGCGCCGCCGCCGAGCCGGACGGCTACACCCTGGTGCTCGCCTTCGACGGCACGATGGTGATCAACCCGCACGTCTTCGCCAAGGTGCCCTTCGACACGCTGCGCGACTTCGCGCCGGTCGGCAAGATCGGCGATGCGGCGCTGATCCTGGTGGCCCACCCGGGCCTGGCCGCGAAGACGCTGAAGGACGTGATCGCGCTGTCGAAGACCCAGCCCGGCGGCCTGCCCTACGGCACCTCCGGCACCGGCGGCACGCCGCACATCGCCGGCGAGCTGCTGAACCAGCGTGTCGGCGCGAAGCTGCAGCACATCCCCTACAAGGGCGGCGGCCAGGCGATGACCGACGTGATGGGCGGCTCGATCCCGCTGGTCTACACCGCGGTGGCCGGCGCCTACCCGCACGTCAAGGCCGGCAAGATGACGGCGATCGCGGTGTCGTCGGCGCAGCGCGTGAAGTCGCTGCCCGAGGTGCCGACCTTCGCCGAGGCCGGCGTGCCGGACTTCGAGGTGAACTCCTGGGTCGGCCTGCTGGCGCCGGCGCGCACGCCGCGCCCGGTGATCGACCGGCTCAACGCCGAACTGAACGCGGTGCTGAACGACCCCGAGGTGCGCGAGCGCCTGGCCGGCCTCGGCATCACCGCGACGCCGGGCACGCCGCAGGCCTTCGGCGACGAGATGAAGCGCGACCTCGAGCGCTACGGGCCGGTGGTGAAGGCCGCGGGCATCAAGATCGAGTGAGCGCGCCCAGGGCGGGGCGGCGCCCGTCCCGCCCCCCGCGGGTCCCCGCGGGGGGCGAGATGACAGGGGGCCGCCCGGCGTCCTCTCGAGGCGCGGCGGCCGCCCGGCGCCGGGCTTGGCCTCAGCCGCCGCGCGCCGGGAAGATGCTCTTCTTCACCAGCGCGTGCACGCCCCAGTTGCCGTCGACGACCTGGGTGATGCCGAAGTCCACCGCGATCGACATCAGCGAGATCGCCTCGTCCTCGCCGAGGTTCTGCGTGGTCATCAGGAAGTGGCGCATCTTGTGGTACGCGTCGCGCAGCGCGAGGTCGACCGAGCTCTTCTTGTAGATCTCGCTCTGCGCGTTCGGGCCCAGCTCGGCCAGGTAGTTGGCGTAGCTGAAGCCGTGCAGCAGCCACTCGTCCTGCGTCTCCAGCAGCGGGTACTTCAGCTCGGCCAGCGGCGTGCCGGGCAGGTCGGCCTTCTTGTGCAGGATGAGCTGGAAGGTGCCGGTCAGCGAGCACTCGATCGCGGTGCCGCACAGCTCGGAGTCGCCCTGCGAGGCATGCGGGTCGCCGACCTGGAACATCGCGCCGGGCACCGCCACCGGGTAGTACACCGTCGCGCCCTTGCCGATGCGCCAGTTGTCGATGTTGCCGCCGGTCCAGTTGGGCGGGATCGAGGTGACGAACTCGGCCTCGGCGGGCGCCACGCCCATGGTGCCGAAATGCGGGCGCACCGGGATGCGGATGTTCTGCAGCACCTTCTCGTTCTTCGTGATGCTGCGCGGATCCACCGGCACGCCGGGGTAGTCGATGGTCGGGTGGACGACGCCGAAGGGGTCGGTCTGCGGCGTCCAGCGGAAGTTGTAGACCGCGCGCGCCCAGTTGCGCTCGCCGGTGGCGTCGACCTCGTAGATCGTCACCACCTCGCGCTTCTTCGGCTCGGTCAGCGTGTCGCCGTAGTGGAAGCCCCAGTTGGCCGCGGCATTGCTGCCGAAGCTCTTGCCCTTGTACTTCGGGTTGCCGCTCGGCCGCGGCACCACGTCGACGATGCGCACCTCGAGGATGTCGCCCGGCTCGGCGCCCTTCACGCGGACCGGGCCGGTGCAGATGTGCACGCCCTCGCCGCCGCCGGCGCCCACCTTGGCGTCCATCGGGCCGGCGCCGCGGCGGTTCACGCCCTTGCGCTGCCGGTCCCAGAAGAACACGCTCTCGGCGCCGCGGTCGCCCTGCACCATGCGCTCGGCGTCGTCGTTGGCATGGTGGGTCAGGGTCTCGATGGTCAGGAAGTCGCCGGAGTCGACCTCCACCACCGGCTTCGCGGACTTGCTGAAGTAGCCCCAGAGCACGGTGTTGGCGGCCGCGGGGATGTAGTAGTGGCTGGCCATGCCGTTGCCGGGCCGCGCGCTCTGCGCGAAGGCCGACGGCGCCATCGACAGGCTCAGCGAACCGGCCGACACGGCCGTGCCGCCGGCCACCATCGCATCGCGCAGGAAGGAGCGCCGCGCCACCTGGAACTCCTCCTGCACCTCGGCCTCGTGCTGGCCGTCGCGGCAGTTCGGGCCGCAGACGTGCTGGTAGGGGAGGCGGGCGGAGGTCGACATGGTGAGCCTTTCGAGGTGCGGGGGTCGTTGGAAGGGCGGCGCCCGTGCCGGGGCGGCGTCCGCTGCCGGCCAGTGTGGGCGGCGGCCCCGCGCCGGCGCTTGTCGTGCAGCGCACAAATCCTTGTCGGCGCCCGCCGGCGGCCGGCGGCGCGGCGCGCGCATGCGATCCTGCGGGCCATGCACGACGAGGTCCGCCGCTTCTCCACCGAGGCCTTCCCGCAGCCGCTGCGCGCGGCCGCCTGGGCCGAGGTGCTCGGCCAGGTGCTGCTGGCGAACCCGCCCGACGAGGCCGGGCCCGGGCCCGGGCCCGGGCCGGCCCGGGCCGATGCCGCGCCGGCCGGGCGGGCCGCGCCGGGCACCGGCGGGCCCGCCGCGCCGCCGCCACCGCCGCTCGACGGCTACGTCTCGGCGCGCCGCTCGCCGCTGGGCTCGGCGCTGGTGCGGCTGGCCGCCACGCCGCAGGACCTGGTGCCGGCCCCCGGCCAGGCCCAGCGCTACGGCCAGGCGGTGCTGCTGTTCGCGCTGCTGGAGGGCAGCGGCCAGGTGCGCGAGGGCAGCGACCAGCTCACGCTCAGCCCCGGCCACTTCGTGCTGCTCGACCCGGCCCGGCCCTGGCGCATCACGCTGCCGACGCGCTTCCGCGCGCTGGTGGTGCGGCTGGAATCGGCCGGCTTCCTGCTGCGCCAGGTGCGCACCGGCACGCCCTCGCTGCACGGCGTCGCGCCCGCGCCGGGCATCGGCGCGGCCTGCGCCGCCTTGATCCGCTCGATCGCCGACGACCTGGACGCGCTGGCGCCGCAGGACCTGCTGGCCGTCGAGGCGACGCTCGCCGACCTGCTGGTGACCAGCCTGTCGCAGGCCGGCCGCCATGCGCCCGAGGACAGCACCTCGGTGCAGCTGGGCCACCTGCGGCGGCTGTGCCGCACGGTGGAGGCGCGGCTGGGCGACGCCGAGCTCGGCATCGACGAGGTGGCCCGGCTGGAGGGCCTGTCGGTGCGCTACGTGCAGCAGCTCTTCAAGACCGCCGACACCAGCTTCGGCGAGTACCTGAAGGAACGCCGCCTCGAGCGCTGCCGCGCCGACCTCGCGAACCGCGCGCTCGACCACTGCACCATCGCCGAGCTCTGCTTCCGCTGGGGCTTCGGCGACGCCGCCAACTTCAGCCGTGCCTTCACGGCGCGCTACGGGCTGTCGCCGAAGGCCTGGCGGGCGCGGCCGGTAGCCGAGACCAGCGGCGGACCCGACCACCGCGGCCGGCCGGTGCAGGCCGAGCTGGCGGGCGCAGCGCGGCCGCGCGACGAGCGGGAGGGGCGGGAGCGGCGGGCGGCCGGCGCGGTCTCAACCGGAGCCGCAGCAGGAGCAGGGGCGGGAGCCGGAGCCAGAGCCGCGGCCAGAGCCGCGGCCAGCGCCGTCCCCGCCCCCCCGCCCGGCGCGGATGGCCGCCGGCACGAGTTCCAGGCCCTGCTGCGCGACCATGCGCGCTACGCCGTCGCGCTGGACCTCAGCCCGAAGCGCGCCGCCCCGGCCGGCAGCGCCGCCGGCCCCGCGGCCGACGCCGAGGGCGGCCGGCTGCCCAGCCACTACTACATCCCGGTGTCGGACAAGACGGTGCACTGGGGCTACCTGAGCCGCGCGCTGAAGCCGGTGATCAGCGTGCAGTCCGGCGACATCGTCACGCTCGAGACCCTGACCCAGCACGCCGGCGACGACCGCGAGCGCATGATCGACGGTGACCCGGGCGCCGAGAGCGTCTACCACTGGACCGCGCGCCACAAGGCGGTGGACCGCCGCGGCGCCGGCCCGATGGACGCCTCGATCTACGGGCGCGGCGCCGGCGAGGGCTTCGGCGTGCACATCTGCACCGGCCCGGTCTACGTGAAGGGCGCCGAGCCCGGCGACGTGCTCGAGGTGCGCATCCTCGACATCCGCCCGCGGCCGAGCTGCCACCCGGCGCACCGCGGCCGCCTGTTCGGCAGCAACGCCGCCGCCTGGTGGGGCTTCCAGTACCAGGACCTGCTGACCGAGCCCAAGCCGCGCGAGGTGGTGACGATCTACGAGGTGGAGCACGCCGCCGAGCCGCCGCAGGCGCGCGCCGTCTACAGCTACCGCTGGACGCCGCAGACCGACCCGTCCGGCGTCGTCCACCCGACCATCGACTACCCCGGCGTGCCGGTGGACCCGGCCAGCATCGAGCGCCGCGACGGCGTGCTCGCGAAGGCCCGCGTCCCGGTGCGCCCGCACTTCGGCCTGCTCGCGGTGGCCCCCAAGGAGCACGGCCTCGTCGACTCGATCCCGCCCGGCTACTTCGGCGGCAACCTCGACAACTGGCGCGCCGGCAAGGGCGCCCGCCTCTTCCTGCCGGTGTCCGTGCCCGGCGCGCTCTTCTCCGCCGGCGACCCGCACGCCTCCCAGGGCGACTCCGAACTCTGCGGCACCGCCATCGAGTGCTCGCTCACCGGCGTCTTCCAGCTCGTGCTGCACCGCCGCGCCACCCTCGACGGCTTCCTCGCCGAACTGAACTTCCCCTTCCTCGAGACCGACGAGGCCTGGGTGCTCCAGGGCTTCAGCCTCCCCGACCACCTCGCCGAACTCGGGCCCGACGCCCAGGCCGAGATCTACAAGAAAAGCTCCCTCGAAGGCGCGATGCGCGACGCCTTCCGCAAGACCCGCCGCTACCTGATGCAGGCCCACGGCCTCGACGAGGACGAGGCGATCTCCCTCGCCTCCGTCGCGGTCGACTTCGGCATCACGCAGGTCGTCGACGGGAACTGGGGGGTGCATGCGGTGATACCGAAGCGGGTGCTGGCGGGGGGGTGAAGGCGGGGGGAGGCGGTGGACTCGGGGCGATCAACCTCGCCAAGTACGCCTACAGCCACATCGGCGCCTTCACCTTCGGCTTCAACGGGCGGTTCAGCTTGCCGGTCTGCCCGTTCCGCCCCCGCGGGGGCCAAGAACACGTGGGGCGGCCCGGCGTTCACTTGTACTTGTACCAGGCGTCGGATGTCCATCTTTGACACTTCTTGATAGACTAAAAAGACCCGATCCTGGAGACCACGCCGTGGGCATGAACGTCAACCTCACCCCGCAACTCGAGGAGCTGGTCCGATCCAAGGTGGCCTCGGGCATGTACACCTCGGCCAGCGAGGTCGTACGCGAAGCGCTGCGGCTCATGGACGAGCAGGACAGGCTGCGAGCCACCAGGTTGGAGCAGCTTCGCAACGATGTCCGCGAGGGCCTGGCCAGTGGCACCTCGCAGCCCTGGAGCGCCTCCCTGGCCAAGTCCGAAGCCCGTGCGCGGCGAGTGCGCAAGACTCCCTAGCTGAACCACGGTGGGGACCATCGTTCGGCGCCCGTTGGCGGCGCTCGATATCCTGGACATCTGGGACCACATCGCCGATGACGACATGGAGGCGGCCGATCGCTGGGTCGACGAACTCGACACCTCGTTCGGCCGGTTGGCGACACAGCCGTTGATGGGGCGGGCACGGCCAGAGCTTGCCCCGGATCTCCGGAGCTTCCCGTTCCGGCGCTACGTGATCTTCTACCTGCCCTTGCCAGACGGCATCGACGTGGTGCGGGTGCTGCACAGTGCCAGGGACATCGATGGGGACCTGGTCGGGGGACGCGTGTAAAGGCAATCGAACCGCGGAGCCTCGCATTGCTGTCGTTGAAGTGCCAAGTACGGCCAGCCGTTGCCGTCAGGGGACTTCAGCCCTTCCGAGTGCCGACGAAGCCCAGTTCCGCGAGCACGGTGCTCACGCCAACTCGACACATGACGCTCGCCCTTGCAGCCGGCCTTCAGGCCTTCATCGCCGAGACCGTTTCAACAAGTGGCGCGACAGCATCGGGCAGGCCTTGCTCGCCGGCACCGACTTCATCGACAGGCGCTTGGAGTACTTGGAGGATCTGCACGGGCCTCCGAGGGCTTGGCAGCGACCGCCTCCGGTCGGGTGTTCAAGGCGGCTGGCGGCTGGCGGCCAGGAGCTGTCGCTCCCGTCCGACCGGTCTCGAGCCACGGTGCTAGCGGCAAATGACCAAGCCGCGATGCGCTGATCGATGGGTTCAGCGCGAGGCCTTGGCCTGAGAAGCGGGTCGCGTCAGGCATGCCCGGGTTTACGTGCCAGCGTGTCTAAGCCGCGGGTGGACGGCCAACGCCGGCAAGGGCGACTAAGAACCCGACTGGTCGCCAGATCGGAGTTCGGCATGCCGTCGAGATCGCAGTCGCTGCGTGGCAAGATTCGCCGATGCTGTCCGCCCGACGCTCGCGCCACCACCTAGTCGCAACGACCTTGGCTGCCCTTCGCGACGACGAAGTGGCGGCGTTCGTGCGGGATGCTCCATCGGTGGGCGTCGGCGTGGGCGGCGGCTGCTCTAGGGTCGAAGTCGATGGCGTGCCGGTGTTTGTCAAGCGGGTTGCTATCACCGACAGGGAATTGGCTGATCCTTACACCACGGCGAACCTTTTCGATCTGCCTGCCGCTTGGCAGTACGGCATGTACCGCCTGGCCGGGCCGGGTTTCGGTGCATGGCGCGAACTGGCTGCGAACCAGAGCGTCACGGAAGGCATCCTCGCCGGGGAGACGGAGTCGTTTGCGCTGCTGTACCACTGGCGGGTGCTACCCGGCCGCCCACCTGTCGCGGCCGAGCACCTGGACATCGACGCCGTGGTCGACCAGTTCGGGGGCAACAGCGCCATCCGGGCGCGGTTCGACGCCCTTGTGGCCGCGACCGCTAGCCTCGCGCTGTTTTTCGAGCATCTCCCCAACGAGTTGCCTCGCTGGTTGAGCGATCCGTTCGGCAGAGCCGCCATGGTTGAGCGGCAGTTGTTCGAAATGGTGGCGTTCCTGCGTCACCGCGAGATACTTCACCTGGATGGACACTTCGGCAACATCAGGGCCGACGACAACCGGCTCTACCTGGCCGACTTTGGGCTCGCCACCTCACCGCGCTTCGATCTCTCGGACGCCGAACGCGAATTTGCTCTCTGCAACGCCGACCACGACGCCGACTACGCTTCCATGCGCCTGGTGAATTGGCTGGTCGCTTCGGTCTGCGGGGTGCCCGTGCCGACCAACGGCGACTCCGTCGCCCGCAACCTGTTTGTGCAGCGGTGCGCGACCGGTGGCATCCCACTGGACGTGCCGGCGCACATTGCGGAGATCATCGCCAGGCACGCCCCCGCCGCTGCCCGGATGAACGATTTCTGCTGCCGTCTGTTCGACGGCGACCTGCACGCCGCATACCCTGGCAACCCAGGCCATCTCGCGCCTTAAACCTCCCGCTCTGGCCGTTATCGGGGCGAGTCATGAATTACGACTGGCTGCATCGAGGCGCGGAGATCAGCACAGCCAGTGTCTATTCAGGGTCGATAGCGACCGATCGAACACGGGTGGCGTATCCCCGCCTTCAGTCTTGAGCCGCTACTCGCTCGGCCTACTCTCATCGCCTCATGCACGCGCCGTCTACAGCCATCGCTGGACGCCGCGGACCGACACCTTCCGGCGTCATCCACCCAAGCATCGCGCTCGCGTCGGTCTGGGTGGGCTTCGGCATCACCCAGGTTGCAGGGAACTGCTCCGCCTCGTTGCCTTCGCCCAGTTCGAACCTGGCGACCGACACGGGGCCGTCCTTGCGATGACCCTCGACGCCGTCATCGCTTGCGAAGCGGCTGCGAACGATCGCCAGCAGTCGATCAGGTCGTGCGCATCCTTGCGCCCGAAGCGCTGATCGAACGCGAAGGACTTCAGGCATGTGAAGCTCACGAGGTTGGCATGCTTGAAGGTTCCTTGAGCCTCCCGGAAGCCCACTCTCGCGGGAACCGAGCCCACGGGCGGGGCAATGTCGAGCCGACCGCCATCACGCAGTCCCCCGCCTTCACCCCGCCACCCCCCTCGCAGCCCTCCGCGCGCTCTGAGGCGGCACGCCCAGCCGCCGCACGAAGACCTCGCGCAGGTGCCGGCGGTCGCGGAAGCCGGTCTCGCGGGCAACGACCTCCAGCGGATGGCGGCTGCGTTCGATCATCAGGCGGGCGGCCTCGACACGCAGGCCCTCCACGGCACGGGCGGGAGAGACGCCCGTCTCCTGCGTGAAGACGCGGCTGAACTGGCGCGGGCTCAGCGTGGCCACGGCGGCCAGTTCCTCTACGTTGAGCTCGTTCTTCAGGTTCGCGCGTGCGTAGTCCAGTGCAGCCTGCACGCGGTCGCTCTTCGGGGCGATCTGCAGCAGTTGCGAGTGCTGGGTCTGCCCGCCCGCGCGCCGGTGCTGCATCACCAGCGAGTGCGCCACCGATCGCGCGACGTCGTCACCCAGGTCCTTTTCGACCATGGCCAGGCACAGGTCGAACGCGGCCGACATGCCCGCCGAGGTCCAGACCGGCCCGTCGACGATGAAGATGCGGTCTTCCTCGACCAGGGTGTCCGGATAGCGCTCGCGCAGGCTGGCCGCATGGGCCCAGTGGGTGGTGGCCCGCCGCCCCTTGAGCAACCCGGCTTCGGCCAGCACGAAACTGCCGGTGCACAGGCCCACGATGCGCCTCGCGTGCCGCTCGGCGCGCCGCAGGAGCGCCAGCGCCGCCGGGTCGGGCGAGGTCTGCAGCGGCGTGACGGAGTGGCTCACCAGCCAGGAGTCGGCCTGCGTGGAGGACGCCAGCGGCCGCGTCACCACGTCCACGCCCGAGGACGACCGGAGCTGGCCGCCTCCGGGGCTGTAGAGCGCCAGGTCGTAGAAGCGCTCGCGCACCTCGTAGTTCGCGAACTCGAAGACCGACTGGGTACCCAGCGTCATGAACTGGAAGCCGGGGTGCAGCAGGTAGCCGACGCGGTGCATGGCCTGTTCCGGTGATGGCACGAAACAAGACTATATACGTCATTTACGTCATTCGCCCCGAGGCGCAGGATCACGTCCATCGCAACCCGCCTTCGGACATCTCCCCATGACCCCCTCGCACCTCGGCACCGCGCTCGTCACGGGCGCCTCTTCCGGCATCGGCGCCGTCTATGCGGACCGGCTCGCACGCCGCGGCCACGACCTCGTCCTGGTCGCACGCGACCGATCCCGGCTGCTCGCGCTGGCCGACCGACTGAGCACCGAGACCGGCCGCAGCATCGAGGTGCTGGCGGCCGACCTGGGCTCGCCCGAAGGCCTGCAGCGCGTGGAACGCCAGCTGCGCGAGGACGCCAGCATCACGCTGCTCGTCAACAACGCCGGCATCGGCACGCACACGCCCCTGCTGGAGAGCGACGTGGACCAGATGTCGCGCATGGTGGCGCTGAACGTCGACGCGCTGATGCGCCTGAGCTACGCCGCGGTGCCGGGCTTCGTGGCCCGCGGCCGCGGCACGGTGGTCAACATCGCGTCGATCGTGGCGCTGGCGCCCGAGATCCTGAACGGCGTCTACGGCGGCACCAAGGCCTTCGTGATGGCGTTCAGCCAGTCGCTGCACCACGAGCTCGCCGCCCGCGGCGTGCGGGTGCAGGCCGTGCTGCCGGGCGCCACCGCCACCGATTTCTGGGCCAAGGGCGGGCGGCCGGTGGAGCACCTGCCGCAGCAGATCGTGATGCGCGCCGAGGACCTGGTCGACGCCGCGCTGCTGGGGCTGGACCGCGGCGAGCTGATCACCGTGCCGTCGCTGCACGACGACCGGGCGCTGCGCGAGATGGAGGCGGCCCGGCTGTCGCTGGCGCCGCACCTGTCCAGCAACACGGTCGCGCCGCGCTACGCGCGTTGACGCGGGCCACCCCTTCTCGCAAACCCATCCCTTGCGGAGCCGAAGATGACGACCGAGACCTACCTCCACGCCGAGAACCGCCATGCCGAGATCCGCGGCCGACGCATCGCCTACCGCAGCGTCGGCAGCGGCAAACCGCTGCTGCTGTGCCTGCGCTTCCGCGGCACCATGGACGCGTGGGACCCTGCGTTCATCGACGCCCTGGTGGCGCAGGGCTTTCGCGTGATCACGTTCGACTATCCCGGTCTGGGGCTGTCGGAGGGCACGCCGGACTACTCGCCCGCGACCCTGGCCGACGACGCCCGCGACCTGATCGTGGCGCTCGGGCTGGAGCAGCCGGCCATCGGCGGCTGGTCGCTGGGCGGGCTGGCGGTGCAGGTCTTCATCGCGCGCCATGCCAGCCTGGTGTCGCATGCCGTCCTGCTCGGGACCGTGCCGCCTGGCCCCAACGTGAAGGGCGCCGAGCAGCTGTTCAACGACACCGCGCGCAAGGAGGAGAACGGCCTCGACGACCAGGTCGTGCTGTTCTTCGAGCCCGCGTCACCGGGCAGCCGGGCGGCCGCCCGTGCCTCGCTGGAGCGCATCGCGCAGCGCACCGAGGGCCGCAGCCCCGAGGTCCCCGTCGCCTTCGCGCGGGCCGTGCTGGGCGAGACGCCGCGCGTGCCGCTGTTTCCGGCGGACCCGGTGCTGCAGGCGCTGAAGCACACCGCGCTGCCCATCCTGCACCTGGGCGGCGACCACGACATCGCCTTCCCCGTGGAGAACTGGTACGCACTGAACGGCCAGCTGCCCACCGTGACGCTGGTGACGCTGCCTCAGGCAGGCCATGCGCCGCACCACCAGTACCCGCGCCAGGCGGCAGCCCATGTCGCGGCCTTCGTGCTCGCCGATGGCGAGCGGTGAGCGGGCGCCCGCGATGAGCGACCCCGGGCAGCTGCCGGCCGCGATGCCCGACACACGGGCGCTGGACGCCGGGGTCCATCGCTTCCTTCACACGGGACCGCGCACCCGGGGTTCCGGCATCCCGGGCGCGCAGACGCTCCACCTCGGCCTGGCCACCCCGGCCGGCTGGCGTGACGGCCCGCGGATCGACGTCGCCGTCCACGTGATGGGCCACGGCCCGGATGCCCTGCTGGTGCATGGCTGGCGCGCCGACGCGACGGACATGCTCCCGCTGGCGCGCCACCTGGCCGCCGCGGGGCGGCGGGTGTGGATGCCCGATCTGCCCGGCCACGGCCAATCCGGCGGCGAGCATCTGAGCCTGCCGCTGGCGGCAGCGGCCCTCCGGGCGGTACAGGACCACGCCGGCAGCTTCAGCTTCGCAGCGGGGCATTCCTATGGCGGCGCGGCGCTGGTCCATGCGCTGTCGCAAGGCCTGCAGGCGCGGCGCATCGCGCTGCTGGCCCCCGCGACCCACTACGGGTTCTTCGCCCGCCGTGCCGTGGCGCAGTCCGGCCTGCCGGAAGCCCTGTGGCCGGCCTGGCTGCAGCGCCTGTCCGCCATCATCGGCGTCGACGCCGACACCGTGAACCTGCGCGACCAGGCGCAGCACATCGCCGTCCCGGCGATGGTGGCCCACAGCAGCGACGACGACATCGTGCCCCGGCGCGCCCTCGAGGCCGCGATCGCGTGCTGGCCCGGCGTGCAGTGGCTGGGGCTCGAGGGCCTGGGCCACCGCGGCCTGCTCGCCGACGACGCCACGCTGCAGGCGGTGGGCCGCTTCGCCGGCCTGCCGTGATGCGGGAGCGATGCCGGCTACCGGGCCGGGAACATCGCGTTCCCGCTGGGCGTCTTGTCGGCAGGCACTTCCTCCTGGACCACGTCCCAGTGCTCGACGAGCTTGCCGTTCCTGACGCGGAAGATGTCGACGGCGACCATCGCCTTCTCCGCAAAGCCGGTGTAGCGGCCATGGACGGCCACGAACTCGCCGGACTCCAGCACCAGCCCCGGCTCGTAGCGCGCCTCGGGCTTCAGGGAGGACACGAAGCGCCGCAGGAACTCGGTTCCGTTCGGCATGCGGGGGTTGTGCTGGATGTAGCCTGGATCCCAGTAGCGTTCCAGCGCGGTCACGTCACGCTGGACGAACAGGGCCGACACGGCGTTCAGCACCAGCTCCTTGTTGCCGGGGTTGGCCTGGGCCGAGGCGGCGTGGGTCGTCCACGCCAGGCCAGCCGCCAGCAGGCATTTCATCAACGTCGTCTTGCTCATCGCGTTCTCCGCTCGTTCATCGGGTGATGGGACACATCGGATGGCCCGGGGCCGCCTGGCCCGCAGGGACTGCTTCCTGGATCAGGGTTGGACGCCGACCCGGCCGAGGTAGTCGCCCAGATTCAGCTCCACCTCCGCGCCTTTCTCGGCGACGAACTGGCCCAGCCGGGCCAGGCGCGGTCGGAGCCTGGGGTTGGCGAGCGAGCGGCTGTACTCCCGATAAGCCGACGCGAGGTCCGCATCGGGCGGCAGCGACGCGCGGTCGACCTGCGACTTGGCAGCCACCAGGGCTGTCCGGTCGAAGCTCGCCAGGCGCTGCGCCATCGCGAGCACGAAGCCGTCGAGCTCGGCATCGGGCAGGCTGCGCGTCACCCAGCCATAGCGCTCGGCGGTCGTCGCGTCGAAGTCCTCGCTGCCCAGGATGACCTCCAGCGCCCGGTCCCGGCCGATCAGCCGCGGGAGGCGCTCGGAGCCGCCTCCACCCGGCACGATGCCTGTGCCGACCTCGGGCTGCGCGAACCACGCCTGTTCCCGGCTGGCATAGCGCAGGTCCATCGCGAGGGCCAGTTCGTTGCCGCCGCCGCGCGTGCGCCCGCGGATGGCGGCGATGCTGACGAAGGGTGCCTTGCTGAGCCGAAGGACCAGATCCACCCACACGGGCGTTGCCTCCGGGGTCGGCAGCAGGGGGAAGCGAGCCGCCTGGGCCAGGTCGAAGTGGTTCAAGAAGAAACCGGGGGTGCTGCTGGCGAAGATGACCACCTGCACCGTGGAATCGGCTTCGAGCGCGGTCACCACCTCGTGCAGGCGCGACACCGTCTCCGGCGTGACGAGGTTGAACGGCGGATGGCCGACCACCACCCGCCGCACACGGGGCGCGACCTCTTGCACCACCACCCGCGGGGTCGCGGTGGCGCCGGCGGCCTGCTGCGCGTACGCCGGCGAGAGCGGCCACAGGCCGGCCAGGCACAGCCAGGCCAGCATCAGCTGGAGGGTCGTCGACATGCCGCGCTCTCCCTCAGGCGTTCACGTCGACGAGCGTGCGGCCGCGCACCTGGCCGCGCAGCACCTGGGCCGCCGTGGCCACCGCGGCGTCGAGCCCGACGACACGTGTCATGGCGTCGAGCCGCTGCATGTCCAGGTCCCGCGCGAGGCGGGCCCAGGCCTGCTCGCGCAGCGCCATGGGGGCGTTCACGGTGTCGACACCGGCGAGCGTGATCCCACGCATGATGAACGGCACCATGCTGCCCGCGAGGTCCAGGCCTTGCGCCAGGCCGCAGGCCGCGACCGTGCCGCCATAGCGCGTCTGCGCAAGCACGTTCACCAGCGTGTGGCTGCCCACCGTGTCCACCGCGCCGTGCCAGCGTTCGGCCCCCAGCGGCCGCGCCGGCGGCGACGACAGGGTCGCACGGTCGATCACCTCGTCGGCGCCCAGCGCGCGCAGGTAGTCGGCCTCGTCGGTGCGTCCCGTGGACGCGATGACGCGGTAGCCCAGCCGGTCGAGCAGCGCAATGGCGACGGAGCCCACGCCCCCGGCCGCACCGGTGACGAGGACATCGCCCTGGTGGACTCCGCCACGCTCCAGCGCGAGCACGCACAGCATGGCGGCGAAACCCGCGGTGCCGATGGCCGCCGCCTGCCGCGTGCCGATGCCCTCCGGCAGCTTGACGAGCCAGTCGCCCGGCACCCTCGCCCGTTGCGCGAACCCGCCGTGGTGCGTCACGCCCGCTTCGAAGCCGTTGAGCACCACCGGGTCACCGGGCGCGAACCCGGGGTGGGACGACGCGAGCACCGTGCCTGCGAAGTCGATGCCCGGCACGATCGGCAGCCGCTTCGCGATGCCGCCCCGGCCCGTGACCGCGAGGCCGTCCTTGTAGTTGACGGTCGAGTAGTCGACGGCCACCGTGACGTCGCCCGCATCGAGGTCGGAGGCGTCCATGCGCAGCACCTCGGCTGCCAGGCCCTGGTTGCCTGCACTGAGTCGAACCGCGCGAAACTTCTCCATCACCGCTCCTGTTGGGCCGCCCGGCAGGGCAGACGAGATCTAAGACGACCGGTCATATTCTGCACGGATTCGAGCGGCGGCACAATCGGGGGTCGACACCCTCATTTCCGGAAGCAGGTCATTGCGATGGGACGCCCCAGTGTTCGCCAGCAGCTGGTAGATGCCGCCTTGGAGGTCTTCTGGTCGGCAGGCTTCAACGGCTGCAGCGTGCAGGACCTGACGGACGCGGCACACGTCCCGAAGGGTTCGTTCTACAACCACTTCGACGGCAAGGAGGCGCTGGCGCTGGAAGCGCTGGCCACCTACGCCGCCCAGAACGACCCCCGCGCCTTGCTGGACACGTCCGTCGAACCGGTGGAGCGACTCCGTCGCGACTTCCGCAAGCGGTGGAAGATCGTCAAGGAACGCGGCTACAAGGGCGGCTGCTTCCTGGGCAGCCTCAGCTCGGAGATCGCCGACTCGCACGAGGGCGCGCGTGCCGAGTTCGTCCGCTACTACCAGCGGTGGTCCGAGGCCATCGCCGCCGTGATCGCCGAGGCCCAGGCCAACGGCACCGTCGCGGCCACCGCCGACCCGCAGGCGCTCGGGCGGTTCGTGCTGAACGCCTGGCAGGGCACCCTGCTGCGGGCCAAGACCCACCGGGGCGAAGAGCCGTTCAAGGACTTCCAGGCCGTGGTCTTCGGCGGCCTCCTGGCACCCGGCGCGTGATCCTCGGCCCGGCGCTGCCGGGTTCGGCGTCGCCCGCGCGCCCGGTTCCGGGGCCCCAGGTCGCCTTCCTGGCGCGCTCGTTCAAGACACCCCGGGGCGAACGACCCAGACTGGCGCCGTTCACCCTGGAGGACCCATGAAGCTCACCATCAACGGCCAGGACCGCCCGGTGCCGGCCGAGTGGCAGGACGACAGCCTGCTGGTCGTGCTGCGCGAGGCGCTCGGCCTCGTGGGCGCCAAGTTCGGATGCGGCGTCGGGCTCTGCGGCGCGTGCACCGTGCTGGTCGACGGCGCGCCCACGCGCAGCTGCGCACTGCCCGCTCGCGCCGCAGCGGGGCGGCCGGTGCTCACGGTCGAGGGGCTCGCGCGAGACACGGCGCTGCACCCGGTGCAGGCGGCCTGGCTCGAGGAATCCGTGCCGCAGTGCGGCTACTGCCAGGCGGGCCAGATCATGGGCACCGTCGCGCTGCTGCGGCAGACGCCGCGCCCGACCGACGCCCAGATCGACGAGGCGCTGGCGGGCCACCTGTGCCGTTGCGGCACGCAGCAGCGCATCCGCCGGGCCGTCCGGCGCGCCGCCGGGATGGCGCCATGAACATCGCATCGCTCCGGTCGAGCCGGCGGGGGCTGCTGCGCGCCGCGGGGGCGGGCGTCGCGGTCGGCTTCCTGGCGGGCTGCACGCTGCCGGTGATCCCCAAGCGCCCCAGCGCCGACGCGGCCGCGGCGCGCGGCTGGATCCGCTTCGCCGACGGCCGCTACACCCTGTTCGTTCCCCGCGTGGAGATGGGGCAGGCCATCCTGACCGCGCTGAAGCAGGTGGCCTGCGAGGAGCTCGGCATCGGCTGGGACCAGCTCGATGCCGTGCTGCCCGATACCCGCCAGATCGCCCGCGTGCGCGCCACGGTGGGCAGCGAGTCCGTCAAGGACTTCGCGCTGCCGCTCGCGCAGGCCTGCGCCACGCTCCGGGACGCGCTGGCGGCCGGGGTGCGGACGGGCGAGCTGGCGGCCGCCGAGCGACCGGTGGATGCGCTGCGATCCTTCTCCGCCCGAGCGGAGCGGCGGCACGTCGGGCGCCCGGTGCGCCTCGAGCAGGGCCTGGCCATCGTTCGCGGCCAGCCGCTGTTCGCGGCCGACGTACGCCGCCCGGGCCAGGTCTTCGGCCGGGTCCTGCGCGCACCGGCCTCGCCCGAGCTCCGAAGCCGGGCCACCGCCTTCGACGCCGCCGCCGCGCGCGCCGTGCCCGGCTTCGTGGCGCTGGTCGAGGACGAGCTGCTGGTGCACGGCGCCAGCCAGGGCCTGGGCATCGTGGCCCGCACGCCCGGCGCGCTGGACCGCATCGAGGCCGCGCTGGCGGTGCAGTGGCAGGTGGAGGGAAGCTTCGGGCAGCCCGACATCGATGCCGCCGTGGACATCGATCGCCGGATGGCGTCCGGACGCCTCGCGCGGCAGGTCCACGCCGACCGCATCGAGGGCACGGGGCCGTGGGACGTGGACCTGCGCATCGACGTGCCGCTGGCGGCACACGCCGCGATCGAACCGCGAGCCGCCGTCGCGGCCTTCGCCGCCGACGGCCGGCTCGAGCTGTGGGTGGGCACGCAGGACGTCTTCTACCAGCGCGACGTCGTCGCCCGCCGCCTGGCGCTGGACGAAGCGAAGGTGGTCGTTCACGGCCAGCGCGTGGGCGGCGGCTTCGGCGGCAGGACGCTGTGCACCGTGGAGCTCGAAGCGGCCGTGCTGGCGCGCGCGGTGCGCCTGCCGGTGAAGGTGCAGTGGACGCGCGCGCAGGAGTTCCGGCTGGGGTTCCACCGGCCGCCGTCGAGCCACCGCATCCGGGCGCGGCTGAAGGACGGCCGGATCGAGCAGTGGTGGCATGGCTTCGCCAGCAGCCACATCCTGTTCACCAACGCGGCGCTGCCGCCGTGGCTGCAGCGCCTCACCGACCTCGTCGGCGACGACGGGGTGGCGCGCGGCGCCCGGCTGCCCTACCGCGCCGCCGCGCGCCGCACGGCGTTCGACCTGGTGCGCCTGCCGGTCTTCACCGGCCCCTGGCGCGGCCTGGGGGCCGGACCGAATGTGTTCGCCATCGAATCGGCCATCGACGAATGCGCCCGCGCGGCCGGCGTCGATGCGGTGGCCTTCCGCCGCGCGAACGCCGAGGACCCGCGCCTCGTGCGCGTGCTCGACCGGGCCGCCGAGGCCGCCGGCTGGGCCGCCGCGGACCGGCGGCCGGGACAGCGCGGACGGGGCGTGGCCTGCGGCATCTACAAGGCCATGAGCTATGCCGCGGTGGTGGCCGAGGTCGAGGTCGAGCCCGCGACCGGCCGCATCCGTGTCGACCGCCTCGTCTGCGCGCACGACTGCGGCCAGGTCGTCAACCCGGACCAGGTCCGCGCGCAGTGCGAGGGCAACCTGGTCTGGGGCCTGGGCATGGCGCTGGTGGAGCAGCTGCCGGTCGCGGCCTCCCAGGTGTCCGCGGCCCACTTCGGGGACTACCCGATCCCGCGCATCGGCGAGGTGCCGCCGATCGAGGTGCTGCTGGTGGACGAGGGCGAGCCGCCCACCGGCGCGGGCGAGACGGCCATCGTCGCCGCCGCGGCCGCCATCGCCAACGCCGTGCGGGCGGCCACCGGCGTGCGGCCGCAGCGCCTGCCCATCGTTCTGCACGGCCGTGAAATGATGCCGCGATGAGCGACTTCGCCAGCGCCGCGATGCTCCGGGTCCTGGCCCAGGGGCTGCGCGAGCTCGGCCTGGACCCCGGGACCGCGGCGCCGCCGACGGGCGATGCGCGCGTGTCGCTCGCGGCGAAGCGCGCCGTCGTCGCACGCGCCGTCGCGCAGGGCGGCCTCGCGTGCCTGCCGGCGCTCGGACGCGGCCTGCACCGGCTCGCGCACGAACCCACGCACCAGGCCCTCGCGTCGGCGCGCAGCGCGCGCGATCTCTTCGACCGCTGGCAGCGCCTGGAGCGCTACATCCACTCCCGGCACCGGTGCCGCGTGGCGTCGGTCGATGCCGGCGGGGCGCGCATCCGCCACGAGTCGATCGAGCCGCGCAGCCGGCCTTCCCCGGCGGAGGACCTGGTCGTCGCGGGTGTGCTGGCGGCGCTGCTCGAGGCCATCGGGATGCACGAGGTCCGGGCCTGGGTGGGCGATGCCGCGGCCTACCCGGCGGCCGACGAGCGCGACATGCAGCGCGCGGCCGCGCAAGGGAGCACCTCGTCGTGGACCTTCGCCTGGTCGGGCGCCGCCAAACGGCCCGCCCTCCCCGACCCGGCGCCGGCCGATGCCCGGCTGGGGTGCGACCCTGCGTGGCCACCGGCGGCGCGCGACGTCTACCTTCGGCTGATCGCCGATCCGACCCGCCCCTGGCCGCTGCCGGCGCTGGCGCAGGAGATCGGCACACCGTGGCGCAGTCTCCAGCGCCGGCTGGCCGCGTCGGGGCTCAGCTACTCGATCCTGCGGGCCGAGGCCCGGCTGCGCACGGGCGCCTGGCGGCTGCTGTACACCGCCGATCCCATCGCCGAAGTGGGCTTCCTCAGCGGCTTCTCGGACCAGCCGCACTTCACGCGCGAGATGCGTCGGCGCGTGGGGATGCCGCCGGCGGCCTACCGGGAGGCGTTCGGGCAGGGGGTGGGGTGAGGCCCACCGGGCGGCGCGGTCGCACGGTCGCGGCCGGCTGCCAGCCTCAGGCCGAAGGGCCAGCGCGCTTCGCGAGAGCCGCCCGGACGAAGTCGCCGAATGCCCGCACCTTGGCCGAGTGCTGCCGCTGCGGCGGGCTCACCAGGTGCATGGGCAGCGGCGGCGTCTGCCAGTCGGGCATCAGCCGCACCACCTCGCCGCTGGCGAGCTCCGCGTCGAACAGCCAGTCGGGCGAGTAGCCGATGCCGCGCCCGGCCAGCACCGAGCCGCGGATCACTTCGCTGCTGTTGGTCTGCAGCCGGCCCCGCACGCGCACGCTGCGCTCGGTGCCCGGCGGCTCGGCGGCGCCCGGACCGGCAACGAAGGTCCACTGGTCGCGCGTGGCGAGCTCGGTGTAGACGAGGCAGTCGTGTGCCCCCAGCTCGTCGGGGTGGCGCGGCGGCTTCGGCCCCTTGCGCTGCAGCTGCCGGACCAGGTCGCGGTGCGCCAGCAGCAGGCGCTGCGTGTGGCCCAGGCGATGCGCGATCAGGCTGCTGTCGGCCAGGTGACCCACGCGAAGCGCGACGTCCAGGCCCTGCTCCACGAGGTCCACGACGCCGTCGGCCAGGCGCAGGTCGATCCTCACCGCCGGGTGGCGGTCCAGGAAGTCGTGCACCACCGGCAGCAGCTTCAGCCGCCCGAAGCCGACCGACGCCGCCACTCGCAGCCAGCCGGTGAGCTGCTGCTGCCCGGCGCGCAGCACGGACTCGGCCTCGGCGATCTCGGCCACCAGGCGGCGCGCCTGCTCGAAGTAGCGCTCGCCTTCCTCGGTGAGCCCCAGCGAACGCGTGGTGCGGCCCAGCAGCCGCGCTCCCAGCGCACGCTCCAGCGCCGCCACCTGCTTGCTCACCGCGCTCTGGGTGGCGCCGATTTCGCGCGCCACGGCCGAGAAGCTGCCCGCCTCGACGACGCGCACGAAGGTCTGCATCGCGGTCAGGCGGTCCATTGGCCCAGCCGTTGCAGCGCGTGCTGCGCGATCTCTTCGCCGTGCTCCTGCACGAAGTGGCCGCCGTCGGCCAGCAGCAGCGGCGGCGGGCACCGGCGGATGCCGGCCCGCAGCGGCTCCATGCGGGCGGGGGTGAACACCGGGTCCTGGGCGCCGATGGCCATCATCGACAGGCCGGCCCATTCGTCGCGCCAGAAGGCCTCGGCGCGGCGCGACTCGGCCACGCCCTCGGCGCCCTCGTGCTCGGGCACCATCTCCGGGAAGGCACGCGTCGCGGCGCGGTAGGCCGGGCCGGGGAAGGGCGCGTCGTAGGCGGCGCATTCGGCGTCGCTCAGGTGCGGGTTGCCGCGTGCGAACAGGCGCGCGATGGAGAAGTCGGGCCGGTCGCGGCACATCGTACGCCACTGCAGGAAGCCGGACGGCAAGGGCTCGCGCGCGGTGGCGAGCACGGTGTTCATCACCAGCAGCGCGCGGTAGCGTCCCGGCGCTTCGTGCGGCAGCGTGAGGCCGAGCAACCCGCCCCAGTCCTGCACCGCGAGGTTCACGCGCTGCAGGTCCAGGTGCTCGACGAACTGCAGCAGCACCTGGCGGTGCCAGCCGAAGCGGTGCTGCGCCACGTCCAGCGGCTTGTCGCTGCGGCCGAAGCCCGGCAGGTCGGGTGCCACCACGCGGTGCCCCGCCGCCAGGAACGCCGGGACCATGCGCCGGTAGAGGTAGCTCCACGCCGGGTTGCCGTGCAGGCACAGCCAGGTGACCGCCGCATCGCGCGGCCCTTCGTCCAGGTAGTGCAGGCGCAGGCCGGCCAGCGCGGGCAGCGCGTCGGTGTAGCGCGGTGCCCAGGGGTAGCCGGGCAGGCCGTCGAAACGGGCGTCGGGGGTGCGCACGTGGGCGATCGGGGGCATGGCGTCGCTTTTTCAGTCCTGTGCGGAATGAATGTTAGGCGTTCGAGCCTGCTTCCGGAAGCGCCGGGCAGCAATCAGAGTCACCCCCATCCCCGCACCCCTGAAGGAACCCGTCATGACCCCGATCCACGTCCCGACCCGCGACCAGGTCAGCCCCGCCAACCAGGCTCT
Organism: Pseudideonella sakaiensis; assembly: GCF_001293525.1. Classification (GTDB taxonomy): domain Bacteria; phylum Pseudomonadota; class Gammaproteobacteria; order Burkholderiales; family Burkholderiaceae_C; genus Ideonella_A; species Ideonella_A sakaiensis. The sequence goes on along the minus strand of NZ_BBYR01000030.1, from coordinate 3,979 downwards.
TTTCGATCAGCTGCAGAAGGGCCTGGGCAAGGTGCCCAACCTCTACGCCACGCTGGCGCTGTCCGAGCACGCGCTCGGCACCTACCTGGCGCTGCAGAACGCGAAGAGCAGCATCACCGGCAAGGCGCGCGAGGTGGTGAACCTCGTCGTCAGCCAGGTCAACGGGTGCGCGTACTGCCTGGCGGCGCACACCGTCATCGGCGGCATGGTGGGCTTCCAGCCCGGGCAGATCGTCGAGATCCGCCGGGGCGGTGCGCACTGGGACCCGAAGCTCGACGCGTTGGCGCGCCTGGTGAAGGGCATCGCCAGCGAACGCGGCCGGCCCGAGCCCGCGCTGCTGGACGCCTTCTTCGCCGCCGGCTGGACGCAGGAACAGCTCGTCGACACCGTCGTCGCCATCGGCGACAAGACGGTCACGAACTACCTGCACGCCACGACGCAGGTGCCGGTGGACTTCCCGGCCGCGCCGGCGATCTGAGGGCCGCATGAACACCGCCACCCTCGCCGCCGTGCCCACGGCGACCGCCGATGCGCCGCAGCTGGCGGCCGGCGTGGCCGTCGGGCTGGCCGCCGCCAGCATCGGCGCGCTCTACACCGTGTACGCCCGCTGGGGCATCGCCCACGGCCTGCACGCCAGCGACCTGACGGCGCTGCGTTTCGGCGTGGCCGGGCTGCTGATGCTGCCCCTGCTGCTGCGCACGCTGCAGCGCCGGCGCGAGGTGCTGCTGGACCGCTGGCCGTCGTGGCTGGCGGTCGCGGCCCTTGCGGGCACGCCCTTCGGGCTGCTGATGTTCGGCGCCCTGCGGTTCGCGCCCGCCAGCCATGCGGCGGTGTTCCCGTTCGGGGCGATGAGCGTGGCCGGGCTCGCGCTGTCGGCCGTCGTGCTGGGCGATGCGATGACGCGCCGCAAGGCCATCGGCATCGCCATCGTGCTCGGCGGCCTGGTGCAGCTGTCGGGCGTGGACTCGCGCTCCTTCACGCTGCGCGCGCTGGCCGGCGACGCGATGTTCGTCGCCGCCGGCACGCTGTGGGCCGGCTTCGGCGTGCTGCTGCGTCGCCACCGGCTCGACCCTCTGCTGGCCACCGCGGTGACCTCGGTCTCGGCGCTGGTCACCTACGTACCGGCCTACCTGCTGTGGGAAGGCACGTCGCGGCTGGCCGCCGCCAGCGCGGCGGTGCTGTGGACCGAAGTCCTCGTGCAGGGCGCCATCGCCGGTGCCGGCACGCTGTTCACCTACGCGACCATGGTTCGCCTGCTCGGGCCGGCGCGTGCCGCGGTCTTTCCGGCGCTGGCACCGGGCCTGGCGGCGCTGATGGCATGGCCGGTGCTCGGCCACCTGCCGTCGCCGGCCGAGGCCCTGGGCCTGGCCATCGTGATGAGCGGCCTGCTGCTGGCCGTGACGAGGGGCAAGCCGTGAACAGAGCCGATCCCGGAGATCACGCCTTGGGCATGAACGTCAACCTCACCCCGCAGCTCGAGGAGCTGGTCCGTGCCAAGGCGGCCTCAGGCATCGACACCGACCCTCGGCCGCGACCGGCGGCCCCGCGGCCAGCTGATCAGTTCGGAGCGGGATGGAACTGAGGGGACTGGCAACTTGCGCGACCGGGAAGGACGGCCGCCGGTCCCGGGACGGGGTGGCACCCGGCACGGGGTAGCAACTACCCGGGGCCGCTCCGGCCGCCTCCAATACTTGACATTTTTTGGGTGCAAAGCAAAATTTTGCCTTCCCGAAAAAGGACTCAAATCGCTGTGACCGAAGACCCCGTCTTCCATCGCCCCAGCTACGCCGAGGCGCTGGCGCAGCAACTCCTGAAGCCGGGCCCATTGGACCAGGGACTGCGCTCCGGCGTGTTTATCTCGGGGATCCGGCGCATCGGCAAGACGACGTTCATCCGGCAGGACTTCGTCCCGGCGCTGATCGGCCATGGGGCTCTTGTGCTGTACGTGGACCTGTGGACCGACCGCTCGCGCCCGCCGATGGCGCTCATGCAGGAGGCGGTGCGCGCAGCGGCCTCTGAACTCGAGCAACCCGCCTCCACGCTGCTGCAGAAGCTGCGCCGGGTCAAGGGAGTGAACTTTGGCGCAGCAGGCATCAGCTTGGGCGTCCAACTGGACGGGCTGGGAACGCCTGGCGGCGTCACCCTCGCAGAAGTCTTCGTCGAACTGGTCCGTAAGGCCCAGGGCGACGTCGTGCTCGTCATCGACGAGGTGCAACAGACCATGGCCAGCCAGGATGGCCAAGACATGCTCTTCGCCTTGAAGGCGGCCAGAGACAAGGTCAACACCGCAACCGATCTCCCCGGCCAACTGCTGATCGTCGGGACGGGCTCGCACAAGTCTCTGGTGACGGACATGGCGACACGGCGCTCCCAGGCGTTCGCTGGCGCTCACACGGCCTCCTTCGAGCCGCTGGGCAAGGACTACGTAGCGTGGTTCCTGAGCCGTCTCGTAGCGGCCGGGCTGGCCGTGCCTTCACTGCAGGCAGCCTTCTCCGGTTTCCGCGACATGGGGAGCCGACCGGAGGAACTGACGAAAGCCGTACGGCAGTTCCAGGATGAAGTCGCCGCGGGACGCGCAGCGGATGCCGATACGGCATTCGCCACCATCTGCGCAACCTTGGCCACCGCGGCGGCCGAACTCGACATCCAGTCGATCGAGGACGCTGGTGAGCTGGCCGTTCTTGCCTTTTCGCGAATCGCGGCCGGCCAGGGCCGTGGTCTCTATGCCGCGGATACGCTCACGTCGTTCGGCGAGTCACTGGGAAGAGAGGTCTCCGCCAACGACATGACCCCGGCGATCGACAAGCTCGTCGCCGCCAACCTGATCATTCGCAAGGGCCATGGGAGCTTCGACATCGCCGACCCGTTCGTGAAGCAAGTCTGGTTGCGGCACGCGCAGATGCGCCAGACGCTGATCCGCGCGTCCGGATCGCAAGGCACCGAGCCGACGCACGGCACCTGATCTTCAGCGTCGCGAAGTAGTACTGAGCCCGAGCAGACGGCCCCCCTCTGCGCCTGCAGAGGGCAAGATTCCGAGGCCCTGTCGAGCTTGGGCCGTCCGCTTCGTGGCCTGGAAATCTGTGATCGATGTGGCTGCAATGGGTCGATGGCAACCGGTCGCCCCGCCTTCCGCGAGAGACCGCTGCCCGTCTTGAGCCGCCACTCGCCCGCCATGCTCCCTACGGCCCCCTCGCCCGTGGCCGCGCTTCGCCCCGCCCCCCAGCCCCTCACCCCGGCAAACTCTCCAGACACATCAGATTGACATTCACCGTCCGGTACCCCGGATGCGGCCCGAGCCCGACGCCGATGCTGCGGTAGCCCGGATCGAAGATGTTGGTCCGGTGCCCGCGGCCGGGCACGTCGTCGTCGACGATCAGCGCGGCGACGTGCTCGCGCGGGCTTTCCTGGCCGAAGCTGATGTTCTCGCCGCAGGCGGCGGGGCGGCCGAGGCGGCGGGCGGCGCGGTCGGACGGGAGGCTGCGGTCGCTGCCCTGGTGGCCAAGGCCGCCGCTGCGGCCGAGGTCGGCGGCGTGGTCCTGGGCGGCGTGGCTGAGGCAGGTGTTCAGCACCAGCGGCGGCCGCGGCTCGGCGCGGCGCAGCCAGGCGATCGCCTCGTCGACCGCGGGGCGGCCTTCGGCGGTGAGCACGCGCTGGTCGCCGCGCCGGTAGCTGCGGTCACGGCCGAGGCTGGCGTATTGCTGCGCGACGACCTGCGCGTAGGCCTGGGGCCGGGTGCGCGCGAGGTTGAGCTCGTCGACCACCGCCTGCAGCCGGGCGCGCTCGCCCGACGACAGCGCGGGGCAGGCGGGCGACGCGACGGAGGGCGGCGAGCCGGGCCGTCCGGCGCAGGCGGCGAGGGCCAGCAGCGGGACCAGCGCGGCCCGGGCGAGGAAGGTCGGTACGGCAGGCATCGGCGGGACGGCAGGACGGCGGGACGGCGGGACGGCGGGACGGCGGGACGGCAGGACGGCAGGACGGC
>NZ_BBYR01000029.1 GCF_001293525.1 Pseudideonella sakaiensis | reverse complement strand
CAAAGGTCGCGGCGCGCCACACGTGCCGGGCCGCCTCCTCGACGCCCGGAGCCCGGAGCCCGGAGCCGCGCAACGACCCGCAGCGCAAGCTCCGCAGCGACCCTTCTTGTAATTATGGATTATTGGTTATAGAGTCCGCCCCATGGTCCAGCCCACCCCCCTGCGCCCCGCCTCGCTGCACGAGGAGGTGGCGGCGCGCCTGCGGCACATGGTGTTCGAGCGCCTGCTGGCGCCGGGCGAGTGGGTGGACGAGCTGAAGCTGGCGGCGGAGTGGGAGATCAGCCGCACGCCGCTGCGCGAGGCGCTGAAGGTGCTGGCGGCCGAAGGGCTGGTGACGCTGGTGCCGCGCCAGGGCTGCAAGGTGACCGAGCTGTCGGAGGACGACGCCGACCGGCTGTTCCCGGTGATGGCGCTGCTGGAGGGGCGCTGCGCCTACGAGGCGGTGCAGCAGGCGAGCGCGGCGGACCTGAAGGGCCTGCGCCGGCTGCACGAGCAGCTGGAGAAGCACGCGGCCGCCGGCAGCATCGACGGCTACTACCGCAGCAACCACGAGTTCCACACCCGGGTGCAGGCGCTGGCCGCCAACCGCTGGCTGGACCGCTCGATCAACGACCTGCGGATCTACGTGCGCATGCTGCGCGGCCGCCAGCTCAACTGGCCGGGCCGGATGGCCCGCTCGATCGCCGAGCACCGCGCGCTGATGGCCGCGTTCGAGGCGCGCGACGCGGCCGCCGCGCAGCAGGTGATGCACGACCACCTGATCGCCCAGCTCGACGCGCTGCGCGCACTGCGCGCGGCGGAACAGGCGCAGCAGGGCGGGGAGCCGGCCCTGTTGCCGCCCACGCCGGCCGATCCCGGCGCGGGCGGCGAGGCCGCCGCGCCGGCGCGGGCCGCGCGGCGCGCCACCGGAGGGCGCGGTGCGCGCTGAGCCCTCCAAGCCCGGCGTGCGCCGGGGCGTCTTCTCGCCCCCCGCGGGGGGCGGGCCGGGCAACGCCCGGCCCTGGGGGCGCTTTCGAGAAAACGCCGGGCCGCCCCAAGTTTTCTCGACCCCCTCGGGGGGCGGGCCGGGCACCGCCCGGCCCCGGGGCCCCTCAGAGCAGCTCGGCCGGAATGTTGCCGCCGTTGGCGGCCAGGCGCCGCAGCACCTCCTTGTGCAGCCACATGTTCATCTGCGCGGAGTCGCCCATCTTGTCCGCCGGGCAGCCGAGCTCGACGGCCAGGCCCTTGCGCGCGTCGAAGCTGCTGTCCAGCCCGAGCAGCTTCAGCAGGTCGACGATCGAGACCTTCCAGTTCAGCTTCTGCGGGTTGGCCTTCGCGAGGCCCTCGAGCTGGGCCACCACGTCGACCGCCGAGACCGGCAGCAGCACGGCCGGCGGCGCGACGGCGGGGCTGGCCGGGGCGGCGGCGGCCGGGGCGGCGGGCGCGGGCGCCGGGGCGGGTGCCGCGGCCGGTGTGTCCTTCGAGCCGAAGCCCAGCTTGTCGAGGATGGCGCTGAACAGTCCCATGTCGTGTCCTTGGTGTGGAGGGTCCGCGGGGCCCGGACGCCGCAGGCGGCCGGGAGCCAGTGCCGACTGTACCGGGCGCCGGTGACGCGCCCGGCCCGCCCGCACCCGAACCGCCCCGGGCCGGCCCTCGCCGCCCGCCGCCCCGCTTCCTGCCTTCCCGGAGTTGCCCATGCCGATGCTCGATGAACTGCGCCAGGTGGCCCGGCGCGCCAGCCAGGACCGCGCGCTGCGCAAGCTGCTGGCCGACTGCCGCCGCCTGCTCAGCGAACGCGGCGAGGCCAACAGCGTGGCCATCGCCGGCGAGCTGGTGGAGCGCCTGCGCACCCTGCCCGACGAGACGCGCGACGGCTTCTTCGACCACCTCGCGCGCGACTTCAGCCCCGAGCCGATGGCGGTGCTGACCGGCGCCCAGGCCTACGCGGCCGACCCGAACGCCGAGAACCTGATGCGCCTGATGGCGCTGGCCGAGCCGGCGCGCCAGGAGCTGTTCCGCCGCATCAACCGCGCGCCCGGCGGCACCGCGGCGCTCCTGCGCCTGCGCCGCGCGCTGCTCGGCCGGCTGAAGGCGCAGCCGCAGCTGCGCGCCGTCGAGGCCGACCTGTTCCACCTGCTGTCGAGCTGGTTCAACCCCGGCTTCCTGCAGATGCGCAAGGTGGACTGGAACTCGCCCGCGCGGCTGCTGGAGAAGGTGATCCGCCACGAGGCCGTGCACGAGGTCGACGGCTGGGACGACCTGCGCCGCCGCCTCGAGCCGGACCGCCGCCTGTTCGCGTTCTTCCACCCCCAGCTGCCCGACGAGCCGCTGATCTTCGTCGAGGTGGCGCTGGTGCCGGAGATGCCGGCCGCGATCGCGCCGCTGATCGACAAGACCGCGCAGCCGCTGCCGCCCGACCAGTTCAAGGTGGCCGCGTTCTACTCGATCAGCAACTGCGAGCCGGGCCTGCGCGGCGTCTCGCTCGGCAACTTCCTGATCAAGCGGGTGGCCGAGCAGCTGAAGCGCGAGCTGCCGCAGCTGCGCACCTTCTGCACGCTCTCGCCGATCCCCGGCTTCGCCGAGTGGCTGGCGAAGCGCCCCGCGCTGGACCAGCTGCCGGGCCTGAAGCGCGGCGAGGCCGCCGACCTGCTGGCGGCCGAGGCCGCGCTGCAGCAGGCCTGCGGCGGCGACGCCGCGAAGCTGAACAGCGCCGCCGGCCTGGACGCGCTCGGCAAGGAGGGCGAGGCCGCGCTGCTGACGCTGTGCAGCGCCTACCTGATGCGCGTGTCGCCCACGCCGGACGGCGACCCGGTCGCGCGCTTCCACCTGGACAATGGCGCCCGGCTGGAGCGCCTCAATCCGCGCGGCAACCTGTCGCGCAAGGGCCTGAAGCAGAGCCACGGCCTGATGGTGAACTACCTGTACGACCTGCACCGAATCGAAGCGAGCCACGAGAAGTTCGTCCAGGGCGAGGTGGCCCATTCCCGGGCCATGGCCGCCCTGCTGTGACGACCGGCTCCGGCCGGCCGCCACCGCACCATCCGACCCACGACAACACGGAGACCCCATGAACGATTCCTTCGGCCCGCGAGGCCCCCTTTCCCGCCGCAGCGTGCTGCGCGCCGGCGCCGCCGCCGCCGCCAGCCTCGGGCTGCCGATGGCGCGCGCGCAGGCCTGGCCGACCAAGCCGGTGACGGTGGTGGTGCCCTTCCCGGCCGGCGGCGGCACCGACGCCTTCGCGCGCCCGCTGACCGCGGTGCTGACGCGCCAGCTCGGCCGCCAGGTGATCATCGACAACCGCGGCGGCGCCGGCGGCACCGTCGGCGCCGGCATCGCCGCCAAGGCCGCGCCGGACGGCTACACCTTCTTCATGGGCGCGGTGCACCACGCGATCGCGCCGTCGATGTACCCGAAGCTCGACTACCACCTCGAGACCGACTTCATCCCCGTCGGCCTGGTCTCCAGCGTGCCGCAGGTGATCGTGGTGCACCCGCAGCGCGTGCCGGTGAACGACCTGCCGTCGCTGCTGGACTACGTGCGCAAGAACCCGGCGAAGCTGAACTACGGCTCGGCCGGCAACGGCACCTCGCACCACCTGGCCGGCGAGCTGTTCAAGCTGCAGACCAAGACCTTCATCACCCACATCCCCTACCGCGGCGCCGGCCCGGCGCTGCAGGACCTGATCGCCGGCCAGGTCGACATGATGTTCGACGGCCTGGGCTCCTCCGCGTCGCACATCAAGGGCGGGCGCATCAAGGCGCTGGCGGTGGCCTCGGCCAAGCGCGCGCCGGGCTTCCCCGACCTGCCGACCGCCGGCGAGGGCGGCGTGCCGACCTACCAGGTGGCCACCTGGTACGGCCTGTGGGCCCCCAAGGGCACGCCGAAGGAGGTGATCGACCGCTTCACCGCCGAGATGCGCACCGCGCTCGCCACCGAGGAGCTGCAGAAGACCTGGACCGGCCTCGGCACCGAGACGCCGAACCTCTACGGCGACGCCTTCGGCAAGTTCGTCAGCGCCGAGACCAAGCGCTGGGCCGAGGTGGTGAAGACCTCCGGCGCCAAGCTCGAATGACCCCCGGGGACCTGCGGTGAGCGAGGTCCGCCTCGAGCCGGCCGGCGCCGACGGCATCGCCACGCTGGTGCTGGACAACCCCGGCAAGCTCAACGCGATCGACATCGGCATGTGGCGCGCGCTGCGCGACCATGCGCGGGCGCTGCAGGCGCTGCCCGAGGACGCGGCGCCGCGCGCCGTCGTCGTGCGCGGCGCGGGCGGCGAGTTCGCGGCCGGCGGCGACATCGCCGAGTTCCTCGACTTCCGCTTCGACGAGGCGCGGCTGCGCGACTTCCACGAGGGCATCGTCGGCCCCGCGCTCGAGGCGCTGCAGGCGCTGCCGCAGCCGGTCTATGCGCAGATCGACGGCGCCTGCATCGGCGGCGGGCTGGAGATCGCGGCCTGCTGCGACCTGCGCGTCTGCGCCGCGTCCAGCCGCTTCGGCGCGCCGATCGCGCGGCTCGGCTTCCCGATGGCCCCGGGCGAGCTGCAGCTCGTCGCACGCATCGCGCCCGACGCGGTGCTGCGCGAGATGCTGCTCGAGGCCCGGCTGCTCGGCGCGGACGACGCGCTGCGCCACGGCCTCGTGCATGCGGTGGTGCCGGACGGGCAGGTCGCCGCGGCGGTGCGCGAACGCATCGCCCGGCTCGACGGCCTCTCGCCGCAGGCGCTGCGCCTGAACAAGCGCACCCTGGCCCAGATCGCCCGCGGCGGCCCGACGCCCGCCGAGCGCCACGCCCACTACGCCTACGCCGACAGCCCCGAGCACCGCGAAGGCATCGCCGCCTTCGTCGCGAAGCGGCGCCCGGTGTTCCGGCCCGGCTGAGGCCGCCCGGCTGCTACGCTGCGCCGCCCGACCCTGCCCGATCCGACCCGCCACGCCCCAGGCCCAGACCTCCGGGACCGACCGATGAGCCCCACGCCCACCCCGACCTCCGCAGCCGACGCCACGCTGGCCGGCCTGCCCGACGGCAACCTCTACGCCGCGCTGCGCGGCGCCTTCCCCGCCGACCTCGACCGCCCGGCCATCGAGACCGGCGACGGTCCGCGCCTCGTCTACAGCTGGCGCGACCTCGAGCGTGCCAGCGCGATGATCGCCAACCTGCTGGCCTCGCTGGACCTGCCCGCCGGCGCCCGCGTCGCGGTGCAGACCGAGAAATCCGTCGAGGCGCTGCTGCTCTACCTCGCGGTGCTGCGCGCCGGCTTCGTCTACCTGCCGCTGAACACCGCCTACCAGGCCGCCGAGATCGAGTACTTCGTCGGCAACGCCGAGCCCAGCGTGGTCGTCTGCTCCGGCAAGAACTTCGGCTGGGTCAGCCAGATCGCGTTCCGCGCCGGCACCGCCCACGTCTTCACGCTGAACGAGGACCGCACCGGCACGCTGCTCGACCGCGCCGCCCACCAGCCCGCCGAGCACGTGCCGGTGCCGCGCCACGCCGACGACCTGGCCGCCATCCTCTACACCAGCGGCACCACCGGGCGCAGCAAGGGCGCGATGCTGACGCACGGCAACCTGCTGTCGAACGCGCTGACGCTGAAGGACGCCTGGGGCTGGCGGTCCGACGACGTGCTGATCCACGCGCTGCCCATCTTCCACGTGCACGGCCTGTTCGTCGCGTCCCACGGCGCGCTGCTCGCCGGCGCGCGCATGGTCTGGTTCTCGCGCTTCGATCCGAAGGCCGTGCTGGCCCGGCTGCCCGAAGCCACCGTCTTCATGGGCGTGCCCACGCTGTACGTGCGCCTGCTCGGCGAGCCCGGCCTCACCCGCGAGGCCTGCGCGAACATGCGGCTGTTCATCGCCGGCTCCGCGCCGCTGCTGATCGAGACCTTCCGCGAGTTCGCCGAACGCAGCGGCCACGTCATCCTCGAGCGCTACGGCATGAGCGAGACCATCATGCTGACCTCCAACCCCTACCACGCCGCCGACGGCGAGCGCCGCGGTGGCACCGTCGGCTTCCCGCTGCCCGGCGTCGGCCTGCGCGTGCAGGCCGACGACGGCAGCCCCTGCGGCACCGACGAGATCGGCGGCATCCAGGTGCGCGGGCCGAACGTCTTCAAGGGCTACTGGCGCATGCCCGAGAAGACGAAGGAAGAGTTCACCGCCGACGGCTGGTTCAAGACCGGCGACGTCGGCAAGATCGACGCCCGCGGCTACGTCCACATCGTCGGCCGCAGCAAGGACCTCGTCATCAGCGGCGGCTACAACGTCTACCCGGCCGAGATCGAGGGCATCCTGAACGAGATGGACGGCGTGGCCGAAAGCGCCGTCGTCGGCGCCCCCCACCCCGACTTCGGCGAGGCCGTCGTCGCCATCGTCGTCCCCCGCCCCGGCGCCGACCTCGACCCCGCCACCCTCGTCGCCCACCTCAAGGCCCGCATCGCGAACTTCAAGGTCCCCAAGCAACTCTTCGTCCGCCCCGACCTGCCGCGCAACGCGATGGGCAAGGTGCAGAAGAACGTGCTGCGGGACGAGGTGAAGGGGCTGTTCGCGGGGTGAGCGGGCGGGCGGGCAGATGAAGGCCGCAAGGTCGGCATCGTCCGCAGCCCCACAACGGAGAGCCCGGGAGCAGACAGGGCTGGCCCGCCACTGCCAGGAGGCGCTGCTCGCGATGGCCGGGAAGTGAACGGCAAGGCCTGATCCGCAGGACACGCAACCAGGCCGCCGCAACCGCCGTGCCCCGGGTCACCACCTTAGGGGGCACACCTCGCGGCCAGAGGGCGCGGCCCTCGGGCCCTAAACTCTGCCGATGCCTCACGCTCACGCCCACATCAACCCAGCGATGCTTCGTTGGGCGCGGGACCGTGTCGGCCTGGACGTGAGCGATGCAGCCGGAGCAGCCGGGGTGAAGCCCGAGCAGTTCCGACGGTGGGAGGAAGGCGAGGCCCAACCCACGTTCCGGCAAGCCCAGTCGATCGCCCAGGCCCTGCGCGCCCCGTTCGGCTTCCTGTTCCTCGCGGAGGCACCCACCGAGGGTCCGCTGCTCCCCGACCTGCGCACCGTCGGCGGCGTTCCGGCCGCCAGGCCCAGCGTGGATCTGATCGAGACGGTTCGGTACGCGGTGCAGCGCCAGGCCTGGTTCGTCGAGTATCTGCAGGAGCAAGGTGCGGAGCCCCTGCCATTCGTCGGCCGCTTCACCGTCACGACCCAGCCTGCAGAGGTCGCACGCGACATCCGGGACGTGCTGGGGGTGGACGTCGAGCAAGGTCAACGGACGTGGGACGTCTACGGCCGCGAGCTGATCGAGGCCGCGGAGCGCGTGGGCATCCTGGTGATGCGCAGCGGCATCGTCGGCAACAACAGCCGCCGCAAGCTGGATGTCGGCGAGTTCCGGGGCTTCGCCATCAGCCACCCGCTGGCGCCGGTGGTCTTCATCAACGCCGCGGACGCGCCTTCTGCCCGGCTGTTCACGCTGCTGCATGAGCTGGCGCACATCTGGCTGGGCAGCAGCGGGATCTCCAATGCCACGCCCGGGAGCCTGCGCAGCGAGGAGATCGCTTGCAATGCCGTGGCCGGCGAGTTCCTCGCGCCTTCGGCCACGTTCACGCAACGGTGGGTCGCGGCATCCCGTGACTTCCCGACACGGGTCTCCGAGCTGGCCCGGCGCTTCCACGTCAGCCGCTTCGTGGTGATCCGTCGAGCCCTGGATCTGGGGCTGGTCGACCGCGACACCTACACGTCCGCCTATCGCGCCGAACTCGACGCATTTCGGGCTGAAAACGGCGGTGGCGGCAGCTTCTACCGGAGTGCGGGTGCAAAGAACGGTGCCCGGTTCTCGCGTGCGGTCATCGCCGAGGCCTTCAGCGGACGACTGATGCTGCGCGAGGCCGGCAGGCTGCTGGGCATCCAGCCCTCGAGGATCCGAGGTTTCGCGGAGCAGCTTGGCCGATGATCTACCTGCTGGACGCGAACACGCTCATCGAGGCGAAGAACCGCTACGACCGCATGGCCGTCTGCCCCGCTTACTGGGCGTGGATCGAGCGCAGCAAGCGTGCTGGTACCGTGGCCAGCATCGACCTCGTCGGTGACGAGCTCAGGCGCGGCCATGACGAACTGGCGGCGTGGGCCAAGGGGAAAGCCGACCTGTTTCTCGCTGTATCCGACGACGACACCCAGCTGGCCTTCGGCACCGTGGCACGCCACGTGGCCACGACCGCCGCCGAGATGAAGCCGGGTGCCCTGGACGAGTTCCTGGCCGGAGCCGATCCGTGGTTGATCGCCAAGGCGATGGCGCTGACGGGCGCGGTCGTGGTCACGCATGAGCAGTTCAACGAGCAGATGCGGCGCAAGTTCAGCATCCCGAACGTCTGCCACCACTTCGGCGTCCCCTGGATCGACACCTTCGAACTGCTGGCCAGGACCCATGCCCGTTTCGTGCTGGCCGATTGACGCCCTTTCCTCCGCATACTCGGCGTCTGCCCTGGTTTCCTCGACGCGCCGCCCCCGCCGATGCCCCAGCCCGAACCCCCGCCCACCCTGCCCACCTACGGCGGCGACACCTGGTCCGGCACGCGCGCGCTGCTGCGCGAGGACTTCGCCCGCCACCTCGGCCAGATGGAATCGGACACCGGGTCGTGGCTGAAGCGGGCGTTCTGGTTCCTGCTGCCGTGTTTCCTGGGGATCGTGCTGTACCGGGTGTCGCACTGGCTGTACGTGCGCGGGTGGCGGCAGTCGGCGCGCCTCGTGTTCCTGGTCAAGCTGTACCTGACGCGGATGGAGATCACGCCGCAGACGGTGATCGGGCCGGGGCTGCGGATCGGGCATGCGACGGGGGTGACGCTGGACGGGCACCTGGGCGCGCGCTGCACGGTGCTCGGCCTGTGCAACACCGGCGGCGGCTTCGGCGAGCGCGACGTGGGCGCCGGGCCCGGGCTGCCGTCGATCGGCGACGATGTGACGATCGGTTACGGCGCGATGGTGCTGGGCGGGATCCGGATCGGCGACGGCGCACGGATCGGGCCGGGGGCGATCGTCACGACGGACATCGAGCCGGGGGCGCTGGTGATGTGGACGATGCCGCGGGTGGTGCGCGGCGGCGCCCTGGCGAAGCGGCCCGAGCCGCCCCGCGACGGCGAGGTCGACGGCGGGTCCTGATGGCCGGTGCGGCGCCCCGCCGCCGGCGCAGGGAACTGGGGCAGGAAAATGTCGCACTCACGGGCTTCGCCGCCGGAACCGCGCGCTTAAGCTCGCGCGACGCACGCCACGGCTCCCCCGGGAGGCGAGGCGCCCCCGGCCCGTTCCCCCCGTCCCCCGACCCGCTGCCGATGAGCCCGACCTCCGCCCCCACCGTCCGCCGCGTGCTGAGCGAGGTGCTCGGCCTGCCGGCCGATTCGGCCGCGCTGCACGATGGCGCGAACCTGTTCGAGCTGGGGCTGGATTCGCTCGGCGTGGTGCGCTTCATCGCCGACGTCGAGGCCGCGCTGCATCTGCGGCTGCCCGACGAGCAGCTGCACGCCGGGCTGTTCGAGCGGCTGGACCGCCTGGTCGCGTGCATCGACGCGCAGCGCGCGGAGAGCGCGGCGTGATCCTCACGCTGGCCGACCTGGTCGGCCAGGGCGCGGCGCGGTGGCCCGGGGCGGCGGCGCTGCGCCACGCGGGCCACACGCGGGACTACGCCACGTTGTGGGCCGAGACCGGTGCTGCGGCGCGCGGACTGGTCGCTGCCGGCCTGGCGCCGGGCGAGCGCCTCGCGGTCTGGACGGACAAGCGGCCCGAGGCGGTGGTCGCGCTGCTGGCGGCCGGGGCGGCCGCGGCCGCCTTCGTGCCGATCCACCCCGGCCTGAAGCCGCCGCAGGTGGCGCACGTGCTCGCCGACGCCGGCGCGGCGATGCTGCTGACCACGCCGGCGCGCTGGGCGCTGCTGGCGCCCGCGCTGGCGGACGGCGGCGCGGCGCTGCGCGAGGTGCTGCTGCTCGACACGGACGCCGCGCCGGCGGCCGCCGGCACGGGCGCCTCCGCCGGCGCCGCGCCCGTCGATGCCGCGCCGGCCCCGGCGGGTAGCGGCGCCGCGCCCGGTCCGGGCGCCCCACCGACGCCGACCCCGCGCCTGCAGTCCTGGTCGGCGCTGTGCGCCACCGGGGCGGCGACGGACCCGCCCACCGGCGCGGCCCCCGCGACCGGCCCCGCGGGCCGCCGCCCGATCGATGCCGACCTCGCCGCGCTGCTCTACACCTCCGGCTCGACCGGTCGGCCCAAGGGCGTGGCGCTGTCGCACCGCAACCTGGTCGAGGGCGCGCGCAGCGTGGCGGCCTACCTGCCGCTGCGGCCGGACGACGTGGTGCTGGCGGTGCTGCCGCTGTCCTTCGACTATGGCCTGAACCAGCTCAGCCAGTGCTTCCTGGTGGGCGCCTGCGCGGTGCTGCACGACCACCTGCTGCCGCGCGACGTGCTGCAGGCGCTGGCGCGCGAAGGAGCGACGGCGCTGGCCGGCGTGCCGCCGCTGTGGATGCAGCTGGCGGCGCTGGACTGGCCGCCGGAGGTGGTGCGCCGGCTGCGCTTCGTCACCAACTCGGGCGGCGCGATGCCGGGGCCGACGCTGGCGCGGCTGCGCGCCGCGCTGCCGCACACCGCGGTGGTGCTGATGTACGGCCTGACCGAGGCCTTCCGCTCCACCTGGCTGCCGCCCGAGCAGCTCGACCGGCGGCCGGATTCGATCGGCCGCGCGATCCCGAACGCCGAGGTGCTGGTGCTGCGCGAGGACGGCAGCGTCTGCGCCGACGGCGAGGTGGGCGAGCTGGTGCACCGCGGCGTGCACGTGGCGCTCGGCTACTGGAACGACCCCGCCCGCACCGCCGAGCGCTTCCGGCCGCTGCCCGCCCGCCTGCCCGGGCTGCCGCTGGCCGAGCGTGCGGTCTGGTCCGGCGACCTGGTGCGGCGCGACGCCGAGGGCTACCTCTACTTCGTCGGCCGGCGCGACGACCAGATCAAGTGCTCCGGCTACCGCGTCAGCCCCACCGAGGTGGAGGAGGTCGCGCTGGCGGTGCCCGGCGTGGTCGAGGCCGCCGCCTTCGGCCTGCCGCACCCGCAGTGGGGCCAGGCGATCGGCCTCGCGCTGGTGCTCGCCGACGGCACCGCGCCGGACGAGGCCGCGGTGCTGCGGGCCTGCCGCCAGGCGCTGGCCAGCCACCAGCAACCGGCCCACCTCGTCTTCGGCCACGCGCCGCTGCCGCGCAACCCGAACGGCAAGATCGACCGCGCGCGCCTGGCCGAGGCCCACCGCGGACGCTTCACCGCTGCGCCGGCCCCCGACGCCGGCCGCCGCGGCCCCGTCGATGCGGACCGGGAGACCGCCCACGCCGACCATGCCGCCGACGCGGACGCGACGGCGCAGCGCCACACGCCCCCCCGATGACCCCTCCCCTCCCCCGCCTGCACGGCCTGCCGCTCGACGCGCAGGGCCGCCTGCTGCTCGGCGGCCAGCCGCTGTCGCACTGGGCCGAGGTGCTCGGCCAGACGCCCTTCTACCTGTACGACCGGGCCTGCATCGCCGAGCGCGTGGCGGCGCTGCGCGCGGCCCTGCCGGCCGGCTGGCAGCTGCACTACGCGGTCAAGGCCAACCCGATGCCGGCGCTGGTGCAGTGCCTGGCCGGCCTGGTCGATGGCCTGGACGTCGCGTCGGCCGGCGAGCTGCGCACGGCGCTGGACACCGGCATGGCCCCGGGCCACGTCAGCTTCGCCGGGCCCGGCAAGCGCGAGGCCGAGCTGCGCCAGGCGGCGGCGGCCGGCATCGTGGTCAACGTCGAGAGCGAGCGCGAGCTGCACGCGCTGGCCGCCGCGGCGCAGGCGCTCGGCCGGCGGCCGCCGGTGGCGCTGCGCATCAACCCGGACTTCGAGATGAAGGGCGCCGCGGCGCGCATGGGCGGCGGGCCGCGCCCCTTCGGCGTCGATGCCGAGCAGGCGCCGGCGCTGCTGGCGGCGATGCGCACGCTGCCGCTCGAGTTCGTCGGCTTCCACCTGTACTTCGGCTCGCAGAACCTGCAGGCCGAGGGCCTCGCGCAGTCGCAGCGCCAGGCGCTGGCACTGGCCGAGCGGCTCGCGCCGCACGCGCCGGGCCCGGTGCGGCTGCTGAACCTGGGCGGCGGGCTCGGCATCCCCTACTTCCCCGGCGAGCGGCCGCTGGACCTGGCGGCGCTGTCGGCCGCGATGCACGCGCTGGCCGCACCGCTCGCGGCCGCCTTCCCGCAGGCCGTGCCGGTGCTGGAGCTCGGGCGCTACCTGGTCGGCGAGGCCGGGGTCTACGTCTGCCGCGTGATCGACCGCAAGGTGTCGCGCGGGCAGGTCTTCCTGGTGACCGACGGCGGCCTGCACCACCACCTGGCCGCCAGCGGCAACCTGGGCCAGGTGCTGCGGCGCAACTACCCCGTGGTGCTGGCCGAGCGCGCCGCGCCGGGCCCGGACGAGGCCACCGAGGTGGCCAGCGTGGTCGGGCCGCTGTGCACCGGGCTGGACCTGCTGGGCGACCGCCTGAGGCTGCCGCCGGCACGCCTGGGCGACCTGGTCGCGGTGCTGGCCTCCGGCGCCTATGGCGCGAGCGCCAGCCCGAACCGCTTCCTCGGCCACCCGCCGCCGCTGGAGGCGCTGGTGTGAGCCTGCGGCCGCAGCACCCTGCCGCGCAGGCGCAGGGCACCCGCTCGCCCCGCCGCCACCGCCGCTCGCGCCGGCCCGGGGCGGCCTAGGTGGGCCCGCGGCTGCTGTCCCGGCTCGGCTCGACGCTGGGCGCGCGGCTGGTCATGGCCGCGGTCAACTTCGGCCTGTTCTGGGCGCTGTCGCACACGCTCGACGTGGGCTCGCTGGGCAGCTACGCGCTGCTGATGAACCTGTTCTACATGGCCCAGGGGCTGCCGCTGCTCGGCCTGTCGGTGCCGCTGGAGCGGCGGGCGGCCGCGCAGCCCGAGACGCTGGCGCAGGAGCTGAGCAATGCGCTGACGATCGCGCTGCCCGTGGGCGCAGCGCTCGGCCTGGGCATCGCGGCCTGGGGCGCGCTGGCGCACGGGCCGGCGCTGGCGCTGCCCTTCGCGCTGCTCGGCGCGGCGGTGTTCGTCAGCGCGTGGATCCTGGTCGCCGAGTCGGTGCTGATGGGCCGCGAGGAGATGGCCGCCATCGCCCGCCGCCAGTGCGCCGAGGCCGTGCTGCGGCTGGCGCTGGCGCTCGCGGTGATCGCGCTGGGGGGCGGACTGGCCGGCGTGATGGCGGTGTTCCTGCTGCTGCGCGTCGGGCTGGCGGCGGCCTACCTGCGCACCGGGCGGCTGCCGCGGCCGCGCGTGGGACTGCTGGCGCGCGCGATCTTCCGGCGCAACCTGTCGGAGATGCCCGTCTATTTCGGCATCGCGATGCTGGCCGGCATCGTCTCGCGCGCCGACGCGCTGGTGCTGGACCGCGTCGGCGGCCCGGCCGACGTGGCGATGTACACCGTGGCCTCGCGCCTGTACGACGCCGCGCTGATGCTGCCGACGGTGGTCGCGATCGTGCTGCTGCCGGCACTGGCCCGCCTGTACGCCAGCGATGCGCCGCGCTTCCGCGCCGGGCTGGCCGGCATGCTGCTGGCGGTCGGCGGCCTGGGGCTGCCGCTGGCGCTGGGCACGGCGGCGCTGGCCCAGCCGCTGATGGACCTGCTCTACCCGCCGCAATACGCCGCCGCCGCGCCCATCCTGCGCTGGCTGATGGTCGCGGCCTGGCTGACGGCGATCGACCAGGTGCTGTCGTCGGCGATGCTGGCCAGCGAGGCCCAGCACGCGGACTTCCTCAGCATGGCCCTGTCGATCGCGGCGCTGGCCGCCGGCTTCGCGCTCGCGGTGCCCGCACTAGGCCCGCTCGGCGCGGCCGTGGCGGTGACGCTGGCGCTGCTGGCCCGCGTGGCCTGGCGGCTGCGCTGGCTGCTGCGCCACCACGCGGCCGAGGGCCTGGGGCGGCGGCTGCTGGCCGGCGCCGCCTGCGCCGCCGCGGGCCTCGGCGGCCTGCTGGCCGGGCTGCCGCACGGCGCGCTGGCGGCGCTGGCCGGCAGCTGGGGCGCGCTGCTGCTGGCCGGCGCCGCCAGCGGCGCACTGCGCCCGTCGACGCTGCGCGGCCTGCGGCACTGGCGCGAGCGCTGGGCGGCAGGTGGTACCCTCGATTGACGCGTGCCGATCGCCGCGGCCCGGGCCGCAGCGAACCCGCCACCGCCTCCGCCCCTGCCCCCGCCGCGCCCGAGCCCCCGCCCCCGATGACCCTGGCCGCCGACGTCCCCGCTGCCACGCCGGCCACCGAGCGGCTGCTCGTGCTCGACGTGGTGCGGGGCGTCGCGCTGCTGGGCATCCTGGTGATGAACGTGCCGGCCTTCACGTCGGCGCCGCCCAGCCCCTGGCCCTGGCTGCAGTCGCTGGACCATGCCGCCGCACTGCTGCGCGACGTCGCCTTCGCCGGCAAGTTCAACAGCATGTTCAGCATGCTGTTCGGCCTCGGCTTCATGCTGCAGCTGGAGCGCTTGCAGCAGCGCGAGCCGGGCCGCGCCACGCGCATCTACCTGCGCCGCCTGGCCTGGCTGCTCGGCCTGGGCCTGCTGCACGCCGCGGTGTTCTGGAACGGCGACGTGCTGCACATGTACGCGCTGCTGGGCTTCGGGCTGCTGTGGATGCGCCGCTGGCCGGACCGGGCGCTGTTCGCGCTGATGGGGCTGTGCCTGCTCGGCCCCGCGCTGTCGCAGGCCGTGCGCGCCTGGCTGGCGGCCGGCAGCCCGGGCGGCGGCACCGTGGCGCCGCTGGCCGACGCCGCCTACGCCTGGAGCGCGGCCGAGGTGCAGGCCTACGGCCACGGCGGCTTCGTCGACGCGGTGCGCGAGACCCTGCGCGGCTTCGTTGCCGGCTACACCACGCCGCACGAGCTGCGCGTGCATGCCGGCTTCTACGCCCAGGTGCTGACGACGATGGTGCTGGGCCTGCTGATCGGCCGCCACGGCTGGCTGCAGCGCCTGGAGCGCGACCCGGCGCTGCTGGAGCGGCTGCAGCGCACGGCGCTGGTGCTCGGGCTGCTGCTCGGCCTGGGCTATGCCGTGGCGCACGAGACCTCGCAGGCCGCCGGCCCGTCCGTCGCACGCGCGCTGGCCGGCTCCGCCTACGTGCTGGCGCGGCTCGCGCTGATGGCCTTCTACGTGCTGACGCTGGTGCGGCTGCTGCAGTCGGCGGCCTGGCGGCGGCGCCTCGCGCCCTTCGCGCTGGCCGGCCGCATGCCGCTGACCAACTACCTGCTGCAGACCGCGCTGTGCAGCCTGCTGTTCTACGGCTGGGGCCTCGGCCTCTGGGACCGCGTCGGCCCGGCGGCCGAGCTGCTGATCGCGCCGGCGCTCTACTTCGGCCTGCTGCTGCCGGCCAGCCGCTGGTGGCTGGCCCGCTTCGAGCAGGGCCCCTTCGAGTGGGCCTGGCGGCGCGCCACCTACGGCCGCGCCGCGCCGCCGCTGCCGGCGCCGGCGAAGTAGCCGCGCAGCGCCGCGACGAAGACCGCGGCCGCCGCCTCCCAGCGGAAGCCCGCGGCGCGCGCCAGGCCGGCGGCCGCGGCGCGCTCGCGCGCCGCGGCATCGTCGAGCAGCGCGCGCAGCCCGGCCGCGATCGCCGCCGGGTCGTGCGGGTCGACCGCGACCGCGGCCGCGCCCGCCACCTCGGACAAGGCCGTGCCGGCCGAGGTCAGCACCGGCACGCCGCTGGCCATCGCCTCCAGCACGGGCATGCCGAAGCCCTCGGCGAAGCTCGGGTAGGCGAACAGCCGCGCGTGGCGCAGCAGCACCGGCAGCGCCGCGTCGTCGACGCGCTCGAGGAAGCGCACGTCCGCGCGCAGGCCGTCTTCGTCCAGCAGCGCGTCGAGGCCGTCGCCCCCGCCATCGCGCTGGCCAATCACCAGCAGCGGCAGCCGCGGCCGCGGCAGCCGCGCCCAGGCCGCCAGCAGGCCCGCGTGGTTCTTGCGCGGCTCGATGCGGCCGACGGTGCAGGCATAGCTGCCCGGCTGCAGGCCGTGCGCCGCCAGCAGCGCGGCCTCCTGCGCCGCGGCCGCGCTGCCGGGCGCGGCCGGTGGGTGGAAGCGCGCGGGATCGACCGCGTTAGGCGTCACGACGATCCGCTCCGGCGCCAGGCCGTACAGGCGCGCCATCTCGCTGCGCGAGAAATCGCTGACCGTCAGCAGCAGCGCTGCCCGCTGCACCGAGCGCCGGCCGGTCCAGCGCGCCATGCGCACGAAGCCGGGCGAGAAGAACTGCGGGTGGGTCTCGAACAGCACGTCGTGCACGGTGACGGCGCAGGGCCCGAAGGGCCACAGCGGCAGCCGGTACTGCAGGTGCAGCAGGTCGATGCCGAGCCGGCGGCGCGCCAGGCCGAGCTGCCAGCCGAGCCGCGCCAGCCCGCCGCCCGGCGGCAGCGGCTCGCAGTGGACGTTCGGCGCCCGGAAGGCCGGCAGCGCGTCGGCCAGCGCCTGCGGCCGCCCGCTCAGCAGCACGAAGTCGATCTCCGGCGCCTGCCGCACGGCCGCGCCGTAGAGGCCGAGCAGGTGGCTGCGGCTGCCCTGGAACACGCCGTCGAAGGTGTGGAAGTCCACGCCGACGCGCGGGCGCCGCGGCAGCGACGGCTGCTGCGGCTGCGGCTGCGGCTGCGGCTGCGGCTGCGGCTGCGGTTGCGGTTGCGGTTGCGGTTGCGGCTGCGGCTGCGGCTGCTGCGGCGCGAGCGGCGGACGCCGCGGCGATCCGGGCGGCGCCGGCGGCGGCGACGGCGCCGTCATCGCGCCGCCTCCGGCCCGTCCATCCAGCGGCCGAGCCGCGCGAGCAGCGCCTGGCGCGCGGCCAGCCGGCTGAAACCATGGTCGGCGCCCGGCACCTCGAGCTGCACGGCACGCCCGTCGGCCAGCGCCCGCACGAGCAGGCCACCGCCCTCGGCCGCCAGGATTGCGCGGCCGGGATCCCCGGGCGAGAACACGAAGGCCGGCCGCGGGCCGCGGCGCAGCACGCCGGCGAGCTCGGCCCGCAGGTCCTGCGGCGCGGGCCGGCCGACGGCCCGCCGCAGCGCGCGCCACGGCCGCCGCAGGCGCTGGCGCGCGGCGCCCGCCAGCGCGCGCAGGATCACCGCCAGGTTCGCCTCGCCGCGCAGCAGCTTGCGCCAGCGCGCCGGGTCGCGCAGCGCGCGCAGCGCGCCGGCCGCCACGGCCTGCTGCACCGCGTCGACCTGCAGGCCGGCGAGCGGCGGGGCGTCGATCGGGCGGCCGGGCGTCCAGTGGAAGGCCAGCGGGTTGACCAGCGCGACGCGCTCGACCGGCAGCCCGGCCACCGCGGCGCGCCAGACCTGGTAGGCGCCGGAGCAGAGCCCGACGAGGCCGACCGGCGGCACCGTCGTGCCGGGGCCGGGGCCGGGGCCGAGGCCGACGGGCGCGGCGCCGCTGGCATCGGGCGACGCGGCCGCGCCCGCGGCTGCCGCGGCGGCGTCCGCCTCAGGCGCCAGGGCCTCGGCGAGCGCGGCCCGCAGTGCGGCCACGGCCTCGGCGATGTCGGCCACGGCCTGCGGGTCATAGGGATCGCCGCGCGCGCCGGGCCGGCGCGGCGCACTGTCGCCGAGGCCGGCCAGGTCGAGCCGCAGCACCCAGTCGCCGGCCGCCGCGCGCTCGCGGGCCAGCCGGGTCCACAGCCGGTTGGCGCCGCAGCGGCGCTCGGCGCCGGACGACAGGGTCAGCCAGGCCGCGCGCGGCAGGCGCCCGTCGGCCGGCGTCGCGAGCACCCCGGCCAGCCGCCCGCCGGCGCCCAGGTGCCATGGACGCTCGTGCACCACGGCCCCGCGCGGGCCCGTCAGGCCCAGGCCGCCGGTGACCGCGCCCGGCGGGCAGGCCGCCACCGGCGCCTCGCCCGCGCCGGCCGCCGCGAGGGCCTGGGCCGCGGCCGCGGCCAGCCCGTCGAGCGCCGCCGGATCGGCCACCGCGTGGTGGGCCACCGCCAGCCAGCGGTCCAGGCCGGCCAGCGCCCGGCGCTCGACGCGCCCGGCCGGCCAGCGGGCCAGCGCGCGCTCCAGGCCGGGCGTCGGCAGGCCCGCGCGCTCGGCCACCAGCAGCCGGCCCAGCCCGGGCGGGGCCTCGGCGGGCCAGCCGAGCGCGAGCAGCGCATCGGCAGCGCCGGGCGGGAAGGCGAGGCCGCCGAGGTCCAGGCCCTCGGCCGGGTCGGCGACGACGGCGGCGGCGCCATGCGCGCGGCCGTCGAGCAGCCGGCATTCGCGCAGCCACTGGCGGCCATCGGCCACCGGCAGCAGGCCGACGAGCAGCGCCAGCGGGTGGCGCAGCGCGGCCTGCGCCGCGAGGCAGGCCCCGGCGCGCACGCCGAGCAGGCCGAGCGGCGCGCCGCCGGCCGCCGCGTGCAGCGCTGCCAGCGCGGTGTCGATCGCGGCGTCGCAGGCGGCGCGCCAGGCGGTGGCATCGGCGCCGTCCGGCAGGTCCGAGGCGTCGCCGGCACCGGGCAGGTCGATGCGCAGCACCGCCAGTTGCTGGCGCGTGGCCGCCCGGGCGAAGGCGGCCAGGCCGGCGTACAGCGCCAGGTCCTCGTGGCCCAGCGGCGGCACCAGCAGCAGCGCGCCGCGGGCCGGCCGCTGCGGATCGGCCGGGCGGTGCCAGTGGCCGAACAGCGCGCCGCCGTCCGGCAGCTCGAGCTGCAGCGGCAGCGGCGGGGGCGGCTCCGCGGCGAGCGCGGCCGCCGGGGCTTCGGCGCCCGGCCTCGCTGCGCCGGGCGGCGGCGCAGGCACTGCCGCACCGGGCGGCGGCGCGGCACGGGGGTCGACCGGCGTGGCGCTCATCGGCGGCGGGACCGGCCGGGAAAGGACGGCGCCGGTCCGCCGCGCGGGCGCGTCATGCCGCCGCCCCCCCGCGCCGGAAGCCGAGCCGGGCGAGGCTGGCGGGCGGCAGCGCGAGGCCGAAGCGCGAGGCGCCGCCGGGACGGCGGGCGGGAACGGCCTCGGCGCGGCGCCAGGCGCCGGCGGCGTCGCGCGTGTCCATCGGGTCCTCGGCATCGAGCACGGTGGCCGGGCCGTCCGGCACCCAGTCGCCGAGCGCGGACAGGTCGAGCTGCAGCTCGGCGCGCCGCGCCGGATCCTTGTGGATCAGCAGCAGTTGCAGGCGGTCGCCATCGCGGCAGGCCAGCGCCTCCAGCCAGGGCAGCGCCGGCTGTGCGGCCGCGCTGCCGCGCGCCGGCAGCGCCACGCGCTCCACCTCGACCGCCAGCGGCAGCACCTCGCCGCGCAGCACCTGCGAGACCAGCGCCAGCGCCGCGTGCACCGGCCGTGCGTGGCCGTCCTGGTGCAGGGTGCCGAAGTACCAGTTGCCGGTCAGCGACCACTGGTGGGCGCGCGCGACGCCGCCGTCCTGGGCCAGCATGCGCAGCAGGTCGGCCACGTAGAGGGCGCCGGCCGGCGACGCGATCAGCGCGTCGCTGGCCCCCTGGCCGAGCGTGAAGATCGCGTGGAACTCGGTCAGCCAGAACGGCGGCACCGGCACGCCCGGCCGCAGCGCCGCCAGCTCGCGGCGGAAGGCCTCGAGGTCGGCCCGCACCGTCGCGGCGCCGGCCATCGCGCCGAGGTAGAGGTCCTCGCGCGACGGCGAGCGCGTCCAGAAGAAGGGCATGTAGCCCAGGTGCACCGCGATCCAGTCGACGCGGCCGGCCAGCGCGCCGTAGACGGTCGGCACGAAGTCCGGGTAGGGCGAGCTGGTGATGCCGCGGCGCCGTGCCGGCGTGAGCGGCAGGCCGAGGCGCAGGCCGGGGTCGGCGGCGCGCATCGCGTCGGCCGCGGCGCCGGCGCGCCGTGCGAACTCGGCCGGCGCGAGCCACAGGTCGGGCCGCTCGTCCGGCTTCAGGTAGGGCTCGTTGCCCAGCTCCCAGTGGCGCACCGGCGGCAGCGGGCGGCCGCTGCGGCGTGAGCGCAGCCCGTCGACGTTCACCGCGCGCACCCAGCCGGCCGCCTCCTCGGCGCTGCCCGTGACGAGGTTGGCCGTCAGCAGCGGCTCGGCGCCGGTCAGCTCGCAGAGCTCGAGGAACTCCAGCGTGCCCATCAGCGTCGGCTGCCGGCGCCGGCTGTGCGCGTGCTCGTTGCTGCCGCGCGCCTCGAGCGGGCCCATCCCGGCCTGCCAGCGGTAGGTGTCGGACTGCAGGCCGCCCGGGTAGCGCAGGCCGGCCAGGCCCAGCTCGCGCACGCGGGCCAGCCGCGCCTCGTCGAAGCGGCCGGCGGCGTCGAGCAGGTCGTCGCCGCGGTCCACCCATTGCACGTTGCTGCCGAGCAGGCCGCGCTCGGCCGGACGCCGGGCGCCGCCGGCCTGCACGGCCACGCGGACGGGGTGCGGGCCGGCGGGTGGCGCGGCGCGGCCGCCGTTCGCGAGACCGAGCCACGCCGCCCCGCCGCCGGCCACGGCCAGCGCGCCGGTGGCCGCGAGCAGGCGGCGCCGGCCGTGCCGGGGCCGGCCGGGCGCGGCCGCGGGGCCGGCCCGATCGCCCGTGCCCGTGCCCGTGCCCGTGCCCGTGCCCGTGCCCGTGCCCGCGCCCACGCCGGCTCCGGCACCGGGCTCGGCGGGCGCGTCGGGACCGTCGCGCTCAGGCAAGCGCGCCCTCCAGCAGCGCCACTGAGGCCGGTGGCAGCGTCAGCGTCATGCGCGCGGCCGGCGTCAGCGTCGTGCTGCTGCGCTGCAGGGCCTCGGGCAGGTCGCTGCCGATGCGCGCGGTCTGCGTCGACAGCACCGTCAGCGAGGCCGTGCGCAGCGCCGAGGCGCCCAGGTCGAGGCTCAGCTCGGCGGGCCGGCTGCGGTCCTTGTGCACCAGCCACAGGCGCAGCACGCCCGCGTCGCGGCTGGCCAGCGCCTCCAGCAGCGGCATCGCGGCGCGCGCGGGCACCAGGCCGACCGAGGGCGTGGCCACGCTGTCGGCCTCCACGCCGAGCGCGAGCAGCTCGCCGCGCAGCGCCTGCTGCGCCAGCCCCATCACCAGGCCGGCGGGCCGCGCGTAGCCGCCCGGCGCGATGGCGCCGAAGTTGCCATTGCCCGACAGCGACCAGTGGTGCGCCGCAAGCACCTCCGGCGTGGCCGCCAGCACGCGCAGCAGGTCCGCCAGGTAGAGCGCGCCGGCGCCCGAGAGCATCCACGGATCGGTGGCCCCCTGCCCGAGCATCGGCGCGTACTCCGTCACCGCCAGCGGCCAGGCCTGGCCGGGCCGCAGGCTCGACAGCAGCGCGCGCAGCGCGGCCAGCTCGTCCTGCACCGCCAGCGCGGCTGCCAGCGTCGCCAGCTCGGTCGCGGCCGTACTCGCGCCGGCCTGCAGCGGCAGGAAGCCGGCATGGGTGCAGACGTAATCGATGCCCACGCCGAGCGTCGCCAGCACGCGCTGGCTGAAGCGCGGGTAGGCCGTCACCGGGAAGCCGTTGCGGCGCTCGGTGCTCAGCGGCAGGCCGATGCGGATCGTCGGGTCGACGGCACGCATCGCGCGCACCGTCGCATCGACCTGGGCGGCCCATGCCTCGGGCTCGCGGTCCAGGTCGGGACGCAGCGCCTCCTTCAGGTAGGGCTCGTTGCCGAGCTCCCAGAAATCGACCCGCGGCAGCGTGCGGCCGGTGCGCGTCGAGACCCCGCGCGTCACGTTCGCCTGGCGCACCCAGGCCGCGGCCTCGTCCGGGGTGCCGGTGATCGTGTTGACGGTGAACAGCGGCTCGGCGCCGGTGGCCTCGCACAGCTCGAGCAGCCGCTGCGGCGACATCAGCGTCGGCTGCGTCGCGCGCGTGAACACGTGCTCGTTCGACGCCGCGGCCCAGTGGAAGACATCGCTCTGCAGGCCGCCGGGGTAGCGCAGCATCGTCGGGCCGGCCGCCTGCACCTGGGCCAGCATGTCGCTGCGCAGCGCGCCGGCGGCGGTCAGCAGCTCGTCGCCGCGGTCGACCCACTGCACGTTGCTGCCGAGCACCCGGCGGTTCACCGCGCGGCCGGTCGCGGCGCCCAGCGCAATCCGCGGGCGGTGGGTCGTGGCGTCGGACGGGGGCGGCGGCGCGGGGGGAGGAGGCGGCGGGGGCGGCGCGGGCGGGGTCGGCGCAGGCGCAGGCGGGGTCGGGGCCGGCGTCGGTGCAGGCGCAGGTGCCGGCGGAGGTGGGGTCGGCGTCGGGGAGGGAGCGGGCGCTGGCGCTGGCGCTGGCACAGGTGCGGGCGCAGGTGCGGGCGCAGGTGCGGGTGCGGGTGCGGGTGCGGGTGCGGGTGCGGGTGCGGGTGCGGGTGCGGGTGCAGGCGTCGGCACGGGCGCGGGTGACGGCACGGGCGCCGGCGTCGGCGCGGGCACCGGGGCGGGCGCGGGCGTGGGCGCCGGCGGGGCCGGCACGGGGGCCGGCGTCGGCCCGGGCGTCGGCGCCGGCGGCGCCGAGGCCACCGCGGCCGAGCCGCCACCGCCGCCGCCGCAGGCCGCCAGCCAGCTGCAGCCCAGCGTCAGGCACAGGCGGCGGGTGAAATCACGTCGTTGCAGCATGGGAACGCGGGCGATCAGCCCGCTCGGGGATCGCGGAAGATGCGCCAGGCCCGGCGCGCCAGGCCCGCGCTGGAGGCGGCGCGCGCGGCCAGCGCCGGGTCGCCGCGCCAGCGTGCGGCGAGGCCGAAGGCGGCCCAGCGCAGGCCGAAGCCGGCCACGGTCACCAGGTCGTAGAGCCGCACCGCGCGCTCGCCGCGCAGCTTGCGGTAGAACTGGCGCGGCCCCTTCAGCGAGGACAGCAGCACGTCGCCCTGCTGCTGCTTCATGCTCTCGCCCTGGTAGTGCACGAAGCTGGCGCGCGGCGTGTAGACGATGCGCCCGCCGGCCTGCTTGAGCCGGTGGCAGAGCGCCATGTCCTCGCCGTACATGAAGTAGTCGGGGTCGAACAGGCGGCCGCCGAGCGCGCTGCCGCGCAGCAGCATCACGGCGCCGGAGACCCAGTCGACGTCCAGGTCCCGAGGGGCATCGTGGTCGAGGTAGAGCGGCGGCAGCCGCCAGCGCCGCGGCAGCAGCCGGTCGACGAAGAGGTAGTGGTTCGCGACGTTGGCCAGCCGCGGGTAGGCGCCGCCGGTCCAGCGCTGCAGGCTGCCGTCGGCGTTCAGCAGGCGCGCACCGACGGCAGCGATGCGCGGGTCCTCGTCCATCACCTGCAGCAGCGACGCGATGGCGCCGGGCAGCACGCGGGTGTCGGGGTTGAGCAGTAGCACGAAGGGCGCGCGGCAGCGGTCCAGCACCTGGTTGTTCGCGCGGCCGAAGCCGACGTTGTCGGCATTGGCGATGCACTCGACCTGCGGGAAGTCGGCCCGCACCATCGCGACGCTGCCGTCGTGCGAGGCGTTGTCGACGACGATCACCTGCAGCGCGTCGGCCGGCAGGCCGCCGTCGGCATACAGCGAGCGCAGGCACTCGTGCAGCAGCGCGCGCACGTTCCAGTTGACGACGATCACGCTGACGCGGGGCAGCGGCGGCGCGCTCATCGCAGGTCTCCCGGAGCGGACGGCGCGGGCGGTGCGGGCGCCGCGGCCGGGCCGGTGGCCGGCGCCGAGGCGGCTCCGCCGACGATGATGCGCGGCTTGGCCCACAGCACCAGCGCATGCGCCGGCACGTCGCTCGTGACCAGTGCGCCCGGCCCGACGTGCACGCCGTCGCCGATGCGCACCGGCCCCAGCACGCGTGCGCCGAAAGCCAGCACCACGTCGTCGCCGACCACCGCATAGCCGGGGCCGGCACCGATGTCGTCGACGCCGAAGCCGCCGCCGAAGCCGCCATCGCCCTGGATGGTCACGCGTGCGCCGATGCGGCCGAAGACGTAGACGCCGGTGGCATGCGCGATCAGCGCCGACGGGCCGATCGACGAGGTCGGCGGCAGCTCGGCGCGCGTCAGGTACATCGCGAACAGCGAGATCAGCCGCGCCGGCAGGTTCCAGCCGCGCAGCAGGCAGTGGCGGGCCAGCCGGTGCCAGAACAGCGCCTGGAAGCCGGGCAGCAGCGCGAAGTAGAGCCGGTGGCCGAGCGAATCGCGCTGCAGGTGGGCACAGAGGCGATCGAGGTCGGAGCGGATCAGCGCCCGCGTCTCGGCCCAGCGCAGCGGGCGTGCCGGCTCGGCCGGCGCGGGTGCGGGTGCGGGCTCGGGCGTCGGGCCCGGGGCGTCCGGCCTCATGCGGCCTCCTCGCCGGCCGCGCTCGGCCGCGTGATGCGCGCGCGCGGCCCGGCGGCCACGGCCCCGGCCGGCACGTCGGTGGTGACGATCGCGCCGGGGCCGAGCTTGGCGCCGTCGCCGATGCGGATCGGCCCGAGCGCGATCGCGCGGATCGCGAACACGACGTCGTCGCCGACGCAGGGCAGCCCCGGCCCGCCGCCCACGTCGCCGTCGCCCATGCCACCGCCGATGCCGCCCTCGCCGTAAAGCGTGAAGCGGTCGCCCACCCGGCCGCACAGCACCACGCCGTTCGGGTGGCCGATCAGGCAGGCCTCGCCGATCACCGTCGTCGGCGGGATCTCGACCCGGGTGACGTAGAAGTTGACCAGGTACATGAACCAGGCCAGCGTGCGGAAGTTGCGCAGGTGCAGCCAGTGGTACAGGCGGTACCAGAACAGCGACTGGTAGCTCGGCAGCAGGAACCAGAACACCCGCTTCAGCTTCGACGGCGGGTTGCCGAGCGCCTGCAGCAGGCGCCGGAAATCGCTGGCGATCAGCGCGCGGGTGCGCGCGAAGTCGATCGGCGGGCTCATCGCGGGGCACTCCCGAGCGCCGTGGCGGGCAGCGGCCGGCGCGTGCGCACCGCCTCGTGCACCTCCTCGTAGAAGGCCTCCTGCGCGGCGGCGATGCGGTCCCAGTCGTAGCGCCGCGCATGCCGGCGCGCCGCCTCGCCGCGCTGCAGCACGGCCTCGTCCGGCTCGTCCACCGCATCGCGCATCGCCTGCGCCAGCGCCGCCACGTCGAAGGCGGGCACGCGGCGCGCGGCCGGGCTCGCCACCTCGTTCATCGGCGCCTCGTCCCAGACGATCACCGGCGTGCCGGCGGCCTCGGCCTCGGCGATCACCATGCCGAAGGTCTCGTAGCGCGAGGGCACGACGACCGCGCGGCAGCGCTGCAGCCAGTGCGCGCGGCCGGCCGCGTCGACCGGGCCGAGGCAGCGCACGTGCGCGCCGGTGCCGGTGTCGGCCAGCCAGCGCGCGAGCGCCGCGGGCTCCTGGTCGTTGCCGGCCAGGTACAGCGTCGGCCGCTGCGCCGGCGCGATGCGGGCCAGCGCCTGCAGCAGCAGGTCCAGGCCCTTCTGCTGGATCTCCAGCCGGCCGAGGAAGAGCAGGTCGCGCCCGGCCTGCAGCGGCTGCGCGAACAGGCGCTCGTCGACGCCGTTCGGCAGCATCCGGCAGACGGCGCCCGGGCGGCGGCGCTCGATCGTGCGCTGCATCGCCTCGGTCAGCACGACGAAGTGCCGGTGCAGGCGCAGGCCGACGTGCTCGCCCCAGTGGAAGGGCAGCTTCAGCCAGCTCGTGTACTCGCGGGCGAAGAACCACTGCACCGACGCGATGCGGGTGCGCGGGGCCGGCAGGAACAGCGGCACCCAGGTGACCGAGCAGGGGGGCATGAAGTCTTCGACCAGCAGGTCGTGCGGGTGGCGGCGCACCGCGCGCGGCAGCGCGGCCAGGTAGGTCAGGTGGTGCGAGGAGCCGTGCTCGCGCACGCGCCGGCCGAGGCGCAGGTAGCGCACGCCCTCGCGCAGCTTCTCCGGGGTCGAGCCGGGGAAGGTCGGCGTCAGCACGGTGACCTCGTGGCGCCGCGCCAGGCGCCGGCAGATCTCGAAGGTGCGCACCGGCCCGCCGCCGGCCAGCGGGCTGTCGATGTCGTCGGGGTCGAGGTGGAGGATGCGCATGGCTCGCTCGGATTGTCCGGCCCGGCCCTCAGGCGGCGCCGCGCCGAGCGCGCCAGGCGGCGGCGGCCTGCTGCCATGGACGCGGCCCGGCCAGCCCGGATGCCAGCGCGGCGAGCGCGTAGACGGTCAGCGCCGCCGCGAGCGCCGCGGGCTCGCCGAGCCGCTGCTCCGCCAGCACCAGCGCGGCCACCGCGGCGCCCGCGGCCAGCGCGACCCGGGCCAGCACGCCCCACAGCGCCGGCACGGCAAAGCGCTGCGCGGCCCAGCGGACGCGCCAGGCGACGCGGCCGAGCATCGCCAGCAGCACCGCCTGGGCCGCGCCCACCGGGCCCTGCAGCGGCACCAGCAGCAGCAGCCCCGCGGCCAGCAGCGCCAGCGCCACCGCCATCGAGGCCAGGTCCTGGCGCGGCGCCTGGGCCGCGATCATGGTCGACGACAGCAGCTGGTCGACCGTCAGCCAGACCGCCGCGAAGATCAGCCAGCGCAGCACCGGCGCGGCCCCGTGCAGCTCGGGCGGGTAGAGCAGCCGCACGATCGGCGCGGCCAGCCCGGCCACCGCGAGCGCGAGCAGGCTGCCGAGCGCCAGCACCGCGCCGACCGCGCGGACCAGCATCGGCCCGAAGCTCTGCGGGTCGCTCTGGAAGCGGCGCGCCAGCGTGGGCATCAGGATCAGCGCGGCCAGCGTCGGCAGCATCAGCGCGGCGTCGTACAGCCGGGCCGCGGCCGCATAGCGGCCGACCTCGTGCAGGTCGCCCAGGCGCGACAGCGCGACGATGTCCAGCCGGCTCGCCAGCGCCGCCAGCACGGCGATGCCGAGGTAGACCGGGATCTCCGCGGCATTGCGCCGCTGCAGCGCCATGCTCAGCAAGGCCCGGCGCGGGCGTGGCACGGCCGGGTGGCGCGCATAGCGCCAGGCGCTGAGCACGCGCAGCACCAGGAAGACGGCGAACACCGCCGCCAGGCCGCCGTCCAGCGCCACCACCGCCGCGGTGCCCGCGGTGCGCAGCAGCGCCTCGCCGAACTGCACGCGCGCGATGTCGCCGGCGCGCTCGAGCCCGAGCAGCACGCTCTCGGCCACCAGGGTCCACGCGGTCGGCAGCATCGCCAGCGCGACCAGCGTGAAGGGCAGCGCGAGCCACGGCGGGTAGGCCAGGTGCCCGGCGGCGACCAGCCCGGCGGCGATCAGCCCCGCCACCGGCAGCGCGAGCGCCAGCGCGTTGGCCACCTCGGCCGCCCGCCCCGCCTCGTCGGTGGCGACGCGCCGCGCCAGCGGCAGGCTCAGGCCGAGCAGCGGCAGCAGCTGCAGCATCAGGTAGAGGTTCATCAGCAGCGAGAAGCCGCCGAGGCGCTCGGCCGGGTAATGGTGCGACAGCAGCCAGAACTGGCCGAAGTTGACCGCGGCCATGCCGACGCGCGCCACCAGGCTCGAGCCGAGCAGGCGCCACAGGCCGGCCAGGCGGCCGCCGCCGACACTGCCCACGCTCATCCCCGCGGCGCCGGCAGCAGGCGCGGGGTGGCCGGCTCCGGCCGGGCCGGGTGCGCCGCGACCGGCAGGGCGGGCACCGGCGCCGATGCCCCGGCCTCGGCGTCGCCGGCCGCCTCGTCGCGCCGGCCGTTGCGGCAGGCGCCGCGCAGCACGCCGAGCATCAGCCACAGCAGGTAGACGCGGATGTCGGCGTAGTAGTTGTCGGAGTTCAGAAAGATCAGCTGCGCCAGCAGCGCGCCGATCAGCCCGATCGCCAGCGCGTACATCGCCGGGTCCTGCCAACGCCGCACCGTCCACGGCAGCCTGAGGAAGGCCAGCAGCAGCAGCGCGAAGTAGGCCGCGGTGGGGATGCCGAGCTCGGCCGCCAGCAGCAGGTAGTGGTTGTGCACCACCAGGCGCAGCAGGCTCTGCTGGTACTCCGGCGAGATCAGCGCGAAGGCCGGTGCGATGGTCTCGTAGGCGGCCCGGTTGTAGGCGCCGAAGCCGACGCCGGCCAGCGGCGCGGTGCGGATGATCGCCAGCGCCTGGTTGTTGAGGATGGAGCGCGACTCCAGCGCCCGGTCGTCGCCGCCGGTCAGGCGCAGCAGGATCGACGGGTAGGCGGCGATCACCACCGCCACCGCGACCACGGTCAGTGCCGCCAGCGCCGCGATCTGGCGCGTGCGCACCAGGCCGCGCCGCCAGTAGACCGCGATCACCAGCAGGCAGCCGGCCACCGTGCTGAGCCAGCCGCCGCGCGACAGGCTGAGCAGCAGCTGGAAGGCAGCCGCCCCCAGCGTCAGCAGCGCCGCCCACCACACCAGCGCCGGCAGGCGCCGCCGCCCGAGCAGCAGCAGCGCCAGCGCGACGGGGATCACCAGCGTCATGTGGTCGGCCAGCGCGTTCGGGTGCTCGAGGAAGCCCGAGGGCCGGAACGCGAAGCCCTCGCCGCCGAAGCGCAGCTCGCCGCCGGTCTGGCTTTTCGAGCCGGGCAGCGCCAGCGGCAGCTTGGTGACGAACTGCAGCGCCACCCAGACCGCCTGCACCAGCACCACCGCGACCGACGCGCGCAGCAGCATGCGCCAGTCGGCCGGGTCGTCGATCGCGTGCGAGGCCACGTAGAAGGCCAGCACCGCGAGCGAGTAGGACAGCGCCGAGGCGATCGCCAGCCCTCCCTGCGGCGAACGCAGCGCGCCGAACCAGACCAGCGCCAGGAAGACCAGCACCGCCGCATCGGCCCGCCCGAACGGCGGCAGCCGGCGCTGCACCAGCAGGCGGCGCGCCAGCCACAGCAGCGTCAGCCCGAGCAGCGCGACGTGGCCGACCGTGAGGTACAGCCCGGGCGAATAGAACTGCGCGATCGGCGGCACCAGGGCCTTGCTGATGTCGATCGGCGCGGTGAAGAAGACCGCCCCGACCAGCAGCCACTGCGGCCGCCCGGTCCAGGCCAGCAGCGCGGCCGTGCCGAACAGCAGCACCGGCAGGATCGCCAGTGCGTTCGAGCCCAGGCTCAGCGCGCCGGCGAGCAGCGCGAGGCCGGCCAGCCCGCCCCCGGCGACGATCGCCGCGGTGCGCAGCGCCGGAGCGGCCCCGCCGGACATCGCCTGCCTCCCGGCCCGGCCGCGCTCAGCCGCCGAACCAGCGGGCGAGGTAGCCCGGCTGGCGGTTGAGCACCACGCCGGCCACCTGCGCGGCCGGCAGCCGCGAGGCGAGCAGCGCCTCCTGCACGCGGCGCCGCGGCGTGGCGGCCGCATCGACCACCAGCACCGTCGCATCCGACTGCAGCGCCAGCGAGCCGCAGCGCGGCAGGTTCGGGCCGTCCACCACCACCAGGTCGTGGGTGCCGCGCAGCCACTGCAGCGCGCGCGCCACCGGCCCGGGCTGGAACAGCACCTGCTCGGCATCGGCGCCGCCGAGGCCGGCCGGCAGCAGGTCCAGGCCCTCGCGCTCGCTGGCGCGCAGGGCGCCCTCGGGCGGCGTGCCCTGGGCCAGCAGGCCGGCGAAGCCGCCGCTGGCACCGCCCTTGGGCTTGCCGGTCAGCGTCGCCTCGACCAGCACCACGCGGCCCCCGGTCAGGGCCTGCAGCTGGCGGGCCAGGGCCTGCGCCACGAAGGTCTTGCCTTCGCGGCTGCGCGCGCTGGTCACCAGCACCACGCGGCCGTCGGGCCGGATCTCGGCCAGCCGGTCGAGCACCGCCAGGCCGAGGCGCGGCAGCGAGAGGTTGTCGTCGTTCGCCATGGATCGCTCGCTTTCGGATGCGTCAGCGGGCCTCGCCGGCCAGGCGGCGGCGCTCGCCGGCGGGCAGGCGCGGCAGCGCACCCAGCACCGGCAGGCCGAGCGCCTGCCGCACGTCGCGGCGCGACTGCAGGCGCTGGTCGGACAGTTCGCGCAGCCCGGCCAGCAGCAGCCCGAGCAGCAGCCCGGCCACCGGGCCGATCAGCGCCACCACGACGCGCTTCTTGCCCTCGTCGTCGAGCGGCCGGGATGGCGCGTCGACGATCACCCGGCTCTCGGCATCGGAGGGGTTCAGGCGCAGGTAGAGCTTGATCTGGTCGAGCTTCTTCTGCACCTCGTTGTAGCGGTCCTGCGCGAGCGCGCGCTGGCGCTCCAGGCTGCCCAGGCTGGACACCGCCTGCACGCTCGCGCTCAGGCCCTCGGCCAGGCGGCGCTGCATCGCCTCCAGGCGCCGGCGCAGCGTGCGCACGTTCTCGGCATCGTCGGTGTAGAGCTCGCGCAGCGCATCCAGCTCGGCCTGCATCTCCACCGTCTGCGTCTTCAGCGCGGCCAGCGCCTGCTCGTTGCCCACCGGCGCACCGGCGAAGGTGTTCTCGCGCCGGCTGCGGCGCTCGCTGCTGCGTTCGCCGCGCTCGCCCCGTTCCGAGCGCGCACGCTTGCCGCTGCCCTCCTCGGCCGCGGCGCGCGGCGGCGGCCGCGAGGCCAGCGCGACGATCTGCGCGTCCAGCGCCATCAGCTCGCCGCGCGCCTGCTCGACCTCGGCGCCGAGCAGCCGCGCCGCCTCCTCGCCGAGCTGGCGGTTCTGCGTCGCGGCCACGCCGAGGTAGTTGCTGATCAGTTGCGACAGCGCCTGCGGCGCCAGCGCCGGGTCGCTGGCCTCGAAGCGCACCTCGAGGATGTTGGAGGTGGTGTCGGCCGTCTTCGAGCGCAGCGGCTCGACCGACACGGCCTTCAGGAAATCGTCGATCAGCCGGTTCGAGGCCGCGCCGTCGCTCGCCGGCTTCGCGGCCACCAGGCCGCTGGCGGCGATGAGCTGCGCCAGCGGCGTGCTGGGCAGCTGCTCCGGGCGCACCTTCAGGTTGCGCACCACCTGGGCGGCGCTGGTGCGGGTCAGCATCAGCTCCATCTCGGTCTCGATGCGGCGGTTCACCGGGTCCGGGTAGAGCGGCTCGCGGTAGGCCGTCACGCCGGACAGGAAGGACGGCGAGCCCTGCTCGGTCTTGACCCAGACGCGGGCCACCGAGGCGTAGACGGGCTTCTGGATCGCGTAGATGCCGGCGCCCACCAGCCCGCCGGCCAGCAGGCAGACCAGCACGACCCAGCCGTGCTTGGCCACCAGGCGCAGCAGGTCGCGCAGCGTGAACTCGCCGTCCGGGGCATCCGGACGGACGGGGAAGAGCGGGGCGGGGCCGGTCATGGAGGGGTTCCCGGTCAGGGCGTCGGATCGCGCAGCACGTAGCTGAATCCCAGCGAGGAATTGCGCAGCGGCGGCAGCAGGTTGAAGACGTACTGGTTCAACGCATCGGCGAGGCGCGACGCGGAGTTCCTGGGCAGCAGCACGATGTCGAAGGGCTGCAGCAGCAGGTCGGCCTTCTGCTCGCCGTTCAGGTCGTAGCCGAAGTCCGGCCGCAGCACCTGGCTGCGGTTGTCGTCGGTGCGGCGCAGCACCATCAGGCGGGAGATCTCCGCCGACGGCAGGTACCAGCCGGACTCGGCGACCGCCTGGATCACCGTCAGGCCCGGCCGCCAGGCCAGCACGCCGGGGCGCACCACCTCGCCGCCGACGAAGACCTGCTGCGGCTGGCTGCTGCGCACGATCACGGTGGGCTGCAGGCCGGCCAGGCCGGCGCGGCCGATCGCGCCGCCGGGCAGGCGCACGTTCTGCGTCGTCGCGGTGCGCAGCACCACGGCGAGCTCGGGCCGGCGCAGCACGCGCTCGTAGCGGCCGAGCAGCAGCTCGCGCAGGCCCTCGGGCGTCAGGCCCGAGGCCTGCACGGTGCCGATCAGCTGCAGCTGCAGCTTGCCGTCCGGGCGCAGCTTCACCACCTCGTTGAGGTTCGAGTGGTAGGGGAACTTCAGCTCGAGCTCGTCGTTCGGCTGCAGGAAGTACTGGCCCTCCACGCCGGCGCCCGAGGCCTTCTGGAAGCGCTCGCGCAGCTCCGCCTCGACCGCCTCCGGCGTGCGGCCGAGCGCCTGCACCGCGCCGATCACCGGCAGGCTGACCTTGCCGTCGGGACGCACGCGCAGGGTCTGGTCGAACTGCGGCGCGTCGGGCACGCGCAGGTCGAACTCGTCGCCTGCGGAGAAGGTGTAGCCCGGGGGTTCGGCAGTGCCGGCGGCGCGCGCGGGCGCGCTGCCGGCCGGCGCGGCGGCAGCCACCGCCGCCGGCGTCAGCACCGGGATGCTGGTGGCGCTGCCGCGGGGGGTGGACGGGTCGCTGCGCAGGCCGGCGCAGGCGCCGAGCGCGAGGCACAGCGCCGCGGCCAGCGCCCGCGTGACGGCGCGGAGGGAGGCGGCTTGGGCGTTCATCGGCCGTAGTCCATGAAGTTGCTCGGGTCGTAGGAACTGGCCGGCGGCGGCCGGTGCTGGCCGTCCACCGGGTGCTGCAGTGCGGCCAGCGTGGTCTCGTAGCGCTGCAGCACGCGGTCCCAGCGGAAGGCGGTGGTGGCGCGGCGCGTCGCCGCCTCGGCCAGGCGCAGGCGCAGGCCGGGCTGCGCGAGCACGGTGTCCAGCGCCTGCGCGCAGCTGGCCGCGTCGTCGAAGAACAGCGCGCTGCCGCCGGCCACCCAGCGGTTGAAGCGGTTGTCGTGCGCGATCACCGGGTTGCCGGCACCCATCGCCTCCAGCAGCGAGGGGTTGGTGCCACCGACCTGGTGGCCGTGCAGGTAGACCAGGCCGTACAGGCGCAGCGCGCGCACGATCGCGGCATCGAAGATCGCGCCGGCGAAGATCACCTCGTCGCTGGCGGCGGCCTGCACGCGGGCGTGGTAGCGCACGCGCTCGGGCCGCAGGTTGCCGAGCACGATCAGCTTCACGCCGCGGCGCCGCGCCGAGAAGGCCTCGACGATCTCCAGCAGCGAGTTCTCCGGCTCCGGCCGCGCGATCAGCGTGCAGTAGCGCCCGGGCTCCAGCCCGAAGGGCGCGAGCAGCGACGCATCGGCCTGCTGGATCAGGTCGGTGCCGTAGGGGATGGTGGTGATCTTGCGCTCCGGCACGCGGCGCTGCAGGTGCACCGAAATCTCCGGGTGGTCGGCGAACAGGTGGTGGGCGCCGAGCGCGCCGGCCCACTCGTTCAGGTAGAGCCAGGCGCGTGCCAGCGGGCCCCACTTCGCGCGCGCCCACTCGATGCCGTCCATGTTGATCGTGTGCACGATGCCGGCACGGCGCAGCCGCAGGGCGAGCAGCGCGGTGTTGTAGCCCAGCGTGAGCACCAGCGGCGGCCGCTCGCGCAGCGCGTGCGCGATGCAGGCGTGGTCGAAGCGGATGCTGTTCCACGCGGTGTCGGCGCCGACGTGCAGGTGCACCAGGCGCACCCCGTCGAGCTCGCTTTCCGGCGCGGGCGGCGGCGTCTCCTCCTGGCAGTAGACGGTGACGCGCCAGCCCCGCTGCACCAGGAAGGGGGCGAGGCGGGCGGCGAAGGTCTCGAAACCGCCGTGGCGCGCGGGCAGCCCGCGGATGCCCATGATCGACAGCGAGGGCGCGGGCGCGCCGTCGTCGGCGGCAGCCGGCCCCGGCGCGGCGGCCGGGACGAAGGAGGAGGCGGAGGACGGGGGAGCGGCGTGCAAGGGAGGAGATCGGTGCAGCCGCAGCGCGGCCTCGGCGTGCCGGCCCGGATCGGGCTGGGCGCGCGCGCGGTCGGCCATGGCGGCGGTGTCGGACCCCATCGGGGAAGGATAGGGCGAGGCCGGCTGCGGCCAAGCCCGCAACATCCGGGGCATCCTAGCCCAATTCATCACGCCGGCCGCGGCGCGACGGGCGCTCACGGCGATCCTTCCGGCCCCGCCGGCGCCGCGACGACCACGGCCTGGTGGGTGTTGAGCGCCCGCAGCACCACGCGCCACGCGGGCAAGCGGCCGCCGGGGGGCGGCGGCTCGGCCGGCTCGAAGGTCCAGGTGACGGCGTCGCCGGGCGGCAGGTGGCCGAACTCGTCGCGCGGGCGCCAGCCGTCGGACTCGGCGTACAGGCCCCAGGCCGCCGCGCGCGTGCGGATGCGCACCTGGCGCAGCGCCGGCGCCGCCGGGTCGACCGGCAGCGCGTGGGCCGCGAGGCCGATCTCCGGCCGGCGCGCGGACAGCCCCCCGGGGGCGAACCAGCAGGCGGTCGCCAGCGGGGGTTCCAGCGCGAGGGCCGCGTCGGCGCCGTCCGCGGCCGCTGCGGCCGCGGCGTCCGCCGCCGCCGGCGAGCGCCACCAGCGCGCGACCGCGCAGCTGAGCGCGCGCGGGCCGAAGCGGTAAGCGCCGTTCAGGTCCATGAAGTGGCCCAGCGCCTGCGTCAGCCCTACCCGCGCGCGCCCGCGCGCCGGGACCCGCAGCGGCACGCGGCCGGCGCCGACGGGCACCTCGTCGTGCTGGTAGAGGCGCAGCTCCAGCACGCCGTCGATCGCATCGGGGCCCTCGTGGTGGGCATGCGCGGCGAGGCCGTCCAGGCCCTCGTCGATCAGCGCGAGGTGGGTCGGGCGGGCAGCGCGGGCGAAGCCGTGCCAGGCCGCCTTCGGGCGGCCGCGGTCGTCGAGCAGGCCCCAGCCGGCACCGGCGCGGAAGTCGCGCAGCGTCCACACCAGCGCGCCGGCGCAGCGGCTGTCGGCGCGCCGCCACTGCGCGAGGCTGCGCGCGATCACCTCGGCGCTGGTGGCGCGCGCCAGCGCCAGGTAGTGCGCCGGGTCGCTGGCGCGCAGCGGCTCGACCGGCTCGCCGAGCAGCGCCTGCGCATAGTGGTCGCGCACGTCGTCGAAATCCCAGCCGGCGCCCAGATCGCGCGGCACGCGCGCCTTCCACGCCGGCGCATGCACCGGCGAGCGCAGCGAGAGGCCGGGCACGCGGGCCAGGGTCGCGTCGTCGGGCACGTTGGCGAAGGCCAGGCACTCGGTGGCGAAGCGCGGGCCGGCGGCATGCGCCTCGTCGAGCGGCCGCCGGTAGGCGCCGACCCCGTAATAGGAACAGCTGCCCTGCGCGACCTGGAACGGGAAGTCCCCGCCCTGCGCGCTCGACGGCCACCACGCCAGCCCGGGGCGCGCCGCGCGCACCTGTGCGGCGATCGCCTGCTCGAACAGCGGCGGCGACCAGGCCTCGCGCGGCGCGCCCCACATCGCGGCCTGCTGGGCCACCTCCGAGTTGCCGCAGACCACCGCCAGCGACGCGTGCCCGCCCCAGTCGTCCAGCTGCTGCGCGACCTCCTGCGCCACCTCCGCCGCGAAGGCCGCGTCGTCCGGGTAGTCCATGCTGGCGAACATCAGGTCCTGCCAGACCATCACGCCGGCGGCGTCGCAGGCCGCGTAGAAGGCCGGGTGCTCGTAGACCATCGTGCCCGGCACGCGCAGCAGGTTCATGCCGGCCGCGCGCACCTGGGCCAGCAGCGGCGCATAGGCGTGCGGCGCGGCATGCAGGCGCAGCGCGTCGGCCGGCACCCAGCAGGCGCCGCGCGCGAACACCGCCTCGCCGTTGACGCGCAGCGTGCAGCCGCCGTCCGTGCTGTCCAGCACGACCTGCCGGAAACCGACGCGGGCCAGCGGCTGCGGCGCGCCCCCATCGGCCGGCACGCGCTCGAGCGCGTACAGCACCGGCTCGCCATGCGTGTGCGGCCACCAGCGGGCCGGCGCGGGCCACTCGAGCGTGGCCTCCCAGGCCTGGGTGCCGTCCGTCTCGGCCGCGTCGGCGCCCGGGTCGCGCGCCGGCGCCGCCGCGTCCGCAGCGCCGGCCACCGCCGCGGCGGGGTGCGGGCAGGCCTCGACCTGCCGATCGCCGAGGCGCAGCCGCAGGCGGTCACCGGCCGGCCAGGGGCCGACCGTGCGCAGCCGCACCTGCACGCGGCCGACGTCGGCGACCGCGTCCAGCCGGGCGTCGACGCGGCAGCCGACCAGCCCGGGGCGGTCGCGCCGCTCCAGCCAGACGCCGCGCCACGGGCCCACCGGCGCCGCCGCCGGCGACCAGCCGGGCGTGCGGCCGACCAGCGTGGTGCGGAACCAGCGCAGCTGCTGCTGCACGAGCATGGGCACGCGCCAGCGCGGGCGCGGGCGGCGCTCGGCCAGCGCCGCGGCCAGCGGGCGGAAGCGCAGCTCCAGCCGGTTGCCGCGCCGCCGCAGCGCCGGCAGGCGCAGGCAGCGTCGGCGGAACATGCCGTGGCTGTCGAGCCGGCGCTCGCCGTTCAGCCAGACCTCGCACAGCGTGGCCAGGCCGTCGAAGCCGAGCACCCAGGGGCCCTCGGCGGTGTCGGCATCGCCGGCGGCGTCGGCCGGGGCGTCGAAGTCCAGGCGGTAGTGCCAGGTCTCGGCATCGAAGTCGCGCGGCGGGCCGTCGGCGTCGAGCGACCAGGCACCGGCCTCGGCCAGCGCCGCCGCGACCGGCATCGGCGACGCGATCGCGCGCCAGTCGCGCGGCCCGTCCTCGCCCGGCGCGACGGCACCGAGCAACCAGCCGGCCTCGAGCGCGACGCGCAGGCCCGTGCTCACGCCCACGCCCACGCCTGCGCCGGCACCGGCCGGCGCGGCCTCGGGCGGCCGGCTCGCCAGGGTCACCCGAGCAGCTCGTCCAGCGCGGCGCGGATCGCCGCGATGCTGGAGAAGACGCTGCGGGTGAGCATCCGGTCGGGGAACTCGACGTCGAACTGGCCTTCCAGGCCGAGCATCACGTTGACGCTGGCGTGCGAACTCATGCCGGCCTGGTAGAGGTCGGCATCGTCGGCGAGGGTGTCGGCGTCCTGGGACAGGCGGCCGTGCTGCTTCAGCACGCTGCGGATGCCGGCATCGAGCTCGGAGGGGGCGGTCATGGTGCGGGATGGAAGTGGAACAGGGGTCGGGCGTCGGGAGCGGCCGCCTCGCCGGCGCGGGCAACCGGGTCGCACAGCGCGACCAGCATCGCGCAGGCCTGCGCGCCGTCGTGGCTGAGCGACAGCGCGAGTTCGCGCGCGCCGCAGGCCGCGGCGCGCGCGGCGGCGGCGCCGTGCAGGCGCAGGCGCGGCGGCTGCCCGGCCTCGCCGACGACCTCGATCTCGCGCCAGCCGAGGCCGGTCTCGGCGGCGTCGAAGGCCTTCAGGAAGGCCTCCTTGGCGGCGAAGCGCGCGGCCAGGCGCTCGGCGCGCGCCGAGGGCACGCGCTCGGCCGCGGCGCGCTCGCCGTCGGTGAACAGGCGCCGCGCATAGCGCTCGCCGAAGGCGTCCAGCGACGTCGCGACGCCGGCGACGTCGACGGTGTCGATGCCGACGCGCAGCGCGGGCGCCGGCACGGGGCCGGCCACGCCGGCGGCTGGCGCGTCGGCCGGCGACGGGTGGGCTGCGCCGCGCGGGCGGGCCGGCGGCGTCATGCGGCCTGCGCCAGCCGCGCGCCGGCCGCGGGGTCGGCGGGGATGCCGGCGGGGCGCGCGCCAGACGCCGCGGCATCGGCCGCCAGGTGCACGCGGCGGCGCAGCGCGCGCCAGGCCACGAGCGGCAGCTGGTGCCCGCCGTCGAAGGGGAGCCAGTCGACGCAGGCGCCGCCGGCCCGCATCGTGTCGCGCAGGCGCTCGCCGGCGAAGACGCCGAGGTCGGGGTCGTCGCGGCCGTGGGCGACCAGCGCCGGCAGGCCGCGCAAGCGGCCGAGCGCCGGCCGCCACTCGTCGACGGCGATGCAGGAGCCGGACAGCAGCACCAGCGCGTCCGGCCGCGGCGCCGCCGGATCGGCCAGCAGCGTGTAGTCGACGGCCAGCATCGCCCCCTGCGAGAAGCCGGCCAGCACCAGCGGCAGCGCGCCGAAGTCGCGGCGGGCCGCCAGCAGCCGCTCGGCCAGCGCCTGGCGGGCGAGCGGGCGGCCGGCCGGGTGGCGGTCGTGCAGGTCGCTCGGACCGGCGGCCAGGCGGGCGGCGCGCTTGTCGGCCGCGACCGGCCACCACGCGGGCTGCCCATCGTCGGCGCGGGCCGGGCCGGTGGGCAGCAGGGTCCACGCCGGCAGCGCCAGGCTCGCGACGAAGGGGCGCAGCACGGCCGGGTCCATGCCGAGCCCGTGCAGCATCACGAGCACGGCGCGCGCGTCGCCGGCCGGCGGGACGGGCGGCACGGGGTCGGGGAACAGGGGCGGTGGAGCGGACAAGGGCAGCTTCGTTGGTGTGCGCTCACGTTTCGGCAACACCACCGGAAATGCGTGACACACGGCACGGTTGTCGGCCGTTCTCGCCCGGCCTTCAGTCGTTCCCAAATGTTACCGATACACTGAATGCGAGCCCGGCGAAGCCCCTGCCGCGTCGCGCCCGAAACCGGAGATATTTCACGCATGGACTCGACCGCCACCGACGTCATGTCGCTGACCGACGCGATGCGGCGCATTGCCCGCGACATCGCAGCGCCGGCCGCCGACGATGTCGACGCCCGCGCCCGGTTCCCCGAGGAAACCCTGAATGCGCTGCGCCGCGCCCGCCTGCTCGGCGCGCCGGTGCCCACCGCGCTCGGTGGCGCCGGCCTGACGATTGCCGAGCAGGGAGCGCTGTGCGCCGAGCTCGGCCAGCACTGCTCGAACAGCGCGATGGTGCTGGCGATGCACTACAACCAGCTCGCCTGCCTGACGCGCCACCACGCCGACCGCCCCGAGCTGACCGCCTGGCTGCGCGCCCAGGTCGAGCACCAGTGGCTGATCGGCTCGATGACCTCCGAGGTCGGCACCTTCGGCGACACCCGCTCCAGCATCTGCGCGGTCGAGACGGACGCCGAGGCCGGCCGCTTCCGCCTGGTGAAGGAGGCGACCACCGGCTCCTACTGCGCGCAGGCCGACGCGATCCTCGTGACGGCCCGCCGCACCGCCGAATCGCCCGCGAGCGACCAGGTGCTGGTGCTGCTCGCGCGCGACCAGCTCGCGCTGACCCAGACCACCACCTGGGACACCCTGGGCATGCGCGGCACCTGCAGCCCCGGCTTCCGGATGGAGGGCGCCGCGCCGCTGGCGCAGGTGCTGCCGGTGCCCTACGCGGACATTTCCGCGCAGACCATGCTGCCGTACTCCCACATCCTGTGGGCCTCGCTGTGGTGGGGCATCGCGGCCGGCGCGCACGCGAAGGCGGCCGCCTTCGTGCGCGGCCAGGCCCGCAAGGCGCCCGGCACCGTGCCGCCGACGGCCCAGCGCCTGGCCGAGCTGAACGTCGAGCTGCAGGCCATGGGCCACCAGTGGCGCGCCGTCGCGGCCGACTACGACGCCACCGTGGCGCGCGGCGCCGACGCCGAGTTCGGCCAGATGGGCTGGGCGCTGAAGCTCAACGCGCTGAAGATCTCCGCCTCGGACGCGGTCCCGCGGCTGGTGCACGGCGCGCTGCAGATCGTCGGCATCCTCGGCTACAAGAACGACAGCCCCTTCAGCCTGGGCCGCCCCTACCGCGACGCGCTCTCGGCGTCGCTGATGGTGTCGAACGAACGCATCGCCTCCAAGAGCGCGGCGATGCTGCTGGTCTACAAGGACAGCTGAGCCCCGCCGCGCCGGCCGGCGCGGCCCGCCGGCCCCGGTCGGCGCGCCCGCCGCCGCCGTCCGCCGGGAGCCGGGCGCCCGCCGAGGCGCCGCCGGCGCCCTTCCTTCCGTCCACGCCGCCCGCCATGACCGCTCCCGCCCCCGACTTCTACGACCCGGCCGCCTTCATGGAGGCGCTGGTCGCCGCCGGCCTCGTGATCCCGACGCCGGTGCAGGGCGGTTGGGGCCGCGGGCCGGTGTTCGAGGACCTCCTGCAGCGCTTCGACGCCCACGTGATGCGCGAGGCCGCCGACGACGGCGCCACCGAGCTCACCTTCCCGCCGATCATCGCGCGCACGATGATCGAGTCGCTGGGCTACCTGGACAATTTCCCGCAGCTCGTCGGCAGCATCCACAGCTTCTTCGGCAAGGAGGCGCAGGCGCGCGAGCTCTCGCAGCGCGTGCACGACGGCCAGCGCTGGGAGGACCTGCTGGACATCACCGAGTCGATGCTGCTGCCGGCGGCCTGCTACCCCGTCTACCCGGTGTTCAGCGGGCTGCTGCCCGAGGGCGGCCGGCTGGTGACGGTGAAGAACTGGTGCTACCGCCACGAGCCGTCGGCCGAGCCGACGCGGCTGCAGTCCTTCCGCATGCGCGAGTTCATCCGCGTCGGGCGCCCCGACGAGGTCGAGGCCTGGCGCGACGCCTGGCTGCACCGCGGCCTTGCGCTGCTGCGCGGCCTGGGACTGCCCGTCGAGTCGGACGTCGCGAACGACCCCTTCTTCGGCCGCGCCGGCAAGATGATGGCGGTCAGCCAGCGCGAGCAGCGGCTGAAGTTCGAGATCGTGGTGCCGGTCATCGCCGCCGACCGGCCGACCGCGATCTGCTCCTTCAACTGGCACCAGGAGCACTTCAGCGGCAAGTTCGGCATCCGCGCCGCCGGCGGCGAGACCGCGCACACCGCCTGCCTGGGCTTCGGCCTGGAGCGGGTGACGCTGGCGCTGCTGAAGCACCACGGGCTGGACCCGGCGGCCTGGCCGGCCGACGTGCGCCAGGCGCTGTGGCCCTGACGACGGCGTGAACACGCCCGCCACGCCGGCCGGCCCGCGTCCGGCCATCGACCTGCTGCCCG
This sequence comes from Pseudideonella sakaiensis, assembly GCF_001293525.1. Taxonomy (GTDB): domain Bacteria; phylum Pseudomonadota; class Gammaproteobacteria; order Burkholderiales; family Burkholderiaceae_C; genus Ideonella_A; species Ideonella_A sakaiensis. Next base: position 48,040 of record NZ_BBYR01000029.1, on the reverse strand, counting down.
GGCTCGACCCGGCCGCGCACGTGCCGCACGCGCTGCATGCGCCGCCGTCGGTGTGGACCGAGCGCAACTGCTACATCGACCTCTGGATCGAGCTGGTGCATGCGCTCGGCGCGGACCCGCACGCGATGCTGCCGGTGGTGCTCGCGCTCGATTTCGAGGGCGACCAGTGGACCTTCTTCAAGCCCTCGCACGCGGCGCTGTGGACGCTGTACGGGCTGGACGTGCAGGAGCTGACCGTCTGGCGCCCGATGCTGGAGCACCTGCGCGAGCACCTCGGCGCCGGCCGCCTGCCCTGCATCGAGGCCGATTCGCACTGGATGCCCGACACCGCCGGCACCGACTACCGGCGCCGCCACGGCAAGACGAGCATCGTCGTCACCGCGCTCGACGAGGGCGCGCGGCGCCTGCACTACCTGCACAACGCCGGCCACCACGCGCTCGAGGGCGAGGACTTCGACCGGCTGCTGGACGTCGGCGCGCCGGCGGCCGAGCTGCCGCTGTTCGCCGAGCTGATCAAGATCGACCGCCTGCGGCGCCGCCCGCCCGCCGAGCTGCGGGCGCTGGCGCTGGCCGAGCTGCGCATCCACCTCGCCCGCCGCCCGGCCGACAACCCGGTCGAGCGCTTCGCGGCACGCCTCGCGGCCGAGCTGCCGGCGCTGCGCGAAGCCGGCCTGGACCACTACCACCGCTGGGCCTTCGGCACCATCCGCCAGCTCGGCGCCGCGTTCGAGCTGGCCGCACGGCTGGCCGACTGGTTCGCCGGCGGCCCGCCGACGGCCGCCGCCGGCGACTGGGCCGCTGCCGCGCGCGAGTTCGACGCGGTCTCCACGCACTGCAAGGCGCAGATCCTGAAGACCGCGCGCATCGTCGCCGGCAGCAAGCCCTTCGACGCGGCCGAGGCCTGGGCGCCGGCCGCGCAGGCCTGGGCGCGCGGCATGGCCGCGATGGACGCCGCCGCCGGCGTGGGCTGACGCCCCGGATCAGGCCGCCGCGGGCTCCTGCGCCTTCGCCTTCAGGTGCGCCAGCGCCTCGGGCACCTGGTCGACCAGGATCAGGCAGAGGTCGCCGGGCTTCAGCCGCGACAGCGCGGTGTCGATCGCGAGGAACTCACCGCGGATCTCCTCGACGTGCCGGGTGCGGCCGGCGCCCTGCAGCCCCTGGCGCAGCAGGCCCATCACCTCGCCGTCGGCACGGCCGCGCTGGGCCGCGTCCTGGTAGAGGATGACCTCGTCGAAGGCCTCGCCGAGGATGATGGTCTGCTCGCGGATGTCCTCGTCGCGGCGGTCGCCGGCGCCGCTGATGACGACCGAGCGGCGCTGGCCCGGCGCGGCCGGCAGCGCCTCGACGGCCTGCACCAGCGCGCGCATCGCGTCGGGGTTGTGCCCGTAGTCGGCGATCACCGTGGCGCCGCGGATGTCCAGCAGGTTGAAGCGCCCGGGCGCGTTGTCGGCGTCGTTGACGAAGCTGGCCAGGCCGCTGCGGATCGCCGGCCAGCCGATGTCGACCGCCCAGGCGGCGGCCACCGACGCCATCGCGTTCTCGACCTGGAAGCCGATCGCGCCGCCGCGGGTGATCGGGATGTCGCGCAGCGGCAGCCGCTCACGCCAGGCGCCTTCGGCCGCGACGATCGCGTCGCCCTCGACGAAGACGGTGCGCTTGCCGAGCGCGCGGTGGGTGGCCATCACCGGCTGGTGGCGGTCGGCCGCGAAGTAGATGATCTCGCCCGGGCAGGCCGGCGCCATCGCGGCCACGATCGGGTCGGCGGCGTTGAGCACAGCGTAGCCGGTGGTGGCGACGTTCTGCACGATCACGCGCTTCAGCACCGCGAGGTCGTCCACCGTGGTGATGTAGTTCAGGCCGAGGTGGTCGCCGGCGCCGATGTTGGTGACCACGGCCACCGAGCAGCGGTCGAAGCCCAGCCCCTCGCGCAGGATGCCGCCGCGCGCCGACTCGAACACCGCGGCATCGACGTCGGGGTGCATCAGCACGTTGCGCGCGCTCTTCGGCCCGCTGCAGTCGCCGCTGTCGATCTGGCGGCCCTCGACGTAGACGCCGTCCGTGTTGGTCATGCCCACGCGCAGGCCGGCGCCGGCCAGCAGGTGGGCGATCAGCCGCGTCGTGGTGGTCTTGCCGTTGGTGCCGGTCACCGCGACCACCGGGATGCGGCCGTCCTCGCCGTGCGGGAACAGGTCGCCGACGATGGCCTCGCCGACCGGCCGGCCCTTGCCGAAGGACGGCGACAGGTGCATGCGCAGCCCCGGCGCGGCGTTCACCTCGACGATGCCGCCGTGCTGCTCCTCCAGCGGCTTGAGCACGCTCTCGCACACCACGTCGACGCCGCAGATGTCCAGGCCGATCATCTGCGCCGCGGCCACCGCGCGCGCGGCCACCTCGGGGTGCACGTCGTCGGTCACGTCGGTGGCGCTGCCGCCGGTGCTCAGGTTGGCGTTGTTGCGCAGCACCACGCGGCGGCCCTTCTCGGGCACCGAGTCGGGCGTCAGGCCCTGCACGTTCAACCGCGCGACCGCGATCTCGTCGAGCCGCATCCGGGTCAGCGAGGTGGCGTGGCCGTCGCCGCGGCGCGGGTCGGTGTTGACCTGGTCGACCAGCTCGCGGATGGTCGAGACGCCGTCGCCCAGCACCTGCGGCGGGTCGCGCCGCGCGGCCGCCACCAGCCGGTCGCCGACCACCAGCAGCCGGTAGTCGTTGCCCGGCAGGAACTTCTCCACCATCACCTGGCCGTGTTCCTCGGCCGCCCGGTAGGCCACCTCGAGGTGCTCGCGGCTGACGATGTTGACCGTCACGCCCTTGCCCTGGTTGCCGTCCTGCGGCTTGACCACGACCGGCAGGCCGATGCGCTGCGCCGCAGCCCAGGCCGCGTCGACGTCGTCGACCGGCTGGCCGATCGGCACCGGCACGCCGGCCGACTGCAGCAGGCGCTTGGTCAGGTCCTTGTCCTGCGCGATCGATTCGGAGACGGCGCTGGTGCCGTCGACCTCGGCCGCCTGGATGCGGCGCTGCTTCGCGCCCCAGCCGAACTGCACCAGGCTGCCGCTGGTGAGCCGGCGCCAGGGGATGCCGCGCGCGATCGCCGCATCGACGATCGCGCCGGTGCTCGGGCCGAGGCGCTGGTCCTCGTCGATCTCGCGCAGCCGGCGGATCGCGGCGGCCACGTCGAAGGGCTCGCCGGCGCGCGCCGCGTCGATCAGCGCGCGCGCCTGGGCCAGCGCCTGGCGGCCCACCGCCTCCTCGCTGTACTCGACCACCACCTGGTAGACGCCGGCCTCGACCGTCACCGCGGTGCGGCTGAAGGTGACCGGGCAGCCGGCCTGGGCCTGCATCGCGAGCGCCGCCGCCTCCAGCACGTGGGCCAGCGAGATCGGGCCGGGGAAGGCCGCCGGGCGCAGCGGCCCGACTTCCGGGAAGCGCTCGCGCAGCCGGGCCTCGAAGCCGTCCAGCTCGGCGATCGAGCGTTCCGCCGGCTCGCAGGAGACGATCGCCTCGATCGCCGTGTGCCGGCTCCACAGGTTCGGCCCGCGCAGGGCCCGGATGCGGGATACGTCCATCGGAGAACTTCCAGGGGTGGGGTCGAAGGCCTCGCCGGCGTCGGCGGCCGCCGGCCCGGCGGGCCCCTGCGGGCCGCCGGGCGGATCATCGCTCAGCCCGCGCGGGCGGCGGCGGGGCGCGAGGCCGGCGCGGCCTCGTCGTCGAAGGTGCCGATGCCGGCCGCGATCAGGTCAGGCGAGATGCCGAGCGCCCAGGCGGCCGCGGCCGAGGCGGCCAGCACCTCCGGCGGCAGTGCCGCCGCACCGCGCCGGCGCGCGCCCAGTTCGGCCAGCGGCTGCTCCTGGCTGCCGGTGGCGAGCACCACGCGGCCGCCGCGCAGCAGCACGGCGCGGCCGCCGGCGGCCCGGTGCGCGGCGAGCACGGCCGACGCGGCGGCCTCGGGCTCGGTGGCGTAGAAGATCACGTCGCCATCGCACAGCGGCGCCAGCTCGGCCACCGCCGCGTCGCCGGCATTCAGCACCGCGACGCCGTCGCCGAGCACCACGTCGACCTGGGTGCGCAGCACGCGCGGCAGCTGCTCGGCGCCGGCCACGTCGTGGCGCGCGAGCGCCTGGCGCTGGGCCGGGTCGAGCGCCATGTCGGTGACGACGGCGACCTGGCAGCGGTCGTAGGCCAGGCCATCGTCGAGGATCGCGCAGGCATCGGTCTGGATCACCGCGGCCTGCACGTTGCGGTTCATCAGCAGGCGGTGCGCGGCGTCGTAGCGGGCGCCGTCGCCGGCGTCGATGCAGCGGCGGTCCAGGAACAGGCCGTCGCGGCAGGCCAGGCCGACGTGGCGGCCGCTCAGGTGCACCAGCCAGGCGACCAGGCGGGCGATGCGCGCGCCGTGGCGCGAGCCGGCCACGCCGACGATCGGGATGCGGCCGCTCTCGTCCTCGGCGAACAGGTGGTCGACGATCGCCTGGCCGACCGGCCGCGGCGAACCCTGGGCCGGCTTCAGGTGCATCAGCAGGCCGGGACCGGCATTCACCTCGACGATGCCGCCGCCCTGCTCGGCCAGCGGCCGGCCGATGTCGGTGGCGACCACGTCGATGCCGGCGATGTCCAGGCCGACCACGCGGGCGGCCAGCGTCACGGCATGCGCGACCTCGGGATGCACCTCGTCGGTGCAGTCCACCGCCACGTTGCCGTTGCGCTGGACCAGCACGCGGCGGCCGGCGGCCGGCACGCTGTCGGGCGCCAGGCCCTGGCGCTGCAGGTCCAGCAGCACCACCTCGTCGGCCGAGGGGCCGCTCAGGTGGATGCGGCCGAGCGGGAAGTCCTCGGTGACGCCGCGGCGCGGGTCGGTGTTGATCTGCGCGTCGACCAGCGCGGCCACGCTGGCGCGGCCGTCGCCGGTCACCCAGGCCACGTCGCCGCGCGCGGCGGCGACCACCTGGCCGCCGACCACGAGCAGCCGGTGCTCCTGGCCGCGCAGGTAGCGCTCGACGATCACCTCGCTGCCGTGCGCCTGGGCGACGTGGAACGCGGCCTCGATGTCGGCGCGCTCGCTCAGGTCGAGCGTGACGCCGCGGCCGTGGTTGCCGTCGGACGGCTTGACGACGACCGGCAGCCCGATGTCCTCGGCCGCCTCCCAGGCCGCCTCCGCGCTGTCGACGACCGTGCCCTCGGGCACCGGCACGCCGACCGCCTTCAGCAGCGACTTCGTCAGGTCCTTGTCGCGCGCGATGCCCTCGGCGATCGCGCCGGTGCGGTCGCTCTCGGCGGTCCAGATGCGGCGCTGCGCGGCGCCGTAGCCGAGCTGCACCAGGTTGCCCTCGTTCAGCCGGATGTGCGGGATGCGCCGGTCGGTCGCGGCGCCGACGATGCAGGCGGTGCTCGGGCCGAGGTAGCAGTCGTCGATCACGTCGCGCAGGCGGGCCACCGCGGCGGGCACGTCGAAGGCCTCGTCGTTGATCGCCGCCATCAGCAGCCGGTGGCCGAGGCCGAGGGCCTCGCGCGCCACCTGCTCGTCGCGCGCCCGGAACACCATCCGGTAGACGCCGCGCGTCGAGGTGCTGCGGGTCTGGCCGAAGCCGGTCGGCATGCCGGCCAGGTTGAGCAGCTCGATCACCACGTGCTCCAGCACGTGGCCGGCCCAGGTGCCTTCGGTCAGGCGCTGCAGGAAGCCGCCGCGCTCGCCGACGCCACAGTGGTGCTCGATCAGTGCCGGCAGCAGCGCCACCAGGCGCTCGTTGAAGCCCGGCAGCCGGTTCGACGGCCAGTCCTCCAGTTCACCCAGGTCCAGCCAGACCTCGAGCACCGACCGGTAGGTCCAGACATTGGGGCCGCGCAGGTAATTCACGCGCAGCAGTCGGATGTCGTCCTTCTTGCTCATCGGGGCGAGGATCGGGGCGCCGGCACGGTCGGCCAGCAACACCCGATTGTGCCCGCGCAGCGGCCGCGCGACGGCGCCGGCGCCCGGCGAGGCCAGCCAGGCGGCCAGCGGCGGACGCACCGTGCCGGCGCTGCTTCGGCGAGAATCCGCGACCCTCATGACGTTTGCCGCGCGCTGCGACCGCGAACGACCGGGGCGTCCTCCCGCCCCGCTGCCTCATGCCACGCTTTCATTCTGTTGCACCTTCCGATCCGCCGGTGGACGCCGGATGGCGCCCTCTGCACGACGAACTCGCGAGCGACGAGAACGTTCTCGGCAGTCTGGAGGTTGACCTGGATGCCCAGGGACGGTACGCATCCGGTGCGATCGCGCTGACGCCGCGCCGCCTTCTGGTGCGCGAACCCGGCGCGCCGGGCTGGACCGCCCGCGAGCTGGCCCCCGGCCTGCGCCTGAGCGCCTCCGACCAGGGCGGCGTCGGCCGGCTGGCGCTGCACGACGCCGGCGGCCGCCTCGCGCACTGGCGCTACACCCTCGGCCGGGCGCCTCAGGCAGCGCGGCTGGTGGAGCTGTTCGAGGCGCAGCAGGCGGCGTTGCGCGAGGGCCGCCGCTGGCGCCCGGACGAGGCGCACTGCCCGCGCTGCCATGCCGCGCTGCCGCCGGACAGCGAGGACTGCCCGCAGTGCGAGCGCGAGACCGCGGCGCCGCCGTCGACCTGGGTGCTGCTGCGCCTCGGCCGCTTCGCGCGGCCCTACCGCGGCCAGCTGCTGCTCGGCTTCATCCTGACGCTGGCGTCCACCGCGGCCACGCTGGTGCCGCCCTACCTGACCATCCCGCTGATGGACGACGTGCTGATCCCGTTCCAGAACGGCCAGCGCATCGACCCGTGGCAGGTCGGCTGGCTGCTGGCGGGCCTGCTCGGCGCCGCGCTGGCCGCGTGGGGCCTGGGCTGGGCGCGCACCTACCTGCTGGCGCTGGTGTCCGAGCGCATCGGCGCCGACCTGCGCACCACCACCTTCGAGCACCTGCTGCAGCTCTCGCTGGACTACTTCGGCGGCAAGCGCACCGGCGACCTGATGGCGCGCATCGGCTCGGAAACGGACCGCATCTGCGTCTTCCTGTCGCTGCACGCGCTGGACTTCGCCACCGACGTGCTGATGATCCTGATGACCGCGGTCATCCTGTTCTCGATCAGCCCCTCGCTGGCGCTGGTGACGCTGCTGCCGCTGCCCTTCATCGCGTGGATGATCCACCTGGTGCGCGACCGGCTGCGCACCGGCTTCGAGAAGATCGACCGCGTCTGGTCGGAGGTGACCAACGTGCTGGCGGACACCATCCCCGGCATCCGCGTGGTCAAGGCCTTCGCGCAGGAGTCGCGCGAGGCGGGCCGCTTCCGCGACGCGAACCGCCACAACCTGCTGGTCAACGACCGCCTGAACCGCACCTGGAGCCTGTTCACGCCGACGGTGTCACTGCTGACGGAGATCGGCCTGCTGGTGGTCTGGGGCTTCGGCGTCTGGCTGGTCTCGCGCGGCCAGATCAGCGTCGGCGTGCTGACCGCCTTCATCGCCTACATCGGCCGCTTCTACACGCGGCTCGATTCGATGAGCCGCATCGTCTCGGTGACGCAGAAGGCGGCGGCGGGCGCGAAGCGCATCTTCGACATCCTCGACCACGTCTCCAACGTGCCGGAGCCGGCGCGCCCGGTGCCGCTGGCGGCGCCGCAGGGCCGCATCGAGCTGCGCGACGTGGGCTTCCGCTACGGCGCGCGGGCGGTGATCCGCGGGCTCAACCTGTCGATCCGGCCGGGCGAGATGATCGGCCTGGTCGGCCACAGCGGCTCGGGCAAGAGCACGCTCGTGAACCTGATCTGCCGCTTCTACGACGTGACCGACGGCAGCATCGTGGTCGACGGCAACGACCTGCGGCAGTACCGCGTGGCGGACTACCGGCGCCACATCGGCCTGGTGCTGCAGGAGCCCTTCCTGTTCTTCGGCACCATCGCCGAGAACATCGCCTATGGCCGGCCGGACGCGACGCGGGCGGAGATCGTCGCCGCGGCGCGCGCCGCGCACGCGCACGAGTTCATCCTGCGGCTGCCGCACGGCTACGACTCGCTGGTCGGCGAGCGCGGCCAGGGGCTGTCCGGCGGCGAGCGCCAGCGCATCAGCATCGCGCGGGCGCTGCTGATCGACCCGAAGATCCTGATCCTCGACGAGGCCACCTCGTCGGTCGACACCGAGACCGAGAAGGAGATCCAGCGCGCGCTGGACAACCTGGTGCAGGGCCGCACCACGATCGCGATCGCGCACCGGCTGTCGACACTGCGCCGGGCCGACCGGCTGGTGGTGATGGACCGCGGCCAAGTGGTCGAGGTGGGCTCGCACGACGAATTGATGGCGCGCGAGGACGGCGCCTACCGCCGCCTGTACGACGCGCAGGCGCGCCAGGTCGACACCGAGGCCGACGACGGCGAGCGCCGCAGCCACCTGATCGCCGAGGCGGCGCTGCCCGATGCCGGCGCCGCCAGCCCCGCGAAGGCCTGACCGCCCCCGCCCGTCCGCCGGCCCCGCCCATGCACGCGCCCTCCCCCGCTCCCGCCACCGCCCCCGCCGCCGCGCTGCCCTGGACGCTGCAGCGCAATGCCCACGGCCGACTCGAGCTGTCGCGCGACGGCGCGCCGCCCGAGGAGGTCACCCCGGTGCGCGCGTTTCCGCTCGCCGCGCCCGACGAAGGCCTGTCGCTGGTGGGCGGCGACGGCCACGAGCGCCTCTGGATCGACCGCCTCGATGCGCTGCCGGCGGCGCCGCGGGCCCTGCTCGAGGCCGAGCTGGCCGAAGCCGAGTTCATGCCGCGCATCACCCGCATCGTCGCGGTCTCGACCTTCTCGACGCCGAGCACCTGGCAGCTGCAGACCGACCGCGGCGACACCACGCTGGTGCTGGAGGGCGAGGAGGACATCCGCCGGCTGGACGGCAACGCGCTGCTCGTGACCGACGCCCAGGGCATCGCCTTCCTGATCCCGGACGCGAAGGCGCTGGACCGCGGCTCGCGGCGCCTGCTCGAGCGCTTCCTCTGAGGTCGCGGCGGCCCGCCGCACCATGAAGAACGGCACCCGAAGGTGCCGTGGCGGCCGGGGCACGGGTGCCTCGGCGGGGGTGGAGCGGCGCCGCGGACGGCGCCGCCCGGCCCTGGGGGCCCTCACTGCGACGCAGCGCTGCCCGTCGGGGTCGGGGCATGCACGGCGTCGGCGCCATGCTTCTCGCCGCTCATGTCGACCTTGTCGCCGGCCTTGAAGATCACGAAGAGGGCGATCGCGGCGAACACCACGAAGCCGAGCGCCAGTTTCCACATCGCGTGAGATTCCGTTCGTCAGGAAGTGAACGGGGGCGGCGACCGCCACCCCCGGCAGGCCGGGCGGCGGCTGCCGCCCGGTTCAGGACCGGGGCCTGCACCGCGCGCGGGCACGGCGGCAGGGCCCGGATCGCGCGGGTTCAGTCGCCCGCGTAGATGTCGACGTCCTTGGTCTCGCGGACGAACAGCATGCCGATCACGAAGGTCGCGGCGGCGATGATGATCGGGTACCAGAGGCCGTTGTACATGTTGCCGGTCTGCGCCACGATCGCGAAGGCGGTGGTGGGCAGCAGGCCGCCGAACCAGCCATTGCCGATGTGGTACGGCAGGCTCATCGAGGTGTAGCGGATGCGGGTCGGGAACATCTCCACCAGCATCGCGGCGATCGGGCCGTAGACCATCGTCACCAGGATCACCAGGTAGACGAGGATCGCGACGATCAGGCCCTTGTTCATCTTGGCCGGGTCGGCCTTCTCCGGGTAGCCGGCGGCCTTCAGCGCGGCCTTCAGCTTCGACGTGAGCACCGCGTCCTTCGCGGTCTTCTCGTCGCTGACGGCCTTCAGGCCGGCGGTGGCGGCGGCGATCGCCTTCTCGTCCGGCGTCGGCGCGGCCTTCAGGTCGGCCAGCTTCTGCTCGGCGGCGGCCTTGGCGGCGGCGACGTCCTCGGCCGACACCGCGACCTTGATCTCGGTCGTGCCGACCTTGATCACCGCCGGCTGCCCGGGCGTCTCCTGGTTGTCGTAGCTCACCGACGCGCCGGCCAGCTTCTGCTTCGCGATGTCGCAGGTGGAGGTGAACTTCTTGGTGCCGGTCGGGTTGAACTGGAAGGAGCACTCCGCCGGGTCGGCCGCGACGATGACCTGCGAGGTGGCCTGGGCCTTCGCGAGGTCGGGGTTGGCCGCCTCGGTCAGCATCTTGAAGACCGGGAAGTAGGTCAGCGCGCCCAGCAGGCAGCCCAGCATGATGATGGGCTTGCGGCCGATGCGGTCGGACAGCGAGCCGAACACCAGGAAGAAGGGCGTGCCGATGACCAGGCTGGCCGCGATCAGCAGGTTGGCGGTGGCGCCGTCGACCTTCAGCGCCTGCGTCAGGAAGAACAGCGCGTAGAACTGGCCCGTGTACCAGACCACGGCCTGGCCGGCGGTCAGGCCGATCAGCGCCAGGATCACGATCTTCAGGTTGCGCCACTGGCCGAAGGACTCCTTCAGCGGGGCCTTCGAGGTCTTGCCCTCTTCCTTCATCTTCTTGAAGGCGGGCGATTCGTTCATCGACAGCCGGATCCACACGCTGATGGCCAGCAGTGCGATCGACACGATGAAGGGGATGCGCCAGCCCCAGGCGGCGAAGTCGTCCTCGCCGGTCCAGGTGCGGGTGCCGAGGATGACCAGCAGCGACAGGAACAGGCCCAGCGTCGCGGTGGTCTGGATCCACGCGGTGTAGGCGCCGCGCTTGCCGTGTGGCGCGTGCTCGGCCACGTAGGTGGCGGCGCCACCGTACTCGCCGCCGAGCGCAAGGCCCTGCAGCAGGCGCAGCACGATCAGGATGACCGGCGCGGCCACGCCGATCGACGCATAGGTGGGCAGGATGCCGACGATGAAGGTCGACAGGCCCATGATCAGGATGGTCACCAGGAAGGTGTACTTGCGGCCGATCATGTCGCCGAGGCGGCCGAAGAAGATCGCGCCGAAGGGCCGCACGATGAAGCCGGCGGCGAAGGCGAGCAGCGCGAAGATGAAGGCCGAGCCGGCGTCGAGGCCCGCGAAGAACTGCTTCGCGATGATCGCGGCCAGCGAGCCGTACAGGTAGAAGTCGTACCACTCGAACACGGTGCCGAGCGACGACGCGAAGATGACCTTGCGCTCTTCGGCGGTCATCGGGGCCGCTGCCGGGCGGGCGCCCGGGCCTAGCGTGGTGGAAGCCATCGAGATTGTCTCCTCCTTGAACGATCGCCACGCGGGGCGACATGCGAGGCAGTCTCGGGGCAGGCTCTGACGGAGGCCTGACGCAGGGCTGAACGCTTGCTGACAAGCCTGGTGGAAACCCTTGGTCCTCGTTTCTCGATGCGGAATATCGGCCGTTATGCGGGTAATCCCTGAGGAACCGCCCTGCGGCGCGGCCGGCGCCGGCGCCCGACCGGCGCCGCCGGCGTCAGCGCTGGCGCTGCACGCCCGGGCGCAGCGCGCCGGCCTCGTCCCACCCCGGACCGCCGAGGAAGGCATCGCCGCGCTGCCAGGCCACGAGCATCTCGAGCCCGTCCAGGCCCCAGAACAGGCGGTCACCCACCGCGAGCGTCGGCACGCCGAAGACGCCGCGCGCGATCGCCGCGTCGGTGGCGCCGCGCAGCGCCTGCTTCACCTCGTCGGAGGCCGGGTCGCGCCGCGGCTGCAGCCGCTCGGCGAGCGCCTGCAGCCGGGCCGGGTCGTTCGGGTCCGCGCCGCCGTGCCAGACGTGGCGCAGCACCTGCTCGCAGGCGTTGCGGCCCGGCGTCTCGCCCGCCGGCGCGCAGGCGGTCAGCAGGCGCAGCAGCGCCAGCGGGTTGAAGGGGTGCTGCGGCGGCGTGTCCAGCCGCAGGCCGAGCCGGTGCGCCAGCCAGCCGACCTGGCGGAAGGTCCAGGCGCGCTTGGGCTCGATCTCGGCCGGCCCCTTCTGGCCCCAGTGCGCGAGCATGCCGGCGAACAGCACCGGCCGGTAGCGCACCGCGTACGACAGGCCCTCGAGCGCCTGCGGCAGGTGCTCGAAGGCCAGGCAGGCATAGGGCGAGACCGGGTCGAAGTAGAAATCGATGTCGAGCATGCGGGGCTTCCGGAAACGAGTGGGGCCGGCGCCACGCGCGGCCGCGGCCCGCGGGGCGGTCAGGCGCCGGCGGGGCGGCGGTCGGGCAGCAGCGCCCAGACGCGCCGCCGGGCCGCATCGTCCATCCGGGACCACGCGGCGATCTCGTCGATCGTGCGGCGGCAGCCGAGGCACCAGCCCGTGGCCGGGTCCATGCGGCAGACGTCGATGCAGGGGCTGGGCACCGGGCCGGGGCCGGTGGGGGGGCCGTCCGAGACGGGCCGGCGGGCCGGCGGAACGGGCGGCGCGGGCATGGCCCTCAGCCCGCCTGCACCACGTCGGCCACCGGCGCGCCGGTCAGCGCCACCAGGTCCTGCGGCGACGCGCGGAACACGCCGTTCGGGTGCCCGGCGGCGGCCCAGACCTCGTCGAAGCGGAACAGCTCGCGGTCGATCAGCACCACCGGCGGCTCGCGGTGGGCGAGCGGCGCCACGCCGCCGATGCTGAAGCCGGTGCGCGTCTTGACGTAGTCGGCATCGGCGCGGCCGAGGCCGCCGGGCCCGCCGTCCACGCCCGCCGGCGCCACCAGCGCGGCCACCTTCTTCTCGTCGACCCGCCGGTCGCCCGAGGTGACGACGAGCACCGGCACGTCGTCGCGGCGGCGCCGGAAGATCACGCTCTTGGCGATCTGGCCGACCTGCACGCCCAGCGCGTCGGCCGCCTCCTGCGAGGTGCGGGCCGCGACCTCGAGGAAGCGCGGCGCATGCGGGTGGCCCCGTTCGGCGAGCGCCGCGCTCACGCGCCGGAAGCCCTCGGGGCGGTCGGCGGTGTCGGCGTCGGTCCCGCCGGCCGCCGTCACGCTGCCTCCACGGCGGCGGCAGCGGCCGCGGCGCGGCGCTTCGTCAGCAGCGCGCGGCCGGCACGCGAGACGGGTTCGCGGCCGAGCACCTCGGAGATGAAGCCGCCGGCCTCGACCAGCGCGTCCAGGTCGATGCCGGTGTCGATGCCCATGCCGTGCAGCATGAAGACCACGTCCTCGGTGGCCACGTTGCCGGTGGCGCCCTTCGCGTACGGGCAGCCGCCCAGGCCGGCGATGCTGGCGTCGAAGGTGTGCAGGCCGAGCTCGAGGCTGGCCAGGATGTTGGCCAGGGCCTGGCCGTAGGTGTCGTGGAAGTGCCCGCTGACCTCGTGCAGCGGGTAGTGCTTCAGCGCCCGCTCGAGCACGGCCTGCACCGCGCGCGGCGTGCCGACGCCGATCGTGTCGGCGATGCCGCAGTGGTCCACGCCGATGGCCTTCATGCCGACGACGACCCGCTCCACCTCGTCGGGCGTCACCGCGCCCTGGTAGGGGCAGCCGACGGTGCAGGAGATCGCGCCGCGCACCTTCAGGCCGGCCGCGTGCGCCGCCGCGACCACCGGCTCGAAACGCGCCAGGCTCTCGGCGATGCTGCAGTTGATGTTGCGCTGGCTGAAGGCCTCGGTGGCCGACGCGAACACGACCACCTCGTCGGGCCGCGTCGGCAGCGCCGCCTCCAGGCCCTTCATGTTCGGCACCAGCACGCTGTGGCGCACGCCCGGCGGGCGCTCGATCGCCGCCATCACCGACACCGCGTCGCCCATCTGCGGCACCCACTTCGGGCTGACGAAGCTGGTCACCTCGATCTCGCGCAGGCCGGCGGCCTGCAGGCGCTGCACCAGCGCCACCTTGTGCGCGGTCGAGACCGGCTGCTTCTCGTTCTGCAGCCCGTCGCGCGGGCCGACGTCGACCAGGGTCACGCGCTCGGGAATCATCCAGCATCTCCTCGGCCCGCCAGCTCGGCGGCCACCAGCGTCAGCAGTTCGCCGCCCTCGGCGACCTGGTCGCCCACCGCGTGCAGCAGCGCATCGACCCGGCCGTCGCGGGGGGCGACGATCGTGTGCTCCATTTTCATCGCTTCCATGACCGCCAGCGGCTGGCCGCGCGACACCGCGTCGCCGGGCTGCACCAGCAGCGCGATCAGCCGGCCGGGCATCGGGGCGCTGAGGCGGCCGTCGCCGCCCGCACCGTCGGCGGCATGGCGCAGCGGGTCGTGCTCGGTCAGCACGGCCGCGCCGTCGGCGCCGAACACGTGCCAGCGCTCGCCGTGGCGGTAGACGGCCAGCACGCGCCGCTCGCCGCCGAGCCGCACCGCGTGGCGCGCGCCGCCCAGCGGCTCGGTCGCCAGCGTCCAGGCCTCGTCGCCCAGGGCCAGGCGCGCGCGGCCGTCGTGCGAGCGCTGCAGGCGCAGCACCTCGCGCCGGCCGTCGAGTTCCAGTTCCACGCGGCGCAGCGCTGCGCCGTGCATCCGCCAGCCATCGCGGCGCGACCAGGGGTCGGCGTCCTCGGCGGCCTGCTCGGCGGCCAGCTGGTGCGCCAGCACGCCGGCGGCCAGCCAGGGCAGCGGCGGCGGCGCGGCATCGAACAGCACCGCGCGCTCGCGCTCGATCAGCGCGGTGTCGAGGTCGGCCTGCGCGAAGGAGCGGCTCGCCACCACGCGGCGCAGGAAGGCGACGTTGCTGTGCAGGCCCACCAGGTGGGTCTGCGCCAGCGCCGCATCCAGCCGCGCCAGCGCCTGGGCCCGGTCCGCGCCCCAGACGATCAGCTTGGCGATCATCGGGTCGTAATGGGGGGTGATCGCATCGCCCTCGCCGACGCCGGCGTCGAGCCGCACCGGCGCCGGCTCGGCGGCCGCCGGGCCGTCGGGGTGACGCGCGAAGGCCACGTGGGCGGGCCAGCGCGCCACCTCCAGCCGCCCGATGGACGGCAGGAAGTTCGCATCCGGCTGCTCGGCGCACAGCCGCGCCTCGATCGCATGGCCGTGGATCGCCAGCTCGTGCTGCAGCTTCGGCAGGCGCTCGCCGGCGGCCACGCGCAGCTGCCACTCGACCAGGTCGACGCCGGTGATCGCCTCGGTCACCGGGTGCTCCACCTGCAGCCGGGTGTTCATCTCCATGAAGTAGAAGCGCAGTTCACCATCGGGCTGCGGTTCGGCGATGAACTCCACCGTGCCGGCGCCGACGTAGCCCACCGCCCGCGCGGCCTGCACGGCCGCCTCGCCCATCGCGCGGCGGCGCTCGGCGCTCATGCCGGGCGCCGGCGCTTCCTCCAGCACCTTCTGGTGACGGCGCTGCACCGAGCAGTCGCGCTCGAACAGGTGGACGAGGTTGCCGTGGGTGTCGGCGAAGACCTGGATCTCGATGTGGCGCGGCCGCGTGACGTAGCGCTCGATCAGCACCGCGTCGTCGCCGAAGCTGTTCTGCGCCTCGCGCCGGCACGAGGCGAGCGCGGCCGGGAACTCGGCCGCCTGGGTGACGACGCGCATGCCCTTGCCGCCGCCGCCGGCGCTGGCCTTGATCAGCACCGGGTAGCCGATGCGGTCGGCCTCGGCCTGCAGCAGCGCCGGGTCCTGGTTGGCGCCGTGGTAGCCGGGCACCAGCGGCACGCCGGCCGCGCCCATCAGGCGCTTGGACTCGGCCTTCAGGCCCATCGCCTGGATCGCCGCCGGCGGCGGGCCGATGAACACCAGGCCGGCGTCGGCGCAGGCCTGCGCGAAGCCCTCGTTCTCGCTGAGGAAGCCGTAGCCGGGGTGGACCGCCTCGGCGCCGGTCGCCCGCGCCACCTCGAGGATGCGATCGGCCCGCAGGTAGCTGTCGGCCGGCGCGGCGCCGCCGATGTGCACCGCCTCGTCGCAGGCGGCCACGTGCGCCGCGTCGGCATCGACGTCGGAGTGGACGGCGACGGTGCGGATGCCGAGCCGGCGCGCCGTGGCGGCGACGCGGCAGGCGATCTCGCCGCGGTTGGCGATCAGGATCTTCTTGAACATGGCGCGGGACCCTCGGGGCGGTGTCTCTCGGGAGGAAGGCGGCGCGCGGGCTAGGCGACGGCCGAGCCGTCGCGCGGCCGGACGAAGCGCCGCCACAGCGCGCGCAGGAAGCGGAACAACCAGGCGGTCAGCAGCCACATCGCGGCCACGGCCAGCACCAGCAGCACGCCGAAGACCAGCGGATGGGCCCAGGCCAGCCACAGCATCAGCGGCACCAGGCCATCGCCGAGCAGCGACAGCCCCAGGTTCGAGAAGGGCTCGGGCGAGGTGTTGGCCGCCGCCCGCGTGGTCGCCTTCGCGACGTGGCTGGTGGCGGCCAGCGTGCCGCCCATCAGCGCGGCCGCCATCGCCCAGGCCTGGTGGTCGCCGCCGAACACCGCGGCGGCGAGCGCGGCACCGGCCGGGATGCGGACCACGGTGTGCACCGCGTCCCAGACGCTGTCGAGGCCGGGGATCTTGTCGGCGAAGAACTCGACGAACAGCATCGTGCCGCTGGCCCCCAGCATCACCGGGTGCTGCAGCAGCTGCAGGCCGGCCGGCAGCGGCACCCAGCCGAAGTGGCCGGCCAGGCCGGTCAGGAACAGCACCGCGTACAGCCGCAACCCGCTGGCCCAGCCGAGCGCGGCCGCGACGGCGAGCAGCTGCGAGGTGTCGAGCTCGGCGTTCATCGCGGTGGCGGGTGCGGTCGCAGCCGGGCGCGCGGCCTCAGGCGCCGGCCACCCAGGCCGGCGGGCGGCGCTGCAGGAAGGACTGCAGGCCCTCGCGGCCTTCGTCGCTGGCGCGGATGTCGGCGATGCGGCGCGCCGTGTCCTCGCGCAGCGCGGCATCGATCGGGCGGCCGGCGACGTCCTTCACCAGGCGCTTGCAAGCGCGGGCCGAGCGCGGGCCGTTGGCCACCAGCGTGGCGACGAGCGCGTCGACGGTGGCGTCCAGCGCCTCCGGCGCCACCCGCTCGTGCACGAAGCCGAGCGCGTGCGCGCGGGCCGCATCGAAGCGCTCGGCGGTGGCGAAGTAACGCCGCGAGGCCTGCTCGCCGAGCGCGCGCACCACGTAGGGCGCGATGGTCGCGGGCAGCAGGCCCAGCCGGGCCTCGCTGAGGCAGAAGTGCACGCCCTCGGCGGCGACCAGCACGTCGCAGACGGCCGCCAGGCCGACGCCGCCGGCGTAGCAGTCGCCGTGGATGCGGCCGACGATCGGCACCGGGCAGTCGTACATCGTCCACAGCATCTCGGCCAGGGCCTGCGCGTCGGCGTGGTTCTGCGCCCAGTCGTAGTCGGCCATCGCGCGCATCCAATTCAGGTCGGCGCCGGCGCAGAAGGCCTTGCCGTGGCCGCCGAGCACGATCACGCGCAGGTCCTCGTCGGCGCCGAGCGCCGCGAAGGTCGCGCGCAGCTCGGCGATCACCGCGTCGTTGAAGGCATTGCGGACCTCGGGGCGGTTCAGCCAGACCCGGGCCACCGGGCCGTCGCGTCGGACATCGAGGGAGGCTGAGGTCATGGCAGTCGCTCGTCGGGAGGTAGAAAGGAAGGGGGCCGCCGGCGGGCGGTCAGGTCCGCGGGCCGGCATAGCGCTTGGCCGCCTCGTCGAGCATCACCTCGGTGGCGCCGCCGCCGATCGCGAGGATGCGCGCATCGCGCCACAGCCGCTCGATGGCCATGCCGCGCATGTAGCCCATGCCGCCGTGGAACTGCTGGCAGGTGCCGACCACCTCGTTGACCAGCTCGCCGGTCAGGGCCTTGAGCAGCGAGACGTCCTGCACCACGTCCTCGCCCTGCGTGACGCGCCACGCGCAGTGGTAGAGGTAGGCGCGGGCCGCCCGGGTGCGCGCATCCAGCATCGCCAGGCGCTGGCGGATCGCCTGCTTCTCGAACAGCGTCGCGCCGAAGGCCCGTCGCGACTGCACGTGCTCGAGCGTCAGCGCCAGCGCGCGCCGGCAGTGGCCGACGGCCATCGCGGCCAGCGCGATGCGCTCGGTCTGGAAGTTGCGCATCACGGCGCGGAAGCCCTGGTCGACCTCGCCGAGCAGCTGGTCGCCCGGGATGCGGCAGCCGTCGAACAGCAGCTCGGCGGTGTCCGACGAGCGCCAGCCCGTCTTGTCCAGCGCCCGCCCGACGCTGAAGCCGGGCGTGCCGCGCTCGACGGCGAAGATCGAGATGCCGTGGCGCGCCGGCGAGGTGCGGGCGGCGACGAAGACCAGGTCGGCCTGCACGCCGTTGGTGATGAAGAGCTTGCGCCCGTCGAGCACCCAGTCGCCGCCATCGCGGCGCGCCCGCGTGGCCAGGCCGGCCACGTCGGAGCCGGCACCCGGCTCGGTGATCGCCACCGCGGTGAGCGTGCGGCCGGCGGTGATGCCCGGCATCCAGCGCGCCTGCTGTGCCGGCGTGCCCGCATGGTGCAGGTGCGGCGCGGCCATGTCGGTGTGGACCAGCACCGTGATCACGAAGCCGGCATAGGTGCAGTCCGCCAGCGCCTCGGCGAACACCAGGTTGGCGAGCGCATCGGCGCCGCCGCCGCCATGGCGCGGGTCGAACATCAGGCCCAGCAGGCCGGCCTGGCCCAGGCGCTCCAGCACCTCGCGCGGCACGCGGCCGGCCTCTTCCCAGGCCGCCGCGTGCGGCTCCACCTCGCGCGCCAGGAAGCGGGCGACCTGGTCGCGCAGCAGCGCGTGCTCGGGGGTGTCGTAGATGCTGTCCACGGTGGGCGACCCGCGTGTCGGCAGGGGGCCGGCCTACATCCGGAACACGCCGAAGCGCGTGTCCGGGATCGGCGCGTTCAGGCTCGCGGACAGCGCCAGCGAGAGCACGCGGCGCGTGTCGGCGGGGTCGATCACGCCGTCGTCCCAGAGCCGGGCGCTGGCGTAGTACGGGTGGGCCTGGTGCTCGAACTGCGCCAGGATCGGGCGCTTGAACTCGGCCTCCTGCTCGGCGCTCCACTGGCCGCCGCGCCCCTCGATCCCGTCGCGCCGGACCGTGGCCAGCACGCTGGCGGCCTGCTCGCCGCCCATCACCGAGATGCGCGCGTTCGGCCACATCCACAGGAAGCGCGGCGAGTAGGCGCGGCCGCACATGCCGTAGTTGCCGGCGCCGAAGCTGCCGCCGATGATCACCGTGAACTTCGGCACCGCGACGGTCGACACCGCGGTCACCATCTTCGCGCCGTGCTTGGCGATGCCCTCGGACTCGTACTTGCGCCCGACCATGAAGCCGGTGATGTTCTGCAGGAAGACGAGCGGGATGCGCCGCTGGCCGCACAGCTCGATGAAGTGCGCGCCCTTCATCGCCGACTCCGAGAACAGCACGCCGTTGTTCGCGACGATGCCCACCGGCAGCCCCTCGAGGTGGGCGAAGCCGGTGACCAGCGTGCTGCCGTAGCGCGCCTTGAACTCGTCGAACTCGGAGTCGTCGACCAGCCGCGCGATCACCTCGCGCACGTCGTAAGGCTTGCGCGGGTCGGTGGGGATCAGGCCGTGCAGCTCGGCCGGGTCGAAGCGCGGCGGGCGCGGCGGCTGGCGGCGCAGCGGATCGGGCTTGCGCCAGTTCAGGTTGCCGACGATCGAGCGCGCGAGCGCCAGCGCGTGCGTGTCGTTCTCGGCCAGGTGGTCGGCCACGCCGGACAACCGGGTGTGCACGTCGCCGCCGCCCAGCTCCTCGGCGCTGACCACCTCGCCGATCGCCGCCTTCACCAGCGGCGGGCCGCCCAGGAAGATCGTGCCCTGGTTTTTCACGATGATGGACTCGTCGCTCATCGCGGGCACGTAGGCGCCGCCGGCGGTGCAGGAGCCCATCACCACCGCGATCTGCGGCACGCCGGCGGCCGACAGCGTGGCCTGGTTGTAGAAGATGCGGCCGAAGTGCTCGCGGTCCGGGAAGACCTCGTCCTGGTTCGGCAGGTTGGCGCCGCCGGAGTCGACCAGGTAGATGCAGGGCAGCCGGTTCTCGCGCGCGATCTCCTGCGCGCGCAGGTGCTTCTTCACCGTCATCGGGAAGTAGGTGCCGCCCTTCACCGTCGCGTCGTTGCACACGATCATGCACTCGACGCCGCTGACGCGGCCGATGCCGGCGATCAGGCCGGCGCCGGGCGCGGCATCGCGGCCGTCGGCCTCGGGGTACATGCCGTGGGCGGCCAGTGGCGCGACCTCGAGGAAAGGCGTGTCCGGGTCGAGCAGCAGCTCGACGCGCTCGCGCGGCGGCAGCTTGCCGCGGGCCACGTGCTTCGCGCGCGCGGCCTCGCCGCCACCCTGGGCGATGGCCGCGAGGCGGGCGTTCAGGTCGGCCACCAGGGCCTGCATCGCCGCCGCGTTGGCCTTGAAGTCTTCCGAGCGCGGATTGAGCGCCGAGGCGAGCGTGGGCATGCAGTCTCCGGGCCGGTGAACGGCCCGGCGCGGGCCGGACCGCGCGCAGCGGTTGTGATTGACGTATACGTCAATTGTAGAGGTCGCCGAGCCCCGCGGCAAACCAGGGGAAAGCCCGCCCCGGCGGGGCCGCCGGGCCCGGCCCTCAGTCGCGCCAGAAGGCCGGCGTCAGCAGCACGAAGACGGACAGCAGCTCCAGCCGCCCGAGCAGCATCGCGAGCGTGCAGACCCAGGTCTGCACGTCGGTGAAGGGCTGGTAGTTGCCGGCCGGCCCGATCTCGTTCAGCCCCGGCCCCATGTTGTTGACGCTGCCGATCACCGCCGACAGCGCGGTGTCGAAGGGCAGCCCGGTGCCCAGCAGCACGAAGGTCAGGCCGATCACCGTCGCACCGTACAGCAGCATGAAGGCCAGCACCGAGAAGATCGCCGCCGGCGCCACCGGCCGCTGGCCGAGCATCACCGGGTTCACGGTCCGGGGATGGAGCATGCGCTGCATCTCGCGCCGCGCCTGCTTCAGCAGGATCAGCAGCCGGATCATCTTGATGCCGGCACCGGTGGAGCCGGCGCTGGTGGACAGGCCGGACAGCAGCAGCAGCAGGATCGGCACCAGCGGCGGCCACTGGCCGTAGTCGGTGCTGGCATAGCCGGTCGTCGACGCGATGGACACCACGTGGAAGAAGGCCATGCGCAGCGCCTCGCCAACGTGCTGGAACTCGTCCTCGACCATCAGCAGCGCGGCGACGAAGAGGCTGGCGCCGACCATCACGCCGAGCGTGCCGCGCGACTCCGGATCGGCCAGCAGCGGCCGCCACGAGCGCTTGCGCAGCATCAGGAAGTACAGCGCGAAGTTGCAGCTGCACACCAGCATGAACACCACCGCGATCCACTCCAGCGCCGGCGAGGCGAAGAAGCCGAAGCTGGCATCGTGGCTGCTCAGCCCGCCGAGGCTGACCGTGGTGAACATGTGCATCCAGGCGTCGGCCCAGCCCATCCCGCCGGCCCGGTAGGCCAGCAGGCAGGCGATCGACAGGCTGGCATAGACCGTCCACAGGCCCTTGGCGGTCTCGGCGATGCGCGGCGTGTGCTTGGCATCCTTCATCGGCCCGGCCGACTCCATCCGGAACAGCTGGCTGCCGCCGACGCCGAGCAGCGGCAGGATCGCCACCGCCAGCACCAGGATGCCCATGCCGCCGATCCATTGCAGCAGGCAGCGCCACAGGTTGATCGACAGCGGCAGGCGGTCCAGCCCCGTGAGCACCGTCGAGCCGGTGGTGGTCAGCGCCGACATCGCCTCGAAGGCCGCATCGGTGAAGCTCAGCGGCTGGCCGACGCCCGCGAAGTAGAGCTGCAGCGGCAGCGAGGCGCACAAGGGCAGCACAGTCCAGGTGAGCACCACCAGCAGCACGCCGTCGCGCGGCTGCAGCTCGCGCGGGCGCTCGCGGTTGCCGGACCACAGCAGCATGCCCAGCAGCAGCGCGGCCGGGATGGATGCGGCGAAGGCATCGCGGGCCGCGTGCGGCTCGTCGCCGAGCCAGGCCACGGCCAGCGGCACCGCCATCGCCACGGCGAAGGCCATCAGCAGCGCGCCCAGCAGCGCCAGCACGGGACGGATCGACGGCATGCGGGAGTCGGAGGAGACGCTCGGCAGGCGCAGGGACCTGCGGTCAGAAGAAGGTCGCGCTGACCTGGAACAGCTTCTCCACCTCGCGCACCATGCGCTTGCGCGGCAGGAAGACGATGACGTGGTCGCCGCTGTGGATCACGGTGTCGTGGTGCGGCAGGATGACCTCGGCCGCCTCGCCCTCGCCGCGCACCAGCGCGCCGATCTCGGCCCCCGGCGGCAGCGGGATCTGCTCGATGCGCCGGCCCACCACCTTCGAGCTCTTGCGGTCGCCGTGGGCCACCGCCTCCAGCGCCTCGGCGGCGCCGCGGCGCAGGCTGTAGACCGCCTCGACGTCGCCGCGCCGCACGTGCGCGAGCAGCTCGCCGATCACCGTCTGCGCCGGCGACAGCGCGATGTCGATCTGCGTGCCCTGCACCAGGTCCGCATAGGCGCGGCGGTTGATCAGCGCCAGCACGCGGCGCGCGCCCATGCGCTTGGCCAGCAGGCAGGACATGATGTTGTCCTCGTCGTCGCTGGTGAGCGCGAGGAAGAGGTCGGTGTCGGCCACGTTCTCGTCGCCGAGCAGGTCCTCGTCGGTGGAGTCGCCGTTCAGCACCAGCACGTGGCTGGGCAGCTGGCTGGTGAGGTAGTCGCAGCGCCGCGGGTCGACCTCGATGATCTTCAGCCGGCACTCCTTCTTCAGCTCGCGCGCGAGGCGCAGGCCGACGCGGCCGCCGCCGGCGATCATGACCCGGCGCACCGGCTGGTCGCGCAGGCGCAGCGCATCCAGCACGCGCCGGATGTCGCGCGTGTCGGCCAGCACGAAGACCTCGTCGCCCGGCTCGATGCGGGTGCGGCCGTCGCACACGATCTGCCGGTCGACGCCGTGCTCGTCGCTGCGGTAGATCGCGACGAAGCGCATCGGCAGGTCGGGCGCGAGCTGCGGCAGCTCGGAGATCACGTGGTGCGCGAGCCGCCCGTCGCTGACCACGCGCACCGCGATCAGGCTGACGCGGCCGCCGGCGAACTCCAGCACCTGAAGCGCCTCCGGGTAGGCCACGAGCCGACGGATCGTCTGCGTCAGCGAGTGCTCCGGGCAGATCACCCGGTCGACCGCGAAGCCGCCGTCCTTGCGCATCATCGCGTCACCGTCGGGGAATTCCTCGGAGCGCACGCGCGCGATCGTGGTCGGGATGTTGAAGACGTCGTGCGCCACCTTGCAGACCACCAGGTTGGTCTCGTCCATCGGCGCGCAGGCGATCAGCATGTCGGCGTCCTCGGCGCCTGCCTCGCGCAGCACCGAGGGCTGGATCCCGTTGCCGGCCACGCCACGCAGGTCGAGCCGCTCCTGCAGCGCGGCCAGGCGCTGCGGATCGGTGTCGATCACGGTGATGTCGTTGCGCTCGGAGACCAGGCTCTCGGCCACGCTCTCGCCGACGCGGCCGGCGCCCAGGATGATGATGTTCATGCGGGAATCAGCCGCCGGCGGCCAGCGCGCGCCCGATCAGGATCTTCTGCACGTCGCTCGTGCCTTCGTAGATCTGGCACACCCGCACGTCGCGGTAGATGCGCTCGAGCGGGAAATCCGCGACATAGCCATAGCCGCCGAGCGTCTGGATCGCGGCGCTGCAGACCGCCTCGGCCATCTCGCTGGCGAACAGCTTGGCCATCGCCGCCTCCTTCAGGCAGGGGCGCCCGGCATCCTTCAGCGCCGCGGCGTGGTGCACCAGCTGGCGCGCGGCCTCGATCTTCATCGCCATCTCCGCGAGCCGGAACTGCACCGCCTGGTGCTCGAAGATCGGCTGGCCGAAGGCGACCCGCTCCTTCGCGTAGGCGAGCGCGCACTCGAAGGCCGCGCGCGCCATGCCGACCGACTGCGCGGCGATGCCGATGCGCCCGCCCTCCAGCCCCGACAGCGCGATCTTCAGGCCCTGGCCCTCCTCGCCGATGCGGTTCGCCACCGGCACCCGGCAGCGCTCGAAGAGGATCTGCGCGGTGTCGCTCGCATGCTGGCCCATCTTCTCCTCGAGCCGCGCGACCTGGTAGCCGGGCGTGCCGGTGGGCACGAGGAAGGCACTGATGCCGCGCTTGCCGGCCGCCTTGTCGGTCACCGCGAGCACGATCGCCACGTCGCCGTGCTTGCCGCTGGTGATGAACTGCTTGACGCCGTCGAGCACGTAGTCGTCACCGTCGCGCACCGCGGTGGTCCGCAGGCCGTCGGCCTGGGAGCCGACGTGCGGCTCGGTGAGGCAGAAGGCGCCGAGCATCTCGCCGCGCGCCAGCGGCACCAGCCAGCGCTGCTTCTGCGCCTCGTCGGCCCAGGCGACGAGGATCGAGCAGACGGGGCAGTTGTTGACGCTGACGATGGTCGAGGTGGCGCCATCCCCGGCCGCGATCTCCTCGAGGATCAGCGCCAGCGCGAGGCTGTCCAGCCCGGCGCCGCCCCACTGGGCCGGCACCGTCACGCCGTAGCAGCCGAGCGCGGCCAGGCCCTGCAGGGCCTCGCGCGGGAAGGCGTGGGTCCGGTCCCACTCGGCCGCGAAGGGCGCGACCCGGTCCTGCACGTAGGCGCGCACCGCCTCCTGGACGGCGCGGTGGTCGTCGGACAACAGCATCGGACAGTCTCCGTGGGTCGAGCGGCCACCGTGCCTCACCAGGCCAGCGGCTCTCCGTCGTGGTTCAGGAAGCGCCCGGTGTCCGCCGGGCCGAGACCGGCGAGCGTACGCCGAAGATCGGCGGCGCTGCGCTCGACCGTCAGGTCGGCACCACGGCCGCCCATGTCGGTCTGCACCCAGCCCGGGTGGAAGGCCACCACGGTGACGCGGCCGGCCCATTCGAGCGCCGCGTCCCGGACCACCGAGTTCAGCGCCGCCTTGGAGGCGCGGTACAGCCAGCCGGCGGTGCCGTTGCGCAGGCCGATCGAGCCCATGCGCGAGGACAGCACGCCCAGCCGCGCACCGGGCGCGAAGGCGTCGGCGAGCTGCGGCAGCACGCGCATCGCGCCGAGCAGGTTGGTGTGCATCACCGCATCGAAGTCGGCCTCGGTCGGCGACGCCAGGCCCTGGGTGCGCGGGCCGTACACGCCGGCCACCAGCCAGGCCTGGTCGAAGCCGGCGCCGTCGATGCGCCAGGCCAGCCCCGAGGCGCTGACCGCGTCGGCCACGTCGAGCATGAAGGCCTGGGCGCCGAGGGCCTGCAGCGCGGCGACATCGTCCGCGCGCCGGGCGGTGGCGGTCACGCGGTCGCCGGCGGCCAGGGCCTGCTGCACGAGTTCGCGGCCCAGGCCGCGGGAGGCGCCGATCACCAGCACGTTCATGACAGGGATTCCGAGGTCAGGGGCGCGGCGACAGCGCGAGGCGCGCCGCCAGGCCGAGGAAGGCGGCACCGGCCAGCGCCGTCAGACCGCGGCGCAGGCCGGGTTGCAGCGGCCGCCGGCGCAGGCGCTCGGCCAGCAGCACCAGCACCGCGAGGAAGAGGGCCGACTGCAGCAGCATCCAGGCGCCGAGCAGCGCGAAGGCGAGCGTGCGCTGCGACGCGCCGTCGGCGATGAACTGCGGCAGCAGCGCGAGGAAGAAGAGCGCGATCTTCGGGTTCAGCAGGTTGGTCAGCAGGCCTTCGCGGAACAGGCGCCCCGGCGTGGCGGCGACCGCGCCGGTCGAGGCCGGGCTGCCCGCCACGGCCGGAGCGCCAGGGGCCGGGCCGGCGCGCCAGGCCGCGCGCAGCAGCCCGAGGCCGAGCCAGGCGAGGTAGGCCGCGCCGGCCAGCTTCAGCACGCCGAAGGCCGCGGCCGAGCTGCCCAGCAGGGCGGCCAGCCCGAGGGTGGCGGCCAGCGCATGCACCGCGCAGCCGGCCGTGATGCCGGCGGCCGCCGCGAGCCCACCGCGCCGGCCGTGCTGCAGCGTGCGGCCGACGGTGAGCAGCATGTCGACGCCGGGCGTCGCGTTCAGCACGAAGACGGTGGCGACGAACAGGGCCGGGTCGTGGATGCCGAGGCCGGCGCTCACACCAGCTCGACGCCGAGCGCGGTGGCCTCGCCGCCGCCGATGCACAGCGCCGCGACGCCGCGCTTCAGGCCGCGCCGACGCAGCGCGCCCAGCAGCGTGACGACGATGCGCGCGCCGCTGGCGCCGATCGGGTGGCCGAGCGCGCAGGCGCCGCCGTGCACGTTGACGATCTCGTGCGGCAGCTTGAACTCGGCCATCGCCGCCATCGTCACCGCGGCGAAGGCCTCGTTGACCTCCCACAGGTCGACCTCGCCGGCCTGCCAGCCGGCCTGGCGCAGCAGCTTGTCGATCGCGCCGACCGGCGCGGTGGTGAACCAGTTCGGCGCCTGGGCATGCACGGCATGGCCGGTGATGCGCGCCACCGGCGACAGGCCCCGCTTCAGCGCGACCGACTCGCGCATCAGCACCAGCGCGGCGGCGCCGTCGGAGATGCTCGAGGAGGTGGCCGCGGTGATGCGGCCGTCCTTGGTGAACGCCGGCTTCAGGCCCGGGATCTTGTCCAGCCGCGCCTTGAACGGCTGCTCGTCGCGCGTGACGACGGCCGCTGCGCCGCCCTTGCCGGGCAGCGTCACCGGGGCGATCTCCCAGTCGAAGCTGCCATCCTCGTTGGCGCGCTGGCTGCGCTCGGTGGACGCGATCGCGAAGGCGTCCATCGCCTCGCGGCTGAACTGGTACTTGGCGACGCACTCCTCGGCGAACACGCCCATCGCCTTGCCGACCCCGCCGGGCAGCTTCTCGTAGGCATCCTCCAGGCCGTCGAGCGCCATGTGGTCGTAGAACTGCGTCACGCCGTACTTCACGCCCTTGCGCACGAAGCTCAGGTGCGGCGCGTTGGTCATGCTCTCCATGCCGCCGGCCACCACGACGTCGGCGCTGCCGGCCGCCAGCATGTCGTGCGCGAACATCATCGCGCGCATGCCCGAGCCGCACATCTTCGACAGCGTCACCGCGCCGGCCGAGGTCGGCAGGCCGGCACCGAGCGCGGCCTGGCGGGCCGGGGCCTGGCCCTGGCCGGCCATCAGGCAGTTGCCCATCAGCACCTCGTCGACGGCGTCGCCGGGCACGCCGGCCCGCTCCACGGCGGCACGGATGGCCACGGCGCCGAGCTGGTGGGCCGGCAGCGCGGCGAAGTCGCCGAGCAGGCCGCCGATCGGCGTGCGGGCGGCGGAAACGATGACGATCGGGTCGGACATGGCGGTCTCCGGTGGGCAGGGAAAGGCAGCGCCGGGCGTCAGTCGCCGAGCGCCACCGGGGCGCCGGCGCGGAAGCGCCGCGCCGGGTCGTAGGGGAAGACGTCGTGCACGTGGCCGGCCCGGATGCGCGCCTGGTGGGCCTGCCAGAAGGCCGGGTCGAGCAGCTCGGCGTGGTGCTTCATGAAGGTGTCGCGCACGCCGGGGTGGCCGAGCAGGAAGGGGCCGAAGGTCTCGGGGAAGACGTCCTTCGGGCCGACCGAATACCAGATCTCGCCCGACATCTCGTCCTCCTCGTTGCGCGGCGGCGGCACGCGGCGGAAGTTGCAGTCGGTGATGTACTCGATTTCATCGTAGTCGTAGAAGACCACCTTGCCATGGCGGGTGACGCCGAAGTTCTTCCACAGCATGTCGCCGGGGAAGATGTTGGCCGCCACCAGGTCCTTGATCGCGTTGCCGTACTCGACCACCGCGGCCTGCACCTGCTCGGGCGTGCCCTCCTGCAGGTAGATGTTCAGCGGGATCATGCGCCGCTCGATGTAGACGTGGCGGATCACCAGGTCGTCGCCGTCCTCCTCGAGCTGGCTGGGGCAGAAGTGCTTCAGCTCGGCGATCAGCTCGTCCTCGAAGCGGTGGCGCGGGAAGGCCACGTTGCTGTACTCCGAGGTGTCGGCCATGCGGCCGACGCGGTCGTGCTGCTTCACCAGCAGGTACTTGCTCTTGATCAGCTCGCGCGTGGTGTCCTTCTGCGGCGGGTAGAAGTCCTTGATGACCTTGAAGACGAACGGGAAGCTCGGCAGGTCGAACACCAGCATCACCATGCCCTTGATGCCGGGCGCGATGCGGAAGCGGTCGCCGCTGTGCCGCAGGTGGAACAGGAAGTCGCGGTAGAACAGGTTCTTGCCCTGCTTGTGCAGGCCGAGCGCGTTGTAGAGCTCGCTGCGCGGCTTGCGCGGCATCAGCGAGCGCAGGAACTGCACGTAGGCCGACGGCACCTCCATGTCCACCATGAAGTAGGCGCGCGCGAAGCTGAACAGCATCAGCAGGTCGTCCTCGCGGAACAGCGCGGTGTCGATCAGGCAGCGGCCCTCGGGGTCGCGCAGGATCGCCAGCGCGAACGGCAGCTCGCGGAAGCCGTTGATGATCTTGCCGACGACGTAGGCGCCCTTGTTGCGGAAGAACAGGCTGGACAGGACCTGGAACTGGAAGTTCGCGCGCGGCCGGTAGTCGCCCAGCTCCGCCTCGACGGCGGCCAGCACCTGGTCCAGGTCGCGCTCCAGGTCCTGGAACTCGCACTGCAGCTGGAAGTTCGTGACGATGCGGCGCAGCGTGTCGCGCATCGTCGCCGGCGTCGGGTAGTAGGCGCGGTAGGTGGGCTGCGAGGCCGGCTCGTCGTTCTCGATGTACTCGGTGGAGACCGCCGGGCGCACGAAGATGAACTCGTTGTTGAAGTAGCTGCGGTGCAGCATCTTCGTCGTCACCGAGTTGAAGAAGGTCTCGGCCAGTTCCGGCTGGTGGTGGTTGGTGAGCAGGCCGATGTAGTGCAGCTTGACCTGCTGCCAGACGTCCATCGGCAGCTCGTGCGCACCGAAGCTCGTCTTCAGCGCGCGCACCGCCTCGTCGACCCGCAGGTCGTAGAACTCGATGCGCTCGCGCTGGCCGCGCTGCTGGGCGTGCCAGTCGCCGAGCTCGAACAGGCGCTTCGCATCGGCGCTGGCGGCGCGGAACAGGCGGTAGTGGCGGTCGAAGCCCTCGAGCAGCGCCTGGGCAATGCCGAAGGCGCGCGAGTCGGTCAGCTGCGGGAACATCGGCGGCTCCCGCTCAAGCTGCGGCGGTGTCGTCGGCCGGGGAGGCCGGCGCGGCCGTGGCGATCGCGTCGCCGCCGGCCGGCGCCGCGTAGCGCGCCCGCACGCCGGCCAGCGCCCGCTCGTAGGCCGCGGCGATGTCGCTGCCGCCGCCGACGGTGATCTTCAGGTCCTCGAGCAGGCCGTTGTGCAGGCCGTAGACCCAGCCGTGGATGGTCACCGACTGGCCGCGCGCCCAGGCATCCTGCACGATGGTCGTAGAGCACAGGTTGCGCGCCTGCTCCAGCACGTTCAGCTCGCACAGCGCCTGCTGCCGGCGCTCCGGCTCGAGCGCGTCGAGGAAGCCGGCGTGCAGGCGGCGCACGTCCTTCACGTGGCGGATCCAGTTGTCGACCAGGCCGAGCCGCAGGTCGTCGAGCGCGGCGCGCACGCCGCCGCAGTTCGAGTGGCCGACCACGATGATGTGCTTCACCCGCAGCGCGTCGACCGCGTACTGGATCACCGACAGCGCGTTCAGGTCCGAGTGCGCGACGACGTTGGCCACGTTGCGGTGCACGAACAGCTCGCCGGGCAGCAGGTCCACCAGCTCGTTGGCGGGCACCCGGCTGTCGGCACAGCCGATCCACAGGTACTGCGGCGTCTGCTGCGTCAGCAGCTTCGAGAAGAAGCCGGGCTCGCGCTGCTGCGTGGTGTCGGCCCAGCGGCGGTTGTTGTCGAACAGGTCGGCCAGGTCGTCGCGTGCGCTCATGACGGTATGCTGCAGTGCATCATGCGGCGCAGTGTACGCAGCCGCGGCCGGCTCGGCATCCCCCGTCACATCGTCTCGGCGAACAGCTCGCGGCCGATCAGCATGCGGCGCACCTCGGAGGTGCCGGCGCCGATCTCGTACAGCTTGGCGTCGCGCCAGAGCCGGCCCAGCGGGTAGTCGTTGATGTAGCCGTTGCCGCCGAAGATCTGGATGCCCTCGCCGGCCATCCAGGTCGCCTTTTCGGCGCACCAGAGGATGACGCTGGCGCAGTCCTTGCGCACCTGGCGCACGTGCTCGCTGCCGAGCGCGTCGAGGTTCTTGCCCACCGTGTAGCAGAAGGCGCGCGCGGCCTGCAGCACGGTGTACATGTCGGCCACCTTGCCCTGGATGAGCTGGAACTCGCCGATGCTCTGGCCGAACTGCTTGCGCTCGTGGATGTAGGGCACGACCTGGTCCATCACGGCCTGCATGATGCCGATCGGGCCGGCGGCGAGCACCGCGCGCTCGTAGTCCAGGCCGCTCATCAGCACGCGGGCACCGCCGTTCAGCGTGCCGAGGATGTTCTCGGCCGGCACCTCGACGTCGCGGAACACCAGCTCGCCGGTGTGGCTGCCGCGCATGCCGAGCTTGTCGAGCTTCTGAGCGACGGAGAAGCCGGGCATGGTCTTCTCGATCAGGAAGGCGGTGACGCCGCGCGCGCCCAGCTGCGGCTCGGTCTTCGCGTAGACCACCAGCGTGTCGGCATCCGGGCCGTTGGTGATCCACATCTTGCTGCCGTTGAGGACGTAGACCCCGCCGCGCTCCTCGGCGCGCAGCTTCATGCTGATCACGTCGGAGCCGGCGCCCGGCTCGCTCATCGCCAGCGCGCCCACGTGCTCGCCGCTGATCAGCTTGGGCAGGTACTTGCGCTTCTGCGCCTCGCTGCCGTTGCGCTTGATCTGGTTGACGCACAGGTTGCTGTGCGCGCCATAGCTCAGGCCGACGCTCGCGCTCGCGCGGCTGATCTCCTCCATCGCCACCATGTGCGCGAGGTAGCCCATGTCGGCCCCGCCGTCGGCCTCGGGCACGGTGATGCCGAGCACGCCCAGCTCGCCCATCTTGCGCCACAGGTCCATCGGGAAGCGGTCGCTGCGGTCGATCTCGGCCGCGCGCGGCGCGATCTCGGCCTCGGCGAAGGCGCGCACCGCATCGCGCAGCGCATCGATGTCGTCGCCGAGCTGGAAATTCAGGCCGGGCAGGCTCATGGGAGGTTCTCCTGGGGGCCGCGGACGCGGCGACGCAATTGACGTATACGTCAATCTTAGCCGGTCCCGGGCAGGGGACGCCCCCGGGGCGACCCGGGGCCCGTCCGCGGCGGGGCGGCCCCGCAAGGGCCCGCGCCGGGCCGCGCCTTCAGGTGGCGCCCGGCTGCCAGTGCACGCCGTCGTGCACGGCCCGCCCCTCGGCGGCCAGCTTCAGCAGGTGCGCGTTCAGCGAACGCAGCGCCACGCGGTGCAGCTTCGGCGGCACGTCGGCGTAGACCCGGGCCAGCAGCGCCTCGTCGGTGGCCGGCGCGAGCGCCTGCAGCGCCGCCAGCACCTTGGCCTCGCGCGCCAGCCGGTGCGCGACGATCGCCTGCATCGCCTCGCGCGGCCGGTCCATCAGGAAGCCGTGGCCGGGCGCCAGCCAGTCGAGCTCGCGCTGCGCCAGCGCGCGCAGCGACGCGAGGTAGGCCGCCATGTCGCCGTCCGGCGGGTTGATCACCACCGTGCTGCTCTGCATCACGTGGTCGCCGGTCAGCAGGGTCTTCTCCTCCTCGACGAGGTAGCAGAGGTGGTTCGACGCATGGCCGGGCGTGTGGATCACGGCCAGCGTCGTGGTCGCGCCCGCGTCACCGTGCCCGAGCACGAAGCGCTCGCCGCCGGCCAGCGGCACGTCCGGGCGGAAGCCGGGGTCCTGCCACTGCGGGTGGTCGGCAACGCGGCCATGCACCGGCGCGCCGGTGCGCCGCGCCAGCGCCGCGGCGGCCGGCGAGTGGTCGGTGTGGGTGTGGGTGACGAAGATCCAGCGGATCGGGCCCGGCGCCGCGGCCAGGATCGCGTCCACATGGGCCGCGTCGTCGGGCCCCGGGTCGATCACCGCCCAGCCCGGCCCGTCGGCGTCCGTCTCGCGGCCCGGCACGCCCACCAGGTAGGTGTTGGTGCCGGGGCCGGTCATCAGGTTGCCGTTGTTCGCCGTCACGCGCAGCAGGCGCGGAGACAGGCGCACCGCGCGGCCCGGCAGCAGCTCGTAGGAGCCGCCGCCACGCCGCTGCGGATCCAGCCGCGCGAGCTCGGCGTAGGCCGGCTCGTCCGGCGTCACGGGCCGCGGGCCCTGCGCGCCGGTGCCGACGGCCGGCATGGCGGCACGGATCTCGCGCGGCGCGGTCGCCCACGCCCACAGGCTGGCGACGTCGGAATGGCGCGCCAGCAGCTGCAGCGTGGCCAGCGTCGGCGTCAGCAGCTTCATCGCCGCGCCCTGGCGCAGCGCGTCGGCCGGCCGCAGCCAGCGGTGGTCGATGGTCTCGGCGCCGTCGTGGCGCACCGCCTGGCCCTGCGGCGCCCGCGCCAGGAAGAAGCGGGTGTCGAAGCGCTTCGCGCGGTTCGGCGGCGTCACCCAGTGGCTGAGGTAGACGAGCCGGTCCAGCGCCACCCGCAGGCCGAGCGCGGCGCAGAACGCCGCCAGCGTGCGCTCGCCGCGCTGCAGCGCCTCGCGCCAGCCCTCGGCCGCAGGCGGCGGGGCGTCCGCGCCGAGCAGCAGGCCGGCCTCCTCGAAGCACTCGCGCCACGCGGCCAGCGCGTAGTCGAGCCCGCCGGACGGCAGGCCGAGCCGCCGGCTGGCCTCGGCGTCGTCCAGGCCATCGACGCAGGGGGACGCGTCGCGGTCGCGCGGGTCCGTCAGGCCGCCGGGGAACACCCAGGCGCTGCTGTTGTGGTCGCCGCGCTCGGCGCGCTTCAGCAGCAGCACCTCCAGGCCCTCGGCACCGTCGCGCACCACCACCACGGTGGCGGCCGGACGCGGCGGCCGCTCGGCCCCCGCCTCGACGCTCGCCTCCACCGACGCCACTTCCGGCCGGGCCAGCGCCCGCGGCTCGGCGCTCACCGGCGGGCGGCCGGCGCACCGGCCCCGGACGGCACCGACGGCACCGACGGCACGGGCGGCACGGACACCGCGGGCAAGGCCACGGCAGCGCGGCAGAACGGCCGCGGCCGCGGCAGGGACGGGGTCATCGGGGTCTCCTCGGAATCGTCGCGGCCGGCGCTCCGGCACCGCATGCGCCGGACTGTAGCGAAGACCGCCGACGGGCTGCCGCGAGGCGCGCTTAGGCGATCCTCCGGATGGCAGGACGCGCCGGCGCGGGCGAGAATGGCTTTTGCTTCCCGAATCGCATGTCCACCCCGTTCGCCCACACCCCGCCCTACCTCGCCCCTGCCCTGTTCGACGACGCCGATGCGGCGCTGGCGCAGGTGCGCACCATCTACCAGAACAGCACCGAGCACCTGCGCGAGTCGCTGCGCCGCTACGTGGCCGGCGAGGCGCTGACGCACCATGTGCGCGCCTGCTACCCCTTCGCGCGCGTGCACACCGACACGGTCGCGCGGCCCGACTCGCGGCTGAGCTACGGCTTCGTCGCCGGCCGCGGCACCTTCGAGACCACGCTGACGCGGCCCGACCTGTTCGGTGACTACTACCGCGAGCAGTTCCGCCTGCTGCTGAAGAACCACCAGGTGCCGATCGAGATCGGCACCAGCGCGCAGCCGATCCCGGTGCACTTCTCACTGGCCGAGCACGATCACCTCGAAGGCTCGCTCGACGCGGTGCGGCGCACCCGCATGCGCGACCTGTTCGACCTGCCGAACCTGGCCGCGATGGACGACGGCATCGCGAACGGCACGCACGACCCCGGCCCCGGCGAGGCCCAGCCCCTGGCCCTGTTCACGGCCCCCCGCGTCGACTACTCGCTGCACCGGCTGCGCCACTACACCGGCACCGCGCCCGAGCACTTCCAGAACTTCGTGCTGTTCACGAACTACCAGTTCTACATCGACGAGTTCATCCGGCTCGGCCACGAGGCGATGGCGGCGGGCGCCCCCGGCGACTACGCGGCCTTCGTCGAGCCGGGCAACGTGATCACCCGCAAGGACGGCGAGCCGCCCCAGCCCGGCGACGAGCTCGGCGCGCCACCGCCGCGGCTGCCGCAGATGCCCGCCTACCACCTGGTGCGCGGCAAGCACGCCGGCATCACGATGGTGAACATCGGCGTCGGGCCGGCCAACGCGAAGACCATCACCGACCACATCGCCGTGCTGCGCCCGCACGCCTGGATCATGCTCGGCCACTGCGCCGGGCTGCGCAACTCGCAGGCGCTGGGCGACTACGTGCTCGCGCACGGCTACGTGCGCGAGGACCACGTGCTCGACGAGGACCTGCCGCTGTGGGTGCCGATCCCGGCGCTGGCCGAGATCCAGGTCGCGCTGGAGGCGGCCGTCGCGGACGTGACCCAGCTCGAGGGCTACGAGCTGAAACGCATCCTGCGCACCGGCACGGTGGCCAGCACCGACAACCGCAACTGGGAACTGGCGCCCTTCGGCCCCGACGTCAGCAACCCGGAGCGGCGCTTCAGCCAGAGCCGCGCGATCGCGCTGGACATGGAAAGCGCGACCATCGCGGCCAACGGCTTCCGCTTCCGCGTGCCCTACGGCACGCTGCTGTGCGTCAGCGACAAGCCGCTGCACGGCGAGATCAAGCTGCCGGGCATGGCCAACCACTTCTACCGCGAGCGCGTCGAGCAGCACCTGCGCATCGGCCTGCAGGCCGTCGAGCTGCTGCGCGCCAGCGGCATGGGCCAGCTGCACAGCCGCAAGCTGCGCAGCTTCGCGGAGGTCGCCTTCCAGTAGCGGCCGCGGCGCGCACCCGCCCGCCGCCGCGGGCCGGGGCCGCTGCGCCGTCGGCCGCCCAGCCCGTCAGGCGATCCACTGCGCCAGCACCTCGCCGAGCGCGGTGCGGTCGATCGGCTTGGTGACGTGGTCGTTCATGCCGGCGGCCAGCGAGCGCTCGCGGTCGCCGGCCATCGCATTGGCGGTCATCGCGATCACCGGCACCTGGCCGACCGGCGCCGGCAGCGCGCGGATGCGCCGCGTGGTCTCCAGGCCGTCCATGCCGGGCATCTGGATGTCCATCAGCACCGCATCGACCGGCCGGCTGCGCAGCATCGACAGCGCCTCCGGGCCGCTCGACGCCAGCAGCGGCTCGGCGCCGAGGCGGCGCAGCATCTCCTCGCCGACCAGGCGGTTCAGCTCGTTGTCCTCGACCAGCAGCACGCTGGCGCCGACCAGGCGCTCGAAGCGGCCGTGCGAGGAGGCCGGGTCCTCCGGCGCCTCGTCGGGCACCGGCTCCAGCTGCGTCACCTCGAACCAGAAGCGCGTGCCCTCGCCGGGCACCGAGCGCAGCCCGAGCTCGCCGCCCATCAGCTCGACCAGGTGGCGGCTGATCGTCAGGCCCAGTCCGGTGCCGCCATAGCGCCGGCTGGTGGAGGCGTCGGCCTGCTCGAAGGCCTCGAAGATGCGGGACTGGGTCTGCCGGTCCATGCCGATGCCGGTGTCCTCGACCTCGCAGTGCAGCCCGCCGCGCACGCCGACGCGGGAATGCAGCCGCACCTCGCCGCGCTGCGTGAACTTCAGCGCATTGCCGGCGAGGTTGAGCAGGATCTGCTGCAGGCGCACCCGGTCGCCCAGCCAGGTCGCCGGCAGCGCCGGGTCGAGCTCGAAGCGCAGCGCCAGGCCCTTCGCCTGCGCCTCGTGCGCGAAGGTGTCCTGCACCAGCGCGAACACGTCCTGGATCGCGAAGCGGTGGCGCTCCAGCCCGAGCTTGCCGGCCTCGATCTTCGAGACGTCGAGCACGTCGTTCAGCACCGCCAGCAGGCTGCGCGCCGCGGAGTGGGCCTTGGCGGCCTGCTGGTGCGCCGGGCCTGGGCCGACGCTGTCGATCAGCAGGCCGGTCAGGCCGATCACCGCGTTCATCGGCGTGCGGATCTCGTGGCTCATGTTGGCGAGGAAGGCGCTCTTCGCCTGGCTGGACTGCTCGGCCTCCTCGCGCGCGCGCTGGATGGCGCGCTGGGCCAGCCACTCGGCGGTGATGTCGAAGCTGGCACCCACCCGCCGCACCGCCAGGCCCGCGTCGTCGCGCACCGTCTGGGCCATCGTGCGCACGCGCCGCCCGGTGGGCTGGCCGTCGAGCGGGCGCAGCGACCATTCCATGCGCTCGGCGCTGCCGTCGAGCACGGCCTGCAGCGCGGGCCGGTCCTCCGGCTCGACCCAGTCGGCCCACTGCATCGGCCCGACCTGGCAGGGCTCGGGCGGCAGGCCGTACAGCGCCGCCTGGCGCGCGTCCCAGGCGATGCCGCCCTGGCGCAGGTCGAGCTGCCAGGTGCCCATGCCCGACGCCGACGCGGCCAGCGCCAGCCGCTCGGAGAGCTCGGCCACGCGCGCGCTGGCCTCGCGCTGCGAGCTGACGTCGATGTCGATGCCCACGGCGCGCACGAAGCTGCCGTCGGGCGCATGCTCGCAGCGGCCGACGCAGCGCACGTGGCGCAGCCCGCGCTGGCGGTGGCGGATGCGGAACTCGAACTCGAAGCCGGGCGCCCCGCCGTCGGCCAGCGCCGCGCGCCACGCGGCGGCGGTGCGGGCCTGGTCCTCCGGCAGCACCACGTCGAGCCAGCCGTCGGGGTGCTCGAACAGGTCCAGGCCATACAGCTCGAGGCCGCGCGCATTCCACTGCAGCGAGCGGTCCGGCCCGACGACCCAGGCCACGCCGCCGGCGGCGCTGACGGCCATCGTCAGCCGCTCTCCGGCGTCGCGCAGCGCCTGGGCCTGGACCTCCTGGCCCGTGACGTCGCGGTCCAGGCCAACCACGTGGTCGGCGCGGCCCCCCGCGCCGCCGCGCGCCCGGCCCAGGCTGCGCAGCCAGCGCACCTGCCCGCCCCGCTGGCGGATGCGGAAGGTGAGGTCGTAGGCGCGGTCCTGCTCGATCACGGCGCTGAACTCGGTGCGGGCACGGCCGCGGTCCTCCGGGTGCACGGCCTGCAGCCACTCCTCGAGCGTGGCGCCGGTGACCGTGGGCGGCAGGCCGTAGAGCCGCGCCTGCATCGCATCGAAGGAGAAGCGGCGCCGCTCGACGTCGTAGTCCCACACGCCGAACTGGCCGGCCTCGACGGCCATCTGCAGGCGCTGGTTCAACGCGCGCAGCTGCTCGTCCTCGACGCGCAGCGACTGGGCCTCGATCGCCTGGCGGTGGCTGCGCGCCACGTAGCGCCGCAGGCCGACCATGCACAGCACGGTGACGAAGGCGAACTCCATCAGCACCCAGGCCTGGTTGATCGGCGGGATGCGCCCGATGCGCTGCGGATCGGGCAGGCCCAGCGCGAGCGCGAAGCCGAGCGTGCCGACGAGCGCCGCCCCCGCGAGGCCCCAGGCCGCCCCGTACACGAAGGCCACCACCATCAGCGGCAGCAGCAGCAGCGCGCTCTGGATGGCCTGCAGGCTGCCGACGGCCAGGATCCACACCAGCGCGAGCGCGGCGAGCCCGCCGAGCACCGCCGGCACCGTCAGCCGGCCCGCGCCGCGCTGCACCCACCAGCGCAGCGCCAGCGGCGCCAGGCCGAGCACCACCGCGACGACGCGGCCGGTGGGCGTGGACGTCGGCACCAGGGCCAGCCCGACGAACACCATCAGCAGCGTCGCCGCGCCGATCAGGCCGAGCACCTCGACCAGCAGGTCGCGCATGTCGCCGGCCGGGAACGGGTCGTCGCGACCGCGCAGGGCGCCGATCAGGTCGCGCAGCCAGGCGCTCATCCCTGCCCTCGACCGCCGCCGGTTCAGACCGCGCGCGGCCGCACCGCGGCCGCACAGCGGCGTGCGCGCTCGCGGGCGGTGTCCACATCGTCGGCGTGCACCAGCGCCACGCCCATGCGCCGCTTCGCATGGCTCTCGGGCTTGCCGAACAGGCGCAGTTCGCTGCCCGGCACCCGCAGCGCCTCCGCCACGCCGTCGAAGACGATGCCGCGCGCGTCGACGCCGCCGTAGACGACCGCGCTCGCGCCCGGGCATTTCAGCGTGGTGTCGACCGGCAGGCCCAGGATGGCTCGGGCATGCAGCTCGAACTCGTTCTGCCACTGCGTGGCCATCGTCACCATGCCGGTGTCGTGGGGGCGCGGGCTGACCTCGCTGAACCAGACCTCGTCGCCGCGCACGAACAGCTCCACGCCGAACAGGCCGAGCCCGCCCAGCGCCTCGGTGACCGACGCCGCGATCGCCTCGCAGCGTTCCTGCGCGCGCACCGACAGCGGGTGCGGCTGCCAGCTCTCGACGTAATCGCCCTGCACCTGGCGGTGCCCGACGGGGGCGCAGAAGCGGGTCTCGACCTCGCCGCGCGCGTCGAGCGCGCGCACCGTCAGCAGCGTGATCTCGTGCTCGAAGTCGATCACGCCCTCGACGATCACGCGGCCCTGGGCGACGCGGCCGCCGGCCATCGCCGTCTGCCAGGCGGCCGCCAGGTCCTGCGGGCCCTCGAGGCGGCTCTGGCCCTTGCCGGAGCTGCTCATCACCGGCTTGACGATGCACGGGTAGCCGATGCCGCCGTCGATCGCGTCGCGCAGCTGCTGCAGGGAATCGCAGAAGGCATACGGGCTGGTCGGCAGGCGCAGCGACTCGGCGGCCAGGCGGCGGATCCCCTCTCGGTCCATGGTCAGGCGGGCCGCGCGCGCGGTCGGCACCACGCGCACCAGGCCCTCGGCCTCGAGCTGCTCCAGCAGGGGCGTGGCCAGCGCCTCGATCTCCGGCACCACCAGCAGCGGCCGCTCGGCCTCGATCACCGCCCGCAGCGCCTCGGGGTCGGTCATCGCGAGCGTGTGCGCGCGGTGCGCGACCTGGTGGCCGGGGGCGTCGGCATAGCGGTCGACGGCGATGGTCTCCACGCCGAGCCGCTGCAGCGCGATCAGCACCTCCTTGCCCAGCTCGCCGCTGCCGAGCAGCATGACGCGGGTGGCCGAGGGAGACAGCGGGGTGCCGAGCGTGGTCATCGGAGCGGGCGGAGGCAGGACGGGCGGATGCCGGATTGTGCCGACCCGCGGCGCGGCGCCGCGCGGCGGCCCCCTCCCCCGGCCCGACGGCCAGGAGGGAAGACAAGGCCCCTTTATCATCGCGGCATGAGCGCCGGACCCCACGGACCTGCCGACGTGGCCCAGGTCCGCCTCGACAATGCCTTGCGCCTGTTCGACGAATTCGTCAGCGCCACCGTCAAGCACCCCGACGCCGCGACCCTGCGCGGCCTCGAACGCCGCTTCGCCGAGCGGCTGGACATCCAGCCGAGCTACTGGAGCCAGATCAAGAGCCGGTCGCGCCAGATCGGCGAACGGCTGGCGCGCCAGTTCGAGCAGCGCTGCCACAAGCCGATGGGCTGGATGGACCGGCCGCACGACGCCGCTGCGCCGTCCGCCGCGGCGACGGCGGGCGCGCCGGGCGCCGCCGCCGGACGCGAACCCCAGGCAGCGGCGACGCCCGAGTACCTGCCGCGCGACGACGACGAGCGTTTCATCCTCGGCCTCGTGCTGACCTACTACCGGCGCCACCCGCAGCGCGCCCGCACCCGGCTGCTGGACCTGCTCGGCGAGGTGCTGACCCCGCCACCGGCCAGCCCCCCTGCACCGGCTCCCGGGCCGGCGGCTCCGAGTGCGCGGCGTGGGACGCCCGCGGCACCGGGCGCCCTCTCGCCTGCGCCGAGCGATGACCCGAACGCGCTGTGGGACCGCATGCGCGCGGGCATCGCGCCGCTGAAGAAGAAGCGCTGAGCCGGGCGGGCCGGTGGCGGCGGTGGCGTCGTCGCCTCCAGGGGCCGGGAGTCCCCGGCCGCCGAGGCGTCTCCGGGCGGGCGTGTCTCGACTTCGGCGCGTCGGTGGGTTGGCAGGTCGCCACGTCTCTACGCTGGACACAGGCATGGCTCGGCATGACATGGCGCGGGCGCGTGGCGTGCACGCGACGACGCCGTGAGCAAACCCCCTTGCGCAAGATAACGATCTGTTTATCATGTGCGCAAGTCGACGCCGAGCACCGCTGCGGCTCCGACGACACCCCGTTCGCCACCCCCGGAGTTCCATGCGTCGCCTGCGCGTGTCCGCCGTGCCTGCCCGCCCTGCCCGTGCCGCCCTCGTGTCGGCCCGCGCCGGCCGCATGGCCCGTCGTGCGCGCAACGCGGGCCGGGCTCCGCCCCACCGCTGATCCGCCCGGCTCCGGCGCACTGCGCCGACGCCACCGCCACGGCCCGGATCGCGTCACCGCCCCGGGCCGTGGTCGTTTTCAGCCCCGTCGTCCGTCCCCCGCCGAAGGAGTCGCACCATGAAGTTCACCCTCGCCCGCGCCGCCCGACCGCGCAATCCGATCGTCGCCGCTGCCCGCTTCCGCCAGGCCGGCAGCCACCGCGCCGGCGGCGGCAGCCAGCGCCAGGCGGCGCAGCGCACGCTGGCCCGCGAGACGGCCGACGCGCTGCGCCGCCGCAGCTCGGCCACCCCGTCCGACACGCACAGCCCCTGACACCACCGCGCCCGCACCCCGACCCGTGCGGCGCCCGAGGAGAAGACCATGACCCGCACGAAGTCCAGCGCCTGGAGCGCCCGTCCCGCCACCGCCACCCGGGCGCCCGCCTGGGTGCGCCGCAGCGCCGCCTGGGCGCTGCTCGCCGCCAGCGAGGCGCTCGATCGCCTCGCCCGGCGCGTGGCCGAGGTGCCCGCCGCACCCGCCGAACGCCTGCCCGCCGGCAGCGAGTTCGAGTTCTACGCCCAGGCCGGTGCGCCGGAAGGTGCGCTCTACGTCGACGGCCAGTTCGTCGGCTGGCTGCCGGGCGTGACGCGCCTGTGACGGCGCGGGCGGGCGGGAAGCGGGCCGCCCGCCGCTTCCCGCCGGCCCGCGCGTCTTTCCAGCGCGATCGCGGCAACCCAGGCACACTCACCGAAGCTGCCCGCCGGGAAGCGCCCCGCGGCGCGCCCAGCCGGGCGGATCCGCCGCCCGAGACGACCCCGTGAGTGCCCACGACTTCCCGCACGCCAGCCCGGCCGCGTCGCCGCGACGGGCCGCGCCCCGCCGATGAGCGACGCCGGGCTGCACCTCCACGGCGTGCACAAGCGCCACCCCAACGGCTTGCTGGCCCTGCAGGACGTCACGCTGGACGTGGCGCCGGGCGAGTTCGTCGCGCTGCTCGGGCCCTCGGGCTGCGGCAAGAGCACGGTGCTGCGGCTGGCCGCCGGGCTGGAGGCCGCGAGCGACGGCCGCGTCGATACGCCGGCGACCCGGGCCGACCCCCGCGCCCAGGCCGGCGCGGCCGAGACGGCCTTCGTGTTCCAGGAGCCCACGCTGATGCCCTGGGCCTGCTGCTTCGACAACGTCTGGCTGCCGCTGCGCCTGGCCGGCCGCTCGCGCGCGCAGGCCGAGCCCGACGTGATGCGGGAGCTGCGCGCCGTCGGCCTCGGCGACTTCGCCGGCGCCTACCCGCACGAGCTGTCCGGCGGCATGCGGATGCGCGCGTCGATCGCCCGCGCGCTGGTGACGCGGCCGCGCGTGCTGCTGATGGACGAGCCCTTCGCCGCACTCGACGAGTTCACCCGCCAGAAGCTGAACGCGGACCTGCTCGCCTGGTGGGCGGCGCACCGGCTGACGGTGCTGTTCGTGACGCACAGCGTCTACGAGGCCGTCTTCCTCAGCCAGCGGGTGCTGGTGATGTCGGGCCGGCCCGGGCGCATCGTGGCCGAGCACCGGGTGCCCGAGCCAGCGGCGCGCGACGCGGCCTGGCGCAACGGCGCGGACTACGTCCGGGCCTGCGCGGCGGTGTCGGCGGCGGTCGAGGCCGCGCACGGCACGCAGGAGGCGGCGCCGTGAACGGCCTCGCGGCCCGCGCGCTGCCGGCGCTCGGCCTGGCCGGGGCGCTGCTGGCCTGGGAGGCGGTGGTGCGCCTCGGCGACATCCCCGCCTACACCCTGCCCGCGCCGACGCTGGTGGCCCGCACGCTGGCGGACAACCTCGGCTCGCTGCTCGGCAGCTGGTGGTTCACCGTGCAGGTGACCTTCGGGGCGCTGGCGCTCGCCTGCCTCGGCGGGGTGCTCGTGGCCTCGGCCTTCGCGCTCTGGCGGCCGCTGGAGGCGGCGCTGCTGCCGCTGGCGGTGGTGCTGCAGGTGACGCCGATCGTCGCGGTGGCCCCGCTGATCCTGATCTACGTGGACAGCACGACGGCCGCACTGCTGCTGTGCGCCTGGATCGTGGCCTTCTTCCCGATCCTCTCGAACACCGTCGCCGGGCTGCGCTCGGCCGACCCGCGGCTGCGCGAACTGTTCCGGCTCTACCGGGCCAGCCCGGCGCAGCGGCTGCGGCTGCTGCTGGTGCCCAGTGCCTTGCCCTACTTCATTGCCGGCCTGAAGATCTCGGGTGGCCTGAGCCTGATCGGCGCGGTGACGGCGGAGATGGTCGCCGGCGCGGCCGGACGGGAGACGGGCCTGGCTTCGCGCATCCTCGA
Source organism: Pseudideonella sakaiensis (assembly GCF_001293525.1). Taxonomy (GTDB): domain Bacteria; phylum Pseudomonadota; class Gammaproteobacteria; order Burkholderiales; family Burkholderiaceae_C; genus Ideonella_A; species Ideonella_A sakaiensis. The sequence goes on along the minus strand of NZ_BBYR01000029.1, from coordinate 5,920 downwards.
GGCGAGTTTCCGCACCGAGACCCCGAAGATGTTTGCCGCCCTGACGCTGCTGGTGCTGACGGGTGTCCTGATCCACGCCGGCTTCGGCCTGCTCGCCCGGCGCCTGCTCGGCCCCGGGCAGGCGCCGGGGCCGGAATGAGCGGCCGGGCGCGGACCGGCGCTGTTTCGAACGAGGTGATCCGATGACTGATGTACGCAGGGGGCCCCCGACCCCGATCCGCCCGGACGACGCGTCGCGTCGCCGCACCCTGGGCCGCCTCGGCGGCCTGGCGGTGGCGGGCCTGGCCAGCGGGCTGGCCGCAGCGCAGCCGCGCGAGGCGGTGCGCTTCGCGACCAACTGGAAGGCGCAGGCGGCCCACGGCGGCTTCTACCAGGCGCTGGCCGACGGCACCTACGCCCGCGCCGGGCTGGACGTCAGCATCGTGCAGGGTGGCCCGCAGGTGAACAACCGGCCGCTGCTGCCGGCCGGCCGCATCGACTTCCTGATGACCGGCAACCTGCTGCACAGCTTCGACAACGTGAAGAACGGCGTGCCGACGGTGGTCGTGGCGGCGATGTTCCAGAAGGATCCGCAGGCACTGATCGCCCACCCGGGCCAGGGCTACGAGGCCTTCGAGGCGCTGAAGAGCGCGCCGGTGGCGCTGATCGCGAAGGACGGCCAGTTCACCTGGTGGCAGTGGCTGAAGGCGGTGCACGGTTTCCGCGACGAGGCGCTGAAGCCCTACAACTACAACCTCGGGCCCTTTCTCGCGAACAAGCGCGCGATCCAGCAGGGCTACTCGGTGGCGGAGCCGATCTACGTCGAGAACCAGGGCCGCTTCAAGCCGGTGGTGCACCTGCTGGCGGACCACGGCTTCAGCACCTACTCGACGCTGATCGAGGCGACGCGCGAGACGGTGGCGCGGCGGCCGGGCGTGGTGCAGCGCTTCGTCGACGCGTCGATCCTCGGTTGGTCCGCCTACCTGAACGGCGACCGGCGCCAGGCGAATGCGCTGATGCTGAAGGACAACCCCGAGATGACGGAGGCCGAGATCGAGGCCTCGGTGGCGCTGATGCGCTCCCAGGGCATCGTCGACTCCGGCGAGGCGCGCGAGCGCGGCATCGGCAGCCTTTCGCCGGCCCGCATCGAGGACTTCTACCGCCAGATGGTGCGCGCCGGCCTCTACAAGTCCGGCGAGGTCGACCTCGCGAAGGTGGCGAGCTTCGACTTCGTCGGCAAGCGCGTGGGGCTGCCGGCCGCCGCCGGGGCCCAGCCGCCGCGCTGACGCCGTTGCGGAGACCGCGATGCTGAGCGAACCGCTGGCCGACCTCGCCGCGTGGACACGGCACATGGCCGCGGCCGAGATTCCGGTGCTGGAGGACACGGCGCTGACGCTCGAGGGCCTGCGGGCGAACGAGGACAGCGTCGATGCCAACCTGCTCGGCGAGGTGATCGCCACCGACCCGCTGATGACGCTGAAGCTGATGGCGCACGCGGCGGCGCATCGGCCGCAGCGCCTGCTCACCGATCCGGAGACCGTCACCGCGGCCATCGTGCTGATGGGCATCACGCCCTTCTTTCGCGCCTTCGGCCCGCAGCCGACGGTGGAGCAGCGGCTCGCCGACCAGCCCGGGGCGCTCGACGGGCTGAACGCCGTGCTGCGCCGCGGCCGCCGCGCCGCCCAGTTCGCGCTCGCCTTCGCCGTGCACCGCACCGATCCCGAGGCGCCGCTGCTGCACCAGGCCGCGCTGCTGCACGACTTCGCCGAACTGCTGCTGTGGGTGCACGCGCCGGTACTGGCGGCGCGCATCCGCGATCGGCAGCAGGCGGATCCGCAGCTGCGCTCGGCGACCGCGCAGCGCGAGGTGCTGCACGTCGAGCTGATCGACCTGCAGCAGGCGCTGATGAAGCACTGGCGCCTGTCGGACATGCTGGTGCGCATCCTCGACGACCGCCACGCGGAGCACCCCAGCGTGCGCACCGTGCTGCTCGCGATCCGCGTCGCGCGGCACAGCCACCTGGGCTGGGACGACGCGGCGCTGCCCGACGACGTCGCCGAGCTCTCGCAGCTGCTGCAGCTGTCGCCTCCGGCGGTGCGGCAGCTGCTGCACGACGTCGACGGCCGCTAGACGCGCGCCTTCAGCGCGGCGTCGGCCGCATGGGCTCGTCGCCGCGAGACGCTGCGACGGGCGGGGCTGCGGGAGCAGACAGCGCCGTTGCCGGCGGCCGCGCCAGGGCCTCGAGGACCGCGTCGAAGGCAGCCGGGTGCCCGACGAGGTGCACGTGCGCCCAGCCGCGCAGTTCGCGTGCCGCGGCCCCCGGCAACGTGGCCATCGAGGTCGGGAAGACGATGTTGTCGCAGGCGCTGTAGAGGCAGGTGAAGAGCGCGCGGCGCTCGCCGGGCTCGTCGGCCGCCAGCGCCTGCAGCCACGCGCTGTCCCGCTGCATCTGGCGCGTGTTCGGGCTGAACGCGAAGCGGGCGAGCGCGGTGCCCCGGTGCGGCGTGCCGAGCGTGACGACGTGGTGCACGCGCTGCGAGGCCCCCGGCACGCTGCGCAGCCACTGCCGCACCGCGAGACCGCCCATGCTGTGGGCGACGACCACGGGCGCGAGTCCGGTGCCGCGCTGCAGGCGGGCCACGGCCCGGTCGATCGTCTCCACATGCGCATCGATCGGTGCGAACACCGGCTCGAGGTCGATGCCGATGGCCGGGATGCCATGCGCTTCGAGCCGCGGATACCAGGCGTTCCACACGCCGCGGTTGCAGACGAAGCCGTGCACGAGCAGCACGCCGCGGCGCCCCGGGGCGTCGGGCCGGTCCGGATGGCGCCGGCTGCGGAATGGCTGCTCCCAGCAGAACACCCGGGGCGCGGCGCACACCTCGCCCCACCAGGCGCGCAGCACCTCGCCGGCGCGCGCGGCGGGCAGGCTGTCGCGGCGGTTCGCCAGGGCCATCAGCAGGCATTCGAGGGCCAGCACGCCCGCATAGCCGAGCACGATCAGCACGGCACCGGCGAGCGCCCACGCCGGCCGGCCGGCGCGCCACGCGAGCAGCGCCCAGACCAGGGCCAGCAGGATCAGGCCGACGGTGGTCCAGCGCTGCAGGCGGGCAAGCATCGGCGGCAGTGTAGGCCGCGGACGCGGCACGCATCGCACAATGGCTGCATGTCCCGTCCGACCCTCCCCCCCGGCGAACGCATCCTGCAGTGGCTCCAGGCGGTGGCGGACGAGCGGGCCCGGCGCCAGGCGGAACCGGCGCTCGGCGCCGCCGTGCGCGCACTGAAGGCCTACCAGCAGCGCCGCTTCGCGCACACCTACCGCGACCTGCTGGCCGACCCGCGCTATGCCCCGGCGGCACGCTACTTCCTCGACGAGCTCTACGGGCCCAGCGATTTCACGCGGCGCGACGACCAGTTCGCGCGCATCGTGCCGGCCATGACACGGCTGTTCCCCGAGGACATCGTCGCGACCGTGGCCACGCTCGCGGAACTGCATGCACTGTCGGAGCGGCTCGACAGCCAGATGGCGCGCCAGTGGCTGGCCGGCGACGCTTCGGCGGGCGCCGTGCTGGACCCGCCGACCTACCAGCGCGCCTGGCAGGCCTGCGGCGAGCCCGAGGCGCGCGAGCGCCAGATCGCGCTGACGCTGCAGGTCGGCGAGACGCTCGACCGGCTGACCCGCAAGCGCCTGCTGCGCCAAAGCCTGCGGATGATGCGCGGGCCGGCCGCGGCCGCCGGTCTGAGCGACCTGCAGCGCTTCCTCGAGGCGGGCTTCGACACCTTCCGCGCGATGAACGGGGCCGAGGACTTCCTGCGCGAGGTCGGCGCCCGCGAACGGCGGCTGGCGCGCAGTCTGTTCGACGCATCGGCGCTGCCACCGGACGCCCTGCCGGCGGCGGACGGGAGGGGCTGAAGGCGGGTACGCGTACGGGTGCGATACCGGCGTCGCGTACGGGTGCAGGCGCCTGGGCGCTTGCATGCGGGCCAGGAGCTCCTGGGGCACCGGGCCCCGCTGCAGGCCGCGGCCCGGCCCAGGTCGGAAGAGGTCGCATGGGGCACCGTGGCAGCCGTCCCCTTCGGGCAAGCCCGCTTGGCCGGGGGCGGTACGTGCGGCGACGATCGGGGTCTCGGGGATCCTGCTCCCCATTCCACCTCAGGAGATGTCGTGTCCGCCGTGCCCGCCGATCTGCACCCCGCTCCCTGGCTTGCGAGCTACCCGCCGGGCGTTCCTCCCGAGGTGACGCTGGACGCGTCGATGACACTCACCCAGCTGCTCGACGACGCCTTCCGTCGCCACGCCAGCCGGGACGCGGCGCTGTGCATGGGCAGCCGGCTGCGCTACCGGGACCTGGACGAACTGTCGGCGGCGCTGGGGGCGTGGCTGCAGCACCGAGGCCTCGCGCCGGGGTCGCGCGTCGCGATCATGATGCCCAACCTCCCCCAGTACATGGTGGCGATCCCCGCCATCCTGCGTGCCGGCTGCGTGGTGGTGAACGTGAACCCGCTGTACACCGCGCGCGAACTTCAGCACCAACTGGTGGACTCCGGGGCGGAGGCCATCATCGTGCTGGAGAACTTCGCCGCGACCCTCGAGGAGGTGATCGAGGGCACATCGGTCCGCCACGTGGTGCTGGCCGCGATGGGGGATCTGCTGGGCTTCTGGAAAGGTCGGCTCGTCAACTTCGCGGTCAGGCACGCCAAGCGGCTGGTTCCCGCCTACCGGCTGCCCCTCGACGGAGGCCGCACGGTGACTCGGTTCACCGACGCCGTCGACGAGGGCGCACGGCTCGCGTTGCGTCGCGTGACGATCAGCGCGGACGACCCGGCCTTCCTGCAGTACACGGGCGGCACCACCGGCGTCTCGAAGGGCGCGACACTGCTGCACCGCAACGTGGTCGCGAACATCATCCAGTCGGAGGCCTGGTTCGATCCGATGTTGAAGCGGCTGGGTGAGCGACAGATCACCATCGTCTGCGCGCTGCCGCTGTACCACATCTTCGCGTTGACGGCCTGCTTCATGCTGGGCACGCGCCAGGGCATGCTCAATGTGCTGGTGCCCAACCCGCGGGACATACCGGGCTTCGTGAAGACCCTGCAGGGCCTGCAGGTGAACATGTTCCCGGCGGTCAACACCCTGTTCAATGCCCTGGCGAACGACCCCGACTTCGCCCGGCTCGATTTCTCCGGGCTCGTGATCTCGAACGGCGGCGGGATGGCCGTGCAGCAGGCCACGGCGGAGAAGTGGCAACGGGTGACGGGCTGCGCGATCGTCGAAGGCTACGGGCTGTCGGAAACCTCGCCGGTCGCGACGATCAACCGATTCGACATCGATGGCTTCACCGGCACGATTGGCCTGCCGATCCCGTCCACGCAGATCAGCATCCGCGACGACGACGGTCGCCCCGTCGCGCCTGGCGAACCCGGCGAGATCTGCATCCGCGGGCCGCAGGTGATGGCGGGCTACTGGCAGCGCCCCGACGAGACCGCCAAGGTGATGACCGCGGACGGCTACTTCAAGAGCGGCGACGTCGGCATCATGGACGACGCCGGCTACGTGCGCATCGTCGACCGCAAGAAGGACATGATCCTGGTGTCCGGCTTCAACGTGTATCCCACCGAGCTGGAACAGGTGGTCAATCTCCACCCCGGGGTACTCGAATGCGCCGCGGTCGGCATCCCGGACGAGAAGTCGGGCGAAGCGGTCAAGCTGTTCGTCGTTCGCAAGGACGCCTCGCTCGACGAAGATGCCCTCGCCCGTTATTGCCGCGAGAACTTCACCGCCTACAAGCGTCCGAAATACATCGAGTTCCGCGACGATCTGCCGAAGTCGAACGTCGGCAAGATTCTGCGGCGCGAGTTGCGCCAAAGCTGATCCGGAAAACAAAAAACCCCTGCAGCCAAGGCTGCAGGGGTTCCGGATAAATAGCCTGACGATGACCTA
>NZ_BBYR01000028.1 GCF_001293525.1 Pseudideonella sakaiensis | reverse complement strand
AGTGCCACCAGGCCGAGGACGGGATCACTCATGGTCGGACGAGTCCTTCGGTGACGGCGCTCAGGCCTGGAATTCGGGGTTGCGCTCGTCCGGCCACTGGCCGTGCTGCAGCACGTGCAGGCACTTGAAGACCTCGCTCACGCCCTGGATCATCAGCAGCACGCCGGTCAGCGGCATCGCCAGCTTGAAGGGCCAGGTGATCGGCTGCCAGGCGCTGCTGACGAAGGTCTCGTTGGTGGTGAAGGCCTTCCAGAAGTAGCCCCAGCCGGTGAACACGAAGACCGCGACGAAGGGCATGAAGATCACCAGGTAGCAGACGATGTCGATCACCGCCTGGCGCCGCGGCGACCAGCGGTCGTAGTACATGTCGGTGCGCACGTGGCCCTTGCGTTGCAGCGTGAAGGCGCCGCCCAGCATGAAGAAGGTGCCGTAGAGCATGAAGGTGAGGTCGTAGGCCCACTGCGTCGGCGCATTGAAGGCGTAGCGGGCCACCACCTCCCAGCTCAGGCCCAGCACCAGCGGGATCAGCATCAGGCAGGCCAGGCGGCCGGACCAGATCGCGATCGGATCCAGTCGGCGCGCGGCCCGGGCCCAGGCGGAATCGGCGGTCATCGCGTGTCTTTCTCGTTGTCGTGGTGGCGGCGTGCAGGCGCCGCCCGGTGCGGGCTCGCCGGGGGCCGGTCGGCCGGCCCCGCGGGCGGGGCCGGCACCGGCCGCGCCGGCGAGGGCGGCGGGCGGCGCGCAGGAAACCCGCCGGGGCGGGTCAGGCGTTGGGCGACTGGGTGCCCAGGTTGAAATACAGGCCGTTGATCTTGTTCCAGTACGGCACGGTGGTCTTCGCGAAGGCGCGCTGCGACTCCAGCACCTCCTTGAAGAAGGCGTTCTTGCCGGCCTCGCGGTCGTAGATCGTGTTGGTGGCCTTGATGAAGGCGGGGAAGATGTCGGCCGGGGTGTCGTGGATCGCCACCTTGAACTCGGTCTTCAGCTTGGCCACCGCCTGCGCGTTGCGCCAGACGTTGTAGGTGTAGGTCTCGGTCATCGAGGCCATCGCCGCAGCCTGGATGATCTCCTTCAGGTCCGGCGCGAGCTTGTTGTAGGTGGCGCGGTTGAAGATCACCTCGCCCACGTCGCTGCTCTGGTGCAGGCCCTGCAGGTAGTAGTGCTTGAACACCGTGTGGAAGCCCAGCGCGAGGTCGTCCGCCGGCCCGATCCACTCGGCCGCGTCCAGCACGCCGCGCTGCGCGGCCGGCACGATCTCGCCGCCCGGCATCGCCACCGCGTTGACGCCCATCTCCTTGAAGATCTCGCCCACCAGCCCGGGCGGGCAGCGGTACTTCAGCTTGCGGAAGTCGGCCAGCGAGTTGATCGGCGCGCGGAACCAGCCCAGCGGGTCCGGGCCCATCGGCTGGATGAACACCGGCTCGATGTCGACCTTCAGCACCTCCTGGTAGAACTTCTTGAACAGCGCGTTGCCGCCGCCCTGGAAGATCCAGGCCACGTGCGACAGCTGGTCCATGCCGGTGCCGCCGCCGGCGGCCGGGTTGGAGAACAGGCCGGCGGCGGTGTTCTTGCCGGACCAGTAGTGGGTCCAGGCGTAGCCGCCGTCGACCACGCCCTTGTCGACCGCGTCCATGATCTCGAAGGCCGCGACGACCGCGCCGTCGGGCAGCATCTCCATCTTCAGCCGCCCGTTGGACATCTTGTCGGCCCGGTCGGCGAAGCGCTTCAGCAGGTCGAAGTAGATGCTCGAGCTGGGCACGGCGGTCTGGATCTTCAGACGCGCCGTCGACTGCGCGCGCGCGGGCAGCATCGGTGCGGCGAGCAGCGTGCCGGCGCCGGCTCCGAGCGCGAGGCGGCGGGTCATCTTCGTGGTCATGTCGTCTCCTAGGCTTCCACGGTTTGCAGGGCGGGGGCGGTGGCCCCCTGGGGTTGCGCGAGCCGCCCGCGGGCAGCGTCCTCGCGAATCATGTCCACCGCCTTCTCGGCCATCGCGACGACCGGGGCGTTGGTGTTGCCGGACACGAGCGTCGGCATCACGGAGCAGTCGACCACGCGCAGGCCCTCCAGCCCGTGCACGCGCAGCCGCTCGTCCACCACCGCCAGCGCGTCGCGCCCCATCTTGCAGGTGCCGCTGGGGTGGAAGATGGTGGCGCCGGCGTTGCGGCAGAACTCGAGGATCGCGGCGTCGTCGGCGGCGGCCGGGCCGGGCTTGACCTCGCGCTTGACCAGGCCGCGCATCGGCGCGCTGGCCGCGATCGCGCGCGCCGCCTTGACCGCGGCGATCGCGGTGCGGCGGTCCAGGTCGGTGGACAGGTAGTTCGGCTGCATCTCCGGCGGCTCGAAGGGGTCGGTCGAGCGGATGCGCACGTGCCCGCGCGAGCTGGGCCGCAGCTGGCAGACCGAGAAGGTGAAGCCCGAGAACGGATGCACCTGGCCGCCGGCCATCTCCGCCGACAGCGTGGCCACGTGGAACTGGATGTCCGGCGTGGCCGTCTCGCCGGGCAGCGCCTTCATGAAGCAGCCGCCCTGGTTGATGCCCACCGCCAGCGGGCCCTTGCGCGCCAGCAGCCACTGCAGGCCGATCTTCGCCTGGCCCAGCCACGAGTTCAGCTCGTCGTTGGTGGTGATCGGCTGCGTGCACTCGAAGATCAGCCGGAACTGCAGGTGGTCCTGCAGGTTCTCGCCGACGCCCGGCAGCGCGTGGCGCAGCGGGATGCCGTGGCGCGCCAGCAGCGCCGGGTCGCCGACGCCGGACAGCTGCAGCAGCTGCGGCGACTGCAGCGCGCCCGCCGCCAGCAGCACCTCGCCGCGGCAGCGCACCTCGTGGTCCTGCCCGTGCTGGCGGTAGCGCACGCCGACCGCGCGCCGGCCCTCGAACACCAGCCCCGTCACGTGGGCGTCCGTCTCGACGCGCAGGTTCGGCCGGCCGCGCGCCGGCCGCAGGTAGGCCACCGCGGTGCTGCAGCGCCAGCCGCGGTGGGTGGTCAGCTGGTAGTAGCCGGCGCCTTCCTGGCGCGCGCCGTTGAAGTCCTCGGTGCGCGGCACGCCGATCGATTCGGCGCCGGCGATGAAGGCCTCGATCAGCGGGTGCTTCGCGCCGATGTCCGAGACCTTCAGCGGGCCATCGCCGCCGTGCCAGCGGTCACCGCCGCGCGCGTTGCCCTCGGAGCGGCGGAAGTAGGGCAGCAGCTCCGCGTGGCTCCAGCCGGCGTTGCCGGCGGCCGCCCAGGCGTCGTAGTCCTCGTGCTGGCCGCGGATGTAGATCAGCCCGTTGATCGAGCTCGAGCCGCCCAGCGTGCGCCCGCGCGGCCAGTAGATGCGCCGGCCGTTCATGTTCGGGTCCGGGTCGGTCTCGAAGCACCAGTTCAGGCGCTTGTCCCACATGGTCTTGCCGTAGCCGATCGGCAGGTGGATCCACAGCGAGCGGTCCGGCGGGCCGGCCTCGAGCAGCAGCACGCGGGTGGCGGGGTCTTCGCTCAGCCGGCCGGCCAGCACGCAGCCGGCCGAGCCGGCGCCCACGACGATGTGATCGAACGATGCGTCCATGCAGATGCGGGCAAGCCCTGATTCGATTAGCGGAACGGCGCGTTCCGGTTCGGCGATACTAGGGGCGACATTTTTGGAACGCAACGTTCCGATTCCTAAGGATTACCCGCATGAGCGTCACGACAGCGGACGCCGAGGAGCGCGGCGGCGGCTCGGCCGAGCGGTCGCTGCGCCTGCTCGCCCTGTTGGCCGATGAAGGCCGTGCGCTCGGCCTGGCCGAGCTCGCGCAGCGCCTGGCGCTGCCGAAGGCGACGGTGCACCGGCTGTGCACGGCACTGCTGGCCAGCGGCTGGCTGGCGCGCGACCTCGACGAGAAGTCCTTCGCCGCCGGCCCCGCGCTGCGCCGCCTCGCGCTGGACACGCTGAACCACGGCGAGCAGCGCGGCCAGCGCCACGCGGTGCTGGACGCGCTGGTGCAGGAGGTCGGCGAGACCTGCAACTTCACGACGCTCGACGGCGCCGAGGTGCTCTACCTCGACCGCGTCGAGGCACGCTGGCCGCTGCGCCTGACGCTGGACGTCGGCTCCCACGTGCCGCTGCACTGCACCGCCAGCGGCAAGCTCTTCCTCGCGCTGATGGCGCCCGGCCGGCGCGAGCCGCTGCTGCATGCGCTGGCGCTGCCGCGGATGACCGCCAACACCCTGACCGAGGCCGCCGCGCTGCGCGCCGAATGCGAGGCGATCGCCGCGCGCGACTACGCGACCGACCACGAGGAATACATCGCCGGCCTGGTGGCCGTGGCGGTGCCGGTGCGTGACCGCGACGGCCAGGTGCGCGCCGCGCTGGCCGTGCACGCCCCCAGCGCCCGCATGCCGATGGACCAGGCCCTGGCCCGCCTGCCGGCCCTGCGCCGCGCCGCGGAACGCATGGGTGAGTTGCTGTGAGCGGCCTGCGAGAGGCCCTGCCGCCCACGCTGCGCCCGCTCTGGCCCGCGGTCCACCGCTGGCCCGCGCTCGGCCGCGAGACCCTGAAGCGCGATGCGATCGCCGGCCTGACCGGCGGCCTGGTGCTGGTGCCGCAGGGCGTGGCTTTCGCCACCATCGCCGGCATGCCGCCGGAGTACGGGCTCTATGCGGCGATGCTGCCCGCGATCGTCGCCGCGCTCTGGGGTTCGTCCTGGCACCTGGTGTCGGGGCCGACGACGGCGATCTCGATCGTCGTGTTCGCGACCATCGGCCCGCTGGCCGAGGCCGGCAGCGCCGAGTACGTGGCGCTGGTGCTCACGCTGACCCTGCTGGTCGGGCTGATCCAGCTCGCGCTCGGGCTGTTCCGGCTCGGCACGCTGGTGAACTTCGTCTCGCACACGGTGGTGGTCGGCTTCACCTCCGGGGCCGCGGTCCTGATCGCGGCCAGCCAGGTGCGCAACTTCTTCGGCATCGACATCGAGCGCGGCGCCTCCGTCTGGCGGGTGCTGGCGGCGCTCGGCAGCCAGCTGGCCCAGGTCAATCCCTGGGTCACCGGCACCGCGCTGGCCACCGTGGCGGCCAGCCTGGCCTGCCGGCGCTGGCTGCCGCGCGTGCCGCACATGATCGTCGGCATGGTGGCCGGCAGCCTGGTGGCCGCGGCGCTGAACGCGCTGGCCGGCGGCGCCGAGGCCACCGGCATCCGCAGCATCGGGGCCTTGAAGATCGGCCTGCCGCCGCTGTCCCGGCCCGACCTGTCGCTGCAGACCCTCGAGCGGCTGCTGCCGATCGCGATGGCCGTGGCGCTGCTCGCGCTGACCGAGGCGGTGTCGATCTCGCGCGCGATCGCGCTGCGCACCCACCAGCGCATCGACGGCAACCAGGAGTTCGTCGGCCAGGGCCTGTCCAACATCGTCGGCGCCTTCTTCTCCGGCTACGCCTCCAGCGGCAGCTTCAACCGCAGCGGCCTGAACTACGAGGCCGGCGCGCGCACGCCGCTGGCGGCGATCCTGTCGGCCGTCTGCCTGCTGGTGATCCTGCTCTTCCTCGCGCCGCTGGCGGTCTACCTGCCGATCCCGGCCATGGCCGGCATCCTGTTCGTCGTGGCCTGGGGCCTGTTCGACCTCAAGCACATGCGCGAGATCGTGCGCGCCAACCGCACCGAGGCCGCGATCCTCGCGGCGACGCTGGCGGCCACGCTGACCCTCAACCTCGAGGTGGCGATCGGCGTCGGCGTCGGGCTGTCGCTGCTGGTCTACCTGGCGCGCACCGCGCACCCGCCGCTGCTCGCGCTGCGCCCGGGGGACGACGGCTGGCCGCACTGGTTCCGCACCGAGCCGGCGCCGCCCGGCCGCGAGCCGCTGACCGTGCTGCGCCTCAACGGCTCGATCTACTTCGGCGCCGTGAACCACCTCGCGGAGGCGATGCAGGCGATCGACGAGGCCGACCCGCAGCGCCGGCACCTGCTGCTGCTCACCGGCGCGGTCAACTTCGTCGACTACGCCGGCGCGCACATGCTCGCGGCCGAGGCGCGCCGCCGGCGCGCCCTCGGCGGCTCGCTGCAGCTGCACCACGTCAAGCCCGAGGTGATGGAGACGCTGCGCCGCACCGGCGTGGACGCGGTGCTCGGCGCCGAGGCCCTGCATCCGGCCGGGGCGGATGCCGTCGCCGTGATCCGTGCCCGGCTCGATGCACCGCAGGAGACCGTTCGATGAGCATCCGACTCGTGGTGTTCGACTGGGCCGGCACGCTGGTCGACTTCGGCAGCCGCGCCCCCGTCATCGCCTTCCTCGAGGCCTTCGACGCCGCCGGGCTGCCGATCACCGAGGCCGTCGCCCGCGGCCCGATGGGCGCCCACAAGCGGGACCACGTGCGCGAGATCCTGCAGCGGCCCGACGTGGCGGACCGGCTGCCGCCGGCGCTCGCGGCGCTGGACCCGGCCGAGCGTGTCGAGCGCCTCTATGCGGCCTTCACCGACCGGCTGCTCGAGGTGCTGCCGTCGCACGCGCGCCCGATCGACGGCGTGCCGCAGGCGCTTGCCGCGCTGCGCGCGCGCGGCATCGCGGTGGCCAGCGGCAGCGGCTACACGCGGGCGATGATGGACCGCCTGGAGCCGGCCGCCCGGGCCGCCGGCCTGGACCCCGGCCCGGTGATCTGCGCCGACGAACTGCCCCAGGGCCGCCCGGCGCCGTGGGCCCTGTTCCGGCTCGCCGAACGCTTCGGCGTCTACCCGATGGCCGAGGTGCTGAAGGTCGGCGACACGCCGGCCGACATCGCCGAGGCGCGCCAGGCGGGCGCACGCTGCGTGGCCCTCACGGCCTGCGGCAACGAGGTCGGCCTGGCGCCGTCGGACTGGCAGGCGCTCGCGCCGGCGCAGCAGGCCCGGCACCGCGCGCGGGCCCGCGAGCGACTGGCCGGCGCCGAGGCCTGGCTGGACAGCGTGGCCGAGCTGCCGGGCTGGATCGACGCGCACGGCGCCTGAGGGCGTTCACGCCGCGCAGCGGCCCGGCAGCCAGGCTGCGTCCGACAGCCACGCAGCGCCCGGCAGGCGAGCAGCCCGTCGACGCCGGGGTCGGGCCGGACGGGTGCGCCGCTCAGCCCGGCGCGTCCGCGCCAACCGGCACGGCGCTCGGCGCCGGCCCCACCGCCGCCCGGTAGGCATGCCAGGACGCGTGCCCGAGCACCGGTGCCACCACCAGCAGGCCCAGGAAGGCCGGCAGCATGGCCGCGAACACGGCGAGCGCGAGCAGCGCCGCCCACAGCAGCATCACGCCTGGCTGCGCCAGCACCAGCCGCAGGCTCATCAGCCCGCTGCCGATCGCGTCCGTGCCGCGGTCCAGGATCATCGGGATCGACACCACGCTCACGCCGTAGATCAGGGCGGCGAACACCCCGCCGACCGCCAGGTACACCGCGATGAAGCCCGCGTTCTCCAGCGACACGAGGCGCAGCAGCGAGCCGTGGAAGTCCGGCACGCGGTCGAAGCTCACCGCGAAGATCACCAGCGAGGCCCGCGCCCACAGCATCTCCAGCACCAGCAGCACCACGCAGAAGATCGCCAGCGCGCCCAGGCGCTCCGTCCAGATCAGCAGCGAGCGGCCCAGGTCCGGCCGCTCCCCGCGCTCCAGCCGCGCGCTCGCGTCGTACAGGCCCATGCACAGGAAGGGCCCCATCAGCAGGAAGCCGGCCGACAGCGCCAGCGTGTAGGCCGGCGCCGCCGCGAACACCTTCATCAGCAGGCCACCCATCACGGCGAAGGCGGTGCCGTAGAACAGGCCGATGCCGGGGCAGCGGCGGAAGTCCCGCCAGCCCAGCGCCAGCCAGCGGAACGGGTCGCGCCAGCCGAGTGGCTGCAGCGGCAGGTCGAAGGCGCCCGGCGCGGACGGGCCGCCGCTGTCCGGCGCGCTGGCGGCGTCCGTCGGGTCGCCGGTGGGCCGGTGTTCAGCGGAGGAAGGATCGAGGGCGGGTGTCATCGACGCCGATCGTCGCGCGCCGGCGGATCCGCCGCGAGAGGGCAAGCCCCAAGCCCTCCTGGAAGCGGGCCGCCCGCCCGGCGGCGGCACGCTCAGCGCTGCAGGCCGCCGCCCAGCGTGAACAGGATGCCCGGGGTCGGCAGCGCCGACGTGTACATCACCGCCGCCGGCACCGATTGGTACAGCAGCTGCGCCAGGCTCGGCATCACCAGCGGCAGGCGCCCCTGGGCCGGCGCCGGCATCGCCATCAGGCCATGGTCGAACAGCCGCTGGGCGAGGCTGGCCAGGTGGGCGGGGCGCGCCACGCCCAGCGCCATGCCGCCGGCGCCGAGCGTGAAGTGAACCGCCGCCTTCCCCTCGTCGCCCGGCAACACGAGGCGCGCCATGCCGGCCATCTCGGCGGCGGCGCTCTCCAGGCTGGCCCAGCCGAGCAGCAGGCCGCCATCGGCCCAGGACGTCGCGCCGAGCCAGACCTGGTTGCCGCTCTTGTTCAGGTGCTTCAGCAGCTCGGTGGCCGTCTGCGCCTTCATCCAGGCCGCCTTCGCGGTGACGGCGGGCTTCAGGCCCTGGGTGGGCGGCAGCGTGAAAGCGGCAGCGGACATGGCGCAGGCTCGAGCGGGGATGCCGGATGGTTCCGACGCGTGGCCGGGCCGTCAAGTCCGGGCGGCCCCGGGCGAGCGGGGGCCGTGGCATGCGTCACGGGCCCTGCCCGCGAAGAAGGGCAGCCGGCGTCGCCGTCGCGCTTCGGCCTCCCATCCGAGCCTGACACCTTGCTTACAAGGACGCGGTCGCCGAGGGTTTCCACGGGCGTCGATATCCCCAGCCTGATGGATCCGAATTTGAAAGACCCACGCCGTTCGTGCCGAGCACAATGATCCTGAAAGTTTCTCAGGTCAACCCCTCTCCGGTATCGATTGGATGGTCGGAACCCCGTGCACCCGTCGCGACGATCCTGCCCACGAGTATTCATTTTCGTGGGTGGATTGGGATGAATTCGGCGCCAACGGCGGCCCGGGTGCATCGCGCTGCGACGCGATATTGATCTATCACGCACGTCCCGGCGGAACATTCCTCGTCGAAGTCGGTGGGAAACAGTATCGATACCAGCCTCACGCGCATCGCTTCGATTATTTCAGCGGGGGATCGAAGCTGGTCGCCACGGATCTGCAGCCCGGTCGGCAGAAGGTCCTGAAGATTCCGCGCAGCTTCGAGGCCCAGGTGCTGGGGCGGCTGTCGCGGCCGGCGTCGGGCTCACGCGTGCAGTTCAACAGCCGCCGGCTGGAACGCCTGGTCGCCTCGCGCTGCCGGCCCGCCGCCGGCCTCGGTCGCCAGGCGGAGGTCCTGCGCTCGTATGCGGTGCTGGAAGAAGTGCATGGCGCGCCGTCCTCGGAAGCCGGCCCCACGGCGCTGTCCCCCTTCCTGCGCTGTGAACTGAAGCGCCTGATCGAGGGCCACCTGGCCGAGCCCTGGACCGTCGCCGACCTGGCGATGCTGACCGGCCTGACCGAGTCCGCGGTGCGTGATTCCTTCCGCCACGTCGTGGGCACCACGTTCCACCAGTTCCTCGTGGGTCGGCGGGTCGAGCGCGCGGCGCTGCTGCTGGCGACCACCGACGCCTCGGTGTCGCAGGTGGCGCAGGACTGCGGCTTCGCCAGCCACGCCCACCTCTCGCACGCCTTCCGCGCCCGCAAGGGGCTGCACACCGACGGAGTTCCGTCGCACGGCCGGTCGTTGAGCCCGCCACCATCCACCCAGGGAACCCGTTCGCACCATGAAGACACGTCCTTCGATCAAGCCGTGGGGAACCGCCTGCGTGGCGGCGCTGATGCTGGCGGGCTGCGGCAGCGGTGACGACGAGGCGCCGCCCGCGGCGCTGCCGGACCTCCAACCCGTGGCGCTGAATGTCAAGCCGGGTCCGGCGGCGCTGAACGATCCCGCGCCGCGTGCTCCCCAGCTCGAGAACACCGGCATCTGGCAGGCCGCGCCGATCCTGGTGTCGGGCGCGAGCGCCTACCGCAAGGGCGAGTTCCTCTACCAGGACTGGCTGTACGACGACCGCGGGGCGACCACCAACGGCCCCTCGGCCCCCACCCGCTACAACCGCAGCGGCCGCTACACCTACCCGACCGACGTCGGGACCTACTACGAAAACCTGGCCGACCTGGACGAGGTGCGCCTGAAGCCGACGGCGACGGACACCGCCTTCCGCCTGACCTTCAACGCGATGAGCAACCCCGCGCTGGTCGGCACCACGGTCGCGCTGGGCGGCAGCGCCGGCACGCTGCGCGCGGTGCCCTTCGGCGCCAATGCGGCCTGGCCGGCCGAGGTCTTCGTCACGGTGCGCGGCACGACCGGCACGGTGAGCGACGCGGCCACCGGCGCGGCGCTCGCCACGATCCCGGTCACGAACGACTACGAGCGGCGGCAGGTCGAGTTCCGCGTCCCCTTCAGCGTCTACGACCCGCGCGGCAAGACCGCGGTGCGGGTGGCCGCGGCGAGCGGGCTGTGGAACGCCGCCGCCAATGCCTACCACGTGCCCGGCACCACGGCGACGGCCACCACGCCGGGCGGCGCCGGCACCAACGTGCCCAATCCGCCGGCCTTCTTCAACGTGGCGTTCCGCTTCAATGAACCGAACCCCGCGCTCGGCACCTTCACGCGCTGGCGCGACGGCGTGCAGGGCTCGGTGCTCGCGGCGACGACGCTGCTCGACGGCGTGCAGACGCACGACCTGTCGGTGTTCCACGCGGAGGTGAACTTCGCCAAGCTGGCGGCCGGCAGCGACGACGACCTGCCTGGCACGGCGACCGGCGTGCCCCAGCGCGGCTTCATCAACCGCGTCTACGCCAGCCCCTACGAGACCCAGCAGGGCATCGGCAACCCGGCCGCACCGGACCTGTTCAAGGAGCGCGGCTGCCGGCCGGACAGCCTGCGCTCGGCCGACGGCACGGCCAGCTGCGTCCCGCAGTTCGCCGGCCGCCTGCAGAACTACTCGCTGTTCATCCCCGACAAGGCACCCCCCGAGGCGGGCTACGGCCTGATCAGCGATCTGCACGGCGCGGGGGACAACTACAACCGCAACCCGCCGGTGACCGTCGAGCGCACGCTGCAGCTGGCCGACGCCGGCACCGGCTCCCTGGTCTTCATCACCCAGGGCCGCGGCGGCGCCTACTGGTGGGCCGGGCAGGCGAGTGCCGAGATCTGGAACGTGATGCGCGACATCCTGGCCCACTACAAGGTCGACCGCGACAAGATCGTGGCCGGCGGCATCTCGCAGGGCGGCTACGGCTCCATCATGCAGGCGGCGGCCTTCCCCGACCTGTACGCGGCCGCGATCCCGCACGTGCCCTGCGTCAGCGCGGGCACCGGCTACAACGGCACGAATGCGCCGGGCGGGGCCGGCACCTTCCTCCTGCCGATGCTCGACTCCCTGCGCCACGTGCCCACCGTGGTCTCGGCCGGCGAGCGCGACAGCACCTGCGCCTGGGAGCACGAGATGGGCAACAAGGCGATCCGCGACCGCCTGGATGCACTCGGCTACCGCTACGAGCACTGGTCCTTCCCGGCGGCCGGCCACACCTTCGCGATGCAGGCCTGCAACGGCATCAGCCCCAAGCCCTGTGCCTACTCCTTCCTGTCGGACTTCCTCGAGGGCCTGGTGCCGCTGAAGCGGGTGAGCAACCCGGCCCGCGTCACCTACGTCACCTCCGACGCGCGCAACCAGCCGGAGTACGGCGTGGTGGGCGACCACGCCTACTGGATCTCCGGCCTCACGCTGCGCGATCCGGCGAAGTTCTACGGCAAGGTCGATGTCCTCAGCCACGGCCTGGGCGAGGGCGCCGCGGTGCCGAATCCGACGCAGAAGAGCACCGGCTCGGACTTCGCCTCGGGCCAGACCATCGCCTACAACGTCTACAACCGCTGGTTCCGCACGCTGGCCGCGGGCCCGGCCGTGGCGAAGCGCAACGAGGTCGACATCACGGCCAGCAATGTCTCGCGGCTGGTGATCGACGGCGTGCGGGCGGGGGTCGACTGCCAGGCCAAGCTCAACGTCAACAGCGACGGCCCGCTCGAGGTGGTCATCGGCGGCTGCCTGGCCGGTGACCTGAACCTCGACCACCAGGTCGACTGCCGTGACGTCGCCGCGATCCGGGCGCTCGCCGGCACCGGCCGGCAGGACAGCCGCTACGACGTCCGCGCCGACCTGACGCGTGACGGCCGCATCGATGCGGCCGATGCCGACGCCGCGCTGAAGTCCGTCGCCGGGGGAAGCTGCCCCGCCTGAGCCGCCCAAGCCGCCTGAGCGGCCCGGGCCGCCGGGCGGCCGCCGCCCCGATCCGGGCCGCGCCGCGGGGTCTAGCGACCCGAGGCATGATGGGCGGGATGTCCCGCCGTATCCCCCGCCCGTTCGCCGTCGGCGCGCCGCCGACTCCTGGCGCGACGCCCGCGCCGCCTGGACCTGCTCCGGGCGCCGACGGCGCCGCGCCGTCGCCGCAGGCCGCCAGCTGGTACCGGCTCGACGCCGCGGACCGCCTGGTCGCCGTCTCCTCCGACTGGGACCGCTTCGCGCTCGACAACCAGGGCCCCGGCGCCTGCGCCGGCGCGGTGCTCGGCCGGTCGCTGTTCGACTTCGTGCTGGGCGAGCCGACGCGCCGCCTGCTCGAGCTGGGCCTCGCGCAGGCCCGCCGCAGCGGCCGGCGCCGCACCCTGGCCTACCGCTGCGATGCGCCGGACCGGCGCCGTGAGCTGCGCATGGTGATGACGCCGCTGCTGGGCGGCAGCGTGCTGGTGGAGCACCGCCTGGTGTCCAGCCGCACGCGCGCGGCGCGGACGGTGCAGCCGTCGGCGGCCCCGGCACCGGCCGGCTGGCGCCGCTGCAGCCAGTGCCAGCGGCTGCAGGCGTCGGACGCGGCGCCGTGGTGCGAAGCGGACGCGGTCGGCCCGTCCCAGTGGCCCGCCGGCCAGAGGCTCGCGGTGCAGGAGGTGGTCTGCCCGGACTGCCAGGCGCGGCTGCCGGAGGAGGCGGTCGCGGACGCCGGCTGACGGGCGATCGGGCGGGATCGCCAGCGTCGCATCGTCCCCGCGCCGAGAGGGATCGGCCGCCGCCGCGTGGCCCGGCGCGCCGTGCAAGGACCTGGCCGGCGCTTCAGCCCGCCTGCGCCGCCGCGAGCCAGCCGTCCAGCGCCGCGGCGTCGAGCGCGCCGGCGCTGCCGATCGCCACCAGCGAGGCCTCGGCCGGCTCGACGGCGGCGCGCCGCACCGAGCCGTGGCGGCCGGCGAACTGGACCTCGCTCCAGCCGTGCTCGGCGCTGCGCACCAGGCCCTTCAGCCGCAGCACGCCCGGCGGCAGCGCTTGCAGCGCCTGGCGCAGCTGCGGCACGCCGAAGCGGGCGGCCGGCACGGCGGACCAGGTCGCGAAGACCTCGCCGTGGCGCGGGTCGCCGCGCGGGGCGTGCGAGGCGTCGCCGGGCCCGTCCGCGCCGTGCCAGCCGCCGCAGCGGCACAGGTAGCCCGCGCCGCGGCCGCCGGCGCGCGGCTCGTCGAGCAGCGTGATCGGCAGCTGGCCGTGCGCGACGCGCAGCCGGGGTGGCCGTGCGGCATGCGCGTCCAGCCAGGCCTCGGTGGCGGCGAGCCCGGCCGCATCGACGCGGTCGGTCTTGTTCAGCACCAGCCAGTCGGCGGCGTCGAGCTGGCGCTGCAGGGTGTCGGCCAGCAGCGGGTCGGCGGCCTGCGCGGGCAGGGCCTCGCAGTCCACCAGCACCACCACGCCGCCGAGCGCGAGGCTGGGCTCGATCAGCCCGATCTGCGCGATGCGCCACGGGTCCGACACGCCGCTGGCCTCGACCAGGATGGCGTCGAAGGGGACCGGCGCGTCGAGCACGCGCGCCAGCGCGGCCGACAGGTCGTCGCCGATCTGGCAGCACACGCAGCCGTTGGCCAGCGCGATCGTGTCGCCGCCGGCGGCGGCCAGCAGCGCGGCATCGACGTTCAGGTGTCCGAAGTCGTTCACCAGCACGGCCAGGCGCCGGCCACCGGCCTGGGCCAGCCAGTGGTTCAGCAGCGTCGTCTTGCCGGCGCCGAGGAAGCCGCCCAGCACCACCAGCGGGGTGCGCGCCCCGGCCAGCCGGGCCCGCGCCACCGACTCCGCGGCCGTGCCGGGCACCAGGCGGTCGGCCGTGCCGGCCATCAGGCGGTCGGCCGGCCGGCCAGCACGGTGCCGAGGACGGGGAGGTCCTTCAGCGCCACCGGGTCGACCGCCAGCGGGTCCTCGCCGAGCACGCAGAAGTCGGCCTGCTTGCCGACCTCGATCGAGCCGATGCGGTCGTCCAGCTTCAGCGTCCACGCGGCGCCCAGCGTGATTGCGCGCAGCGCCTCGGGCACGCCGATGCGCTCGGCCGCGCCCAGCACCCGGCCCTCGCTGGTCAGGCGGTTGACCGCGCACCAGGCGCTGAACAGCGGGCCGAGCGGCGTGATCGGCGCGTCGCTGTGCAGCGCCAGCGGCACGCCGTGGTCCAGCGCGGTGCGGCAGGCGTCGAGCCGCTCGGCGCGGTCGGGGCCCATCGTCAGGCGGGCATGCGCCTCGCCCCAGTAGTAGACGTGGTTGACGAACAGGTTGGCGCAGACACCCAGCCGCGCCATGCGCCGGTACTGCGCGGCATCGGCCATCTGGCAGTGCTGCAGCGTGTGGCGGTGGTCCGGCCGCGGCTGGCGCGACAGCGCCTCCTCGAGCGCGTCGAGGGTGACCTCGGTGGCCTCGTCGCCGTTGGTGTGGATGTGCATCTGCAGGCCCTGCGCGTGGTGGTGCAGGATGGTCTCGCGCAGCAGCGCCGGCTGCAGGTTCCAGATGCCGTTCGGCGCGCCGTTGAAGTAGCCGGGCCAGCGCAGCCGCGCCGAGAAGCCCTGGATCGAGCCGTCGGCGAAGACCTTGACGATGCCGAAGCGCAGGCGCTCGTGGTTCAGCGCCATGCGGCCGCGCACCAGCTCGGCCTGGGCCTGCATCGTGCGCCCGTGGGTCAGCGACATCGAGCCGGTGACCAGGCGCAACGGGTAGTCGTCCTCGCCCGTCACGCGCACCAGCGTGGCCAGACCCTCGTCGCTGGGGTCGTTGCCGAGGTCGGTCGCGGTGGTGACGCCGGCGCGCCGCGCGAGCTGGCCGAACAGGCGCAGGCCCTGCTCGCTGGTGCCGGCGGCGCGGAAGCCGTTGCCGACCAGCTTGAGCACGGGGAACATCGCGGCGAACTCCTGCAGCTCGCCGTTCGGCCGTCCGTCGGGGAAGCGCGCCACGCCCTCGATCTCGCTGTCGGCGTCGATGCCGGCGGCGGCCAGCGCCGGGGTGTTGACGTTCATCAGGTGGTGGCTGGCATGCAGCACCACCACCGGGCGGCGCCGGCTGACCGGGTCGAGGTGCTCGGTGGTCATGCGCTCGGTGCCGAAGAAGATCGGGTCGAAGCCCCAGGCGAGCAGCGGCGCGTCCTCGGCCGCGCCCGACTGGCGCAGCGCCTCGTCGGCCTTGCGCAGGCGCTCGGCGACGGCCGCGAAGTCGCGGCAGCCGGCCCACTGGCCACCGTCGGGGGCGGGGCGGGCGTGGTAGCCGACGTAGGTGAACGCGGCGAGGCCGCCGGCGGTGAGGTGGGAGTGGCCTTCGACGAGGCCGGGCATCAGCACGGCATCGGCGTAGCGTTCGTCGACGCGGTGCTCGCCCCAGGCTGCCATCCGGGCGCGGTCACCGACGGCCAGGATGCGTCCGTCGCGGACCGCCACGTGGGTGGCTTCCGGCTGGCGCGGGTTCATCGTCAGGATCTTGCGGGCGACGTAGACGGTGGTTTGGCTGGTCATCGGGTGTCTCGGTCCATGCGCTGGTTGGCTGGGCTGGGCTTGGCTTGGCGGGGTGGGTCTGGATGGAGCGATCGCGACGGGGTGGGCGGGCCCCTTCCACTCCATGTCCTCCGGGCCTTCGGCCCTCCCCCTTTACTTACGTGGAAGGGGCCCACCCACCCCGCCGCTCAGGCACGTCTCGTGGGGGCTCGGTCCACATCACGGGCAGACAGCTTGCTGGTTCGCCATCGTCAAGCACCAACGAGCGATGGCAGAGCGGCGGGGGTGGGGTTTCGCTGGTCATCGGTCGTCTTGTTCCCTGCTCTGTAGGAGCGGAGGGATGGAGCGATCGCGACGGGGTGGGCGGGCCCCTTCCACTCCATGTCCTCCGGGCCTCCCCCTTTACTTACGTGGAAGGGGCCCACCCACCCCGCCGCTCAGGCACGTCTCGTGGGGGCTCGGTCCACATCACGGGCAGACAGCTCGATGGTTCGCCATCGTCAAGCAACAACGAGCGATGGCAGAGCGGCGGGGGTGGGTCCCCCCTTCCACGTAAGTAAAAGGAGGAGGGCCGGAGGCCCGGGGGAGCGAGCCCGGACACGGACAGTCCAGTGGACTGTCCGTGCCTGGCGAGCGCCGACGCGCTTGCGCGTCGGCATGGAGTGGAAGGGGGGACCCACCCCCGCCGCGGACGCTCCGTTTCCATCAAGCCGCACGCGGACGCTCCGTTTCCTTCAAGCCGCACGCGGACCCTCCGTTTCCTTCAAGCCGCACGCGGACCCTCCGTTTCCCTATGCCTCAAGCAGCCGAGCCATGAACCTCACGCGGCGCCTCGAACACCCGCCCCCCCAGCACCGTCCCCAGCACCGGCACGTCCTTCAGCCGCATCGGGTCAACCGCCGTCGGGTCCTCCCCCAGCACGCAGAAATCCGCCCACTTCCCCACCTCGATCGACCCGATCCGGTCGTCCAGGTGCAGCGTCCAGGCCGCCCCCAGCGTGATCGCATGCAGCGCCTGCGCCACCGTGATCCGCTCCCCCTCGCCCAGCACCTCGCCGCCGCTGCTGATGC
The DNA here is from genome assembly GCF_001293525.1 of Pseudideonella sakaiensis. Classification (GTDB taxonomy): domain Bacteria; phylum Pseudomonadota; class Gammaproteobacteria; order Burkholderiales; family Burkholderiaceae_C; genus Ideonella_A; species Ideonella_A sakaiensis. Next base: position 39,824 of record NZ_BBYR01000028.1, on the reverse strand, counting down.
GGTTCACCGCGCACCACGCCGTGAACAGCGGCGCCAGCGGCGTGATCGGCGCATCGCTGTGGATCGCCAGCGGCACCCCGCTCTCCAGCGCCGTCGCGCAGGCATCCATCCGGTGCGCCCGGTCCGGCCCCATCGTCTGCGCCACGTGCGCATCGCCCCAATGGAACAGGTGATTCGCGAACAGATTCGCGCACATCCCCAGCCGCGCCATCCGCCGGAACTGCGCCGCATCCGCCATCTGGCAGTGCTGCAGCGTGTGGCGGTGATCCGGCCGCGGGTGCTTCAGCAGCGCCGCCTCCACCGCATCCAGCGCCACCTGCGTCGCCTCGTCGCCGTTCGTGTGGATGTGCAACTGCAGCCCCGCCGCGTGGTAGGTCTCCACCAGCCGGCCCAGCACCGCCGGTGGCATCACCCAGATCCCGTTCGGCGCGCCATTCACATAGCCCGGCCAGCGCAGCCGCGCCGTGAAACCCTGGATCGAGCCGTCCGCCACCAGCTTCACCGGCCCGCACACCAGCTTGTCCGTGTTCGCCGCCATCCGGCGCCGCACGTGCTCGACCCCCGCCTCCGGCGACATCGAGCCATCCAGCGACACGAAGGCCGGCACCACCCGCACCGGGAAGTCCGGCTCGGCCGTCAGCCGCGCCAGGTTCGCGTGCATCTCGTCGCCCAGGTCGTTCACCAGGTCCGTCGCCGTCGTCACGCCGGCCAGCGTCGCGATCCGGCCGAACATCCGCAGCCCCGCCTCGCTGCCGCCCGCGCGGCGGAAGATGTTGCCGATCAGCCGCTGGATCGGGAACATCGCGGCGAACTCGCACAGCTCGCCGCTGGGCTCGCCGGCGGCGTCGCGCGTCACGCCCTCGATCTCGCAGTCGCGGTCGATCCCGGCCTTCGCCAGCGCCACCCGGTTCACGTTCATCAGGTGCTGGCTGGCATGCAGCACGATCACCGGGCGGCGCGTCGAGACGCGGTCCAGGTGGTCCGCCGTCATCCGCGCCGTGCCCATGAAGATCGGGTCGAAGCCCCAGGCCGTCAGCGGCGCGTCCGGCTCGCCGGCCGCGTCGAGCGCGGCCGAGGCCTCGGCCAGGCGCCGGACCACCGCGTCGAAGTCGCGGCAGGCCGGCCAGACGCGGCCGTCCGGGTCGGTGCGCGGGTGGAAGCCGACGTAGGGAAACTGCCAGAGCCCGCCGGCCATCAGGTGCGAATGGCCCTCGACCAGCCCGGGCATCAGCACCTGGTCGGCGAAGCGCTCGTCCAGCGTGAACGGCCCCCAGGCCGCCATCCGCGCGAGGTCGCCGACGGCCAGGATGCGCCCCTCGCGCACGGCCACGTGCGTCGCGACCGGCTGGCGCGGGTTCATCGTCAGGATCCGGCGCGCGACGAAGACGGTGACGGGCGCGGGCGCGCCGACGGAGGCGGCGCCCGGGGCGGGGACGTGGGAAGCGGTCATGCGGGGTTCCAGGCAAGCGGCGAGCGCGGCTCGCCGGCCACCGTCTCGACGCGGTGGCAGCGCACCGCATGGCCGGGCGCCAGCTCGCGCAGCGGCGGCTCGGCCTGGCTGCAGGCCGGCAGCGCGACCGGGCAGCGCGGCGCGAAGCGGCAGCCGGGCGGCGGGTGGATCGGGCTCGGCGGATCGCCGGCCAGGCGGATGCGTCGCGCGGCGCGGGCGCGCCCGCCGTGCACCGTGGGCACGGCCGACATCAGCGCCACGCTGTAGGGGTGCAGCGGCCGCGCGAAGAAGGCCCGCCGCGGCGCGCGCTCGACGATCTGGCCCAGGTACATCACCGCCACGTCGTCGCAGAGGTGCTCCACCACCGCCATGTCGTGCGAGATGAACAGGTAGGACAGGCCCAGCGAGCGCTGCAGCGCCACCAGCAGGTTGAGGATCTGCGCGCGGATCGCCACGTCCAGCGCCGACACCGGCTCGTCGCAGACCACCAGCTCCGGCTGCGTCGCGAGCGCGCGCGCGATGTTGATGCGCTGCCGCTGGCCGCCGCTGAACTGGTGCGGGAACAGATGCCGCTGCTCGGGCCGCAGGCCGACCTGGCGGAACAGCTCGGCCACGCGCTCCTCGCGTTCCGCCGCGCTGCCGACGGCCATCCGGTCCAGCGGCGAGCGCACCGCGTCGCCGCTGCGCTGGCGCGGGTTCAGCGAGGAGTAGGGGTCCTGGAAGACGAACTGCATGCGCCGGCGCGCCTGGCGCAGCGCCTCGCCCTCGAGCGCGACCAGGTCGGTGTCGCCCAGGCGCACGCGGCCGGCGCTGATCGGCGCGAGCCGCGTGACGGCCAGCGCCGTCGTCGTCTTGCCGGAGCCGGACTCGCCGACCACCGCCAGCGTGGTGCCGCGGCGCACCGCGAAGGACACGCCGTCGACGGCGCGCACCACCTCCGGCGACTTGAACCAGCCCTGGCGCGGGCGCGGGAAGTGCACCTTCAGGTCGTCGACCTGCAGCAGCACCGGGGCGCTCGCCGGCGCCGGGTCCGGGCCGGCGGCCGGCCGCACGTCGATCGCGGCGGCCGTCATGCCGAAGCCTCCGCGTGCAGCCAACAGGCCACGCCATGCCCGTCGGCGCCGCGCAGCAGCGGCGGCACCTCGGCGCCGCAGCGCGGCAGCGCCTGCGGGCAGCGCTCGCGGAAAGCGCAGCCCTGGCCCAGCTCCCAGATCGACGGCACCACGCCGGGGATCTCCACGAGCGGCGTGCGCGCGTCGGCGGTGCTGCTGCCGAGCTCGGGCAGGCAGGCGATCAGGCCGCGCGTGTAGGGGTGGCGCGGCTCCGAAAGCACCGCGTCGACGCGGCCCTGCTCGATCACCCGGCCGGCGTACATCACGATCACGCGGTCGGCCATCTCGGCCACCGCGCCCATGTCGTGGGTGATCATCAGGATGGCCGTGCCGCGTTCGCGCTGCAGCTCGCGCAGCAGGTCGAAGATCTGCGCCTGCACCGACACGTCCAGCGCGGTGGTCGGTTCGTCGGCGATCAGGATGTCCGGCTCGCAGGCCAGCGCCATCGCGATCATCACGCGCTGGCGCATGCCGCCGGAGAGCTGGTGCGGGTACTCGTCCACGCGCCGTTCCGGTGCCGGGATGCCCACCTGGCGCAGCATCTCGACCGCGCGGGCGTGTGCAGCGGCGGCGTCCAGCCCGGCGTGCAGCCGCAGCGACTCGGCGATCTGCTCGCCCACGGTGTAGACCGGGTTGAGCGAGGTCATCGGCTCCTGGAAGATCATCGAGATCCGGTTGCCGCGCACGGCGCGCATGCGGGCGTCGCTGGCCGTGGTCAGCTCCTCGCCGTGGAAGCGCACGCTGCCGCCGCTCAGGCGGCCAGGCGGCGAAGGTACCAGGCGCAGCAGCGCGAGCGCCGTCATGCTCTTGCCGCAGCCGGACTCGCCGACCACGCACAGGGTCTCGCCCGGCGCGAGCTCGAAGTCCACGCCCTGCAGCACGCTGGCGGTGCCGCGGCGGCCGCGGAACTCCACGCGCAGGTCGCGCACCGCCAGCAGCGGCGCGGCGGGCGCGGCGGGCGCGGCGGGCGCGGCGGGCGCAGCGGTCGGGGTCGGCGGCGCGCTCATCGTTCCCTCAGCTTCGGGTTCAGCGCATCGTTCAGGCCGTCGCCGATCAGGCTGACCGCGAGCACCGTGACGAAGATCGCCGCGCCGGGAAAGGCCACCGCCCACCAGCTGGTCAGCACGTAGGGGCGGCTCGCGCCGATCAGCAGGCCCCAGCTCATCTGGTTCGGGTCCGACAGGCCGAGGAAGGCGAGGCCGGCCTCGAACAGGATGGCCGCGCCGATCGCCAGCGTGGCCGACACGATCAGCGGCGGGAAGGCGTTCGGCAGGATGACCTGCCAGATGATGCGCGCGTCGCCGGCGCCGATGCTGCGTTCGGCGCGGATGAACTCCATGCCGCGCACCTTCAGGAACTCGGCGCGCGTCAGCCGCGCGGTGCCGGTCCAGCTGACCACGCCGATCGCCAGCGTCACCGTGGTCAGCGTGGGCGAGAACAGCGTCACCACCACCATCGCGAACAGCAGTGCCGGCAGCACCTGGAAGAACTCGGTGATGCGCATCAGCAGCGCGTCGACCCAGCCGCCGTAGTAGCCGGCCAGCGCGCCCAGCGTGATGCCGATGCTGACCGACAGCAGCGCGGCCACCGCACCCACCAGCAGCGTCGCGCGGCCGCCGTGGATCATCGCGGTCAGCACGTCGCGGCCGAGGTAGTCGCTGCCGAGCCAGGCCTCCTCGCTGAACGGCGGCGTCATCGGCGCGACGACGATCTCGAAGGGGTCGGCCGGCAGCAGCAGCGGGCCGAGCAGCGCCACGCCGAGGATCGCCAGCAGCAGCAGGCCGCCGACGATCGCCGAGGGGTTGCGCAGGAACATGCGCAGCGCCTCGACGGTGGGGTGCTCGGCGCGCGGCAGCGCGCGCGGCGGCGGGTCGGCCGGGCCCGCGGCAGGCGGGCGGGCGGTGGGCGTGGCGTTCATCCGGTCTTGATGCGCGGGTCGATCAGGCGGTAGGCGAGGTCGGTCAGCAGGTTCATCACCACCACCACCATCGCCGAGAAGACCAGCACGCCGAGGATGGTGGGGTAGTCGCGCCGCAGCACCGACTCGAAGGCGAGGCGGCCCAGCCCGGGCCAGTTGAACACGGTCTCCACCAGCACCGCGCCGGCCATCACGTTGCCGAACTGCAGCCCCAGCACGGTGATGACCGGCAGCACCGCGTTGCGCAGCGCATGCTTGTAGAGCACCACGCGGTCGGCCAGGCCCTTGGCGCGCGCGGTGCGGATGTAGTCGCTGCCGAGCACGTCCAGCATGCTGGCGCGCGACAGCCGGCTGTACTGCGCGAGGTAGACCAGCGACAGCGTCAGCGTCGGCAGCACCAGGTGGTGGGCCACGTCCAGCACATCGGCCCAGCCGAGGCCGCCGCTGGCCGCGTCGACCGCGCGCATGCCCGAGACCGGGAACCACGCGAGCGTGCCGGCGAACAGGATCATCAGCAGGATGCCGCTCCAGAACACCGGCGCCGCGAAGCCGACCAGCGACAGCACCGTGATCGCCTGCGACAGCCAGCCGTTCGGCCGCCGCGACGACAGCACGCCGAGCGTGGTGCCGAGCACGAAGGCGAGCAGCGTGGCCGCGGTCACCAGCAGCAGCGTCGGCGGCAGCCGGTCCGCGATCAGCCGTGCCACCGGCATGTCGAAGAAGTAGGAGTGGCCGAGGTCGCCGCGCAGCACCTGGCCGAGGTAGACGCCGAGCTGCACCACCAGTGGCCGGTCCAGCCCGTAGCGCGCGCGCAGCTCGTCGCGCAGTTCCTCGCTCATGCCGCCGCTGGCGCCGGCGATGGTCTCGACCGGGTCGCCGGGGGCGGCGTGCACGAGCACGAAGTTCAGCACGACCACGGCCAGCACCAGCACGGCGCCGAGCGCGAGCCGCGAGAGGAAGCGTCGAAGGAGGTTCACGCGCGGCCCGTCGCGTGCATCACTTCAGCGCCACCTCGTCGTAGGGCGAGAACGGTCCCCAGATCGTCGTCGGCACGTTCAGCACCTTCTTGTTCGTCACCGTGTGGTAGGGCACCACGTTGATGAAGTCGATCGGCAGGTCGTCGGTGACGAGCTTCTGGAAGGTGGCGTAGTAGGCCTTGCGCTGGGTCGGGTCGAGCAGGCCGCCGGCCGCGTCGAGCAGCTTGTCGACCTCGGGGTTGCGGTAGTTCTGGGTGTTGGTCCAGACGATCGGGCGGATGTTGCTCGACAGGTAGGTGCGGTGCACGCCGATGATCGGGTCGCCCCAGTTGAAGACGATGTCCATCGACATGTCGAAGTCGCGCGTGGCCATCCGCTTGGCCCAGGCCGGGAAGTCGGCCGACGCGCGCACCTCGACGGCGATGCCGACCTTCTTCAGCTGGCCGCGGATGTACTCGGCCACCGCCTTCTGCTGGTCGTCGCTGCCGGGGATGTAGTCGATCGTCAGCTTGAAGCGCTCGCCGTTCGCGCCCGCCTTCAGGCCGGCGGCGTCGAGCAGCTCGGCCGACTTCTTCAGGTCCAGCGGGTAGCGCACCACGTCGGTGACCGCGAAGGGGCTGGACGCGATGATCGGCCCGTCGGCCGGCTTCGCGAAGCCGCCCATCAGCGCCTTGGTGATGAAGTTCTTGTCGATCGCGTGCGCGATCGCCTTGCGCACGCGCACGTCGTTCAGCGGCTTCTTCTCGGTGTTGAAGGCCAGCCAGTTGAGGGCGCCGATGCCCTCGAAGCCCTTCGGCGTCAGGCTCAGGTTCGGGTCGCTCGCAAGGCGCTTCAGGTCGGCCGGCACCGTCAGGCCCGGGATCATGTGCACCTCGCCGCGCGACAGGCCGAGCTGCAGCGACGCGGCGTCCGGCGCGATGTTGATGATCACCTTGTCGAGGTAGGGCTTGCCGGGCAGGAAGAACTTGTCGAAGCGCTCCATCACGATGCGCTGGCCGGGCTTGAACTCGACGAAGCGGAACGGGCCCGAGCCCACCACGTCGGTGCTGTTGCGCGGGTGGGACTTCAGGTCCTGCCCGTCGCCGTAGACGTGCTTGGGCAGGATCGGGCACAGCGCCGGCGACATCGCCAGCACGATCGCCGGGTGCGGCACGCTCATGCGGATCACCGCGGTCTGCGGGTCCGGCGTGTCGACCTTCTCGACCGGGCCGAGCATGGTCGAGAAGGGGTGGTTGGCCTTGATCGCCATGACCGAGAACGCGACGTCGGCCGAGGTGATCGGCTTGCCGTCGTGGAAGACCGCGTTGCGGCGCAGCTTCAGCGTCAGCGACTTGCCGTCCTTCGCCAGTTCCCAGCTCTCGGCCAGGTAGGGCTGCGGCTTCCACTGGTCGTCGAAGCGCAGCGGGCTGGCGAACAGCTGGGTCGACGGCACCGCCGTCGCGACGCCCGACTGCACGGCGCCGTTCAGGTGGCGCGGCGCCTGGGTCGTGCCGACCACGAGCGTGCCGCCGCGCTTGGGCTCCTGGGCCTGGGCCGGCAGGCCGAGCGAGGCGGCGGTGGCCACCGCCGTCAGGGCGGACAGGCACCAGCGGCGGGACGACGAGGGCAAGCGCATGGGGGAGCTCCGTGGGGGCCCGACGAAGGGTGGGCCGGTCGTCTTCACCTTAGCAAGCGCCGATCCCGATCCCTAGGGCCAGAAGCGACGATCGATGGAGCCAGAACGCATGAGGGCCGTCGCGCCGCCGCCGCGCCGTCAGAGCACCTCGTCGCGCAGGTAGTACCAGCGGTAGAGGAAGCGCTGCCCGAAGCGGCGGAAGGGCGCGAACAGCGGCGAGCGCACCGTGTCGAAGACGTTCGGGTATTCCAGGGGGGTCTTGTAGATCGGCAGGTCGAAGGCCGCGTCGCCGCGGCCGGCGATGCGCTGCGCGAGCCGGCGCCCCGCATGCGCCGAGAAGGACACGCCGTTGCCGCCGTAGCCGAGCGCATGGAAGATCGTCTGCGCCGGGTCGGGCTGGGTGATGCGCGGCATCATGTCGTGGCTGACGTCGACCCAGCCCCACCACGAGTGCGCGATCTCGACATCGCGCAGCGCCGGGAACTTGCGGTGCAGCCCGTCGACCAGCACCTGCATGTGGCGCGGGTTCGGCGCGTCGGCGCCGGTGATCGAGCTGCGGCTGCCGATCTGCATGCGCCCGTCGGGCAGCAGCCGGTAATAGAAGCGCAGCGTGCGCGTGTCGGTGACAAAGGTGGTGCTGCGCAGCCCGGCGGCCTCGCGCTCCTGCGGCGTCAGCACCCGCGTGACCAGCGAGTTCGACAGGATCGGCATGATCTTCGAGCGCAGGCTGGGGTGCAGCGACTGGCCGGTGTAGCCGCCGGTGCAGAAGCCCACCGCGCGCGCCCGCACGGTGCCGCCGGGCGTGCGCACGTGGTGCACGCCGCCCTTCGTCTCGATGCCGATCACCGGGCTGGCCGGGTGCACGCGGGCGCCCAGCGCGCGGGCGCGCTTCAGGTAGCCGAAGGCCAGCTTCAGCGGGTGCACGCCGACGCCGTCGGGCTCCAGCATCGCGCCGTGGCACTCGTGGTCGCGCAGGTAGCGCTCGTGCACCTCGGCGGTGGACAGCATCTGCGTCTGGTAACCGAAGACGCGGCGCATCACCTCGGCCTCGTTGCGCAGGAAGGCCAGCTTCTTCTCGCGGTGCGCGATGTAGAGGTGGCCGCCGGCCTGCGGCTCGCACTCGGGGATCTCCGCCACCAGCGACTTGAAGGTCTCGAAGCCGCTGCGGATCTCGGCGTCCAGGCGCTTCGCGGTGTCCAGGCCCCAGCGCGCGATCCACTGCGAGCGGTACAGGCGCCCGCTCGCGTTCTGGCCCTGGCCGCCGTTGCGGCTGGTGCAGCCCCAGGCCGACTGGTTGGCCTCCAGCACGGTGGCCTTGATGCCGTGCTCGCGGGCCAGGAACAGGGCCGCCGCGAGGCCGGTGAAGCCGGCGCCGACGATCACCACGTCCGCGTCCACGTCCTGCGTGACGGGGCCGTCGTCGGGCGGCGGCGCGCCGGCGCTGGCGACCCAGTAGGTGGGCGCGTAGTCGCGGCCGCGGCCGGGGGTGGCGTCGACCAGCGGGTCGTAGCGCGGGTCGTACTCGGCGAGCCGGGAGGCGGGCGGCGGGGTCATGTCCATCGGGGGGCTCCCAGGTGCGGGGCGGCGGTTGACGGCAGGGGCGGGCAGGGCGCGAGGCGTGCGGGCTCGGCGGCTCAGGGGCGGAAGGGCGGCCGGTCCTTGCGGAAGGCGTTCTTCACCGCGATGCGGCCGTCGCGGAAGGTGAAGACGTCCACCATGCGCGCCTCGATGCGCAGGCCGTCGGCCGCGCGGGTGCCGCGGAAGGTGGACTCGGACACGCCGCGGTCGCCGCTGACGAAGTGCACGCCGTCGGTCCACTGCGCGTCGGGGCAGGCGGCCCAGGCGAGCGCGAAGCCCTCGCGCACCGCCGCGGCGCCGACGAAGCTGCGGCCGAGCTCGTCCGGGCCGGCCACCGCGTGGAAGGCGCAGTCGGGCGCCATGCAGGCCATCAGGGCCTCGATGTCGTGGCGGTTCCAGGCGGCGTTGAAGTCGATCAGCAGCTGCAGCTCGGCGGCGGGGGCGGTCATGCGGGAGGCTCCTGGGGCAGGGTGTTCCTCACGAGGTTAGGCCAGAATCCCGGGGCCCGTTAGAGCCAGAATCCGGCGATCCACCGATCCAGTCCGCCCCCTGCGGCACCTCCCGCCCCGATGCGCAATCCCCGCGACGCCATGTGGCTGCAGCTGTTCGAGCTGCCCGACCAGCCGGCGCTGCCGCTGCAGGCCCGGCTGCGCGCCGCCGTGGTGCGCGAGATCCAGGCCGGCCGCCTCGCGTCGGGCACCGCGCTGCCCTCCTCGCGCGACCTGGCGCGGCTGCTCGGCCTGAGCCGCAACACCGTCACCGCGGCCTACCAGCAGCTGGTGGACGACGGCTTCCTCGCCGCGCGGCCGCGCAGCGGCATCTTCGTCGATGCCGGCGCGCGGGCGGCCGGCGTCGGCGTGGAGGCGCCGCGCACGCCGTCGGGCGGTGCCGCGCGCGCGCCCGACTGGGCCCCGCGCGTCAAGCGCTCGCTGCAGGGCGCGCGCACGCTGAGCAAGCCGGCGCGCTGGCGCGACTACGCCTACCCCTTCGTCTACGGCCACCACGACCCGCAGCTCTTCCCCACCGAGGACTTCCGCGAGTGCTGCATGCGCACGCTCGCGCGCGCCCAGCTCGAGCACTGGACCCCGGACTTCGAGACCGAGGACATGCCCGACCTGATCGAGCAGCTGCGCACCCGCGTGCTGCCCAAGCGCGGCGTGTTCGCGCTGCCGGAGGAGATCATCGTCACCGTCGGCGCCCAGCAGGCCTTCCAGCTGCTGGCCGAGGCGCTGCTGGACTCGCGCACCCGCCTCGGCTTCGAGGAGCCCGGCTACCCGCACGCGCGCAACTGCTTCGCGCTGCGCCGGCCGCGCTGGGTGCCGCTGCGCGTCGACGCCGACGGCGTGGTGGTGGACGAGATCCCGGCGCTGGACCTGGTCTTCGTGACCCCGAGCCAGCAGAGCCCGACCACCGCGACGCTCAGCCTGCAGCGCCGCACCGCGCTGCTGCAGGCCGCCGACGCGCAGGACTTCGTCGTGATCGAGGACGACTACGAGGCGGAGAACCTGTACGACGGCGTGCCGATCCCGGCGCTGAAGAGCCTGGACCGCAGCGGGCGCGTCGTCTATGTCGGCTCGATCGCGAAGAGCCTGGCGCCGGCGCTGCGCCTGGGCTACATCGTCGCGCCGGCGCCGCTGGTGGCCGAGCTGCGCCACCTGCGCCACGTGGTGGTGCGCCACCCCAGCGCCTTCCTGCAGCACGCGTATGCGCTCTACCTCTCGCTCGGCCACCACGAGTCGCACGCGCGGCGGCTGAACCAGGCGATGCGCTCGCGCGTGGCGGCCGCGGCCGAGGCGCTGCAGCGCACGCTGCCGGACTTCGCCTTCCGCCTGCCGCAGGGCGGCGCCTCGCTGTGGGTGCAGGCGCCGGACTGGGTCGACGCGGCCGAGCTGGCGCTCGAGGCGCGCCGCCACGGCGTGCTGATCGAGCCGGGCGACGTCTTCTACCAGGAGGCACCGCAGCCCTGCCCGTGCTTCCGGCTGCGGCTGTCGTCGATCGCGCCGGACCGCATCGCGCCCGGCATCGAGGCGCTGGCGCGCGCCGTCGCCGACCTGCGGGCGCGGGTGCGCGCGCGCCAGGCGCTCGCCGGCTGATCAGCCCCGCGGCGCCTCGCCCGTGCTGCCGCGCGCAACCAGCCCGGCCGCCAGCAGCGCCGGTGCCGCCGGTGCGCGCCCGGCCAGCGCATCGACCAGGTAGAGGCCGGCGCGCTCGCCCATCTCGGCGATCGGCACCCGCACCGTGGTCAGCGGCGGCTGCAGGAAGGGCGCGAAGTCGTTGTCGTTGAAGCCGGCCAGCGACATGCGGCGCGGCACCTCCCAGCCGGCGGCATGCAGCGCGGAGAGTGCACCGGCGGCCAGGTAGTCGTTGCCGCAGAGCGTCGCGGTGACCGGCAGGCGCCGCGCCAGCAGCGCCTGCATCGCCACGTGGCCCTCGCGGAAGCCGTAGTCGCACTCGATCATCGCGTCGTCGGCCAGCGTCATGCCGCGCCGCGCCACCGCCTGCAGCAGGCCGTGGCGGCGCCAGCGGGCGCGCTCGTTGTCGGCCACCCGGCCGCCGATGAAGGCGAGCCGGCGGTGGCCGAGCGCGGCGAGGTGGTCGACGATCGCGTCGATCGCCGCCCCCTCGTCGAAGGTGACGCAGGGCCCCGGGCCGTCCGGCGCGCCCCACAGGCGCACGCAGGGGCGCGGGTGGGCGGCCAGCATCGCGTGGAAGGCGGGCGGGTGGTCGCTGCCGAGCAGCGCGACCGCATCGACGCCGCGCTCCAGCAGCGTGCGCAGCAGCGCCGGGTCGCGCGCCCGCGCATGGTCCGGCGCCGACAGCAGCAGCGTGTAGCCGTGTTCGGCCAGCGTGCTCTCCAGCGCCTGCACCATCGACGGGAAGGACGAGCCGCCGAAGCGGGGAATCAGCGCGCCCACCGTCGCGGTGCGGCGCATCGCCAGCGCCCGCGCGGCGCCATTGGCCACGTAGCCCAGGCGCTCGGCCGCCTCGCGCACCCGCTGGCGCGTGTCGGGCTGCACCATGTCCGGCCGCGACAGCGCGCGCGACACCGTGCCGGGCGAGACGCCGGCGAGCGAGGCCACGTCGGCGAGCGACACGGCGCGGCCGGCGGGCGCCGTGCGCGACAGGGCGGCCGGGGCGGGCGTCAGGCGGGGCGGAGGGGTGGAGGCGGGCACGCGCGTCGTCGGCGATCGTCGGGGGCTGCGGGGACGGGCTGCGCAGAGGCCCGGCCGCGCCGGGCCCGGGCTCTGCAAACGATTGCAGCCTGCCGATTCTGCCAGCAGAAGACCATTGGGAATGACCTGTATCGCAGGGTCTTCGATCTGCGACTATGCTCGCTGCAAACGCTTGCATCAAGATGACTCGCCTTGGCTCCCTCCAGCGGCCCCGCCGCCGTTCCTCCCGGCCCCGCGCGCTGCCCGCGCGCCCGCCCGCGTGACGCGGCCCGTCGCCCTCGTCACCGGCGGCGCCCGCAACATCGGCTGGGCCTGCGTGCTGCGGCTGGCGGCCACGCACGAGGTCTGGGTGGCCGACACCCAGGCCCCCGAGGCGCCGCTGCCCGACGGCGTGCACTACCTGGCGGCCGACGTCGCGCGCGCGGCGGACTGCCGCGCCGCGGTGGCCGCGGCGCTGGGCGCACCGGCGGGCGAAGGCGCCGCGGGCGCACGCGGCCTGGCCGTGTGGGTGCACTCGGCGGCGATCACCGCGCCGGCGCGGCCGATCGAGGCCATCCCCGAGGCGGAGTGGCGGCAGCTGGTCGACGTCAACCTGACCGGCGCCTTCCTGATGGCCCAGGCGGCGATCCCGGCGCTGCGCCGCGCGCAGGGCTGCGCGGTGCTGATCGCGTCGCGCGCCGGTCGCACCGGCGTGGCCGCGCTGAACGCGTCGGCCAGCGGCACGAAGGCGCATTACGCCGCCACGAAGGCGGGGTTGCTGTCGCTGGTGAAGTCGCTGGCGATCGAGCTCGCGCCGGACGGCGTGCGCGTCAACGCGGTGGTGCCCGGCTCGATCGAGGGCACGATGATCCCGCGCGAACGCTGGGACGCGCTGGCCGCGCAGATCCCGCTCGGCCGGCTCGGCACGCCCGGCGAGGTCGCCGATGCGGTGGCCTTCCTCTGCTCGCCCCAGGCCGCCTACGTGACCGGGCATGCGCTCGACGTCAACGGCGGCACCTGGATGTCCTGAACCGCGCCGGCCGCCCTCGTCGCGGCGGCGCGACCCTGCCTTCCCTTCCCATGGAGACCCCCGCATGACCGCTACCCCTCGCCGCCGCCTGCTCGGCCTGGCCGTCGCCACGCTGGCCGCCACGCTGTCCGGCGTGGCCGGTGCCCAGGCGCCCGCCTTCCCGCAGCCCGGCAAGCCGATCCGCATCGTCGTGCCCTTCCCGGCCGGCTCGGGCTCGGACGCGAACGCCCGCGTGATCGCCAAGCTGCTCGGTGACGCGCTCAACGGCCACCCGGTGGTGGTGGACAACAAGCCCGGTGCCGGCACCGTGATCGGCGCGCAGGAGGTGGCGCGCGCACCGGCCGATGGCCACACGCTGCTCTACACCATCGTCGTCACGCACACCCAGAACCCGCACCTCTACGCCAAGCTGCCCTACGACTGGCAGAAGGACTTCACGCCGCTCACGCAGGTGATGAAGTCGGCCACGGTGCTGATCGCGCCGCCGTCGGCGCCGTTCAACACCGTGCCGGAACTGGTGCGCTACGCGAAGGCGAACCCCGGCAAGCTGAGCTTCGCGTCGTTCTCGCCCGGCTCGACCTCGCACCTGAACGGCGAGCTGCTGAAGATGCGCGCCGGCATCGACATGGTGCACATCCCCTACAAGGGCACGGCCGACGCCTCGCGCGCGCTGGTCGCCGGCGACGTGCAGCTCTACTTCGACGGCACCGCCACCGCGGTCGGCCTGATCAAGGCCGGCAAGGCCAAAGGCCTGGGCACCGCCACGCCCGCGCGCGTGCCGGTGCTGCCCGAGCTGCCGACCATCGGCGAGCAGGGCGTGCCCGGCCTGGACATCGTCGGCTGGCAGGGCCTGTTCGGCCCCGGCAACATGGCGCCGGCGGTGGCGCGGCCGCTCGCCGAGATGCTGTCGAAGATCGTGCGCAGCCCCGAGTTCCTGAAGCTGGTGGAGCAGCAGGGCAACGAGCCCTCCGGCGCGGCCGGCGCCGAGTTCGCGGAGATCGTCCGCAAGGACCACGAGCGCTGGGGCGAGGTCATCCGCGCCGCGCACATCCGCCTCGAGTGATTCCAGGAGACCTTCCATGTTCGACACCATCATCCGCGGCGGCACGCTGGTCGACGGCAGCGGCCGCCCGCGCGAGACCGGCGACCTCGGCATCACCGACGGCCGCATCGCCGCCGTCGGCGGCAAGCTCGGCGCGGCGCGCCGCGAGATCGACGCCCAGGGCGCCCTCGTCACGCCGGGCTGGGTGGACGTGCACACCCACTACGACGGCCAGGCCACCTGGGATCCGCACCTGCGCCCGTCCGGCGACCACGGCGTCACCACCGTCGTGATGGGCAACTGCGGCGTCGGCTTCGCGCCCGTGCGGGCCGAGCGGCGCGACTGGCTGATCAGCGTGATGGAAGGCGTCGAGGACATCCCCGGCACCGTGCTGTCCGAGGGCATCCGCTGGGACTGGGAGAGCTTCCCCGAGTACCTCGACGCGCTGGAGCGCATGCCGCGCGCACTCGACGTCGGCGCCCAGATCCCGCACTCCGCGCTGCGCACCTTCGTGATGGGCGAGCGCGGCATCACCCACGACGAGGCCACGCCGGACGACATCCAGGGCATGGTGGGCCTGGTGCGCGAGGGCCTGAAGGCCGGCGCGCTGGGCTTCTCGACCAGCCGCACCATCATCCACAAGTACCAGGGCCGCAAGTACCCGCCGGGCACCTTCGCGTCGCCCGACGAGCTGTTCGGCATCGCGGCCGCGCTCGGCGAGGTCGGCCACGGGGTCTTCCAGATGACCTCGAACCATTCGCAGATGGAGACCGAGGTGCCGTGGCTGACGCAGATCGCGCGCCAGAACCGGTTGCCGGTGGCCTTCGCGCTGGTGCAGACCGACCTCACGCGCGACAACTGGAAGAACCTGCTGGCGATGCTGGACCGCACCCACGAGGAGGGCGTGCCGCTGTACGGCGCCGTGGCCGGCCGGCCGGCCGGCATCCTGATGGCCTGGCAGGGCTCGACGCATCCCTTCATGGCGCACCCGCTGTGGCTGTCGATGGCGGCGCTGCCGTGGCCCGAGAAGCTGGCGCGGCTGCGCGACCCGCAGGTGCGCGCGCAGCTGACCGATGCGGCGGCGATGGAAGGCGCGGCGAAGTACGACTCGCGCCTGGCCTACCTCACGCAGGGCTTCCACAAGATGTACCTGCTCGGCCGCGAGCCGGACTACGAGCCGCCGGCCGAGCGCAGCATCGCGGCGATCTCGGCGCGCGAGGGGCGGGCGCCGCTGGAGGTGGCCTACGACATGCTGATGGCCGACGACGGCAGCGGCATCATCTACTTCCCGAGCTTCAACTACGCCTACAACGACCTGAGCCAGCTGCACACCCAGCTGCAGCACCCGCGCACGATGATGAGCCTGGCCGACGGCGGCGCGCACTGCGGCTACATCTGCGACGTCAGCATGCCCACTTACATGCTGACGCACTGGGCGCGCGACCGGCAGCGCGGGCCGACGCTGCCGCTGGAGCTGATGGTGCAGCGCCAGACCCGCGACACCGCGGCGATCTACGGCCTGCACGACCGCGGCCGCCTCGCGCCGGGCTGCCTCGCCGACGTGAACATCATCGACTACGGGCGGCTGCGGCTGCCGCCGCCGAAGGTGGCCTTCGACCTGCCGGCCGGCGGGCGCCGCCTGGTGCAGGGCGCCGAGGGCTACGTGGCGACGCTCAAGCGCGGCCAGGTGATCATGCAGGGCGGCGAGCCCACCGGCGCGCTGCCGGGCACGCTGGTGCGCGGGCCGCAGGCGGCGCTCGCCGGCTGAGCGCCGCGGGCCGTCCGCCGCGGCGGGCGGCCCGGCCCGTGCCTGGCGGGCACCGCGACGGTGCGGGGTGCTCGCGCGGGCACGCTCGCGGGGCGTGCTCCGGGTAATTCCCAGGGTGCTGGACCCATGGCTGGCGCCGGGCTGGCCCTTTGCGCCCACCCCCCCGGGCGCGCACAGTGCCGGCACGGTCGGCGCCAGCGAGCGCACGGCCCCGAATCACCGCCTCAGGAGCCTTCGATGCACCCGTCCCGCCGCACCCTCGTCCTCGCGCTGGCCCTGGCCGGCCTGCCCGGCCTGGCCGCTGCCCAGGCCCGCAAGGAAGTCACCTTCGCCCACCAGGACATGCTGGTGCCGCTGCGCCTGGTGATGGAATCCGGCGAGGTCGAGAAGGCCACCGGCTACAAGATCAACTGGCGCATGTTCGGCGGCGGCGGCGACGTGATCCGCGCGATGGCCTCCGGTGACGTGCAGATGGGCGAGGTGGGCTCCAGCCCGCTGACCGCCGCGGCCAGCCAGGGCCAGGACATCCGCCTGTTCTGGATCTCCGCCGACATCGCCGATGCCGAGGCGCTGGTGGTGCGCAACGGCTCCGGCGTCAACAGCCTGGCCGACCTGAAGGGCAAGCGCGTCGGCGTGCCCTTCGTCTCGACCGCGCACTACCAGCTGATGGCCGCGCTGAAGACGGCCGGCGTCGATGCGCGCCAGGTCAACGTCAACAACATGCGCCCGCCCGAGGTCGCCGCCGCCTGGGAGCGCGGCGACATCGACGCCACCTTCATCTGGGACCCGGTGCTGAGCAAGACCAAGGCCACCGGCAAGGTGATCGCCACCTCCGGCAGCGTCGGCAAGATGGGCCACCCGACCTTCGAGGGCATCGCGGTGAACGCCAAGTGGGCGGCCGAGAACGAGGGCTTCATGGTCGCGCTGGTGAAGGCGCTGGACCGCGCGAACAACGAGGTGCGCGCCGGCCTGAAGGGCTGGACGCCCGACAGCCCGCAGGTCAAGGCGATCGCGAAGTGGACCAAGGCCGATCCGAAGGACGTGCCGGCGGCGATGTCGCTCTACGCCTTCCCGACCCTGCAGGACCAGCTGTCCGCGCAGTGGCTGGGTGGCGGCGCCGCCAAGGCGATGTCGAACACCGCGCAGTTCCTGAAGGAGCAGGGCCGCGTGCAGGAGGTCAAGCCGAGCTACACCGGCTTCGTGACCGACGTCTACGTCAAGAAGGCGCTCGGCAAGTAAGCCGCGGGAAAGGGAGCCGACATGCCCACGCTCGACATCCGCCAGCTGACGGTGAACTACGCCGTCAAGGGCGGCACGCTGCAGGCGCTGGCGCCGGTGGACCTGAGGCTGCGCGACGGCGACTTCGTCGTCGCGCTCGGCGCCTCGGGCTGCGGCAAGACCACGCTGCTGAACTGCATCGCCGGCTTCCTGCCGCCCTCCGCGGGCGAGGTGCTGCTGGACGGGCGGCCGGTCTCCGGCCCCGGCGCCGAGCGCGGCGTGGTGTTCCAGAAGCACGCGCTGATGCCCTGGCTGAACGTGCGCGACAACGTCGCGCTCGGCCTGCGGCTGCGCGGCGTCGATGCCGCGACGCGGGCGCGCATCGCCGAGGAGAAGCTCGCGCTGGTGGGCCTGCAGAAGTACGGCGACCGCGCCGTCTACGAGCTGTCCGGCGGGATGCAGCAGCGCGTGGGCATCGCCCGCGCGCTGGCCAACGACCCGGCGGTGCTGCTGATGGACGAGCCGATGGGCGCGCTCGACGCCTTCACGCGCGAGCAGGTGCAGGAGATCCTGCTGCGGGCCTGGTCGGCGTCGAACAAGATGGTGTTCTTCATCACCCACTCGGTCGAGGAGGCGCTCTTCCTCGCCACCCGGCTGATCGTGATGAGCCCGAGCCCGGGCCGCATCTCGCACACCTACGACGACCTGCCGTTCTCGCGCGAGTTCCTGCGCCACGGCGACGCCCGCAAGGTCAAGTCCGGCCCCGACTTCATCCGGCTGCGCGAGGAAGTGCTCGGCCTGATCCACCACCGCGAGCCGCTGGCCGCCTGAGGCGGCGCGCGGCCCGCCGGGCCGCCGCCAGCCCCGCGAGGGCGCGTGCCGCGCCCCGTCCGCATCCGAACGTCCCTGCCGCCGCGGCCGCGTGCCGCCCGGCCTCCTGGAGTGAAGCACCATGGCAGCCCATGCGCCGACGGCCACGCCGTCCGTCCCCACCCCGGTGCCGCCCGCCGCCGGCGGGCCGGTCAAGACCAGCCGCTTCCGCGTACCCGGCGAAGGCAGCAGCGCCACCATCAGCGCCGTCACCTTCGCGGTGCTGCTGCTGGCCTGGTTCGCGGTGACCAACCTCGGCTGGGTCAAGCCGCTGTTCCTGCCGAGCCCGCAGGCGGTGTTCCAGCAGTTCTGGGAGTACCTCACCGGCACCGCGAACGACAAGCCGCTGTGGCAGCACTTCGGCGCCAGCCTGCTGCGCGTCACCGCCGCGTTCTGGCTGGCGGTGCTGACGGCGGTGCCGGTCGGCATCGCGATGGGCATGTCGCGCTGGGCGCGCGGCATCTTCGACCCGCCGATCGAGTTCTACCGCCCGCTGCCGCCGCTGGCCTACCTGCCGCTGATCATCATCTGGTTCGGCATCGACGAGATCCCGAAGGTGCTGCTGATCTACCTGAGCTGCTTCGCGCCGCTGGCGCTGGCCGCGCGCTCCGGCATGCGCGGCGCGAGCCAGGAGCAGATCAACGCCGCCTACTCGATGGGCGCGAGCTATGCGCAGGTGATCCGCCACGTGATCCTGCCGTCGGCGCTGCCGGAGATCCTGGTGGGCATGCGCATCGCGATCGGCTTCGGCTGGACCACGCTGGTGGCCGCCGAGATGGTGGCCGCGAACGTCGGCCTGGGCCAGATGGTGCTGAACGCCTCCAACTTCCTGCGCACCGACATCGTGATCATGGGCATCGTCGTGATCGGCGTGGTCGCCTACGCCTTCGACCTGTTCATGCGCCGCGTCGAGACCTG
This sequence comes from Pseudideonella sakaiensis, assembly GCF_001293525.1. Taxonomy (GTDB): domain Bacteria; phylum Pseudomonadota; class Gammaproteobacteria; order Burkholderiales; family Burkholderiaceae_C; genus Ideonella_A; species Ideonella_A sakaiensis. The sequence goes on along the minus strand of NZ_BBYR01000028.1, from coordinate 21,176 downwards.
GCTGGTGCCGTGGAAGGGCCGCATGTGAGCGGCGTGTAGGCGGCGCCGGCCGGGCGCCGGCGCGCGGCGCGCGCCCCGCGGGCCGCCGCGCCGGGGGTGCCGGGATAATCCCGCGATGCCTCCCCATGCGCTGCTCGAACTGACGACCGACCTGCTGCACCGCGTGCTGCAGTTCGATCACCCGGCCGACAAGGTGGTGTCGGACTTCTTCCGCCAGCACCGCGGCCTGGGCGGCCGCGAGCGCCACACGCTGGCCGAGACGGCCTACGAGCTGCTGCGCCACCGGCTGCGCTACCAGCACCTGGCCCAGTCGGGCCGCGGCGAGCTGCCGCGCCGGCTGGCCCTGCTGGCCTGGCAGGGCGACGCGGGCTTCCTGCGCGGCGGCCTCGACGAGGGCGAGCGCGCCTGGCTCAGCCAGGTGCAGGCGGTCGACCCGGCCAGCCTGCCCGAGCCGCAGCGCCACGACCTGCCGCCCTGGCTGGCCGAGCGCCTGCAGGCCGAGCGGCCGGACGACTTCTGGCCGCTGGTGGAGGCCCTGAACCGCCCGGCGCCGCTGGACCTGCGCGTGAACCTGTTGAAGGCGCGCCGCGAGGAGGCGCGCGCGGCGCTGGCCGAGGCCGGCCTCGCCGCCGAGCCGACGCCGTACTCGCCCTGGGGCCTGCGGCTGGCGGGCAAGCCGGCGCTGCAGAAGCAGCCGGTCTTCCTCGACGGCCGCGTCGAGGTGCAGGACGAGGGCAGCCAGCTGCTGGCGCTGCTGGTGGACGCGCGGCGCGGCGAGATGGTGGTGGACTTCTGCGCCGGCGCCGGCGGCAAGACCCTGGCGCTGGGCGCGGCGATGCGCAACACCGGCCGCCTCTACGCCTTCGACACCTCCGGCCACCGGCTGGCCGCGCTCAAGCCGCGGCTGGCGCGCAGCGGCCTGTCCAACCACTACCCGGTGCAGATCGCGCACGAGCGCGACGAACGCATCAAGCGCCTGGCCGGCAAGATCGACCGGGTGCTGGTCGACGCGCCGTGCTCCGGCCTCGGCACGCTGCGCCGCAACCCGGACCTGAAATGGCGCCAGAGCCCGGCCGCGCTGGCCGAGCTGGTGGCCAAGCAGACGGCGATCCTCGAGAGCGCCGCGCGGCTGCCGAAGCCCGGCGGACGGCTGGTCTATGCCACCTGCAGCCTGCTGGCCGAGGAGAACGAGGCGGTCGCCGCGGCCTTCACCGCGGCGCATGCGGCCGACTACGAGCCGCTGGACGTCGCCGAGCTGCTCGCGAAGGCCCGGGTCGAGGGCGGCGACGGCCTGGTGCAGGACGGCCGGCTGCGCCTGTGGCCGCACCGGCACGGCACGGACGGCTTCTTCGCGGCGGCCTGGCAGCGCCGCTGAACCGGGTCCGAGGCCGCCGGCCGGGCGGTCCGCCGCACGTTTGACCGAGGTCAAACGGGCCGTCCCACGGGTCTTTTCGGGGGTTTTCCTGGAGGGGGCTCCCCTACAATGCGGGCTGCCCGACAGTCCGGGCACTGCAAGGAAAGCCGCTCGATGGACACTGTGACGACGCTCTGGGACGCCCTGATCAACTGGCTGGCCCACGGCCTGACGGATGCCTCGTGGTGGCAGATCGTGCTGTACACGCTCGTGACGACGCACATCACGATCGCCGGCGTGACGATCTTCCTGCACCGCGCCCAGGCGCACCGCGCGCTCGACCTGCACGCGCTGCCCTCGCATTTCTTCCGCCTCTGGCTGTGGCTCGGCACCGGCATGGTCACCCGCGAGTGGGTCGCGATCCACCGCAAGCACCACGCGAAGTGCGAGACCGAGGAGGACCCGCACAGCCCCGTCACCCGCGGCATCGGCAAGGTGCTGCGCGAGGGTGCCGAGCTCTACCGCGCCGAGGCGAAGAACGCCGAGACGATCGCGAAGTACAGCCACGGCGTGCCGGACGACTGGATCGAGCGCCACCTGTACTCGCGCTATTCGTGGCAGGGCGTCGGCATCATGCTGCTGATCAACGTGGCGCTGTTCGGTGCCGCCGGCCTGACCGTGTGGGCGGTGCAGATGGCCTGGATCCCGGTCACGGCGGCCGGCATCATCAACGGCCTCGGCCACTGGTGGGGCTACCGCAACTTCGAGGCGCCGGACGCGTCGACCAACATCTCGCCCTGGGGCCTGATCATCGGCGGCGAGGAGCTGCACAACAACCACCACACCTACCCGACCTCGGCCAAGTTCTCGGTCAAGCCCTACGAGTTCGACCTCTGCTGGGGCTACATCCGCGGGCTGGAGATGCTGGGCCTGGCCAAGGTGCGCAAGACGCCGCCGATGCTGCGCCTGGGCAGCGTGAAGCCGGTCGCCGACGACAAGACGCTGGAGGCGGTGATCGCCAACCGCTACGAGGTGATGGCCAAGTACGCCCGCAACCTGCGCGCCGCCTGCCGGGCCGAGATCGCCCACCTGAAGGCCGAAGGGGCCGCCGGCAGCGCGAAGCTGGCCAACCTGCAACTGGCCAAGCGCTGGCTGCACCGCGACGAGGACAAGATCCCGGCCGCGGCCCGTGCCCACGTCGCGGCGGCCGTCGAGCACAGCCCGCGCCTGGCCACGCTGCTGGCGATGCGCGAGGAACTGCGCCAGCTGTGGACGCGCACCAACGTCTCGGCCGAGCAGCTCGTGATCGACCTGCAGGGCTGGTGCAAGCGCGCCGAGGAGAGTGGCATCGCGGCGCTGCAGGATTTCGCGCTGAAGCTGCGCGCAGCTAGGGCCTGACCCCCCCCGGAGCGGCTCACGCCGCTCCCCCCCAGGGGGGCGCCTCCAGCGGACCGGCGGAGCCGGATCCGGGGAGGCTGCTTGGTCAATGGACCCCCCCCGGAGCGGCTGACGCCGCTCCCCCCCAGGGGGGCGCCTCCGCCGGACCGGCGGAGCCGGATCCGGGGAGGCTGCTTGGTCAATGGCCCCCCCCCGGAGCGGCTGACGCCGCTCCCCCCCAGGGGGGCGCCTCCAGCGGACCGGCGGAGCCGGATCCGCGGAGGCTGCTTGGTTGGGGGCGCTGGTTGACCACGTTTTGAGGAGCAGGGCCGCCGGGAGGCGGCTTTTTCATGGGGGGTGCTTGAGGCGGAGGTAGGTGGACTGGAGCAGGCGGGCGTCGGCGCTGGCGCGGTGGCGTTCGAGCTTGAGTTCCCGGCCGACCTGCTGCTTCAGCGCGTGCCAGTGGGTGGCTTCCTGCTCGTCGAGCAGGCTGCGCAGGCTGTCGAGCTTGAAGCGCCAGCTGCAGCCGGCCTCCTCGAACAGCGCCGAGAGCCAGGGGTAGTCGTGGGCCCAGCCGTCGGTGTAGACGGTCAGGCCGCCCAGTTCCTCGTTCAGCCAGCGGGCCACGTCGCCGACCTCGCGGCCGTGGCGCAGCACCGCCTCGCGCGGGATGTGGTGCACCGCCTCGGCCTGCGGGTCCCAGTGCACCCAGCCGGGCGCGGGGCGGATCAGCGTGCAGCGTGCGCGGCCGTCGGGCAGCACGTAGCCCACCTCGATCGGGTAGCTGTCGCGGCCGAAGCCGGAGGCCTCGACGTCGAGGATGGCCGGCGGCGACGGCGTGTCGCGGCTCATCGGGGCCCGACCTGCCCGTCGGGCGACGGGAGGCGCATGGAAGGACGGTCCTGCAGGCCCATGGGCCGAGCATAAGCAAGCGGCGCGCCCTGCCAGGGCGGGGCATTCCCCAGCCGGGGGGATGCGGCAGCGGAGCCGGCCTCCGCTCCTGGGGAAAGTCCCGGGGGGCGGCGTCGGCTCGGTGACAGGGTGGGGTGCGTGGCCGGGCGGATGATCAGGGACCGGCGCGACGGCGGCTTGCCCTGCGGCCGGCGCCCGCTGCCCGAAGTCCGTCCTGCCCGGAGTCGTCCGTGTTCCACGTGCCTGCCGACCGTCCCCACCTGGCCCACTGGCCGCGCCGCCTGCCGCGCGAGCTGGTGCTGCCCGAGACCAGCCTGTGGTTCAACCTGGAGGTCAGCGCGACCCGCTACCCCGACAAGCCGCTCTACCTCTTCTTCGGCCGCCGCCACCGCTACGCGCAGGTGCGGGCCCAGGCGGAGGCGCTGGCCGGCTGGCTGCAGTCGGTGGCCGGCGTGCGCCGCGGCGACCGCGTGGTGCTGTTCATGCAGAACTGTCCGCAGTATGCGGTGGCCTACTACGCGGTGCTGCGCGCCGATGCGGTGGTGGTGCCGGTGAACCCGATGAACCGGGCCGACGAGTTCGGGCACGCCGTGTCCGACCCGGAGGCCCGGGTGATCATCTGCAGCGCCGACCTGGCCGGCGTGGTGGAGGCGGCGCAGGCCGAGCTGCCGGCCGCACGGCGGGCCGCGCGCGTGCTGGTGACCCGCTACGCCGACGCGATGGACGCGCCGGAGGCGACCGATCCGGAGGACGCCCCGTCGGCGGCGATGGACGCCTGGCTGCGCGCCGACCCGGCGCTGCCGGTCGATGCCGACGGCGTGTCGCCGAGCGGCGCGCGCTGGACGCGCTGGACGCAGGCGCTGGACGCCGGGCTCGTGCCCGAGCCCCACCGCTCGGGCCCCGACGACCTCGCGATCCTGCCCTACACCTCCGGCACGACCGGCCTGCCCAAGGGCTGCATGCACACCCACCGCACGCTGATGGCCAACGTGGTCGGCGCGGGCACCTGGGCGCCGTCGGGCGCCGAGTCGGTCAGCCTGGGCGTGGTGCCGATGTTCCACATCACCGGGATGATGTACGGGCTGCACGCGCCGATCATGGGCGGCGCGACGGTGGTGGTGATGCCGCGCTGGGACCGCGAGCTGGCCGGGCGCCTGATCTCGCGCCACCGCGTCAGCCACTGGGTCTGCATCCCGACGATGATCATCGACCTGTTCGGCAGCCCGAACTACGCGCGCTTCGACCTGTCCAGCCTGCGCTACCTGAGCGGCGGCGGCGCGGCGATGCCGCAGGCGGTGGCGCAGCGCCTGCTGGACGAGTTCGGCATCACCTTCGCCGAAGGCTACGGCCTGACGGAGACCGCCGCGCCGACCCACGCGAACCCGCCCGAGCGCGCCAAGCTGCAGTGCCTCGGCATCCCGATCTTCGGCGTCGACGCCCGTGTCGTGGACCCGGTCGGCCTGCAGGAGCTGCCGCCCGGCGAGATCGGCGAGATCATCGTGCGCGGGCCGATGGTGTTCCAGGGCTACTGGCGCCACGAGGAGGCCACCGCGGCCGCCTTCTGCGAGTTCGATGGCCGGCGCTTCTTCCGCACCGGCGACCTGGGCCGGATGGACGAGGAAGGCTATTTCTTCATCACCGACCGGCTCAAGCGCATGATCAATGCGAGCGGCTTCAAGGTCTGGCCGGCGGAGGTCGAGCTGCTGCTCTACAAGCATCCCGCGGTGCAGGAGGCCTGCATCATCTCGACACAGGACGCCTACCGTGGCGAAAGCGTGAAGGCCGTGATCGTCCCGCGCAGCGAGGCGCGGGGACGGGTCACGGCGCAGGAGATCATCGACTGGGCCCGCGAGCACATGGCGGCCTACAAGGTGCCGCGCGTGGTCGAGTTCGTCGAGGCGCTGCCGAAGTCGGGCTCCGGCAAGGTGATGTGGCGGCTGCTGCAGGACCGCGAGCACGGCCGCCAGCCGCCCGGCTGACGCGGCGGCCCCGGTCGGGCACGCCGCGTGAGCGCGGCGCGATCAGCTGCGGATCGCGATCTCGTTCTTCACCGACTTCACGCCGTTCACGCCGCGGGCGATCTGCTCGGCGGTGGTCTTCTCGGTGGCGTTCTTCGCGAAGCCCGATAGCATCACGGTGCCGTTCAGGGTCTCGACGCTGATCGCGGCCGCGTCGACCTGCTTGTTCTCCACCATCCGGGCCTTGACCTGGGTGGTGATGGTCGCGTCGTCGATGTACTCGCCGACGCTGGACTGGCCGCGGGTGACGGCGCAGCCCGGCAGCGTGAGCAGCGCGGCGGCGGAGACGGCGGCAACGAGAACGGTCTTGATCGGGTTCATGGGGGGACTCCTCGGTCGGTGTGGGTGGGTTCGTGTTCGGCGGAGGCAGCGCTTCAGCGCTGCTCCAGCAGGTCGGCCAGCTCGTCGGCGTGCTCTTCCTCGTCGTTCAGGATCTCTTCGAGCAGCCGGCGCGTGGTCGGGTCCTTGTCGCCCACCAGCTGGATCATCTGGCGGTAGGTCTCGACGGCCACGCGCTCGGCGACCAGGTTGGACTTGACCATCGCCTTCAGCTCGGCGGACTCGTCGTAGCCCGCGTGGCTGCGCTCGCTCAGACCGTCCGGGCAGAAGTCCGGCTCACCGCCGAGCTGCACGATGCGCTCGGCCAGGCGGTCGGCGTGCGCCGCCTCTTCGTTCGCGTGGACCATGAACTCGTCGGCGATCGCCGGCGAGGCCAGGCCCTTGGCGGTGAAGTGGTGGCGCTTGTAGCGCAGCACGCAGACCAGCTCGGTGGCCAGCGCATCGTTCAGCAGCCGGACGATGTCGTCGCGCCAGGGGCCGTAGCCCGGCGTGACGGCACCGTCGCCGATGTCCTGGCGCGCGGCCTCGATCGCCGCCTCGTCGAGCTGCAGGCGCTCGGGCGCCTCGGTAGTCGTCTTCTTCATGGTGTCCTCGGTTGGGCAGAAGCAGGAAGGCGTCGAGCGGGGCTCAGCGCGGCGCGCGCGCCGCACGCACCAGGCCGAGCAGGCCGACCACGGCCGCGCCGGCGGCCGCGGCCACCAGCACCGACTTGAAGGGCTGCTCGCGGATCGCATCGGCGCTGCGCTCGCGGGCCGCGAGGGCCTGCTCGCGCATCAGCCGCGCGCGCTCCTGGGCCGCGTCCAGGCTGCGGCGGGCCATGCCTTCGGCGCGGTCGCCCAGGCGCTCGAGGCGGGGCAGCGCGTTGCCGCGCAGCGCCTGCACCGAATCGTCGAGGCGGTCGAAGGTGGCGTTGGCGGCGCGGCGCGTGTCCTGCAGCGCCTGCTCGGCGCTGTCGGCGGCGCGCAGCGCTGCGCGTTCGGCGACGTGGGCCGCCTGGTGCAGGCGGTCCGTGCTGCGGTCGGTGGTGGCGAGCTTCATGGCGTTCCCCGTCCTCAGCCCTTGCGGATCAGGCCGAACAGGAAGCTGGCGATCGCCAGCACGGCGAAGACCAGGAACAGGATCTTCGCGATGCCCGCGGCGCTGGCCGCGATGCCGCCGAAGCCGAACAGGGCGGCGATGATCGCGATGACGAAGAAGACGACGGCGTAGTGCAGCATGGGTTTCTCCTGGTGATCCGGCGCGTGGGGCCGGTGTCCGCGGGTTTGTCGAGGGCTCGCAGCGCCGGGCGGATCCATGGGTCGTTGCGATGGGTCCCAGCTTAGGCAGCCGGCGCTTCACCGACGATGGGAGCCCGGGCCGGCGCCCTGTCGGCAAGCCCAGGCTTGTGCTGTAGGACGCGACCCACAGACCGCGCTGGAAGCCGCATGGATGCTGGTTTCGCGAGAGTTGCCGCGGCGCGCGGGCGATCCGGCGCGCTGCACGGCGGCAGACCGCGGCCCTACACTGGCCGCTCCAGAACACGACGCGACCCGACCATGATCCGAATCGCCATCGTCGACGACCACGCCATCGTCCGTGCCGGACTGCGCCAGTACTTCTCCGAACAGGTGGACCTGACCGTCATCGGCGAGGCCGCCAACGGCCGCGAGGCCCTCGACATCGTCCGCCGCGGCGAGGTCGACGTGCTGCTGATGGACCTGTCGATGCCCGACCAGAGCGGCGTCGATGCGCTGGCCGCGATCAAGGCGCGCGCACCCGACCTGCCCGTGCTGATCCTCAGCGGCTTCCCCGAGACGCACTACGCCACCACGCTGCTGCGCCAGGGCGCCAGCGGCTACCTCAACAAGGAGTGCGACCCGGAGGAGATCGTCAAGGCGATCCGCACCGTCTACCGCGGCCGCAAGTACATCACCCCGGCCGTCGCCGAGCTGCTGGCCGACGGGTTGGCGGGCCAGGGCGACAAGCCGCCGCACGAGCTGCTGTCCGAGCGCGAGTTCCAGGTCTTCCTGCGGCTGGCCAAGGGCGAGACCATCGGCCACATGGCCGACAGCATGGCGCTCAGCGTGAAGACGGTGTCGACCTACCGCACGCGCGTGATGGAGAAGATGAAGCTCTCGTCGAACAGCGACCTCACCTACTACGCGCTGAAGAACGGCCTGATCCAGTAAGGCCGCGGCGCCGCTGCTCCAACGTCGACGTGATCGCCTGACCCGGGGCCCCGCGCCCCGTCGCCCTCTCGCCAGATGCCTCTGCAGTACCCCGGCCGGCTGCCCGACCACGGCCGCTTCGACTACCTGCCGATCACGCGCCGCCCGGCCTGGCGCTGGCCCGGTGGCGTGGGCCTGGCCGTCTACCTCGGCTTCAACCTCGAGCACTTCGCCTTCGGCGAGGGCCTGGGCGCCGGCATCGGGCCGGCCAGCCCGGCGCCGGACGTGCTGAACCACGCGTGGCGCGAGTACGGCAACCGCGTCGGCGCGTGGCGCTGCCTCGAGACCTTCGACCGGCTCGGCCTGCCGGCCGCGGCGCTGGTCAACACCGCGCTCTACGACCACTGCCCCGAGCTGGTCGCGGCCTGCGTCGCGCGCGGCGACGAGCTGGTCGGCCATGGGCACACCAACGCCGAACGCCAGGGCGTGCTGGCCGAGGGGGAGGAGCGGGCGCTGCTGCTGGCCTGCCGCGAACGCATGCAGCGGGAGAGCGGCCGCGCGCCGGACGGCTGGCTGTCGCCGTGGATCTCGGAGAGCCGCGTCACGCCCGACCTGCTGGCCGAGACCGGCTACGGCTACACGCTGAACTGGTGCCACGACGACCAGCCGCTGCCGATGCGCACGCGCAGCGGGCTCCCGCTCTGGGCCGTGCCCTACCCGCAGGAGCTGAACGACATCCCGATGATCGTCGCGCGTGCGATGGACGGCCGCGACTTCGCCCGCATGATCACGGACCAGCTCGACGAGATGCTCGAGCAGACCGCCGCGCCGGGCGCGCCGGCGCTGGTGATGGGCATCGCGCTGCACCCCTACCTGGTGGGCCAGCCCTACCGGCTGCGCCACCTGCGCCAGGCGCTCGAGCGGGTGGCGGCGGCCCGCGATGCGGGCCGCGTGTGGCTGTGCACGCCGGGGGCGATCTGGCACCACGCCCGCGCGCAGGCCGCGGGCTGAGCGACGGCTACTGCATCTCTTCGGCGCTGCTGATGCAGAAGCCGACCAGCAGGTCGATCTCGTTGGACTTGTCGAAGACGTGGTCGGCGCCGAGGTCCAGGCACTTGCGCCGCATGTCCGCGGTCGCGTAGTTGCTGAGCACCACGACGCGCGTCGCGGAGCGTCCCCAGTCGGCCGCGAGCACGCCGAGCCCGGAGCCGCTCTTCAGGAAGATGTCGACGATCACGAGGTCCACGTCGCCGCGGTGCGCCATCAGCCACTGCGTCGCCGCCTCTTCCGTCTCGGCGGTGCCGACGACCTCCACCGGCGCCAGTTCCTCCAGCGTGGCGATCAGGTTCTCGCGGATCACCGGGCTGTCTTCGACGATGTAGGTCTTGAGCTTGGCCATCGACTGCGCCGCGGGCGCCCGATCGTGCGCGCCCGGATGGGGCGCAGAGACTCCATACCGATCCGATTCGGCCGTCGCAGCCGCACGAGCGGTTTCCGGTTCGGAGTGTCTCACTGGCTCGTCGACGCGCCTTGTCGGCGCGCTCGCCATGGGATCGTAGGACGCGTCCTACAGTCGCACCCCGCCGCCGCGCCGCTTGCAGGCGGAACGCGGCGGACGAGGGGCGTGCGCGCCGCCAGCACCGACCGGGTCGGCTGTGCGGGCGCCGGAGAACGCAGGCAGCTCATGCACGCCATTGGAGCGCAGCCGGCGGCGCCGGCCCATCGGCCTGCGTCGGGGGCCGCTGTAGGACGGGGCCCCGGCCGCCCCGCGTCAGCCCACCCGCGAGACACGCACCTCGACGGCCATGCCCGCATAGGCCTGGGGCTCGCCGTACCAGCTGCCGGCGACGGGGGCCGCCTGGTCCGGGTCGCGCGCGACGCCGACCCGGATCAGCTGGGTGCCGCCGAGCAGGTTGTTGGTCGGGTCGAAGGGCACCCAGCCGGCGCCGGGCAGGTAGGCCTGCATCCACGCATGGGTCGCGCCGGCGCCCAGCGTGGGCACCGGGGCGTCCGCGGGCGCGGGGGCCGGGGGCGCGGGGCTGCCGGTCTCCACCGGGACGGGCGCGCCGGCGTCCGGCGCCGCGCCCTCGGCGGCCGCGCCGGGGTCCGCCGCCGCGGTCGGCGCGGGGTCGGGCGGCAGGTCGAGCGCCGGGTCGTAGAGGTAGCCCGAGACGAAGCGCGTCGCCACGCCGAGGCGCCGACCGGCCTCCATCATCAGCAACGCGAAGTCGCGGCAGGTGCCGCTGCCCAGCGCCAGCGTCTGCAGCGGCGGCTGGGTGCCCTCCTCGTCGCGCGCGGCGTAGCGGAAATGCTCGCGGATGTGCTGGTTCATCTGCACCAGCAGGTCGCGCGTGCGCGTCGGCCCGTCGGTGCGCAGGAACTGGCGCGCCCAGGCCGTCAGCGTGCCCTGCGGGTCGTCGTGGTGCGGCCGCAGGTAGCACTCCAGGTCGAAGCGCTCGGCGGTGCTGTACGAGAAGGGGTAGAGCTCCGCCGAGGGCGCCAGCGGCAGCTCGAGGTTGTTGGTGTGCGCGTGCTCGATCGTGAAGCGGCAGACGATGCACAGCTCGTCCGCCGGCGCCAGCGGCTGCACCAGCGCGATCGAGTTCGAATGCGGGTCCTGGATCATGCGCACCGCCGCGTCCGGCGACACCCGCAGGTCGGTGGCCAGCACCCGCAGGTCGTGGCTGTCGCGCGGGCGGAACATCACGCGGTGCTCGCCGAAGCGCACCGGCTCGTGGTAGCGGTAGGTGGTGGTGTGCGTGATGTCGTAGCGGATCGGCATGGCAGGGGCCCGGAGGGCGCGGCACGCGGCCGCGCCGGGTGCGCTCACACGCTCAGACGCCGAGCAGCTCGACCTCGAACTCCAGCGTCGCGTTCGGCGGGATCACGCCGCCGGCACCGCGCGCGCCATAGCCGAGCTCGGGCGGGATCACCAGCACGCGCGTGCCGCCGACCTTCATGCCCTGCACGCCCTCGTCCCAGCCGCCGATCACCATGCCGGCGCCGAGCTGGAAGCGGAACGGCGTGCCGCGGTCCTTGCTGCTGTCGAACTTCGCGCCGCGGCTGCCGGCCTCGTGCAGCCAGCCGGTGTAGTGCACCTGCACCTGCTGGCCGGCCTGGGCCTCGGCGCCGCTGCCGGGCACGGTGTCCTCGTACTGCAGGCCGGAGTCGGTGGTGATCATCGGGGGTCCTTTCGGGGGTCGGTGGCGGCGGCCGGGGCCGCCGCGGGCGGGGCGCGTCGTCGCGCGGCGAGGGGCGAATGCTAGCGGCAATGCCCGAACCGCCCGCCGGGCGCGGCCGCGTCGGCCCAGGCGCGCACGGCCGCGGCGCGCCAGCTGGCCGCATCCGGCGCGTCGACGGCCAGGCCCAGCACCTGCCCGGCCGCGCGCAGCGCGGCCAGCGGATCGCGCAGCTCGACGGCCCGCGCGCCGTTCTGCTTCGAGAGCTTGTGCCCGTCGGGGCCGAGCACCAGCGGCGTGTGCAGGTAGCGCGGCGTCGGCAGGCCGAGGCGCCGCTGCAGGTGGATCTGGCGTGGCGTGTTGTCGGCCAGGTCCTCGCCGCGCACCACGTCGGTCACGCGCTGGTCCGCGTCGTCCACCACCACCGCCAGCTGGTAGGCCCAGAGCCCGTCGGCGCGGCGCAGCACGATGTCGCCGACCTCGGCCGTCAGGTCCTGGGCCTGCGGGCCGAGCCGCCGGTCGGTCCACGCGATGCACAGCGGCGCCTGCGGCGTGCCGCAGCGCAGCCGCAGCGCATGCGGCCGCGCCGGGTCGACGTCGCTGCGCGCGCGGCAGGTGCCGGGGTAGGGCGCGGCGGCGAAGCGCGCCGGGTCGCGGCCCTGCGCGGCCCAGTGTTCGGCGATGCGGCGGCGGCTGCAGTCGCAGCGGTAGACGTCGCCCTGCGCGACGAGCCGCGCCAGCGCGTCGGCATAGGCCGCGCCGCGCGTCGACTGCCAGCGCGGCGGCGCGTCGGGCAGCAGGCCGAGCGCCGCGAGCTGGCCCAGGATCACGCGGTCCGCGCCGGGCACGCAGCGCGGCGTGTCGACGTCCTCGATGCGCACCAGCCAGCGCCCGCCGCGCGAGCGCACGTCCAGCCAGCTGGCCAGCGCGGCCACCAGCGAGCCGGCGTGCAGCGGGCCGGTGGGCGAGGGCGCGAAGCGGCCGACGACCGGGGCGCTCGCGCTGTTCACCACAGCTTCTTCAGTCGACGAAGGCCGGCGACGGCCCGGCGTGGCGCTCGAGCAGCGCCAGCCGCGTCGCCGGGCGCTCGAGCTGGTCCAGCCACCAGCGCAGTGCCAGGCCCATCGGCCCGCGCCGCCCGGCGTTGCCCGGGCCGCCGCCCTCGCGCCAGGCATAGCCCAGCACCGCGCGGTGCGGCGGGCGCTCGGTGCGCTTGCAGACGAGGCGGCCGGCGGCGATGTGCTCGCGCGCCAGCGGCTCCGGCAGGTGGCCCACCCCCAGGCAGCGGATCTGCGCCTCGATCTTCGCGGCCGTGCTGGGCACCGTCAGCACGTCCTGGCCGGGCAGCAGGTTGACGGTCATCGGCGCCAGGCGCTGCGCCGAGTCGGCCACCGCCACCGCGCGGTAGCGCAGCAGCTCGGCATCGGGGATCGGCTCGGTCGCGCCGGCCAGCGGGTGGTGCGGCGCGACCGCGAAGACGAAGGGCATCTCGCCCAGCGGCTGGGTGTGCACGCCGGGGGGCAGCGAGCGCTCGCCGCGCAGGCCCACGCCGATCGCCAGGTCGGCCTGGCCGGTCATCAGCGCCTCCAGCGTGCCCGCGAGCACCTCGGTGCGCAGCCGCAGCCGGGTGCCCGGGCCGCGCCGCGTGGCCGGGTCGCCCGGGCCGTCGGCCGCGCCGCCGGCGGCCGACGGCGGGCCGAGCGCGTAGAAGGCCTCGCACAGCTCGAACATCGTGATGCGCGACATCACGCCGTCCACCGCGATCGTCAGCTGGGTCTCCCAGCCGGTGGCGACGCGCTTCACGCGGTTCGACACCGCCTCCATCTCCTGCAGCAGCCGGCGGCCCTCGTGCAGCAGCTCCTCGCCGGCGGCGGTGAAGCGGGCCTGGCGCGAGCGGCGGTCGAACAGCAGCACGTCGAGCGCATCCTCCAGCTGGCGCACGCTGTAGGTGAGTGCCGACGGCACCTTGCCGAGCTCGCGGGCGGCGGCGGCGAAGCTGCCGGTGCGCGCGATGGTGTCGATCATCACCAGGGCGTCGGGCGTCAGGGCGTGGTGCGGCATGGGCGGGCGGTCGTCGGACGGATGTTCATCTTATTTGAACGAGGGCTTCAAGCCCCGGGCGATGGCGCGCAGACCCCGCGGCGCCACCATTCGTTCCACGACGGGCGCGCCGCGCGATGGACGCGACGGCCCCACCGGGAGACGGACATGATCACCCTTCGCAAGTCCCAGGACCGCGGCCATGCCGACCATGGCTGGCTGCGCAGCCAGCACAGCTTCTCGTTCGCCGACTACCACGACCCGCGCCACATGGGCTGGGGCAACCTGCGCGTCATCAACGAGGACCGCATCGCGCCGGGGACCGGCTTCGGCACCCACGGCCACCGCGACATGGAGATCGTGAGCTACGTGCTCGAGGGCGCGCTCGCGCACCGCGACGACATGGGCAACGGCACCGCGATCCGCCCGGGCGACGTGCAGCGCATGAGCGCCGGCACCGGCGTGCGCCACAGCGAGTTCAACCACGAGAAGGACGGCAGCACGCACTTCCTGCAGATCTGGCTGCTGCCCGACGCGCGCGGCATCCCGCCCGGCTACGAGCAGAAGCACTTCGCGCCGGCCGACAAGCGCGGCCGCCTGCGGCTGGTGGCGAGCGCCGATGCGCGCGAGGGCTCGGTCAAGCTGCATGCCGACGCGGCGCTGTACGCCGGCCTGTTCGACGGCGCCGAGGAGGCCACGCTCGCGCTCGACCCGGCGCGCAAGGCCTATGTGCAACTGGTGCGCGGCGCGCTCAGCGTCAACGGCCAGGCGCTGCAGGCCGGCGATGGCGCGATGATCGCGCACGAGTCGGCGCTGCGGCTGAGCGAGGGCCGCGACGCCGAGGTGCTGGTGTTCGACCTCGCCGCCTGAGCGCGGCCCGTGGGGCGCGGCACGGCGCCGCGCCCCGCGCGCGGCCCCGGCCGCGCACCCTCGACCTGGAGAAGGAGACCCCGATGACGCTGAAGGTGCTCGTGATGTCCGGCAGTGCGCGCCGCGCCTCGCTGAACCGCCGCTTCGCGGCGTTCGCCGCCGAGCGGCTCGCCGCCGGCGGTGCGGCCGTGACGACGGTCGACTGGGGCGCGCTGGACCTGCCGCTCTACCACGGCGACCTCGAGGCGGCCGGCCTGCCGACCGGTGCGCTCGCGCTGCGCCGGCTGCTGGCCGAGCACGACGCGCTCTTCGTGTCGACGCCCGAGTACAACGCCTTCGTGCCGCCGCTGCTGGTGAATGCCTTCGACTGGGTGTCGCGGGTGCCCGCGTCCGACGGCCTGCCGCAGGGCCTGGCCACGACGGCGGGCAAGGTGGCCGGCCTGGTCAGCGCGTCGCCGGGGCCGCTCGGCGGGCTGCGCAGCCTGGGCGCGCTGCGCGGCTTCCTCGGCGCGACGATCGGCCTGCTGGTGGTGCCGGAGCACTACGCGCTCGGCCAGGCCGACAAGGCGCTGGCCGACGGCGCCACCCTCGACGCCCGCCAGGACGCGGGCCTGCAGCGCGTGGTCGACGCCGTGCTGCGCACCGGCCGGGCACTGCAGGCGGCGCGCGGCGCCTGAACGGCGCGGGATTGCGCGCCTGCGCGTCGGTGCGGGCGCCGGGCGGCGCAGCGGGCAGCGCATCGGGGGCTGGCGCCCGCCCGATCCGGCGCGCGCTCAGCCGGCCGCGGTCAGCAGCCCGCGCGTCTCGATGAAGGCGATCACCTCGTCCAGGCCCGCCTGCGTCTTCAGGTTGGTCATCACGAAGGGCTTCAGGCCCTTCGGCCCGCTGCGCATCCGCGTGGTGTCGGCCTGCATCACCGCCAGGTCCGCGCCGACGTAGGGCGCGAGGTCCGTCTTGTTGATCACGAAGAGGTCGCTCTTCGTGATGCCGGGGCCGCCCTTGCGCGGAATCTTCTCGCCGGCCGCGACGTCGATCACGTAGATCGTCAGGTCCGACAGCTCGGGGCTGAAGGTGGCCGCGAGGTTGTCGCCGCCGGACTCGATGAACACGATGTCCGCATCGGGGAACTGCGCCAGCAGCCGGTCCACCGCCTCCAGGTTGATCGACGCGTCCTCGCGGATCGCGGTGTGCGGGCAGCCGCCGGTCTCGACGCCGAGGATGCGCTCGGGCTCCAGCGCGCCGGCCACCGTCAGCAGCCGCTGGTCTTCCTTGGTGTAGATGTCGTTCGTGACGACCACCAGGTCGTAGCGCGTGCGCAGTGCCTTGCACAGCATCTCGACCAGCGTCGTCTTGCCCGAGCCGACGGGCCCGCCGACGCCGACGCGCAGCGGCGGGAGTGGCTTGGTGCGGCCGGGGAGGTGGTGCAGGGCGTTCACGGGGGCGGCTTTCGGTTGCGCGCGCCGTCGCCGGAGGTGGCGCGGCGGATTCGGTGCGAGTTTATCGGCGGGCGGTTCCCGCCCCGATCACCGCGTGCGCTCCGGCCGCGGCCTCAGGACCGGAACAGCCGCGAGTACTGCACCTCGTGCTGCGCCGACAGCAGCGCGAGCATCGGTGCGTGCGCCTGGCGGCGCTCGGGCGGTGTCGCGAGTGCCTGCTCCACCGCGGCCGGCAGCGCGTCGGCCAGCGCGCCGAGCAGGCGCTGCGCGGCGGCCTGGCCGAGCGGCACGGCCTTCATCGCCGCCTGGGCCATGTTCTCGGCCCAGCCGAAGCCGAGCGCGAGCAGGGCCTCGCGCGCGTCCGCGCCGGCCTGCACCGCGGCCAGCGCGAAGGCGACCGGCCAGGTGGGCGCGGGCGCGAAGGCGGCCAGCGCCGCGAGGCGCGGGTCCTGCGGCTGCGGCCCGTTGCGCAGCCAGTCGACCAGCGAGCGGCCCATCTGCTCGGTCTGCAGCCGGAACTCCTGGGTCTCGCGGCTGGTGCGCACCCAGTCGTTGAGCGCGCGCGCGTCGTCCGGCGCGCCGGCCGTCCAGGCCGCATGGGCCGCGGCCGCGACCGCCCAGTCGGAGCGCATCTGGCCCAGGTGCATCTGGTCCAGCAGCCAGGCCGTGGCCGCCGCCTCGTCGCCGACGCGGCCGGACTCGACGGCCGCCTCCAGCCCTTCGGAGTAGCTGAAGCCGCCGACCGGCAGCGCCGGCGAGGCCAGCCACATCAGCCGCAGCAGCGTCGCGCCGCCGGGCCGGCCGGGCTCAGCGCCCGGCGGGGTCATCGGCGGCGCCGGCGTCGGCCGCGGGCGTGCGGCGGCTCGCGGGCAGCGCCACCGGCGCGGCCGCGCCCGCCGCGTGCGCATGGCCGCAGCCGGGGCCGTGGACGTGGCCCGGGGGGTGGTCGTGGCCGTGGCCGTGGCCGTGGCCATGATCGTGATCGTGATCGTGATCGTGATCGTGATCGTGATCATGGGCATGCGCGTGTCCATGCCCATGGTCGTGGTCGTGGTCGTGACCGTGCGCGTGCCCGTGGGCCGCGTCGTGACCGTGCGCCGGGCCGTGGTCATGGTCGTGGTCGTGGTCGTGCCCATGCCCATGCCCATGCCCATGCCCATGCCCATGCCCGCCACCATAGGCCCCGCCTTCCGGCTCGAACGGCGCGTCGGTCTCGGTGACGATCAGGTGCATGCGGCGCAGCATCTGCGCGAGCACCGGGTCGGGCTCGAACAGCAGGCGGTCGGGCTGCAGCGCCAGCGGCACGTGGCGGTTGCCGAGGTGGTAGGCGGCGCGCAGCAGGTCGAAGGGGGTGCCGTGCTGCGGGCAGTGCGTCACCACCATCACCGGCTGCGGCGCCGCGATGACCTTGACCAGGGTGCCGTCCTCGGCGACGAGCAGGTCGCCGCCGCGCACCTGGGTGCCGCGCGGCAGGAAGACGCCGAGGCGGCGGCCGCGGTCGTCCTCGGCCTCGAAGCGGCTCTTCTGGCGCAGGTCCCAGTCCAGGGTCACGGTGGCGGCGCGCCGCACCAGCGCGGCGGCCAGGCCCTGGCCGCCGGCCAGGAGCTTGTTGACGGTCAGCATGCAGGCTCCGGGGTCGTCGGGCACATCGTTCGGGCCGCGGGTCAGCCGCGGCGGCGCTGGAAATCGGCCAGGTAGTCCACCAGGGCCTCGACGCCGGCCATCGGCATCGCGTTGTAGAGCGAGGCGCGCAGCCCGCCGACCGACTTGTGGCCCTTCAGCTGCACCAGCCCGGCGGCCTTCGCGCCGGCCAGGAAGTCGTCCTGCAGCCGCTCGTCGGCGAGGAAAAAGGGCAGGTTCATGCGCGAGCGCGCCGTGCGCTGCACGCGGTTCACGTAGAAGCCGCCGCTGCCGTCGATGCAGCCGTAGACGCGGGCGGCGCGCGCGTCGGCGCGGCGGTCCATCTCGGCCACGCCGCCCTCGGCCTCGATCCAGCGGAACACCAGGCCGGCCACGTAGATGCCGTAGGTCGGCGGCGTGTTGAACATCGAGCCGTTGTCCGCGACGAGCCGGTAGTCGAAGGCCGACGGGCAGATCGCCAGCGCGCGGCCGAGCAGGTCCTCGCGCACGAACACGAGCGTCAGCCCGGCCGGGCCGACGTTCTTCTGCGCGCCGGCGAAGGCCAGGCCGACGCGCGACCAGTCGACCGGGCGCGACAGCACGTGCGACGAGCAGTCCACCACCAGCGGCGCGCGGCAGCCGAGCGCGGCCAGGTCGGGCAGGGTCGCCATCTCCACGCCGTGGATGGTCTCGTTCGAGCAGACGTGCACGTAGGCCGCGCCGTCGCGCAGCCGCCACTGCGCCGGCGGCGGCAGCGAGGTGTGGCCGTCGTCGCGCGTGTCGGCCGCGGCGCGGGCGTCGGCGTACTTGCCGGCCTCCGCCAGCGACTTGCGGCTCCACGCGCCGGTGACCACCACGTCGACCGCGCCCCCGCCGGACAGGTTCATCGGCACGATCGCGTTCTCGCCCAGCCCGCCGCCCTGCATGAAGAGGATGCGGAAGTGCGGCGGCACCGCGAGCAGCCGGCGCAGCGTGGCCTCGGCCTCCTCGCAGATGCCGATGAACTCGCGGCCGCGGTGGCTCATCTCCATCACCGACATGCCGCTGCCCTGCCAGTCGAGCATCTCCTCGGCCGCCTGGCGCAGCACCGGCTCGGGAAGGGCGGCGGGGCCGGCACTGAAGTTGAAGACGCGGGACATCGGCGGGCGGGTCGGCGGCGGGCGACGGGGCAGGGTGGGAGCCGGATCGTACCAACCGGCTGCCGCAACGGCCGCCGCCGCCCCGGCCGGCCGCATCCCCGTCGGCGCTGCGGCGCGCCGGCTATCCTCGCGGCATGTACGTGCAGCACTTCGGCCTCGAGCACGAACCGTTCTCGATCGCGCCGGACCCGCGCTACCTGTACCTCGGCGAGCACCACCGCGAGGCCCTGGCCCACCTGCTCTACGGCCTCGGCGCGGGGGGTGGCTTCGTGGTGCTGACGGGCGAGATCGGTGCCGGCAAGACCACCGTCTGCCGCGGCTTCCTCGAGCAGGTGCCGCCGCAGTGCCGCGTCGCCTATGTCTTCAACCCGCGCCTGGCGGTGCTCGAGCTGCTGGCCACGGTGTGCGAGGAGTTCGGCGTCGCGCTGCCGCCGGGCGTGGTGCCGACGGTCAAGACCCACGTCGACGCGCTGAACCGCTTCCTGCTCGACGCGCATGCGCAGGGCCGGCACTGCGTGCTGCTGATCGACGAAGCCCAGCAGCTCGCGGCCGACGTGCTCGAGCAGCTGCGCCTGCTGACCAACCTCGAGACGCACGAGCGCAAGCTGCTGCAGATCATCCTGGTGGGCCAGCCCGAGCTGCGCGAGCTGCTCGCCCAGCCGGCGCTCGAGCAGCTGGCGCAGCGGGTGATCGCACGCCACCACCTCGGCCCGCTCGACGAGGCGGACACCGCGCGCTACCTGCAGCACCGCCTGTCGGTGGCCGGGCTGCGCGGGCCCAGCCCGCTGCCGCCGGCCCGGCTGCGCCGCATCCACCGGCTCAGCGGCGGCGTGCCGCGGCGCATCAACCTGCTGTGCGACCGGGCGCTGCTCGGCGCCTATGCCCAGGGCCTGGCGGCCGTCGACGCGGCGACGCTGGAGCAGGCCGCGCGCGAAGTCGCGGGCCGCGCGGCCCCGCCGGGCCGCGTCGCGGCGCTGCGCGCGCTGGCCGCACGCCACCCGCTGCCGGTGCTCGGTGGCGCGCTGCTGCTGGCCGGCGCGGTCGGTGCGGGGCTGGGCGGGCTGCTGCGCGGCACTGGCCCGGCCGGCGTGCCGGCGGGGGGCGCGTCCGCGCTCGCTGCCGGCGCGGCCGCGTCGCAGCCGATGGCGGAGGGGCCGGCCGGAGGCGTCGCCGACACGCTGGCGGCCGAGGCTGGGGCTGGGGCTGGGGCTGGAGTCGGGGCCGGGGCCGGGGCCGGGGCCGAGGGCGGTGCAGGGTCGGCCGCGGCCGTGCGCCCCGGCGAGCGGCCCGCGCTGTCGGCGGCCGGCCTGCGTGCGCGGCTCGCGGCGGAAGGCGGCGACGAGGCGGCGGGGTGGCAGGCGCTGGCCGCGCGCTGGGGGGCGCGGCTGGGCCCCGGCGACGGCTGCGCCGCCGCGCCCGCGGCCGGCCTCGGCTGCTACCGCGGCAGCGGCGGCCTCGACCAGCTGCGCCAGCTCGACCGGCCGGCGCTGCTGTGGCTGCGCGACGGGGCCGCGCCCGGCGCGCCACCGGGTGCGGGGCCGGGCCGGCCGCTGCTGCTGGTCGGCCTGGCCGGCGACCGCGTCGCGGTGCAGGTCGGTGGCGGCGCCTGGTCGGTGCCGGCGGCCGCACTCGCCGCCGCGGGCTGGCGCGGCGACTTCGCCACCTTCTGGCGCGCCGAGCCGCCCGCGCCGCCGGGGCTGCCGGCCGACGCGTCGCCGGCCGAGCGCCTCGCGGCGCGCCTCGCGCTGTGGACCGCGGCCGCCGGCGAGGGCGCTGCGAGCGGCGCGGCCGACGCCGCCGGGGCCGCGGCCGGGGCCGGCGAGCGCCCGGCCCGGCTGGCCGCCTTCCAGGCCGCGCAGGGCCTGGCACCCGACGGCCGAGCAGGCCCGCTGACCGCGATGGCGCTGAACCGCGCCACCGGCGTCGACGAGCCCCGGCTGCTCGCTCGCCCTGCCGCCCCGCGGAGGACGCCATGACGCACCCCCCCGGCCGCGGCGGACCCGCCGTGGGCGCCTCGCGGCCCGCGCGGGCCCGCGTCCGGTCCCTCCAGCCTTTTTCCCCCTCCTGACGCAGCGAGCCGCCGCGATGTCCTACATCCTCGAGGCCCTGCGCCGGGCGGAGGCCGAGCGCCGCCGCGGCCAGGTGCCGACCCTCGCGTCGCCCGTCCTCGGCGACGGCCCCGCCGTGGCCACGCCGGTGCCCGCGCGCGGCGCGCGCGCCGCCCTGGGCCTCGGCGCCGTCCTCGCCGTGCTCGGGCTGGCGCTGGCCGGCTGGGCGCTGTCGCAGCGGGCCGGTGAGCGCGACGCCGCGCCGGCCCCGGTCGCACTGGCACCGGTGAACGAACCTGCGGCGGCGGACCTGCCGAGGCCGACACCCCAGGGCCAACTGCAGGCTCAACCGCAGGCGCAACCGCAACCGCAACCGCAACCGCAACCGCAACCGCAACCGCAACCGGTGGCGCGGGACACCCCAGCGCAAGGTCCGATTCCCGCGTCGCAGCCGGTCGGTCCCGCACCGGCCCGCGCGACCGGGACGGGCGGGGCCGGCGCCGGGCCCGGGCCAGCGAATGGCGCTGCACCGGCCCCGACCCCGGCTCCGGCTCCGGCTCCGGCTCCGGCTCCGGCTCCGGCTCCGGCTCAGGCTCAGGCTCAGGCTCAAGCTCAGGCTCAGGCTCAGGCTCAGGCTCGGCGTCAGCCTCAGCTGCAACCTCAGCGGCAGCTTTCGCGCCGCCCATCGCCCGCGACC